>JANJTP010000070.1 GCA_024711025.1 Solirubrobacteraceae bacterium
CGCACCTCGAGCCGCGCGTCGGCGCCGAGATCGACGCGCAGCCGGTCCGGCCCGGCGTCGAACGCCTCGCCGGCGCGCACGCCGAGCCGCGCGGCGTCCGCCTCGCCCTCCGGCATTGCCTGCGAGCGCAGGAACCCGCCCGGATGCGCGGCCACCGCGACGGTCGCCCAAGAGGCGCCGCGGGCCTCGCGGTTGACGCCGATCAGCGCGATCGCGACGCGGCCCGCCACGACGTCCGTGAAACGCCAGAAGTAGCCCTCCATCGCAACGCCCGGGTGGGCCCGCAGGAGATCGCCGAACGGCAGATCGGCCCCGGTCGCGCGATAGGCGGCGAGCAGGCTCACGCTCGCCGCAGCCTACGGGGCGATCACGGCGCCGTCACGGGTTCGACGACTCCGCACCGCCCCGGTCGCGGGCCCGCTCGCCGCCGCTCCGCGGACGGAGGAGCTCACCGGACTGGCATCCCGCGAAGTCGTCACCGCCGCGGGCCCGCTCGCCGCCGCTCCGCGGACGGAGGAGCGGCCGCCCGCGCGTACGGCCGGCGTGCCGGCGCCTACTGGCTGCCGGCCACTCGTGCGACCTCGGCGAGCGACGTCAGGCCGGCGCGGACCTTGTCCAGGCCGTCGTCGCGCAGACAGCGCATGCCGTTCGTCGCGGCGGCCTCGGCGATCGCGTCCCCGGAGGCGCTGCGCATCACCAGCGAGCGGATCTCCTCGCTGACGGCCATCACCTCGAACAGCGCGACCCGGCCGCGGTACCCCGTGCCACCACAGCGCCCGCAGCCCCGTGGGCCGAAGCAGAAGAGCGGCTCGTCGGCGTCGAACCCGGCCTCGAGCAGGAGCTCCGGCGACAGCTCGACCTGCTCCTTGCAGTTGGCGCAGAGGGTTCGCGCGAGGCGCTGGGCGACGACGCAGTCGACGGCGCTCGCGACGAGGAACGGCTCGATCCCCATGTCGATCAGGCGCGGGATCGCGGTGGCCGCGTCGCGCGTGTGCAGCGTCGAGAGCAGCAGGTGGCCGGTCAGGGCCGCCTCGATCGCGATCTGGGCGGTCTCACGGTCGCGGATCTCGCCCACCATGATCACGTCCGGGTCGGCGCGGACCATCGAGCGCAGACCGGCGGCGAACGTCACGCCGGCGCGCTCGTTGACCTGCATCTGACGGATCCCGTCGATCCTGTACTCGACCGGGTCCTCGATCGTGAGGATCGAGCGCTCGATCGTGTTGAGCGTGCCCAGCGCGCCGTAGAGCGTCGTCGTCTTGCCGGAGCCCGTCGGCCCGGTCACGAGCACGGCGCCGTATGGCTGGGCGAGCGCCGCGCGCAGCCGCCGCTCGTCGTGCTCGATCAGCCCGAGGCCCGCCAGATCGATCACGCCGCCGCCGTGGTCGAGGATCCGCAGCACCGCGGCCTCGCCCTCGACGAGCGGGAGGGTCACGACGCGTACGTCGACCGAGCGAGTGCCGAGCTCCATCGTCAGGCGGCCGTCCTGGGGCCTGCGCCGCTCGGAGATGTCGAGCGCGGCCATGATCTTGAGGCGCGAGACGACTCCGCGCACTAGGCCGCCGGGGATCGTCGAGGAGGGGGCGAGGACGCCGTCGATCCGGTAGTGGACGCGCATCTCACGCCCCTCGGGGGTGAAGTGGACATCGCTGGCGCCGACCTCGATCGCCTCGGCGACGATCGAGTGCACGAGCTTGACGACCGGCGCGTCGTCCGCCTCGCGACCGTCCCCCAGCAGGATCTCCTCCGGCCCCGTCTCGACCGGCCCGCTCTCGTGCGCCTCGGCCACCTCGTCGAGCCGCGCGACCTTCGCGATCAGCGCGACCAGCTCGTCACGGGACGCGACGAGGGGATGCACGGGACGCTGGGTGAGCATCGCGATGTCGTCGCGCACGACGACGTTCGCCGGGTCTGCGGTCGCGAGCAGCAGCGTGCCGTCCGGCAGGAAGCCGACCGGCAGCGACTCGAAGCTGCGCGCGGTCTCGGCCGGGACCAGGTGGATCGCGGCCTGGTCGACGCGGAACTCGCTGAGGTCCACATAGTCGACGCCGAAGCGCTCAGCGAGCACGCGCGCTAGCTGGTCCGCCGTGAGAACGCCCTCGCCGACGAGCACCTCGCCGGTCGGGCGCCCGTGGCGGCGCGCCGACTCGACGGCCGACTCGACCCGCTCGCGCGTGGCGTAGCCGAGGTCGACGACGATCTCGCCGATGAGGCGCTGCAGGCGCACGCCGGCGGTTCGCACGATGCCGTGCGGCAGGTCGTTGCGAGCGTCGGCGGCCGAGCCCGGTGGGGGCACCGAGCCGGGGGGAGCGGCGGAGTCGAGCATGGAGGCCAGGGAGGGTCGGGTACGCGGTTGGGGACTCATCGGCAGCGAGCGCTGACAGGCTGAGCGCCGGTGGATCCGCCCCACGCCGCGAGGTCGCGCAGCGCGGGACGAGAGCCTTCCACCTGAGAGCGTCGCCGCGCGCCGCGCAGCGACGCGATCCGGAGCCTTCACGCACCCCGCGCCCAGGGCGCGCCCCGCCATCTCGGAGCGCGCGCACCGCTCACGGCGCCGGGGCGCGCAGCGCGAGCTCCAGATCGAGGCGGCGTGCCGGGTCGTCGACGAGATCGCCGAGCAGCTCGCGCAGGCGGGCGAGCCGGTAGCGCACCGTCTGGGCGTGGACGTGCAGCTCGGCCGCCGCCGACGGCGCGCTGCCGGCGTTCCGCAGCCATGCGGCCAGCGTCTTCTCGAGGCGCTCCCGGCCGGCCTGCGGCAGCTCGTGCAGCGGTCCGAGCAGCGCCGCGCGCAGCTCGGCGAGCGGCTCGGCGCCCGCCGCCAGCACGAGCGCCGCCAGGTGCTCGTCGGCGAACGCGGGCGAGGCCAGCCGACCGGCCCGAACGAGCTCGAGGGCCATACGCGCCAGGCGCGCCGAGCGTGCGGCCCCTCCGGGGGGGAAGGCCGGCCCGACGGCGACCCGCCGCCCCGCGAGCGCGCCTGCCAGCGCCGCGCGCCGACCGGGTCCGTCGGGGTCCACGACGATCACCGCTTCGCCGGCCGGCAGCGCCTCGTCGCCGAGCGCACCGAGAACCGTCGCGTCGTAGTGGCCGTCGAGCGCGACGACGGCCAGCCGGCGCGGCACCGTCCAGCCCGCCTCGCGGGCCGCGGCGGAGAGCGTCGAGGGGTCCGCGGACGGCTCGACGAGCAGCAGCGCCGCGAGCTCGCGGCGGCGCTGCTCGCGCTCGCCCGCCGCGGCCGACTGCGCCTGCGCGTAGCCGATCACCGACTCGGCGGCCAGCTCGTCGATGTAGGCGAAGATCGACTCGGCGAGCAGCCTGAGAGTCTCCGCGTCCGTGCCCGCCGCGGTCGCCGCGGCCCCGAGCCGGCGCCACGCGACGCGCGCGCCGAGACGGTAGGCGGCCTGAAGCGAGTCGAGCGAGCGCCCGTCGCGGTGCTCGCCCGCGCCGAGCTCCCGGTAGATCGGCGGCCAGGCGCGCTCGGCTTCCGGCGAGTCCGCCACGAGGGCGACGAACCGGGCGAGCGCGTCCTCGACGCCCCGGCGGACCGAGCGCCCGAAGCGTCCGGTTAGCGGCCGCGAGTACTCGGGGATCTCGGCACGGATCGCGGCGATCGTCTCGTCGCCCAGCGCGGGAAGCTCGTCGAGCAGCGCGCTCGCCAGCGCCGGCGGAAGCGCCCGCCAGGGTTTCGCGGCGATCGGCGCGGCGGCTGCCCGGATCGGGTCGATTGTCATCCGCCTCATAAGAACGACCCTTCGAACGTTGTGCCCATGAGAAGAACTGATACCGGTGCGCAGATCAGGATGCCATTCCATGAGCCGCGCGCAGCGCTATGGAAACCTCGCCGCCGTCATCGTGCCGTTCGTCGCCCTGATCGCCGCGATCGTCCTGCTCTGGAATCGCGCGGTCGGCTGGATCGACGTGGGCCTGCTGGCCGGCCTCTACCTGCTGACCGGGCTGGGCATCACGGTCGGCTTCCACCGGCTGCTGACGCACCGCTCGTTCCAGACGCACAGGCCGGTCGAGTACGCGCTGGCGATCCTCGGCTCGATGGCCGTCCAGGGACCGGTCGCAAGCTGGGTGGCCGACCATCGCAAGCACCACGCGCACACCGACGCGGAGGGCGACCCCCACAGCCCGCACGTCGGCCGCGGCAAGGGCCTGCGCGGGCTGCTCCACGCCCACGTGGGCTGGTTCATCTACGACCACGGCCGCGCCGAGCAGGAGCGCTACGCGCGCGACATGATCGAGGACCGGGGGATGCGCTTCATCGACAGGCGCTTCGAGCTCTGGGTGCTCGCGGGGCTGGCGATCCCGTTCGCGCTCGGCCTGCTGCTGCACGGGACGCTGCGCGGCGCGCTGATCGCGCTCATCTGGGGCGGGCTGGTGCGGATCTTCCTCCTGCACCACGTCACCTGGTCGATCAACTCGATCTGCCATGTCTTCGGGCGACGCCGGTTCGACATCGAGGACCATTCGACCAACGTCCTGTGGCTGGCGCTGCCCTCACTCGGTGAGTCCTGGCACCACAACCACCACGCGTTCCCACGCTCCGCGCGCCACGGCCTCAAGGCCTGGGAGATCGACGTCTCGGCGCTCGTCATCAGGGTGATGCGTCGCCTCGGCCTGGCCTGGAACGTCGTCGAGATCACTCCCGAGCGCCAGGCCGCGTTGCTCGCGCGCTAGATCGGACCTCAGCCCGTGAGCGTCTGCGCCGGCGGTCGCGTCGCGGGTGCCGTGGCCGTTCCGGCCGCCGGCGTGCCGGCCAGCGTCACCCGGACCCGCAGGCCGCCGAGCGGCGAGTCCCCGAGGGTCAGCCCGCCCCGGTGCCGGGCAGCCTGGACCCTCGCGATCGCGAGGCCCAGCCCCGTGCCCTCCCCGTGAGCGCCGTCGCCGCGCGCGAAGCGCTCGAGAACGCGGCCCCGCTCGGCCACCGGCACGCCGGGCCCGTCGTCGTCGACCAGCAGCACGGTGCCGCCGCCATCCCCGGGCCGAGCCGTCACGACGATCGTGCCGTCCGGCCGACCGTGGCGTGCGGCGTTCTCCAGCAGGTTGTCGATCAGGATCCGCAGGCTCTCGGCCTCGCCGGGAACGAACGGGCCGCGCTGCGGAGCCTCGAGCCGTGCGTCGATCCCGGGGTGCCGGGCGCGCAGGGCCGCGAGCGCCGCGTCCGCAAGCTCGCCGAGGTCGACGTCCTCGCTGCTCGGCGGCGGCCCGGCCTCGCCCCGCGCGAGCGCCTGGAGCTGCTCGACGAGCGCGGTGAGTCGGGTGGCGTCGCGCGTCGCGGCGTCGATCGAGCCTGTCGTCAGGTTCGCGCGCAGGCTCGTCAGCGGCGTGCGCAGCTCATGCCCGGCGTCGGCCGCGAAGCGCCGCGCGCTGCGCAGCGCGGTCTCGCGCCCCTGCGCCGCCTCCTGCAGCCGGCCGAGCATCGCGTTCAGGTCCCCGGCCAGTGCGTCGACCTCCTCCGGTCCCTCGCCCTCGGGCACCCGCACGGCGAGGTCAGCCGTCTCCGCGACCGCCCCCGCGGCCCCGCGCAGCCGGGCCAGCGGGCGCAGCGCGAGCCGGGCCAGCGAGCGGGTGGCCAGCGCGGTCGCCACGAGGGCGCCCGCGAGCGCCGCCAGAACGACGAGCCGCAGGCGTGCCTGGCGGCTCTCGAGCGGCTCGAGCCGCGCCGCGACCTGCAGCCGCTCACCGCCGCCCAGTGCGCGCACGATCGTCCGCCAGCGCTCGCCGCCGGCGCGAACGGTCCGCGCCTGCCCGTCGGCCACAGGCACGGGAAAGCCGTTGGGCACGGCCGCGCCGCCGGCGGTGAACGTCCCGGCGGGCAGGATCACCCGGGCGAAGCGGTCGGCTCCGGGATCGAGCGGCCCAGGGCGCGTTCGGTCCCGCTCGCCGAACGCCGGCGGCATCCGGCCGGCTGGCAGCTCGTCCGTCAGCCGTGCCGCCGGCCGGCCCAGCCTGACGACGAGCTGCTGCAGGTCGCGGTCGAGCGCCGAGCGGTCGGCCTGGCCGGCTACCAGCACGACCGCGATCCCGGCGACGGCGAGCGCGCCGCCGACGGCGCCGACCGCGGCGAGCGTCACCCGTCCCGTCAGCGAGCGCGGCCCTCTCACGGAGCGCCCCCGTTTACGGGACGCAGGACGAATCCGACCCCGCGCACGGTCTGCAGGATCCGCGGCTCGCCGTGCGCCTCCAGCTTGCGTCGCAGGTAGCTGACGAAGACGTCGACGACGTTGCCGTCGGCCGGCCAGTCGTAGCCCCAGACCAGCTCCAGCAGGCGCTCGCGGGAGAGGACGATCCCCGCGTTGCGGGCCAGCGCCTCCAGCAGCTCGAACTCGCGACGGGTCAGCTCGACGGGTCGCCCGGCGCGCTCGACGGTTCGCCCCGCCGGATCGACGACGAGGTCGCCGATCGCCAGCGACGGCTGTGCGTCGCCGCCGGCCGCGCCGGCCGGCGGGGCGTCGCCCGCCCGGCGCAGCAGCGCTCGCAGCCGCGCCACGAGCTCCTGGACCGCGAACGGCTTGACGAGGTAGTCGTCCGCGCCGGCCTGCAGACCGGCGACGCGGTCCTCGACCTCGTCACGTGCCGAGAGGATCAGGATCGGCGTGCGCACGCCATCGGCACGCAGCCGGGCGCAGACGGCGCGGCCGTTCAGGTCCGGCATGGCGACGTCGAGCACCACGGCGGCCGGCGGCCGGCGGGCGACGGCCTCCAGCGCCGCTCGCCCTCCTGGTGCGGTCTCGACCGCGAAGCCCTCGACGCGCAGCGCGCGCTCGAGGGCTTCGCGTATCGCGGCGTCGTCGTCGACGACCAGGACGAGGGGTAGGTCGCTCACGCTCCCGTCATTCTCGCGCGACGCGGCGTCATCACCGCCAGCCGCCCATCCCCATGCCCGGACCGCCCATGCCCGGACCGCCCATACCCGGACCGCCCATACCCGGACCGCCCATGCCCGGACCGCCCATGCCCGGACCGTGACCCGGACCGCGGCCTCCGCCATCCCGGTCGCCGCGCGACGGCATCGCGTCGGCGAGCGCGCTCTTCACCTTCTGCTCGCTGACGCCGAGCTTCTTCGCGAGCCGCGCCGCGATCCCGGTCTTGCTCGGCCGCTCGCCGCGGTGGCCGCGCGGATGCCCGGCGGGCAGGTTCGAGCGATCGCATGTGAGCGGCTCGTCCTCGCACGCCAGGATCGCGGCGCGCTGGGCCGCGGTCAGGCGGTTCGCCGCGACGTCGGCGTCGAGCCGCTCGCGGCGCAGCTCGTCGAGCGCCGCCTGCAGCTTCCCGGTGCTCACGCCGATCGCATCGGCCAGCTCCGCCTGTCTCGCGGCCCGGTTCTTCTCGCCGGCCGCGAACGCCTCCTTCATCGTCGGGGGCGGACCGGAGCCGGTGCTCGATCGGCTGCTCTTCGAGTCGGAGGAGGCGCCGAAGCCGACGGTGGCCAGGACCGCCCCGGTCGCCAGCGCCGCCAGGACGGCGGCCAGCAGTGCGCGCTTCATGGTTGTCGTACCTCCGGGTCGGGAATCGGAAGGCACCAGGATCGGGCGGCTGTCTTAGGGAGCCCTGAGAGCCGGCGTCGATGCCGGCGGGCAACGCGCCGACGTGCGGGCGCCGGGGGCAGGCTCCGGCGCGGAGCCCTGAGAGCCGGCGTCGATGCCGGCGGGCAACGCGCCGACCTGAGGCCAGACCGGGAGGCTCCGGCGAAAGCGGCGGCGACCAGGTCAAGAGCAGAAGGCGGCCGGCGGTCAGCGGGCCCGATGGCGAGCGCCGCGCCAACCTGCGACCGCTGCGGCCTAGGGAGAGAGCCGCTCCGTCCGCCAGCCCCCCGGCGCCGAGCCGTCGCGCACGTAGACGAAGCGGTCGTGGAGGCGATGCTCGCCGAGCTGCCAGAGCTCGATCGCCTCGGGGCGCACCACGTAGCCGCCCCAGTAGGGAGGGCGCGGCACGTCCCCGCCGGAGAACCGCTCGCTCGCCTCGCTCACGCGCCGCAGCAGCTCCTCGCGGTCGGCGATGACGACGCCCTGGCGCGAGGCCCACGCACCGAGCTGCGAGCCGCGGTCGCGCGACGCGAAGTACGCGTCGGAGTCGGCGTCGCTCGTCTCCTCGACCGAGCCGTGCACGCAAACCTGTCGCCCCAGCTCCCGCCAGTGGAAGAGGAGCTGGGCGCGGGGGTTCCCGGCGAGCTGACGGCCCTTGAGGCTCCCGCGGTTCGTGTAGAAGCGCAGGCCGTCGGCGTCGACCCCGCGCAACAGCACGGTCCGCGCGCTGGGTCGCCCGTCGGAGCCCGCGGTCGCGATCGTCATCGCCCACGGATCGCGCATGCCGGTCGCCTCGGCATCGGCCAGCCAGGCGAGCAGCATCGCGAGCGGGTCGGGACTCAGCGAGCCCTCTGTCAGCGGCGGCAGATCGGGCATCGTCGGCGCCTCGCGCGGGAGCTCGGCGGCGGCCTCAGGTGTGCGCCAGCGTGAGCGCCGTCCGAGGGTCGATCGCCCAGCGATCGGCAACCGCGAGCAGGGCGTCGTCGATCGCCCAGCGGTCGGGCAGGGCCTCCCCTTCGTGGTCGGGAGTGCCGCCCTTCAGCGCCATGCAGTTCGCGTTGTCGCCGATGCGGCGGATCGCGGCGACGTCGTCGGCGCTCAACACGACATCGCGCGGCGTCGCGGCGAGCTCGGCCCGCTTGACCTCGATCGGCTTGGCCTGGGAGCCGATCTCCTGGATCAGCGTCGGCACGACGCACTCGACGGCCGGGTGCGCGAGGTTCCACTGGCAGGCGAGCTGCAGCGTCGTCAGCGCGTGGCGCTCGGCGATCGGCCGCACCTGCTCGAGCTTGCCGGCGCCCTGCTCGATCCAGCCCGCCGGACGGAAGCCGCGGTGGTCGTGGGGCGCGAGCTCGTGGCCCGGCCGGACGTCGTCGTGGAATATCCCGCCGAAGTCGACGACGCGAGTGATCAGCTTGACCCCTTGGCGCTCGGCCGCCGGCAGCACGAGCTCGCCGGGCCACGGCTCGAACGGGTTGAGGATCACCATCGCCCAGTCGATCAGCCCGCCGAAGCGCTCGAGGCAGCCGATCAGGTCGAGCACGTAGCCGTTCGCGGGACCCGGCGCGACGCCGATCGCCCCGGTCAGGCCGGCATCGCGCAGCCCCGCCATCGCCTGCCACACCGCCTCGCTCTCGAACCCGGTGCGGTCGGGGTTGTGCAGCAGCAGCACGTCGAAGCGATCGACCCCGCAGCGCTCGAGGCTGCGCTCGGTCGCCATCCGCAGGTAGCCCGCGTAGTCGCCCGGTCCGCGCAGTGCGGCGTCGGTGAAGCGCGGATAGCCCTTCGCGCCCTGGCGCTCGCCCTCGTAGAAGTCGTGCCCGACCGCGCCGACGAGCGCGTACGAGTCGCGCGGCAGGCCGTCAAGCGCCCTGCCGACGAGCTCGTCGGCGGCTCCCTGGCCATAGACATCGGCGGTCAGCAGCGTGTCGATTCCGTCGCCGGGTCGCAGCAGGTCGGCGAGGCGCTGCTCGTCGACCGGCTCGCCGAAGCGCATGAAGCGCCCCCCCGACCAGGCTCCGAGCGCGACATGAGATGGTGCGGCCATTGCCACCACAGCGTATGCGGCGCGCGCGCTCGGCGGCGCGCGGCGGCTCTGGGCGCGGGTGGACGGATAACGCCGGGGGACGCCGGGGGGCGCGACGGACGCGACGGGCAAGCGGGCGACTGGCAAAGCCGGGCGCGCCGCTCTATCGTCGCGCGCATGAGGAAGCTCCGCTCGCGCGGTGCGACGGCGGCGTTGCTCGCGGCGCTGACGACGCTCGCCCTGGCGACCGGGCCGGCACACGCCGCGACCGAGGTGGACGTCTCGATCGGATCGCCCGGCGACGTGCTCGTCGTCAAGGGCGCCGTCCATCTGCGCTCCGGCGAACGGGCGGACACGATCGCGATCGTCGACGGGCCGGTGACGGTCGCCCGCGGCGCAACGGTGACCGGCGACCTCTTCTCCGTCGACGGCGACGTGCGAATCGACGGCACGGTCCGGGGGCGCGTCGTCACGATCGGCGGACGCGCGCGTGTGGGCGGAACAGGGGTCGTCGGCGACGGCATCCGCTACGTCGAGTCGAGGCCGGTGGTCGCCCCCGGCGCAAACGTCGGCGGGACGATCGAACGGCTCGAGCTCGACTTCGGCGGCGCGGCTCCGTTCGTCTCGTGGCTCGCCTGGTGGCTCGCCGTCGGCGTCTCCACGCTCGTCTTCGGCCTGCTGGCGCTATGGCTCGCTCCCCGCGCAGCGGATGCCACGTTCACACGGATGCGCGACGGCGGCTGGGGGCCGGCGATCGGCATCGGGTTCGTCGTCTTCATCGGCCTGCCCGTGCTCGCGTTCATCGCGCTCGTGACGCTCGTCGGCATCCCTCTCGGCATCGGCTTGCTGCTCGCGCTGCTGCCGCTCGGCGCTCTGGGCTACGTCACGTGCGCCTGGGTGCTCGGTCGAGCGCTCGTCGGCCCGCCGCGCGGCCGCGCCGTCGCGTTCCTCGCAGGCTGGGGCGTGCTGCGCCTCGTCGCGCTCGTGCCGGTGCTCGGCGTACTCGTCTTCCTCGTTGCCGTGATGTTCGGCCTCGGCGCCTTGACCTGGGCGATCTGGCAGGCGCGCGGCGAAGGCGCGGGACCGTCGGCACCCCTGGCTCCGGCAGGCGGCCCCGAGGCGCCGACCGCGCCGACAATCTGACGGTGTCGCGGGTGCGCGCGGCACCCGCGGCACCCGCGCGAAGACGCGCGAAGACGCGCGGAGACGCGCCCAACGGCGAGCAAACGACAACGGCCGCCGCTGTCACGGGGCGCGCAGCGAGGCGCCCACGACCCACCCGGTGAGGCGCCCGCCCACGGGGCGCGCAGAACGGCGGCCCGGCGCAAGAGCACCGTATGGCGCTTACGCAGGGACTGCCCGAGCCGCCCGTGAGTAACCCAGCCGCTGTGGCTCGGCCTGCCCGAGCCCGGGTGGGTCTGCATCCGCCCGAGGCGCCCGTGAGAACCCAGCCACTGTGGCTTTCGTGAAGCTCGCGACTCGTTTCTCGTACCGCTCTGCGCAGACCACACCGAAGCGTGGTCTTCGCAGAGCGGTGCGCGGGAGACTCACCCAGATCGACGTTCGCCACACGAGCCGCACGATCACCGACGCGTTCGCCACACGAGCCACGCAATCATCGACGCGTTCGCCACACGAGCCACGCGATCACCGACGCGTTCGCCACATGAGCCGCGCGATCACCGACGCATTCGCCACACGAGCCACACGATCGCCGCGCCACACGAGCCGCACGATCACCGACGCGTTCGCCACACGAGCCGCGCGCCCCCAGACGCCACAGCTGTCAGCGTTCGCGGCGAGACACCGATCGATGCGCCCGCGCGGACGACGCGTGCGGCGCCGCGACTCCAGCGGCCGAGAGTGCGCCCGCGACGCCGCTTCGCGCCTATCTTCTCTCGAGCGCGCCGCATGCTGCCCGCGGCGAACGGTGCCACACGCCCCGGCATGTCCCTCACGCCGCCCAACCCCGCCATGTCCGTCACGCACATCCCCGGAGTCGGCGACGTTCTCGGCGGCTGCCGGCTCGAGCGCCTCGCGGGTCGCGGTGGGATGGGGGTGGTCTACGAGGCCACGCAGCTCGCACTCGGGCGGCGCGTCGCCGTCAAGGTGATCTCGCCGGCGCTCGCCCACGATTCCGAGTTCCGCGAGCGGTTCTCGCGCGAAGCCCGCCTCGCGGCCTCCCTGCACCACCCCGGCATCGTCGACGTGCACGACGCCGGCGAGCAGGACGGCGTGCTCTACCTGGTCATGCGCTACGTCGAGGGGACCGACCTCCGCTCGGTCCTGCGCGAGGAGCAGCGACTGCCGGAGCGCCGCGCGGTGCGGATCACGGCCCAGGTCGCCTCGGCGCTCGACGCCGCCCACGCCGCCGGCATCGTGCACCGCGACGTCACGCCGTCGAACGTCCTGCTCAGCGGCGAGGGCGCCGGCGAGCGGGCGCTGCTGACCGACTTCGGCCTGGTGAAGCACCTCGAGACGACCGGCGCCACGCGCAGCGGCCAGTGGCTCGGGACGGCGGCGTTCGTCCCGCCCGAGGCGCTGCGCGGCGAGCCGCTCGACGGACGCGCCGACGTCTACGCGCTCGGCTGCGTGCTGCACCGGATGCTGACCGGCGAGGTGCCCTTCCCTCGGGAGAGCGACGCCGCGACGATCGCCGCGCACCTGCACGACCCGGCGCCCAGCCCGTCGGCACTCGCCGACGTCGACCCGGCGTTCGACGACGTCGTGGCGCGCGCGCTGGCCAAGGAGCCCGGCGAGCGCTTCGCCTCGGCCGGTGAGCTCGGCGCCGCCGCACAGGCGGCGCTCGACGGCCACGCGACCGCGGCCGAGGCCGAGACCGCCGGCTCGCTCACCCGTACGCCCGTGGCACCGGCGACGACCGAGTCCATGCGCCGGATGACGCCGGCCGTCCAGCCTCCCGTCGACTCGTCGCCGGGCGCGCGTCGGCGTCCGCGCTCCGACGCGGCGCGAACGGCACGGCCGTGGCCCGCCCGCGGGAGCTCGCGACGTGCCCCGCTGATCGTGCTCGCGAGCCTGCTCGCGCTGGCCGTCGCGGCGAGTGCCGGCGCCGCGCTCGACCGCGTCCTGCGCGACGACGCCTCCCCTCGGCGGCCGGTGCGTCGCGCGATCCCGCGCGTCCCCGCGCCGGTGACGCTCACGAGCTACGCGACCCCCGCCTACACCGCGCAGGTGCCCGCGGGCTGGCGACCGGTCGCCGACGACGTCGACCGCGGCGACTTCAACGAGAGTCGCTGGCGGGCCCCGGAGCCGAGCCGCGCGGAGCTGGTTATCGCGTACCGCGCGGGTTCGACCGCCTCGCCGGGCGGCATCGCCGAGGCCGCACGCGGCCGGCAGGCCGCGGACCCGACGTACAGCGAGCTGGCGTTCGGGCCGATCGAGCTCGGCGGCGCGGAGGCGTACCGCTGGGCCTACGGCATCGCCGGGCAGGCCCGCGCGAGCTGGTACCTCAACCGCTGTGCCACGAGCATCGCGGTCTACGGCGCCACCCGACCGGCGGAGATCCTGCGCTGGATGCCGACGTACCGGGCCGTTGCGGCATCCCTCGAGCCGGTCTGCCCGTAGGCCGAACCCCGCACGCCGTACCGGCGACGGGCTCGCTACCGTCCGCCGCGATGGCACAGCCGACCGCCCCGGCGAGGAGCCGGTGACCAGGTGAGCGAGCGCCTCGCCGACCACGCGCCGCGCCTGCTGGCGCTGACGTGCCTCGTCGGGATCGTCACCGGTGCGATCCTCGCGTTCGCCGGCGCCCCGGACGCCGCGCGCATCGCCTGGGGCGCGACCGTCGCGATCATGCTCGTCCCGCTGACCGTCGAGGTCGCGCGGGCGCTGCTGCACGGCGACGTCGGCGTCGACGTCATCGCCCTGCTCGCGATGGCGAGCGCGCTCGCCATCGGAGAGGTCCTCGCCGGCGCGATCGTCGCGCTGATGCTGTCGGGCGGCAACGCGCTCGAGTCCGCCGCGGCGCGGCGCGCACGGCGCGATCTGACCACGCTGCTCGAGCGCGCGCCGCGCACCGCCCAGCGACGCACCGACGACGGCTGGCAGGAGGTCCCGGCCGACTCGATCGTCCCGGGCGACATCGTCCTGGTCCGCGCCGGCGACATGGTCGCCGTCGACGGCACGATCCGCGAGGGCGAGGCGGTCGTCGACGAGTCCGCGATGACCGGCGAGTCGCTCCCCGTGACGGTGGGTCGCGCCGAGCCGGTGCGCAGCGGCACGACGAACGCCGGTGAGGCCTTCGAGATCGTCGCGACGAGGAGCGCCGCCGAGTCCTCGTACGCAGCCCTCGTCCGCCTGGTCGCGCAGGCCGAGGAGGAGCGCGCGCCGTTCGTGCGGCTCGCCGACCGCTACGCCGTCTACTTCCTCGCGGTCACCGTGGCACTCGCCGCCGGCGCCTGGATCGCCAGCGGCGACGCGGTGCGCGCGGTGGCCGTGCTCGTCGTCGCGACACCCTGCCCGCTGATCCTCGCGGCGCCGATCGCGCTGATCGGGGGCCTCTCGCGGGCCGCCCGCGCCGGGGTGATCATCAAGGGCGGCACGGCGATCGAGCGGCTCGGCGAGGCGCGGACCGTGCTGCTCGACAAGACCGGCACGCTGACGCTGGGTCAGCCGCGCGTGCAGGAGATCATCGCCTCCGACTCGCTCGCGCCGGACGAGCTGCTGCGCCTGGCGGCCTCGGTCGACCAGCTCTCGGCCCACGTGCTCGCGGCGGCGCTCGTGCGCGAGGCACGCGAGCGCCGGCTGGCGATCGAGCCGCCGCGAGAGGTGGTCGAGGAGCCCGGCGAGGGCATCGAGGGCATCGTCGACGGCCGGCGGGTGACGATCGGCAGCTCGGCGTGGCTCGAGTCGCGCGGCTACGACGCGCACGACGAGGCGCGTCGGCTGGACGGGCTCGAGAACGCCGAGGGCCTGGCGCGCGTGATGGTCGGCGTCGACGGGCACCTCGCGGGCGCGATCGTGATGGCCGACCACCTGCGCGAGGACGCTCCCCGGATGGTCGCGGCGCTGCGCGAGGCCGGCGTCGTCCACGTCGCGATGGTGACCG
This sequence comes from Solirubrobacteraceae bacterium, assembly GCA_024711025.1. Taxonomy (GTDB): domain Bacteria; phylum Actinomycetota; class Thermoleophilia; order Solirubrobacterales; family Solirubrobacteraceae; genus F1-60-MAGs163. The sequence goes on from JANJTP010000070.1 coordinate 14,627, forward strand.
GCGACCGCGCCCCCGTCGCCGAGGAGATCGCGCAGCGCGTCGGGCTCGACCAGGTGTACGCGGAGCGCTCGCCGCAGGGCAAGCTGGAGGTCGTGCGGGCGATGCGCGCGCAGCCCGACCTGCGGCCCGTGGTGATGGTCGGCGACGGCGTCAACGACGCGCCGGCGCTCGCCATGGCCGATGTCGGCATCGCGATGGGCGCCGCCGGGTCGACGATCTCCGCCGAAACCGCCGACTGCGTGATCACCGTCGACCACGTCGATCGCGTCGCGACGGCGATCCGCGTCGGGCGCCGAACGCTGCGGATCGCCCGGGAGAGCGTGCTGTGGGGCATCGGCCTCAGCGTCGTGGCGATGATCTTCGCCGCCCTCGGCTACCTGCCCCCGGTCGCCGGCGCCCTGCTGCAGGAAGTGATCGACGTCGCCGTGATCCTCAACGCGCTGCGCGTGCTGCGCGTCTGAGGCGTCGCCGGCCGGCTCCGCGCGCTGCGCTACTCGCGCGAGCCGTCGCCGCCCGAGAGTCGCGCCAGCAGGGAGACGACGACCATGCCGACGGCAACCCCGACGAGCAGGACGCCCACGGCCCTCGTCGCCGCGTCGGTTCCGGCGATGATCACGGCGGCTCCGGCGATCGCGATCACGACGGGCATGACGAGACGCACCAGGAGCAGCAGCGGGCGCGCGGGACGACCCGGCAGGCCGGACACGGACTCGCCGCGGGCCGGGGACGCAGGCTCAGGCAGCATCTGCTTGCTCCATGTCGTAGTCGTTGCCACGGACGTCGCTGACCACCATCGCATCGCTCCTCTCGCGGGTGCCTACCGTATACCCGATGCGGCGGCGTGTGAAGGCGAGCGTGAGCCGCGCATGCATCGACAGGAGGATCGGATGACCACCAAGCAGCAGGCCGCAGAGCAGGTGCGGGCGGCCAAGGCGCGCCTCGGCGTGAGCTGGGCGCAGATCGCCGAGACGGTCGGCGCGCCGGTCGCGTGGACGGTCGCCGCGCTGCTCGGACAGCACCCGATGAACGCCGAGCAGGCCCGCGCCGCGGCGACCCTGCTCGACCTCGACGACGCCGCGGAGCAGGCGCTGCGACTCCAGCCGATGCGCGGCGCGCTCGAGAGCGCTGTGCCGGTCGATCCGACGATATATCGCTTCTACGAAGCGCTGCAGGTCTACGGTCCGACGATCAAGGAGCTGATCCACGAGCAGTTCGGCGACGGGATCATGAGCGCGATCAACTTCCGGCTCGACGTCCAGCGGGTCCCCGACCCGGAGGGAGACCGCGTCGTCGTCGTCTTCGACGGGAAGTTCCTGCCGTACCAGTGGTGACAGGGGCTTTGACGGCCCTCAGCCCTCGCGCGATCGCGGCCCGGCCTCGAATGCGGCCGCGGCCGCCGAGCGCCGGTCGACCACGTGGAAGATCTCGTCGAGCCCGGTGATCGCGAGCGTACGGGCGATGTCCGCGTCGACGTTGACGAGGACGACGTCGCCGCCCGCCGGCCGCACGCGCTTGGCCAGCCCGATGATCATGCCGAGCGCCGTCGAGTCGACGAAGGTCGACTCGGTCAGGTCGATGACGAGCCGCGTCGCCCCCGCCTCGATCGCCTCGCTCGCCGCGCGCTTGACGTCCGGCGCGGTGAAGATGTCGATCTCGCCGCGCACCGCGACGACGTCGATGGCGGCCGCGTCGTCTCGATCACGATGGACGGCGAACTGGGTGGCGCTCATCCGCGCCACGGTATCCGCCCCGGCGCTCTCACGGAGCCGCGGCCACGTCGATCACGAGCACGTCACCGGCTTCGATCGAGATGACCCGTGTGCGCGTGGCCAGACGTACGATCACGCCGCCGGCATCGGAGGGCTCCGACCGCTCCAGCAGCCTGCCGGCGCTGCCGTGCCGAAGCGGCCCGACTCGCAGCTCCAGCCAGCCGCCTGCGCCCGTGGTCGCAAGCTCGAGACGCTCCTTCGCCACCAGCGGCGTGGCGTGCTCGACCACGGCGTCGGCGATCGCCAGCGCGTCGCTCAGCCGATCCACGGGCAGGTGCGCGCGCGCCGCGGCTATCGCGATTACGCGCGAGATGACGGGCCCGGCGAGCGGACCGGCCGCGACGGCTACGTGAGTGCCGTCGAGCCCGATGCCGCCGGAGCCGCCATCGCCGCTCACGAGCCGCCGCCTGCATCGGGGGCGGCGGCATCCGCGACGACGAACGTCATGCGCACCTCGTGACTTCCGTCCGGTTCGGAGCCGACCTCCAGCGTGCGCGCCACGGCGGCGATCATCGACAGCCCCATCCCGAGGCCCGGGGAGTCCGGACGCGGAGCGAAGCCCCGGCCGCGATCGCGCACCGTCACGTGGAGCAGCGGCGGGTCGACGACCGCCTCGACCTCGAGCAGTCCCACCTCATCGTCGGGATAGGCGTGGACGACCACGTTCGTGCAGGCCTCGCTGACCGCCAGCCTCAGGCTGCCGAGCGTCGGGGCGTCCAGGCCGAGCGCCTCGCCGACGCCGCCGAGGACGTGGCGCACGACGGCGACGTTCTCCGGCCGGGCGGGGATCGTCAGCTCGACATCGGCGGTTCTCTGCACGGGAGGCTGGCGATCGTGGCGGGAGTGCGGCTGCTCGTCGTCGCCCTTCTCGACCCGCGAGTCGCGGGCGAGCATCGGGTCACCCGGCGACACGGCGCGCCGCGAGCGGGTGGGGAGAGAGCGATGAGCATGAGCCGTGGGACAGCATCACCGTATCGCGGTGTTCCCCGGCCGTCGGCCGCCAAAACGCGGCGCGTGCCGTGATGCTGACCGGGATTGCCCACCAAACGATCTCCGATCTTGGCGCCGGGGCGTGCCCGGGCGTGGCTTCCGGTCGGGCCACCTGCTATCAACGTCCGGGATGCCGGCCCTCCAAGCGACATGTCGCAGGGGCAATCTGACGGCCGCCGAGGAGCTCGGCCTCCTGCGCCGCTGGCACGAGTGCTCAGACCGCGAGGCGCGGGAGCTGCTGGTGGAGCGGATGCTGCCGTTCGTGCGCCACGTCGCGCGCGGGTACGCGGGCCGAGGAGAGCTCGTCGAGGATCTCGTCCAGGTCGGCGTCATCGGCCTCATCAACGCCATCGACCGGTTCGACATCTCCCGGGGACTGCGGCTCTCGACGTTCGCCGCGCCGAACATCTCCGGCGAGATCAAGCGTCACTTCCGCGACCGCACATGGGCCGTGCGCGTCCCGCGCGACCTGCAGGAGCTCGGCGCCAAGGTCTCGAGGCTCACCGCGCAGCTGACGACCACGCTGGGACGGGCGCCGACCGTCGCCGAGCTGGCCGAGCATCTCGGCGAGGAGGAGGAGCACGTCCTCGACGCGATCGAGGCGGGGCGCAGCTTCGTAGCGGCATCGCTCGACGAGCCTCTCGACGAGCACGACGCCGACCGTGGGCCACGGTCGCTCGGCGAGCTCGACGGCGGCTTCGCCCGCGCCGAGGACCGCGCGCTGCTCGAGCGCGGCCTGCGCTCGCTGCCCGAGCGCGAGCGTCGCATCGTCGTGCTGCGGTTCGCCGAGGGCCTCACGCAGCGAGAGATCGCGCAACGCGTCGGGATCTCGCAGATGCACGTCTCGCGACTGCTTCGACGCTCGATCGACCGGCTCCGCCAGGTCACCGCGGCGGACGTGGCCCGACCGGACGTCCCGGCGGACTCAGCCTGAAGCCGCCGCGCCGCTGCGCACGGGCGAGCGCTCGCGGAGCACCGCGTAGCCGAGCGTCGTCGCCACCGCGCCGAGCAGGCCGCGCTCGACGTCGCCGAGTGGCAGCTCGTCGCGGAACAGCAGCAGCAGCGCGCCGACGCGCTCGCCCGCCGCGGCGACCGGCACGACCACGGCCGAGTTGCCTGCGGGGACGCCGAATGCGCGCAGGCCGGCAGGGCCGAGCCAGTCGATCGCCCGGTCGCGCAGTGCCGCGGCGAGCACCGCGAAGCCCTCGACGGCGACCATCGACGGCTCCAGCATGCCGCGAACCGAGCGGCCCACCAGCAGCGTGTCGTCGGATCGCGACGCCAGCGCGGCATCGAGGGCGCCGACGCGCACGACGAGCCGCTCGAGCGCCTCCGCCATCGCCGCCGGACCGATCTCGTCGCGCAGCGCCATCGAGACGTCCTCGATCGCCGCCGCCCACGATCCCGCCCGGTCCAGCGCGCCGCGCAACCGCCCGGCGGGCTCGCGCACGCCGGGCGCCGGCCCGTTCGGGGACTCGACGAGCAGCACCAGCGGAGGAAGGTCGCCGCGACGCGGCAGCCGCCAGCCGATCGAGCCGACGGTCCCGACCGATCCGACGAGGTCGTCGAAGCCGCCCCCCAAGGGCGGGTGCTCCAGCCAGAGAGCGCCCTCCTCGCCCGCGAAGAGCCGCTCGAGCCGGGCCTGGCACTCGCTGCCGGCGAGGCCGGGCGCGAGCGCCAGCAGGTCGTCTCCGGGTGACGGGCCGTCGGGTCGCGCCCGGACGTCGCCGTTGACCCAGGCGATCGTCAGCGGGCGCGGTCCCGCGATGGCGACGGCGCCGAACGGCGCGTGCTCGAGCGTCTCACCGGCGAGTGCGGCGACGACGCCCGGATCGCTCTCGTCGGCAAGCACCCTGGCGTCGTCGATCGCGGCTCGCAGCGGTACGCCGAGCTCGACGGCGCGGCGGACCGCCAGGACCCGTCGGACGTCCGCGGCTCGGTAGCGCCGTGCGCCGGCCCCGTGACGCACGGGCTCGGGGAAGCCGTGCCGACGCTCCCATGTACGCAGGCGCTCTCGACCGACGCCGGTCGCTGCGGCGAACTCCGAGGCGCTGAGCGTTAGACCGCTCTGCTCCAACTCCATAGGTCGGATTTGACCGGGGATGGCCATCCTGACACATGGTCGTGCCCGGTCAAGCCCGGTCACACCCGGTCGATCGCGAGGTTTCACGTACGGACGCGGCACTCGCGGGGTGTGCCGACCAGGCGAGACGCCCCTGAGGCAGGACCGATGCGGCTCCCACGACCCCCACGTGACACGGTGTCCGCAGGCCCGCTGCGCCGACCGGTAGCGTCGCCCGCAGTGGGCGCCCAATCGCACATCCGCAGAGCGATCGCGGCGGCCGGCGAAGCGCGCGCCCACGCCGGGCTCGCAGCCGAAACGCCGGCCGGCGACGTCCTGACGGTGGTCGAGGACCGTCTCGGCCTGCCGGTGCTGTTCGCACCCATCGAGCCGCTCGCCGGCGCCCACCTGCGCCGCGCCGGAGGCTCGCTGATCGTCGTCTCGAGCGTCGACGCGGCCGTCCGCCGCCGCTTCACGATCGCCCATGAGCTCGGCCACGATCGACTGCACGATCGCCCCCTGCAGCTCGACGGCGCGTACCAGCTCGTCGACCTGTCGGACCCGATCGAGTCGTGCGCGAACCACTTCGCGGCGCATTTCCTCGCGCCGGATGCCGCCCTCGAGCGATTCCTCGACGAGCAGCCCTCGCGCGAGCCGACGCTGGAGCTGATCGCCCGCGCGGCGAACCGCTTCGCGATCAGCGCGCTCGCCGCGTGCATCCGCCTCAAGGTCCTCGGTGCGCTCGGCGACCACCCGGAGCGGATCGAGCGGCTCGAGCGCGAGAGCCGCGACGGCACGCACCTGCGGTGCTTCGAGCGGCTCGGCCTCGACGACCTCGACGACCGCTGCGCGCGCATCGGGAGCGGCGAGCTGCGAGTGCCGCCCGCCGCCGCCGCCAGCATGCTGACCGCCTATGCCGAGGGCGCGCTCGACGGTGCCGCGCTCACCGCCGCGATCGGCGCCGAGCCGGCCGCGCTGGAGGCCGCGCTCGGCTCGGCGGCGACCAGCTCGCGCGCCACCGCCTGAGCGGCCGCCACGCGGGCGACCGGCACACGGAACGGCGAGCAGCTCACGTAGTCGAGCCCGGCCGCGTGGAAGAAGGCGATCGAGTCCGGGTCGCCGCCGTGCTCGCCACAGATCCCGAGCTTCAGGCCCGGGCGGGCGCGGCGCCCACCCTCGCAGCCCAGCTCGACGAGACGCCCGACCCCCGGCGTGTCGAGGGTCTCGAACGGCGACCGGTCGAACACCTCGGCGTCCAGGTACGCGCCGAGCAGGGCCTTCTCGGCGTCGTCGCGACTGAAGCCGATCGTCGTCTGCGTCAGGTCGTTGGTGCCGAACGAGAAGAAGTCGGCGTGTCCGGCGATCTGCTCGGCGATCACGCAGGCCCGCGGCAGCTCGATCATCGTCCCGATCGACAGCTCGCTCCGGTCGAAGGCCTCCTCGTCGGCCACTCGCTCGACGAGTGCCCGCATCAGCTCGATCTCTCGCTCGTAGGCGATCAGCGGCAGCATCACCTCGACCTGCGGAGGCTCGGCGCCGCGCTCGCGCAGCGTGCGGGCGGCGCGGAAGATCGCGCGCGCCTGCATCTCGTAGATCCCCGGGTGGAGGATGCCCAGCCGCGACCCCCGGGTGCCGAGCATCGGATTCGACTCGTGCAGCGCCTTCACCCGCTCGAGCAGTCGCTCGGTGTCGGCGAGGCCCGCGTCGCCGGCGGCACGCTCGCGCTCGACCTGCATCTCGAGCTCGGTCAGGCCCGGCAGGAACTCGTGCAGCGGCGGGTCGAGCAGGCGGACCGTGACCGGCAGGCCGGCCATCGCGTCGAACAGCGCCTCGAAGTCGGCCTGCTGCACCGGCAGCAGCCGTGCGACCGCGGCGGCGCGCTGCTCGTCGCTCTCGGCGAGGATCAGCGCACGCATGCCCGGCTGACGATCGGCTTCGAGGAACATGTGCTCGGTCCGGCACAGGCCCACGCCCTCGGCACCGAACGAGCGGGCCCGCGCGGCGTCGGCGGCCGTGTCGGCGTTGGCCCTCACGCCGAGCCTGCGCAGCTCGTCGGCCCAGCCGAGGACGGTGTCGAAGCAAGCGTTCTGCGGCGGGTCGACGAGCGGAACGTCGGCGGTCATGATCGCCCCGCTCGAGCCGTCCAGCGCGATCAGGTCGCCGGCACGGGCGATCACCTCGCCGGTGGCCTTGAGCCGCACCTCGCCCGCCTCGACGTCGATGTCGAGCGACGCCACGCCGGCGACGCAGGGGCGTCCCATGCCGCGCGCGACGAGAGCCGCGTGCGACGCCTTGCCGCCCTCGCTGGTGACGATGCCCCTCGCCGCGTGGAAGCCGGCGACGTCGTCGGCCTCGGTGAACGGCCTCATGAGCACGACGGCCTCACCGCGGGCAGCGGCCTCGACCGCGGCGTGCGCGGTGAAGACCACGGCACCCTTCGCCGCGCCCGGCGACGCGGCAACCCCCGTCGCGATCGGAGCTCCGCCGAACGCCGGGTCGATCGTCTGGTGCAGCAGCGCGTCCAGCGTCGAGGGGTCGACGGTCAACAGCGCGCGCTCGCGGTCGAGCAGGCCCTCGGCGACGGCATCGACGGCGAACCGCACGGCGGCCTGCGCGTGACGCTTGGCGGTGCGCGTCTGGAGCAGGAAGAGCCGCCCCTCCTCGATCGTGAACTCAACGTCCTGCATGTCGCCGTAGTGGCGCTCGAGCGTGCGCAGCGCGCCGATCAGCTCGTCGTGGACGGCAGGCATGATCCGCACGAGGTCGGCGAGGTCCTGCGTGTTGCGCATGCCGCTGACCACGTCCTCGCCCTGCGCGTTCAGCAGGAAGTCGCCGGACGGCTCGGGCGCGCCCGTCATCTCGTCGCGGCTGAAGGCCACACCCGAGCCCGACGTCTCGCCCTTGTTGCCGAAGACCATCTGCTGGACGTTGACCGCCGTGCCGATGTCGTCGGGCATCCCGTGGATGCGGCGGTAGTGAACCGCCCGCTCGCCCTCCCAGGACTCGAAGACCGCGCGGATCGCGCCGTCGAGCTGGACGCGCGGATCCTGTGGGAACTCCTCCCCGGTGTGCTCGCGGTAGAGGGCCTTGAAGCGGCGCGCGAGCTCCCGCAGCGCCGCGACGTCGAGGTCGGTGTCGAGCGCCGCGCCGCAGTCGCGCTTGACGTCCGCGATCTGCGCCTCGAGCCGCTCGCCGCTGACGCCGTGCACGACGTTGGCGTACATCTGCAGGAGCCGCCGGTACGAGTCCCAGGCGAAGCGCGCGTTGCCGGTGCGCTCGGCGAGCCCTTCCACCGAGCGATCGCCGAGGCCGAGGTTGAGGACGGTGTCCATCATCCCCGGCATCGACTCGGGTGCGCCGGAGCGCACCGACACGAGCAGCGGGTCGCGTGGATCGCCGAGGCGGTGGCCGGCGGCCTCCTCCAGCCTCGCGACCGCCGCGTCGACCTGCCGCGAGAGCCCCTCCGGGTAGGCGTGTGGTCGCTCGCCCAGGAAGGCGACGCAGGCGCTCGTGGTGATCGTGAACCCGGCCGGGATCCGCCCCGTGCCGAGCAGGCGCGTCATCTCCGCGACGTTCGCGCCCTTTCCGCCGAGCAGCGCCCGCATTCCGCGCGAGCCGTCGGCGAAGTCGTAGACCCAGGTGGGGCCGTCGACTCCCGCGGCCGGCTCGATCGTCTCGCTCGATGCCATCGTCACTGACCTCGGATCGTGAATTCAGCGTAGTCCGGCCACGCGAGCGCCAACACCGGCAGGCCGGTGCGTCGACCCTCCCCGTGAGCCCATGATCGGGATTCTTGCATACAAGTATCCCGATTGTCAGCGACGACCACCTCCGCCCGGGCGCCCGCCGAGCCGCGGCCGGCGCCCCGGCTCAGCCGCCGAGAAACAGCTCGTCAACCTCGTCGCGCCGGCCGGGTGCCGGCATCTCGAGCGCCCGCGCGAGCAGGTCGATCTGCTCGGCGGCGCGCTCCGTGGCCTCGTCGCCGGGCTCGCCCGCGCCCCGGAACGAGGCGGCCGGCCGCGGCCCGGGGGCGAGCTCGACGCCGAGCACGGCCCGCAGCGCCTCGCGAGCACGCACCGCAAGCACCTGCGGCTCCAGCTCACCACGCTCGAGTCGCAGCAGGTAGAGCTCGGCCTTCTCCTGCTGCGCTCCCCCCGCCTCCGCCACCCCGGCCACGGCCAGCACACGCGCCGCCAGCTGACGGAGGCTCAGCCCCGCTCGCTCACGCGCGCCCGCGAGGGGCATGGCGTCGGGAGCCGTGCCGGCAGCGCGCAGCCACGGCTCCTCGCGCGCGGACTCGAATGCCGCCGCGTCGAACTCGCGAGGGGCCTGCGCGCCCCCGAGCCGGTGATGCCCGATCATCAGCTCCAGGACGACGCGGTCACGGCCCCCCACCCGCTCCAGGTAGATGCGCGGGTCGGGCGCCTCGCCACGCTCGGCGGCGAGGCGGTACTCCTGGAAGACGATCTCGACGTTCGTCATCGGTCACTCCTGGCCTGCTTCCCCCCGGAGGGCTTGTCTGAATCTCGAGGCGACCTGGTCGATCGCGTTCTCGCCCGGGCGCTCGCCGATCTCGCGCTCGATCGCCGCGGCCGTCTCGCCGGCGGTGCACCCGTCGAACACCTTCAGCTCGACGATCAGCCGGTCGCGCGCGGACAGCCGCGCCAGGCCGCGGTCGATCAGCTCCTGGTAGTCCACCGCGTCGTATCCGCCGTCGACCGAGGCGATCTCGTACGCACCGGCGAGCGGGATCGGCCGGGGCCCACGAGCCGCGTAATGGTCGGCGACCGTGCGAGCCGTGATCACCTTCAGCCAGCCCCGCAGCTGCGCGACGTTGACGGCTTGTGGCGCGGCACGCTCGATCGACCGCGTAGCGCGGACGAGCGCCTCGTGGGCGACGTCCTCGACGTGCTCGCCGGCGACCTTCGCCCGCACCATCGCCATCACGACCGGCTCCCACGTCCACGCGAGGAGCTGCAGCGCGCGCGACGCGAGATCCGGGCGACCAGCCGCCCGCGCCCGGGCGACGTAGCGCAGCAACCGGTCCGGCGCATGCGCCGCAAGCCGGTGTGCCTCGTGATCGTGCAGCTCTCGGAAGGGCATCCCCGTACCGGTGAAGGTCGTCCGGTCGCGGACGATCCTGACATGGCGGCGGGGATCGCGACGTCGTGCCCGCCGCGGCGGGCCCGCCGGCGCGCGGGTCCCCGCCCGGGCCGGGCGCCGATGCTGAGCGCCCCGAGCCGACGAGCCGTCAGTTGCGGCCCGGATCCGGCGGCATCGTCGAGATCAGCACGTAGCCGCCGCCCTTGCGTCGCAGGATCCTCGACCACAGGCCCTGTGGGTCTTCCGTGAAGAGGTCGCCCGTCAGCGGCTCCTCGACGATCCACGACTCCTCCTCCATCTCGGCCTCGAGCTGACCCGGCCCCCAGCCGGCGTGGCCGGCGAAGACCCGCGTGCGCAGCAGGCCGGCATGCAGCGCAGCGCGGTCGTCCTCACCAGCGGGCACGAAGCCGACGTCCTCGTGGACGAGCAGCGCCGCCCGCCCGGGCTCCGCGAACTGCGCGACCACGGTGACCGACGAGCCGGAGACCGGTCCGCCGACGAACACCGGAGCGTCCTCGCCGGCCAGCTCGGCCAGCGACGGAACGACATCGCCGACGGTCGCCGTCGACTCGCGGTTGAGGACGACGCCCATCGCTCCCTCCTCGGTGTGCTCGGCCAGCAGCACGACCGACTGGCGGAAGCTCGGGTCGTGGATCGCCGGCGAGGCGATGAGCAGACGGCCGCGAAGGGACTCCATGCCCCTTATGGTGCCAAGCCGCGTGCGCACGCTCGTCATCTCCGACCTTCACCTCGGCTCGGCGCTCGGGCGCGACGTGCTGCGCCGACCGGCGGCGCTCGATGCCCTCGTCGCCGCCTCAGCCGGTGCCGACCGGCTCGTGCTGCTCGGCGACACCCTCGAGCTGCTCGAGGGCCGGTCCGATCGGGCCGCCGCGGCGGGTGAGCCGGTGCTGCGCCGCCTGGGTGCCGCCCTCGGGCCGCAAGGCGAGGTCGTGATCGTCCCCGGCAACCACGACCATGAGCTCGTGCGCTCGTGGCTGCGCGATCGACTCGGCGCGGGACGCCCGCTGCGCCCGGCGACCCGCGTGCCCCGCTCGGCGAGCGCGCTGCTCACGGCGATGGCCGACTGGCTGGGCCCCGCCCGCGTCGAGGTCCGCTACCCAGGGGTCTGGGTCGGCGATCGCGTCTGGGCGACGCACGGCCACCACCTCGACCGCCTGCTGCCGGCGGCGCTGCGCGGTCGCCTGCGCGCGGCCGCGGGCGCCCCGCGAGCACACGTCGCCGATTTCGAGACCGCTCCCGGCGCAGACGCGGGCAGCCTGACGGACGCCATCGCCGGGGTGCTCCCCGGCGGCGCCGGCAGCGTGCTCGAAGGGGCCGTCGGCCAGGCGCGGCGCGCGCTCGTCGCCGGGCTGCCGGCGATCGCCGCCGTGCCGGGGATGCGCGAAGCGGCCTCGCTCGGCGCGCTGGTCCTCGAGCAGGGCATCCATCGTCGCGCCGCCATCCCGGCGATGGCCGAGGTCGCGCGCCGGCTTCGGATCCCGGCCGACGTGGTGATCTTCGGCCACATCCATCGCCGCGGGCCGCTGCCCGGCGACCCCGACGAGCTGTGGAGGCCGCTCGGCGCCGACGGACCGCGCGTCGTCAACAGCGGCTCATGGGTCTTCGACAGCGCGCTCGTGGGGCCGCCGCGCGAGGGCCGCCCGCGCCCCTACAGGCCGGGTGGGGCGGTGTTCCTCCAGCCGGGGAGCCCGCCGCGCGCGCTCGACCTGCTCGCCGACGTTCCGGACCGGGTGCTCCGCGGAAGGCTGTGAGCCGGCTCGCACGGGCTGCCCTCGGCCTCGCGGCCCGCGCTCAGTAGCGCAGCAGCGCCGCCATCCCGCCGGCCTCGTCGAGCGCCCCTGACGCGCCGGCGGGCAGCGCGCTGACGCGAGCGCCGACCGAGATCGCAAGCTCCACGGCGCGCTCGCCGAGCAGCTCCGGCGGACCGCCGATCGAGGCGGGAACCATTCCCGCGACGTCGCGGAAGTCGCCCTCGGGGTCGAGCAGCAGGTGATCGACGCTCGATGCCGCGAGCGCGCTCAGGGTGTCCTGGGGGCCGAGCGTCGCCGCCCCACCGGCCAGCACCCGATCGCGGGCCAGCTCGGCAATCGCGACGGAGTCGCGCAGCCAGAGCTCCTCGAGCAGCGGCTCGAGCGCCGCCGCGATCGCGGCCGGCCCGGAGTCGCCAGGGTTGAAGTCCAGCGACGCTGCGACCCGCGAGCGAAGCGCCGCCGGCATCGCCGACCCGAAGCGAGCGGCCATCGACCCCTCGGCGGCTACGACGACGCGTTCCCAGCCGAGCTGCTCCAGTCGCCGTGCGGTCGCGACCGCCGCGCCGTCGAACAGCTTCGCCCGCTGCTCCTCGACGAGCGCGTCGAAGCGATCCGCCTGCGAGACGCCGCCATGGGCGCCCCCGGCCCCCGGCGAGGTGTACGCCTCGTAGGGTCGCCAATCCTCCAGCGTCAGCGCATACGTGGAGTCCTCCGGCTCGGAGGCATGCCCCTGCTCGACGTGCAGCAGGCGCACGCGCTCGCCATCCACGAGCACGACCCCCGTGGCCGCGCCGCGATCGGCGATGTCGACGAGCGGCGAGACGAACGGGCGCGCGTCCCAGACGACCACGTCCCGGCGCACCGGGAGCCGCAGGCTGAGTCGCTGCGAGAAGTCCCCCTCGGCGTCGACGAACACCGCCAGGCTCCGCGCCCGCTCGGACGGCCCGAGATCGATCGTCTCGCGCTCGACGCGGGCCGCGAGCGCGCGGAAGGCGAGCCGCTGCTCGCGGTCCTCTCCGGACTCGAGCCGCTCGGACACCGCGCGCAGGCCGTTGCGCAGCGCGACCTCCCAGGCTGGGACGCGCGCCGTGTTCGCGGGGTCCCGTGGGTCGGTCCGGGCGTAGACGCTGAGAATCGGGCGCGCCGGCTCGGCGAGTGCGAGGGCGCGCAGGTCGTCGCGCGTGAACACGTGTCCACCGTACCTCGCCCGTCGCTCCGCTCGCAGCCGATACTGGACGGAAGCCGAGCGCGCGGGAGTCCCGGGCGGAAGCCGCCCGCCCGACGAGCCTCCCCGCCGGGCGCCGCAGGCGCGCGACGACGCCGGAAGCCAAGTGGACGGAAGCCGAGCGCCCGGCTGCCACGATGGGTCGGTGCGAGTCTCGGCCACCACGCTGTCGACGGCGCTCGCGGTCGTCGCGACGATCCTGCTGGCCATCGGCGGGCCGCTCCTCTATGTGCGCCAGGAGATCGTCGACCCGGACGCGTTCGCCGACCGCGTCGTCGCGACGCTGGACGACGACGCCGTCCGGACGGTCGTCTCACGCGAGATCGTCGCCGGGGTCATCGAGCGCGGCTCCGCGGACCTGGCGACCGCCCGGCCGCTGCTCGAGACGGCCGTCTCGGTCGCCGTCCGCGCGCCCCAGTTCGAGCGGGTCCTGCACCTGGCCGCGCGCTCCGCCAACCGCGTGCTGCTCGAGGGCGAGGACCGCGGGTTCGTCCTCGATCTCGCCGACGCGACGTCGCTGGTGCGCCCGGCCCTCGAGTCGGTCGCTCCCCCGCTCGCACGCCTGATCCCGAACAACATCTCGCCGCGGCTGCTGGAGCTGCGCCGCGAGGACTCGGTCGCCTCGGCGGTGCGGCTAGCCGGGCGCACGCGGCTGCTCGGCATCCTGCTGCCGGCGCTCGGCCTGCTGGCATTGGCCGCGAGCGTGTGGCTCGCGCCGAACCGGCGTGCGGCGATCGTGCGCGGAGCGATCGCCGTCGGCGCGGCGTGCGCGCTCGTCGTCGTCGCGCTGCGCCTCGGGCGCAGCGAGCTGCTCGCCGCGGTCCACGGCAACGACCTCATCAGCGCCGAGGAGGCGCGCGCCGCCGCCGCCGGCGTCTGGGACACGTTCGCCGGGGGCCTGCGGACGATCGCGCTCGTCACGGGGGCGGCGGCGTTCGCGGTCGCCGGGGCCGGCGCTTCGCGCGTGACGCCCGGCGGGGCCGACGACCGTCTGCGGCGACTGGCCCGCCCGCTGCTCGCTCGGCCGCGCTCCACCGCGCTGGAGCTGTCCAGGGCGCTCGCCGGCATCGCGCTGGGGGTCGCGCTGATCAGCGGCGTGCGATGGCTCGTCGAGACGCTGGCGCTCGTGATCGGAGCGGCGGTGCTGTTCGTCGCCGCGGACGAGCTCATCGAGGCCGTCGAGCCCCGCGTCCTCGCGCGGGACCGACCACACGGGCGCAGGGAGCGCCTGCGCGGCCTTGCGATCGCCGCGCTGGCGGCCGCCGTCCTCGGCGGCGCCGCGACGGCCGTGATAGTCCTGGCCTCTGCCGACCCCGCGACCGAGCGCTTCCAGCGGGCACTGGCGTCGAACGGCTGCAACGGCTCGCGCGAGCTGTGCGACCGCCGACTCAACGAGGTCGTCTTTCCCGGCACGCACAACTCGATGTCGGCGGCCGACAGCCCCGGCTGGGCCTTCTCGAACCAGACGCGGACGATCCCCCGCCAGCTTCGCGACGGAATCCGCCTCTTCCTGCTCGACACGCACTACGGGGTTCGCGATCCGGACGGGACGGTGCGCACCGACCTGGCAGCCGAGGGCACCGACCGCAACCGCCTGCGAAGCCTGCTGAACCCCCGGCAGCTGCGCCTTGCGAACCGCCTCGCCGGCCCGATCGGACTCGGAAGCGTCGGCGGCGGAGAGCCGGAGCCCTATCTCTGTCACTCCGCCTGCGAGCTGGGGGCGACGCCGCTCGTGCCGGTGCTGCGCACGTACCGCGAGTTCCTCGAGCGCAATCCCGGCGAGGTGCTGGTGCTGCTGCTCGAGCCGAGCATCACCCCACGCGACACCAAGCAGGCGTTCCGCGACGCGGGGCTGTTGCGCTACGCGGCGGCACTCGACCGTGGACGGCCCTTGCCGACCCTCGGACAGCTCGTGCGCGCCGGCCGGAGGGTCGTCGTCTTCAGCGAGCGCGACGGCGGAGCGCTGCCCTGGTACCACGATGCGCAGGCGTTCATCCAGGACACCAGGCTCGGTGCGCGCGGTCCGGCGCAGCTCTCATGCGCGCGGCGCCGCGGACATCCGGAGTCGCCGATCCTGATGCTCAACGACTGGCTCGACGTCTTCCCGCCACCGGTCTCCGCCAACGGGCGGATCAACGGTGCAAAGGCGATCGTCGCGCGGGCGCGGCGCTGCGCCGAGCGCCGAGGGCTGTCGGTCGGGCTGATCGCCGTCGACCACTACGACCGCGGCGCCGACGGCGGCGTCGTCGCCGCGGCGCGGACGCTGAACGAGGAGCGCAGTGCCGGGGGCGCCGACGCGGTCCGCGCGCAGCAGGAACGGGCGGACGGCGGCGGAGCGGCGGGCGGGGGCTGAGGCGGCGTCGCCCGCGCCCACGCCCCCCTGCGCTCATCGGCCGTCGTCGACGACGAGCGCACCGGGACGGTCGTAGGCCGGTTCGTCCGGCCTGTGCATCGCCACCCCGAAGGCGAACGGTCGGTGGCCGCGGTCCAACAGCGCGCGGTAGACCTCCCGGCGAGCGATGTTGACGCCGGCGAGCAGTCGCACGGCGCCGTGCGCCACGGCGTGGCGCTCGCACGCGTCGAGCAGCCGCTCGAGCCGGCGCTCGGCGTCGGGACCCGGCGCGGCGGCGGCGAGCTTCACGTAGCAGGCGCCGGGACCGGCCTCGGAGCCCGCGCCGACGTGGCAGATCGCAAAGCCGCCCAGGCCGCCGTCGTCCTCGATCAGGATCGTCGTCCCGAGCGCCTGCGCCTCGACCGCGAGGATCTCACCGGTCGGGTCGAGCCCCGGCTGGATCGAGTCGGCCAGCCGCCGGCAGTCGTCGAGTGCGACCTGCCGCGCGGCCATCGGCAGCTCGGAGAGCGTGCTCCAAGGCGCACCGGCGCGACCGCCCTCGCCGGCCGGCGCCAGCGGCTTGGCGCTGAGCGCCGTGAGCTCGCGCGGCCAGAAGCCGTAGCGCTGGTAGAGATGGATGTTCTTCGCCTCGATCCTCGTGAAGAGCGCCGCATGGGTTGCGCCCCAGCGCTCGAGCATCGGCATCCGGATCTCCCAGAGCAGCCGTCCGATGCCCCGGTCCCAGTGGTCGGGGCGCACCGCCAGCGGGCCGAACGAGACGTAGCTGCCCCGCCGGGCGAGGAACGCGCAGCCGACGAGCTCGCCGGCACGGTGAGCTGCGAAGGCGCACGCGGGATCGGCGCGCCAGCGGGTGCGCACGAGCTCGGCCCCCTCGGCGAAGCGGGCCGGCTCCGGCAGCCCGAGCGCGGTGCCGAACGCCGCGCGAAGGAGCTCGTCGGCCGCGACGAGATCGCGCTCCGCAAGCGGCGTGAGCGCGACCTCGGAGTCGATCGCCGCGCCGGCCATCTCACGGCTCCCGGGCGACGAGCTCCCGGATCAGCCGCGCGGTCTCCCCCGGCCGTTCGAGGAACGGGAAGTGACCGGTGCCGGGCAGCTCGACGAACCGTCCGTCGGGGATCCGCTCGACCGCCGCACGACCCGCCGCCGCCGGCGCCATGTCGTGCTGGCCCCAGACGACGAGCGTCGGCGGCCGCAGGCGATCCAGCTCGTCCGCGAACGTGACCTCGTCGCGCATCCCGCGCAGCCCCGCGACGCGACGCAGCAGGACGGCCCACGTCGAGAGCGCCCCCGGGATCCGCATGCCCGCGACCTGCATGTCGAAGTAGACGTCCGGGACCGTCTGCGGGTCGATGTGGAACATGTCGCGGTATTGCCTGCGGCGCGCCTTCGCGGTCGGCCGCGCGAGCCGTGCGACGAACAGGTCTGCCAGGCCGGGCACCCCGCACAGGACGCGCATCGCCGGCGCGATCCGGCGCGCCAGGCCGACCGGCATCCCGACGAGAGCGAGCGCTCGCACCCGCTCGGGCCGCTCGAAGGCGGTCGCAAGGGCGAAGAAGCCGCCCATCGAGCCGCCGGCGATCGTCGCCCGCTCGAGCCCCAGCGCGTCGAGCGCCGAGACGACGAAGTCGGCGGCGTGCCGGCGCAGATCGACGCGCCGGTAGTCGAACGGGTCGCTGAGCCCATATCCCGGCCTGTCGATGGCATAGAGGCGCATGTCGCCCTGGAGCTCGGCCATCAGCGGCGCCCAGTCGACGCCCTGTCCGTCGCCGCCGTGGAGGATCACGAGCGGCTCGCCGCGCCCCGCCTCGAGGACGTGCGCCTGCATCGCGGGCCGCTCGAGGCTCAGGCTCCTGGAGCGGGCCTCGACTCCGTAGTGACGCAGGAGTCGACCCTGCGCTTCGACGAACGCGGCGCGCGCGGCGTCTGCCGGCCGGGAGCCGCTCTCGCGCCTGCCGGGGCTGCCGTCGATCGCCGTCGCTGTGGTGCTCATCACGCTCTCCCCTCTGATCACTCGCTGTCGTCACCTGTCGCCGGCTGTCGGCCGCCCGACGAGTCGCCGCCCTGATCGCTCCCTGCGCCCGCGCCTGCCGCCAGGCCGCGTACGAGCAGGTCGATCAGATCCTGCCCGCGCCGCTCGAGGTCCGCGCCTCCCGACATCAGGCGCGAGAGCCGATCGGCGCCGACCATCGCGGCGAAGATCGCCTCGCCCGCCGCCCGTGCATCGACGTCGGCGCGCAGCAGGCCCTCCCGCTGACCGCGCCGGACGATCCCCGCGAAGCTCTCGATCGTCAGCTCCTGATAGCGGGCGAAGTCGGAGTCCGGCCCGGCCTTTGCTCCCAGCTCCGATCCGAGCCGCAGGATGCAGCGAGCGGAGGGATCGTCGCCGTAGGCCCGGGTGCGCACGCGGATCAGCGCCCTCAGCTCGGCGATCGCGTCGGGCTCGTCCTCGACCTGCGCCATCACGCGCTCGATGAGCTGCGCCTGCTTGTGGCGGAAGGTCGCGAGCGCGAGCGCCTCCTTGGAGTCGAAGTGGAAGTAGAAGGCGCCCTTGGTGAGCCCGCTCGCGCGGATCAGCTCGTTGAGCGATGTGCCGGCGTAGCCGTCGCGGGCAAATGCTGCGGCCGCCACCTCGAGGATCTGCTCGCGCGTGCGCCGCGCCCGATCCTGCACGGGGGCGCGCGGGGCCGCGCGCCCGTCGGTCGCGTCGGCCGCGCTCGCTGCGGGGAGGCTCGCGGCGGGGGCCGCGGGCGCGACGGCGGAGTCGGCACGGGCGCCGGCGCCTCTCGCGGCTGTCGTGGTCTTGGGCGACCTCACGCCGCTGAAGATACCGACCAGTCGGTTTCTTTGTCAAGAGCGACTTCTCTCACCGTGACCCCCGACCCGTCCGGGCGCGCCGGCACGACCCGCGCGGCGGCGCGCGGCCGGCGCACAAGATCTCAGCGTCGATCACTGAGATCCGTGCTACAGTTGCGCTTGCAACTTTCCTTCGTCGCAAAGGTCCCACCGTGTCCGAGAGCCTGCTGTTGATCCCCCTCGACGACACCGTCGTCTTCCCCACGATGGACGTCACACTGCCCGTCGACGTCGGCGACGAGCAGCGCGTGCTGCTCGTGCCGCGCCACGACGGCGAGTACGCCAAGGTCGGCACGATCGCGCGCGTCGCCGATCGCGTGCGGCTTCCCGGCGGTGCGCACGGCGCCGTCCTCGAGGGAGTCGCCCGCGGCATCGCGGGCGCCGCGCACACCGACCCGTCGGGGCGGCTACGCGTCGAGGTGACCGAGTCGCCCGACGCCGACCCGGTCGACGGGCGCACCCGCGAGCTCGTCCGCGAGTACCGCGCCGCCGTCGAGGAGATCCTCGAGCTGCGCGGCGACGACGGGCGCGTCGCATCCTGGGTGCGGGCGATCGTCGAGCCCGGCGCTCTCGCCGACACGTCCGGCTACGCCCCGGACCTGACGTTCCAGCAGAAGGTCCGCCTGCTCGAGGAGACCGACGTCACCGAGCGGCTCTCGCTCGCGCTCGAGTTCCAGCGCGAGCGGCTCGCCGAGCTGCAGGTTCGCCGGCGGATCCGCGAAGACGTCGAGCAGGGCGCCGCCAAGCAGCAGCGCGAGTACGTGCTGCGCAAGCAGCTCGAGTCGATCCGTCGCGAGCTCGGCGAGGACGACGGCTCCGTCACCGACGACTACCGCACGCGGATCGCGCAGGCCGGCATGCCCGACGCCGTGCGCGAGCAGGCCGAGCGCGAGCTCGACCGGCTGGAGCGCATGGGCGAGGGTGGCTCCGGCGAGGGCCAGATGCTGCGCAACTACCTCGACTGGCTGCTGGCCGTGCCTTGGGCGAAGCGCTCCGAGGAGCGACTCGACCCGGTCCACACGCGCGAGGTGCTGGATGCCGACCACTGTGGGCTGGACGACGTCAAGGACCGGATCGTCGAGGACGTCGCGATCCGCGCGCTGCGACGCCGGCGGGCGGTCGCCGACGGAGACGCAGATCGGGCACCGCACGAGGGTCGAGCCGACGAGGCGGCGCCCGCGGCCGGCAGGGCCAACGGGGCGGACGAGCCCGAAGCCGGCGAGCGCGGGCGTCGCGCCCGCCGCGAGGCCGGCGCGATCCTGACGCTGATCGGCCCGCCCGGGACCGGCAAGACCTCGATCGGCGAATCGGTGGCGCGGGCGATGGGCCGCGAGTTCGTGCGCATGTCGCTCGGCGGCGTGCGTGACGAGGCGGAGATCCGCGGCCACCGCCGGACCTACATCGGCGCGCTCCCCGGCCGCCTGGTCCGTGCGCTCCGCGACGCCGGCACGATGAACCCGGTGATCCTCCTCGACGAGGTCGACAAGGTCGGCGCCGACTGGCGCGGGGACCCGTCGAGCGCGCTGCTCGAAGTCCTCGACCCGGCGCAGAACTCGACGTTCCGCGATCACTACCTCGACGTCGAGGTGGACCTGAGCGAGGTCGTCTTCATCGCCACCGCCAACCAGGCCGAGACGATCCCCGGACCGCTGCTCGACCGCATGGAGGTCATCCGCTTCGACGGCTACACGATCGACGAGAAGGTCGCCATCGCGCGCGAGCACCTCTGGGCCCGCCAGCTCGAGCGCAATGCCCTCCGCCGCGACGAGGTGACGATCCCCGACGGCCTGATCCAGACGATCGTCACCGAGTACACGCGTGAGGCAGGAGTGCGCAACCTCGAGCGGGAGCTCGGGACGCTGCTGCGCAAGACGGCGACCCGAATCGCCTCCGGCAAGGCCCAGGCGCCGGTGGCGATCGACCTCGACGCGGTACGCGACGCGCTCGGGCGCCAGAAGGTCTGGTCCGAGGTCGCCGCGCGCACGGCCGTTCCCGGCGTCGCCACCGGCCTGGCGGTGACGGGAGCCGGCGGCGACGTGCTGTTCGTCGAGGCGAACTCGATGCCCGGCACGGGAGTGGGCTCGTTGACGCTCACCGGACAGCTGGGAGACGTCATGAAGGAGTCCGCGCGGATCGCGCTCACGTATGTCCGAGCGCACGCCGACGAGCTCGGCGTGCCGGCCGGCGCCTTCGCGGACCGCGAGTTCCACCTGCACGTCCCTGCCGGTGCGATCCCCAAGGACGGCCCGAGCGCGGGCATCGCGATGACGACGGCGCTCGCCTCGCTGCTGACCGGCCGCGCCGTGCGCCACACCGTCGGGATGACCGGCGAGGTCACGCTCCAGGGCCGGGTGCTGCCGATCGGCGGCCTCAAGCAGAAGGTGCTCGCGGCGCACGCGGCCGGACTGGGTGACGTCATCCTGCCCGAGCGCAACCGCGGGGACCTCGACGACGTGCCCGAGGAGGTCCGCCGGCAGATGAGCTTCCACCCGGTGATGACCGTCGGCGAGGTGCTCGAGCTCGCGCTGGAGCCCGCGGCGGCGCAGCACACCGCCCCCGCCTGATCCAGATCGCACCATCGCGTCCGCGGCGCGATGGTGCGATCCCGCACGATTCTGTCCGGAGCTAGCGGGATCGTTAGCGCGAGAGAGGTTGCGTGCAGCGGTCCGACCGCTGTTCGATGCCGACCACGGGGAGCGACCGATGGATCGTCCGGTGATCTACGCCAGCAGCCTGACCCGCCGCCAAGCGCGATTGCGCCGCGTGCGTCGCCGCGGCATGCTGCTCGGCCCGCGGCTGGCGATGCTCGCGCTCGTCGCGTCGAGCTGCGGCTTCACGATCGCCGTGCTGGAACGCCTGACGTAGCCGCCCCCGGAGTGCGGCACCGCTCAGGCGACGCCGGCCGTCACGAAGCCCGCATCCGGACCGACCCCGCCTGCGAGCCCGCGCGTCAGGCGACGCCGGCCGGCACGTCACGCACGGCCGGGCCCGCCGCTGACTGCGCGGCGAGGGAGTCCCGGCCCGGCTGCGTCGCCCGCGGCGGCGGCGAGCCCGCAGCGGTCCACGACCAGAGCACCGCGACCCACAGCAGGGTCGCGAGGCACACGTGCACCCAGACGAGCTCGGCCGGGAGCTGGGCCTGGTATTGCACCGCGCCGACCATCCCCTGCACGCCGAGCAGCGCGACGGTCGTCCCCAGAGCCCACAGAAGCGACCGGCCGGCGCCGCGCCACCACGCGAGCGCGAGCGCGACGATCGCGCAGAGCCCGAGCAGTGCGCCGACGACGGTGTGCCTGTCGACGGCCCAGCCGAGCGTGTCGCTGCCGTGGATGTAGAGGCGCTGGACCAGATCGCCGGTGCCGCGACCGCCCGCGTGCGGGCCGGCGGCGGTCGCCGCCGTGCCGATGAAGATCATCAGCGCCGCGAGCGGCGCCAGCAGGCGCACCGCCCACGTCGTCGGCCGGTCGGGCGATGCCGGCGCGATGGCGCCGTGCTCGTAGCCGGGCCGTGAGCGCCAGTAGAGCGCCCACGCGGCGACGAGGATCAACATCGAGAGGATGAAGTGCCCCATGACGAATCCGGGTCGCAGCTCGTACTTCACGGTGAGCCCACCGAGCACTCCCTGCAGCACGACCCCGAGCGGCAGCAGCGCGCCGATCCGGCAGAGGTCCCGGCGGCGCGGCACGCGCAGGAAGGC
Organism: Solirubrobacteraceae bacterium; assembly: GCA_024711025.1. GTDB lineage: Bacteria > Actinomycetota > Thermoleophilia > Solirubrobacterales > Solirubrobacteraceae > F1-60-MAGs163. Next base: position 36,451 of record JANJTP010000070.1, read on the forward strand.
GAAGGTGCCGGCAGCGATCGCGCCGATCCCGACCAGCGCCGAGAAGATCCTGTTGGAGAACTCGACCATCGCGTGCGTCTCGAGCTCGGCGACGATCGGCCCGTTGGGATAGCAGCGCGGCCAATCCGAGCAGCCCAGGCCAGAGCCCGTCAGCCGCACGGCGGCGCCGCTGAAGACGATCAGCGTCAGCAGCACGAGGGCCGCGATCACGACCTGGTGGTAGCGCCGGGGCGAGATGGTGAGGCGATCGCGCATCTCCGGCAGAGGATGGCGGATTCGCGCTCGGCGAGCGCGACCGACGAGCGTCAGCCGAGCTGCCCCAGCGCCTCACCGGCCCAGTCGAGGGCGTTGCGGTAGGAGCCGGCGAACGTCTGCAAGTAGAGCCCCCGCTCGTCGCAGGCCTCGAACTCCCCGCGCTCGAAGGCCAGCACGTCGGAGAGCAGGCGACCCTCGGGGCCGTCGTGGTCCAGCAGCGCACGCCGGGTCCGCTCGTCGAACGGCAGCTCGTCCAGCAGCTCGGTCAGCGGCGCCCCGAGCAGCGCGTCGACGACCGAGAAGAGCCCGACCGTGAAGGCCCGGTCCGGCACCGCGATGCCGCGCTCCCCGGCCAGCAGCTCAGCCAGTCGCGCGCGGTGCAGCGCCGCGGCGAGCAGGTGGTTGGGCCGATCGGTGAGGTCCGCGATGACGAGCAGCATCGCCCAGCGGTGGACGGCCACCGTGCCCAGCAACGTCAGCGCCTCGCGGACGGTGCCGATCTCCCGGCGGACGCCGACGAACGCCGAGTTGACGAGCCGCACCAGCTTGTGGCTGAGGCCGGCGTCGCGGAGGATCACCCGCTCGAGCTCCTCGAAGCTCGCCTGCGCGGCCGGGTCGGCCAGCGCGGCCAGCGCACCGAGCTTGTGCGTCGGCGCGGAACGACCCGACCCGAGATCGGGCCTGGCGAAGAAGTAGCCCTGGAAGGCGTCGAAGCCGAGCCCGCGGCACATCTCGTACTCCTCGCGCGTCTCGACCTTCTCGGCGATCAGCCAGATGCCGCGACCGCGCAGGCGGGCGACGTGCTCGCGCAGGTCCGACTCGTCCATCGCACGGATGTCGAGCTTCACGATGCTCGCCAGCCCGACCAGCTTGTCGAGCTCCGGCCGCCAGCGGAAGTCGTCGAGCGCGAGCTGGAAGCCGGCATCGACCAGCTCCTCCAGCACGTCGAGCAGGGCGCGGTCCACGACCTGGCCCTCGATCAGCTCGAGGACGACGCGGTCCGGCGGCAGCGGCAGCGGCCGCACCTGGAGCAGCAGGTCGCGGGTGACGTTGATGTAGGCGGGGCGGTCCCCGACCAGCTGCTGCAGCCCGATGTCCGCGATCGTGCGCACGATCACGCTGGAGCTCGCCGCCTCCGGGTCCTCGAGGGCGCTCGGCATCGACGGCGAGGTGGCCCGGTACAAGATCTCGAAGCCGACGACCCGCTCGGAGCGATCCAGGATCGGCTGGCGCGCGACGATCGCCCGCGGCGCCTGGTCGATGCTCGGGGGCGACGATCCGTGGGGCTCCGGCAACGCCATCCCTCTCGGTGATCGGCCCGTCCCGCGCGGGCTTGAACGCGCAGGACGGGAGCCGTTCAGACGAGCCGCACGTAGCCGATGGCCTCTCCGGGGCTGCGAACGCGCTGAGCGACGCGGTCGGAGCTGTTGCCCTCGATCGTCTGGATCCGGCCGTCGCCGAGGACTCCCTCGACCACCCCGATGTGCTCGTCGAAGACGATCAGGTCACCCGGCCGTGGCACCGCGCCCGTCGCGGGAAGCGCCTTGCCCGACCGCTGCGCCCAGGCGTACAGGGCGTCGACGCTGCCGAATCCCTCGCCGCCGTCGCCGAGCGGGGCACCCGCCTGCCGCGCCACCCAGGAGGTGAAGTAGGCGCACCAGGGTCCGACGCCGGAGCCGGCCGTCGCGGACCGGTACGCGGCGATCCGCGGGGAGTCGTTCGAGCCAGGCGGCATCTCCGCCTGGCCGATCTCCCCCCGGGCGGCTCCGACGATGCGCGCCGCGGTGTCAGCCGAGCCGAAGAGCGCTCCGGGCGGGACGGCCTGCGCCTCGCGCAGCGCGGAAGCAAAGGCCGAGGGGGGCGCCGGCGGCCCGGCCGACCGGTCCGCAGACGGGGCCGCCGCGCCCCCTGCGAGCAGGGCGCTGATCTCCCGGACGCGCGCGAGCGTGACCTCGTAGCTCATCTCCCCCGGTGATCGGCGCCGGCGTCGTGGCCTTGAACGACGACGGGCGGCCCGTAGGCCGCCCGCGCCCCTGTCGGTCCGGGCTCGTCCGTCCGCGAGCCCGTGCCGTCTTGTGCTCCCCCTTACCGCAGGAGGGAAAGGACCGCCTGCGGGGCCTGGTTGGCCTGCGCCAGCATGCTCGTGCCGGCCTGCTGGAGGATGGAGTACTTGGTGAACTCGACCATCTCGGACGCCATGTCGACGTCGCGGATCCGGCTCTCCGAGGAGGTGAGGTTCTCCTGGTAGGTGCGGACGTTGTTCAGCGTGTGCTCGAGCCGGTTCTGGACGGCGCCGAACGTGCCGCGCATGTCGCTGACCTTGCCGATCGCCGTGTCGATCGCCGCGATCGCGGTCGCGGTCGTGACGTCCATCGTGGCGCCGACGGCCGCGCCGAGCGACGAGGTGGCCGCCGTGATCGTGTCGCCGCTGTTCGCGCCGACCTGGAAGGTGATCGTCGATGCCGCGTCCAGCAGCTTGATGCCGTTGAACTGGGCGCCCTTGCCGATGCGGTCGATCTCGCTCCAGAGCTGCCCCGCCTCGGTGGTGATCGCCGCCTTGTCGCTTGTCGAGAGCGTGCCGTTCTGGGCCTGCACGGCGAGGTCGCGGACGCGCTGGAGCATTGCGTGGACCTCGTTCAGCGAGCCCTCCGCGGTCTGCACGAGGGACACGCCGTCCTGAGCGTTGCGCTCGGCCTGCTTGAGGCCCCTGATCTGGCTGCGAAGCTTCTCGCTGATCGCCAGGCCGGCGGCGTCGTCCGCGGCCCGGTTGATCCGCTGACCGGAGCTGAGCCGCTCCATCGCCTTGGCGACCTTGTCGCTCGTGCCGACCAGCTGGCGGTGAGCGTTGAACGCCTCGACGTTGTTGTTGATGCGCAGGGACATGCCGTGTTCCTCCTTGGAAGACGTGTCGTTTGGTCCCGGAGCGACTCCTTGTCGCTCCCGCCGGGGTGATCGGCCGCGGCGCATGAACCTTGAGGAAGATCTTGCGGCACTCGCCGATGGGCGCGGAGACGCTCAGGCGCGGATGTCGATCCCCTCGGCCGGTGGCGGCTCATCGGCACGCAAAGCGCGCTCGCGGCGGCGCCGCTCGCGCTCCCGGGCCTCGCGCTCGCGCTCGCGCTCGGCCGGCGTGAGGATCCGGATCGGCGGCACGGCGGGTGGGCCCCCGCGCGCCACCGGCGGCACGGGCTCGGTCATCGGCCGCTCCCGTTGCGAGCATCGCCGGCGGCGGCCGCCGCGGCGGCGGCGATGCGTTCCGCACGCTCACGGCCGCGCTCGGCGAGCAGTCGACCGGCCGCGCGCGCCTCGGCGACGACGAGATGCCGCGCCACCTGTAGCGCGAGCGCCCAGCAGACGAGGTAGCCGGCCGCACCCGCGACCAGTGCCCGCAGGCCGACGTCGAAGTCGGAGAGCCCCGCCCGGCTTGCCAGGATGGCCGTCACGACCAGCGCGAGCAGCCCCCCTGCCGCCTTCGCGCGCCGTACGGCAGAAGCCGCCCTCGGGTGCGCGGCGACGCTCATCGCCGTCGAATCCGGCGGAGGATCCGGGTTTGCCGAGCCCGCCACCTCAGCCCCCCCGCGCCATTCGGCGCGCCTGGCGCTGGCGGGCGAAGGCGAAGCGCACGAGGCGCTCGCGATCGGAGTCCGCGATCACCGTGAACATCATGGCCCGTGCGCCGCGACCCCCGGTCCGGACGCACTCCGCGAGCGCCTCGACGGGCGCCGCATCGCGATCGAGCAAGAGCGCGAGCCAGGCCGCGTCACCGACCCGCAGTGCGGTCGGGCCGGCGAGGAGCGCGCCCCCCGCGCTCACGTCGCGGGTCAGCGTGCGCAGCTCCAGGTCCGGCCGATCCACGAGACGAACCTCGACATCAAGTGTCGCGTCGACGCGTACGTGCCGCCGGCGCTGGACCACTTCGTCGGCCCCGGCGGACTCGATGAGCAGTGCTCCGGCGCCGTCGTCGGAGACGACCCGGCCGGGCCTGCGCACCTGGCCCGCCGGCGTCGCGAAGGCGATCGCGACCGGCTGCCCGGACGGCAGCGGTGCGCCGGGAGCGGCAACCAGGACGAGCTCGCAGGAGGTCGCGGAGCACGCCGTCAGGCGCGCGGCGTGGCTGCCGGAGGGAAGCATCAGCGTCACGGACTGTCCGGGCCGCAGCTCGATCATCTCAACAGCAGAGCGACTGCAGCGACGGGATCGGCGACGTCGAGGCCACCCTCGAGCGAAACGCCCTCGGCCAGCAGCGAGAGCGGCGGCCCGCCCGTCATCGAGGGCTCGATCGCAGCGCCGGCGAGCAGCGTCTCGTCGAGGTGGGTTATCGCCAGCGCCGCCGGCTTCAGCGGCCCGAAGCCCTCCATCAGCACGTGCGCCGCGCTCGCGCCGAGCGTTCCCGGCACGCAGAGCTGGACCTCGGCGCGAAGCTTGGCGAGATCGGCTGCCAGCTCACCGACCCCGGCCGCGTCGACGGGAGAGACGGAGGTCGTGTCGACGAGAACGAGGGCATCCGGTCCGGCCCCCTCGATCAGCTTCCGGGCAGCGGCGGCCGTCTTGGCGACATCGACCGGGATCTCGAACGGCGAGAGCAGCGCTGCGAGACGCTCGCCGCCGTCGACGGGGCGCAGCGCGATCACGGCGACCGGCTGGTCGCTGCGCGTGGCGTAGGCGCGGGCCAGCCGGGCGACGGTCAGCGTCTTGCCCACGCCGCCGGCGCCGGCGAAGGCGATGACGGCGCCGCCGCGTGCACGCAGCGGCTGGACCGCCACGCGGCGCGCGAGCGCGCGGCGCACGAGCCGCCGAAGCTGGCGCGGGGTGCCGAAAGGCAGCAGATGGGTGACGGTCTCGGCGACGACGGCCGCCGCGAGCGCCGGGCTCAGCCCCCCTTCGACGAGGGCGGCCTCGAGGGCGTCGGCGGCGGCAGGACGGCGACCGGCGAGCTCGACGGCGACCGGTGCTTCCGGCTCCGCGACCAGATCGATGGCAACCCCCACCTCCCGCTCGACCGCCGACCCGACGGCAACCCCCACCTCCCGCTCGACCGCCGACCCGACGGCAACCCCCACCTCCCGCTCGACCGCCGGCCCGACGGCAACCCCCACCTCCCGCTCGTCCGCCGGCTCCGCCGCGCCGACGTCGGGATCGAGCGTCGCCGGCAGCAGCGCCTGGGCCTCCGCGACCGCGAGCTGGTCGGCGAACGGCGACGCGGAGGCGACCAGGGCGCGGACGACCGGCGCGCGCATGCCCTCGTCGATCGCCTCCGCGGCCTCGCTGCGAACCGCCGAGGCATCTGCCCACGAGGACCCGGAGCCGAGATCGCCGAACGCCTCGCCGGACGGACCGCCGGAACCCAGATCGTCGAACGCCTCACCGGACGAACCGCCGGAACCCAGATCGCCGAACGCCTCGCCGGACGAACCGCCGGAACCCAGATCGCCGAACCCCTCGCCGCCCCGACCGCCGGAGCCGAGATCGTCGTAGGTGTCCACGCGCGGCGCCCCGGCGCGGGCCTCGACCTCGATGCAGCGGCGCTGGAAGAACCCGGCGATCCCGCCGGTGACCCCGTCGCGGCGGCGCAGGACGACGGCGTCGGGACCGAGCCGCTCGCGGATCTGGGGCAGCAGGTCCTCCAGGCTGCGGCCGCGGAACAGCGTGATGTCGTTCTGGATGTGGGCTGCGGTGCTCATGCTGGAACGGAGACTCCGAGGTCGATGACGGCCAGGGTCTCGACCCGGACTCCGGGCACGATCTCCTGGTAGGCGCATACGGGAAGCTGGGGAAGGCTCTGCTCGCAGAGCCGGCGCAGGTGGCGGCGGACGCGGCCGGCGCACAGCAGGACGGGCCGGCGACCGGCGGCGATGCCCTGCTCGAATCGCTCGGAGGCCGCGCGGACGAGCTCCTCGGCGCGGGCGGGGTCGAGCGCGAGCAGCTCGCCATCCGGCGTCTGGACGATCGCGGCGGCGAGCTCCTGCTCGAGTGCCGGGTCGAGCGTGAGCGCGCGCAGCCGCTGGTCGGCGTCCACGTGCGGCGCGCAGATCGCCCGTCCGAGGGCCTGGCGGGCGTACTCCGCGAGGACCACCGGGTCGCGGGTGAGGCGCGCCTTGTCGCCCGCCGCCTCGACGATCGCGCCGAGGTCGCGGATCGACAGGCCCTCGCGCAGCAGCGCCTGCAGCACGCGCTGGATCTCCCCGACCGTGAGCACGTCGGGCACGACCTCGTCGACCACGGCGGCGTTGACCTCCTTGAGGCGGTCGAGCAGCTGGCGCGTCTCCTGACGCGTGAGCAGGTCCGCTGCGTGTGTGCGGATCGTCTCCGTGAGGTGGGTGACGACGACCGACTCTCCGTCGACGACCGTGTAGCCGAGCGCCTCGGCCTCGGCGCGCTGGGCTTCGGCGATCCAGATCGCAGGAAGGCCGAAGGCGGGCTCCGTCGTCGCGACCCCGGTGAGCCGGCCGACGGCGTCGCCGGGATCCATCGCGAGATGGTGGCCGGGCAGCAGGCGCCCGCGCGCCACGTCGGCACCGCGGACGCGCACCGTGTACTCGTGCGAGTCCAGGGCGACGTCGTCGCGGATGCGCACCGGCGAGACGACGACCCCGAGCTCGGAGGCGATCTGGCGGCGGATGACGCCGACGCGCTGCAGGAGCGCACCGCCGGAGGACCCGTCGACCATCGGCACCAGGCCGAAGCCGATCGTGAGCTCCAGCGGGTCGAGCTGCAGCGCGCCCATCGCGGCGTCCCCGCCGGCGGGCAGCTCGGGAGCCGCCGCCGCGCGCTCCCGCGCCTCGGGCTCGGGACGATGCAGGGCCCCGCCCTCGCGCAGCGCGCGGCCGAGCGCGAACAGGCCGCCGCCGATCAACAGGAACGGCAGCGTCGGCAGTCCCGGCACCAGCCCGAAGGCGCAGATCACGCTGCCGGCGACCAGCGGCGCCTTCCGCTGGCGCAGGATCTGGCCGGCGATGTCCTTGCCCAGGTCGCGGTCGGATGCCGACCGGGTGACGATGATCCCGGTGGCGACCGAGATCAGCAGCGCCGGGATCTGCGCGGCGAGGCCGTCGCCCACCGTGAGCAGCGAGAAGTGCTGTGCCGCCTCGCCGAACGGCATCTTCTGCTGGAGGACGCCGACGACGATCCCTCCGAGGAGATTGATCAGCGTGATCAGCACGGCCGCGATCGCATCGCCCTTGACGAACTTCGAGGCGCCGTCCATCGCGCCGTAGAAGTCCGCCTCGCGCGAGATCTCCGAGCGGCGCTGCCGAGCCTCCTCGTCGGTGATCTGACCGGCGTTGAGATCGGCGTCGATCGCCATCTGCTTGCCGGGCATCGCGTCGAGGGTGAACCGCGCCGCGACCTCGGCGACGCGCCCGGCACCGTTCGTCACGACGACGAACTGGATGACGATCAGCACCAGGAAGATGACCAGGCCCACGACCACGTTGCCGCCCACGACGAAGTCGCCGAACGCCTTGACGACGTGCCCGGCATCGCCCTCCAGCAGGATCAGGCGCGTCACGGCGACGTTGATCGCCAGCCGGAAGAGCGTCGTCAGCAGCAGAAGGCTGGGGAACGAGCTGAAGTCGAGCGCTTTGCCCACGTACATCGTCGCCACGACGACGGCCAGCGCCACCGAGATGTTCAGCGTGATGAAGAGGTCGAGCAGCAGCGGCGGCAGCGGCACGATCATCATCACGACGACGAGCACGACCGCCCCCGCGGCCAGCAGATCGGTGTTGCGGCTCAGGCTCCGCAGCAGGGATGCGTTCATGCGACGAGCCTCCGGCGGGACGCCGTCCGGTAGACGAACGCCAGGAGCTGGGCGACGGACCGGTAGAGCTCCTCGGGGATGACCTGGCCGACCTCGACCGACGCGTGCAGCGAGCGGGCGAGCGGCGGGTCGGGAACGATCGCGACGCCGTGCTGGGCCGCCACCTCGCGGATGCGCGCCGCCACGAGGTCGGTTCCCTTGGCGACGACCTCGGGGGCGCGCTTCTCGGGCTCGTAGCGCAGCGCCACCGCGTAGTGGGTCGGGTTCGTGACGACGACGTCGGCCTGCGGGACCGCCGCCATCATCCGCGCCCGGGCGGCCTGGAGCTGCCGGCGCCGTAGCGCCGATCGCACCTCCGGGGGAAGCTGGTGCTCCTTCTGCTCCTGGCGGACCTGCTGCTTGTCCATGCGCAGCGAGCGCTCGTGGCGCCAGCGCTGCCAGACGAGGTCGATGACGCCGATGACCAGGTAGGCGAGCACCGCCCGCTGCACCACTCCGAGCACCTGCCGGCCGAGCATCGGCCACAGCGCGGCCGGCGGCGTGCCGACGAGCCCCGCGAGGTCCTCGAGCCGCGGCAGCAGGGCGGCGGTCATGACTGCGCCGACGGCCGCGATCTTGACCGTCGCCTTGCTGCTCTCGAAGAGCAGGCGCAGGCCGAAGAGCTGCTTGGCGCCGCTGAGCGGGTTGATCCGCTTCGGATCCGGCTTCATCGCCGCGGGAGTGATCTTCAGCCCGACCTGGCCGGCGCTGACGGCGACGCCGGCGACCAGGCAGGCGAGCGCGATCGGAGCGGCCGCCGCGCCGGCCGCCTCCAGCTGGCGGCCGAGGATCGCCCCGAGCCCTTGGGGGGTCACGACATCCGGGGTCGCGGCGAGCATCAGCGCGTCGCGCAGTGCGTCGGCCAGCACCGACGCGACGTGCGGCCCCAGCACGCTCAGCGCCAACAGGGCGGCGAGCAGGACGACCGCGCCGGCGAGATCGGCGCTGCGCGCGACCTGGCCCTTCTTGCGAGCATCGGCTCGCCGCTTGGGCGTCGCCTTCTCGGTGCGGTCGTGGCCGGCCATCGGTCAGGCGGGCCTGAGGACGTCGAGGGCACCGCCGACGCTGCGCTGCAGCTCGTCGGCGATCCAGCCGGCGGCGAAGGGCAGGGATGCGATGAGGACGAGCAGGCCGATCACGACCTTGGCGGGCAGCGCGACGGCGAAGACGTTGAACTGCGGCACCACGCGCGAGACGACGCCGAAGCCGGCGTCCGTGACGACGAGCGCGAGCAGCACCGGCGCGGCGAGCTCGAGCGCCGCGGCGAAGATCCCGACGAACGCGTCGAGCGCGCCGCCGACGAGCGAGTCGATCGAGGGCTGCGCGGTCAGGCCGACGGCGTCGTAGGTGCGAGCGAGCCCCTGCACGACCCACGCATCGCCGCCGATCGCGAGGAACACGAGGACGCTCACGAGCGCGTAGACCTGCGCGAGCAGCGAGGCGTTCACGCCGGTCACCGGGTCGACCAGCGCGCCGAACGAGAAGCCGATCAGCGCGTCGAGCAGCGAGCCGCAGGTGCTGACCGCGGCGAACACGGCCGCGAGCGCGTACGCGAACGCCGCGCCGACCAGTAGCTCCTTGGCGATCAGCGCGGCGAGGGTCAGGCCGTCGAGCGGCACGTCGGCGCCGCGCAGGGCGATCGGCGCGATGCCCACCGTCAGGCCCACGGCCACCACCCCCTTCACGCGCGCGGGAACCATCTTGGACGAGAACGGCGGTGCGAGCACGAAGAGCGGGGAGATCCTCGCCAGCACGAGGATGAACCCGGCGACCTGCTCCTCGCCCAAGCGGCTCAGCAGCTCGTTCACGGCCCCACCAGGTTCGGGATGCCCTTGTAGAGCTCGTGCGTGTACGTCTGCAGCTGCCCCAGCATCCACGGGCCGGCGATCGCGATCACGACGACGAGCGCCAGGACCTTCGGGATGAACGCGAGCGTCATCTCCTGGATCTGCGTGACCGCCTGGAAGATCGAGACGACGAGGCCGACGACGAGCCCGGCGAGCAGCAGCGGCAGCGCGAGCTTCAACGCCATCTCCATCGCGCCCATCGTTAGGTTGACGACGACGTCCTGGTTCATCAGTGGAAGCTCTGCACCAGCGACTGGGTGATCAGGTTCCAGCCGTCGACCAGGACGAACAGCAGGATCTTGAACGGCAGGGATATGAAGACCGGCGGCAGCATGATCATCCCCATGCTCATCAGCGTCGCCGAGACGACGAGATCGATGACCAGGAAGGGCAGGAAGATCAGGAAGCCGATCTGGAACGCGGTCTTCAGCTCGCTTATGACGAACGCCGGGATCAGCACGTGCGTCGGGATGTCGGCGCGCGTTCGGGGGCGATCGAGCTTCGCGAGCGACGCGAAGAGCGCGATGTCCTTCGTGCGCGTCTGGCGGAACATGAACTCGCGAAGCGGCGCCTGAGCGCGATCGAGGGCCTCCACCTGCGTGATGCGGCCCTTTTGGAGCGGGTCCCACGCGACCTTCTTCATCTCGTTCAGCGTCGGCTGCATGACGAACAGGGTCAGGAACAGCGCGATCCCGACGAGCACCTGGTTCGGCGGCGCGGTCGGCGTCCCGAGACCGCTGCGGATGAAGCCCAGGACGATGAGGATGCGCGAGAAGCCCGTGACCGTGAAGAGCAGCGCCGGCACGAGCGTGATCCCGCCGACGAGCAGCAGGATCTGGACGGCGTTCGCGCCATCGGCCTTCATCCACGCTCCGTCAGCTTGCGCAGGCGCGCGAGCGCGTCGCCGAGGAGCACGCCGGCCGACGGCCGCGCGACGAGCGGATCCTCGTAGCGCTCGTCGTCGAGCAGGCCGGCCGCCCGGGCCTGGTCCTCGTCGTAGACGCGCAGCAAGGCGACGCCCTGCTGGGAGGAGCCGACGAGCACGACCTCGCGTCCCGCTCGCACGAGGTGCACGGCACGCCCGGGCCCCAGCGGGACGCTGGCGACCGTCGCGAGCGCGCCGCGGCCGCCGGCCGCGACCTCGCGACCGGCCTTGATCTGGCGCATCGCCCAGTAGAGCCCGTAGATGACGACGACGACCGCCACGAGCGCGACGAAGGTCCGCACCAGTCCGCCGCCCGCGGCGGCCGACTCGGCACTTTGCCGAGCGGGCGCGAGGTCGAGCGGCGTCGCCTCGCCGCGGCCTGCGGCGAGCGCGGGCGCCGCGTGCAGGAAGACGGCGCCGAACGACACCGCCGACGCGGTGAAGAGCTGCGGGGGACGGATCATGGACGGATCGCGAGCCGTTCAGGATCCGGCCCACGGTGCGGTGATCGACGCTGCCCGAGCCAACTTGAGGACACCCACCGGCCCCGCGGGAGGCGCGTCCGACACCCGTCCAACGACCTGGGCGCCGCCGCCGGCCGGCCGATGACCGAGCCGTGACCTCCTCGGGCTTCAAGTTCCGGCTGCAGCGCGTGCACGAGCTGCGTCGGCGCACGGAGGATGAGGCGCGCCGCGCCTACGCCGACAGCCTGGCGCACAGCGACGCGGGGCTGAGCGCGCTCGGCGGCGCGATCGCCCGGCGCGACGACGCGCGTGTCGTCGTCCGCGACCGTGGGACGGCATCCACCGCGTCCGGCGCCGATCTCGTCGCCGGACAGGCCTGGCTCGACCGCCTCGAGCAGATGCGCGAGGCCGCCGAGCTCGATGCCGACAGGCGCGCCGCCGAGGCGGGTGCCAGGCGCGTGTCGCTGGTGCGCGCAGCGCGCGACCGCCAGGCGCTCGACCGCCTCGAGGAGCGCGCCCGGGAGCGCCATCGCCTCGAGGCGCAGCGAATCGAGGCGGCGCTGCTCGACGAGCTCGCCGTCAGCGGCCATCGCCGTCGAGAGGCACGTGGATGAGCGTCGCGGAGGCTCTCGCGCGCGTCGCCGAGCTCGAGCGGCGGCTGATGACGCCGGCGCCGCCGGCATCCGAAGTCGGCGACTCGTTCGCGACGATGCTCGGGGCCGTCGCCTCCCCGGCGGGCGTCTCGCCGGTGCAGCCGGCCGGCGAGGGCGACGTGCCGTACGCCTCGCTGATCGACGGTGCCGCCGCGCGCCACGGCCTGGACCCGGCGCTCCTGCGAGGGCTCGTGCGCCAGGAGTCCGGCTTCGATGCGAGCGCGGTCAGCCACGCGGGCGCGCGCGGCCTCACCCAGCTCATGCCCGGGACGGCCGCCGCCCTCGGCGTCACCGACCCGACCGACCCCGCGCAGGCGCTCGACGGCGGAGCGAGGTACCTGCGCGAGCTCCTCGACCGCTTCGGCGGCGACACGTCCAAGGCGCTCGCCGGCTACAACGCCGGCCCGGGCGCGGTGCAGCGCTACGGAGGCATCCCGCCGTACGCCGAGACGCGCGCATACGTGACGAACGTCCTCGCCTACGCCGACGCCTACCGCAGCGGGGCGGCGTCCCCGCTGGCCGCGTGATGCCGGCTCCGATGCCGTCGGTCACGGCCACGCTCGAGCCGCCGGCCCCGGCTCCCCGGCACCCGGCCGATCGCTCGGCCGATCGCTCGGCAGCCCACGAGCCGTTCGCGCTCGCGCTGGTCCGCGAGGAGGCTCGCGCCGGCGCAGGGCCTGCCCCCGCCCGCGCATCCGGCCAGCCTCGCGACGCCGTCGACGGCCTCGCTACGGCCGCCGCGCGCGGCACGACCGACGACGGCCGCGATCCCGCCGCCGCCCCGATCGCGTCGGCCTCCGGCGCCCTCGTGCACGACGGCGCGGCGGCTGCGACGCCCTCGCCCGCGTCCGGCGAGCCCGCGGATGACGCCTCCCATCCGGGGCCCTCGCCGGCGTCCGACGAGCCCGTCCCGACGAGTGCAGGCTCGCTCCTTGCGAGCCTCGTCGTCGCGCAGACGGCGGCGTCGGGCGAGCTCGCGGCGTCGGCCGCAGCCCAGCCGGAGCCCACGGCCGCTACGCCGGTCGCGACGATCGGGAGCGCCGCCCCCGCCCTCGCCCCCGACCCGGCCGTCCCGTCCGGCCCGGAGCGCGCGGCCGGGACGTCGGCGGCGGCTCTCCCGGCCGTCGCCTCCCCGGCGCCGGCAGGCTCGGAGCCGCCCTCGGCCTCCGCCGAGGCCGCGGCGGTGCCGGCGCCGCCGCAGGCTGTCGCTGTGGCTGCGGCTGCGGCGAGCGACTTCGAGCCGCCCGCGGCAGCCACCGCTGTCGCTACGCCTGCGGTTGCGACGAGCGACTTCGGACCGCCCGCGGCAGCCGCCCCCGCGCGTACCGCAATCGGCACCGCCACCCCCGCTGCAGGCGCCGCCGCCGTCCCGGCGGGCACCGCCCTCACCACGCCCACCTCCGCCCCAGCGGCAGGCACCACCCTCGCCACCCCCACCACGGCGGCCGCGGGCGCCACCACCCCCGCCACGACGGGCACCACCCCCACCGCAGCCACCGCCATCCCCACAGGCACGACGGCCGCCGCGAACACCACGGCGGTCGCCGACTCCGCGCCGCTTGCCGCCGCCGCTGCCACGGCGTCCGTGCGACCCGGGCCGCGCGCCACGGGAGCAGACCCGGCGCGCGCCCTCGCCGAGCCCTCCTCCGCGACCGCCGGCGCCACGGTGACCCCCGCGATCGACGCCGCGCCGACCGCGTCCGGCGCCACCGCGTCCGGCGCCACCGCGACCTCCGCCGGCGTCTCGGACCTGCCCGGCGCCCCGCACCAGCGACACGCGGTCGGGCTGGGCCAGGCCGTCGACACCATACGCCTGCTCATCCAGGCGGCCGACCAGCGCGGCATCGCCCGGGCCCGGATCGCGCTGCGGCCGCAGGAGCTGGGTGGGGTCGAGGTGCACCTGCGCCACGGCGCGGACGGGCTGACAGCCCGGCTGATCGTCGATTCGGCGCAGTCCGCGACCCTCATCCAGCAGGCCGCTGACGACCTGCGGCGCTCACTCGAGCAACAGGGAATCAGCGTCGCAGGGCTCGAGGTCTCGCTGTCCGGCGAGCGCGACGCCGCGGCCGGCGCCGGCGCCGGGGCGGAACGCGACGAACGGCACGACGGCCCGGGTGGCGCCGGAGCCGCGCACCGGCCCCACGACGGGGACGACGACCCCCACGCGACGACCCAGACCATCGAGCTGCCCGGCGGCGCCCTCGTCGACGTCCTGGCATGACAGCGGAGATTGCAGATGCCCACGATCGCCCCCACCAGCACCACGACCGCCCCGACCGCCGCCACCGGCGCGTCGTTCGGCGGGAACCTCGGCAAGAACGACTTCCTCAAGCTGCTCGTCGGGCAGCTACAGCACCAGGACCCGCTCAACCCGTCGAGCGACACCGAGTTCATCGGCCAGATGACGCAGTTCTCGATGCTCGAGCAGCTCGGGAACCTCGCGGACACGACGCGCGGGCTCGCGGACCGCACCGGCGCGATGCAGACGGTCGGCCTACTGGGCCGGACGGTGACCTGCACCGGCGCCGACGGCGCCCCGATCACCGGGACGGTCGACGCCGTCGACCTCACGGACGGCGCTCCCACGATCACGGTCGCCGGCATCGCCGGCATCGACCCGACCACGGTGTCGCAGGTGCGCTAGCGCCGCGACCGACCCGATTCCACCACCAAGGAGACGATGCCCCGATGATGCGCAGCATGTTCGCCGCGATCAGCGGCCTGAAGGCCCACCAGATGATGCTCGACGTCACCGCGAACGACATCGCGAACGTCAACACGCTGGGCTACAAGGCCGAGCGCGTGACGTTCAAGGACTCCCTCTCCCAGCTGCAGCGCACCGCCTCGGCGCCGGGCGTCAGCAACGGCGGCTCGAATGCCGCGCAGATCGGACTCGGAGTCCAGCTGAGCTCGATCGACAACCTGACGGCGCCCGGCGCCATCCAGCCGACCGGCAACGTCACGGACGTCGCCGTCCAGGGCGAGGGCTGGTTCCGCGTCGCCACCGGCGCGCCGCCGATGCCGGCGCCTCCCGGCGTCTACGCGCCCCCCACCGGCCCCGTCCAGCCCGACTTCACGCGCGCCGGCAACTTCACCCGTAACTCCGAGGGCTACCTCGTCACGCAGGACGGCTACTACGTCGTCGGGCGCGACGCCCTCGGCAACGACTGCTACCTGAACATCCCGAGCGACGCCACCAACGTCGCGATCGCCCAGGACGGCTCGGTCTCGTTCGACCCGCCCGGCGGCGGCCCGCGCGTCATCGCCGGCTACCTCTCGCTGGCGAAGTTCGCCAACGAGGCCGGTCTGCAGCGCGTGTCCGGCAACCGCTGGTCGGAGTCGGCAAGCTCGGGCGCCGAGCAGGTCGACACCCCCGGCAACACCGGCCACGGCCTGATCATCTCGGGCGCCGTCGAGATGTCGAACGTCGACCTCGCGACGGAGTTCACGAACATGATCACCGCCCAGCGGGGATTCCAGGCCAATTCACGGATCATCTCGACCTCGGACGAGATGCTCCAGGAACTGGTGAACATGAAGCGGTAGCGCTCATGGCCCGCGACGTACGTCGCGCCGCGGGCCCGCGCACCCCGGAGGTCTCGTGATCGTCGTCCACCGCCTCGGCCAACCCGCCGACCCACTGCATCTGAACCCCGACCTCATCGCCACGATCGAGGCTCATCCCGACACCGTCGTGACGCTGACCACCGGCGCGCACATGGTCGTCGACGAGCGCCCCGAGGAGGTGGCGGAGGCTGTCCTGCGCTACCGGTCGGCGATCGTCGCGGCGGCTCTGGCGCGCGACTGAGGATCGGCGCGGCGCCGCGTATCACCCGGCTGATCGATGAAGAAGGCAACCACCCCGATCGGAATCGCCTTCGCGTTCGCCGCGATGGCGATCGGCGCCACGCTGGAGGGCAGCAAGCTCCCCGCGTTCTTCAACCTGCCGGCGTTGATGATCGTCCTGGGCGGCACGTTCGGCGTCACGGTGGCGGGTACGAGCCTCGAGCGGATCAAGGCGATCCCGAAGCTCTTCAAGACCGCGTTCGTCGCCGAGCGCGCCCAGCTGACCGCCCGCGTCTCGCTGCTCGTCGGGCTCTCCGAGCGGGCCCGCCGCGACGGGCTCCTCGCTCTCGACGGCTCGCTGGGGGAGATCGACGACGACTTCACCCGCAAGGGGCTGCAGCTCGTCGTCGACGGCACCGATCCCGATCTCGTGGCCGAGACCCTCGAGACCGAGATCGACGCGATGGCCGGGCGGCACAGCGCCGCGACGGCGCCGTTCGAGAAGGCCGGCGGGTTCGCGCCGACGATGGGGATCATCGGCACGGTGATGGGCCTCGTGCACGTGCTCGAGAACCTGTCGGCCCCCGAGACCCTCGGCCCCGCCATCTCAGGCGCCTTCATCGCGACCCTGTACGGCGTCGGCTCGGCGAACCTCTTCCTCCTCCCGATCGCCAACCGCCTCAAGGCCCTGAGCGCCGAGGAGGTCACGTTGCGCACGGTGACCCTGGAGGGGATCCTCGGCATCCAGGCGGGAGAGAACCCGCGCGTGCTGGCCGAGAAGCTCGAGAGCTACGTCGCCCCGGCCGAGCGTGGCGCGCCCGACGCCGGCGCCGTCCCGGTGGCGGAGGGGGCTTCCTCCCCGGCCACCGCGGGAGCCGTCTGATGAGCGCCGGAGGCCGTCGCGGCGGCAGGCGGGGCCGGCGCCGCCGCGCCCTCCACGAGGAGTCCGAGGACGACGAGCGCTGGCTCCTGACCTACGCCGACATGATCACGCTGCTGATGGCGCTGTTCATGGTGCTGTTCGCGATGTCGTCGGTCGACAGCGCCAAGTACGAGTCGCTGCAGCACGCACTGCAGGACGCCTTCTCCGGTCGGATCATGCCCGGCGGCGAGGCCGTGCGCGACATGGGCAGCACGCAGGACGCGAGTCCCGCGCCCGAGGTCGCGATCAGCGCGATCCAGCCGCTGGAGCGCCAGCTCGACGAGATCCGCCGGCGCACGCGCGCCGCGTCCGAGGCCGACGACTTCGAGCGACTGAAGCGGCAGATCGACGCCTACGCGAACGAGCACCACCTCTCGCACAGGATCGAGACGATCATCGAGCGCCGCGGGCTCGTCGTACGGCTGCGGACCGACCGGGTGCTGTTCGCCACCGGCAGCGCCGACCTGCAGCCGGCCGCCACGCCGCTGCTCGCCCGTATCGCGGGGCTGCTGCGCTCCGACTTCGACCACCCGATCCTCATCGAGGGCCACACGGACGACGTCCCGATCAGCGAGTCGCGCTTCCCCACCAACTGGGAGCTCTCCGGTAGTCGCGCCGCGACCGTCGTGCGCTTCCTCGTCGACCATGACGTGCCGGCCAAGCGCCTGGCCGCGACCGGCTATGGCGAGGAGCACCCGATCGACACGAACGCCACCGCGACCGGGCGTGCCCGCAACCGTCGCGTCGAGCTCGTGCTCTCCCGCATCCGCACCGAATCGACCACAGAAGGCATGCCGTGAAGTCGAAGCTGAAGCTCATCATCCCGCTCGTCCTCCTGGTCGCGGCCGGCGGCTACAAGATGGTCCTGACAAAGCCGGCTCCGCCGCCGAAGCCGAAGATCGACGGCCAGGTGTACGTCCTGCCCAAGGACTTCCTCATCAACCTCGAGGGCGGGCGATTCGCCAAGCTCGAGGTGGGCCTCGTGCTGTCCGCCGAGCAGGAGATCGTCGCGCACGGCGCGCCGCCCGAGGGGTTCGGGCCGTTGGACCAGGAGGCGGTCGTGCGCGACATCGTCACCGACGCGCTGACGGGCGCACCCGCGTCCGAGCTGATCGACGGAGGGGGCCGCGAGCGCCTCAAGGCGGAGCTGCTCGCCGACATCCGCAAGCGCACCGACGTCAAGGTCGAAAGCGTCCTATTCACAGGGGTGACCGTCCAGTGAGCCAGGAGGACACGATGGAGGAGATCGTCGACATCGGCGTCCAACCCGACGCCGAGACGGAGCGCGACCGTGGATCCGGTGACGGGCTCGAAACGCCCGCGGACGTGGTCGAGCTCGCAGCGCCCGAACCCCTCGCGAGCGCAGAGCACGAGACGGCGGACGGCGCCGTCGAGGCCCCGGGCCCGCTGCCGGACGCGCCGCTCGACCCCGCCGCCAGCGAGGTGCTCGAGACGCCCGCCGGCATCCCCATGCCCGCGAATGACGCGGAGCTCGACCGGCTGCACGCGGTACCGGTCGACGTGACGGCCGAGCTCGGCCGTACGCGGATGACGATCGGGGAGGCACTGGCGCTTGCGCCGGGCTCGGTCGTCGCGCTGAACCGGATGGCCGGGGAGCCCGTCGACCTGCTGGTCAACGGCCACCCGATCGCACGCGGCGAGGTCGTCGTGATCGACGAGGAGTTCGGCCTGCGCATCACCGAGCTGGCCGACGGCGACGCCTGACCCGGCTCAGATGGACCGAAGCAAGCCACCCGCCGTGGGCGGACGGCGGTTGCCATGAGCCGGCATGACACTCGTTCACCGATGATGGGTCGGTCCACAGCCCAGATGACCCTGTTCGTCGCGCTCGGTTATCTGGCACTTGCCGTCGGGGTCTTCGCAACGATCGACCCGAACGCGACGAGGCCGTGTTGGCCGGGTGCCGGCCTCGCCGTCGCAGCGCTGTGCCTCTCCAGGCCGAGGCAGTGGCCCGCGCTCCTGGCGGGCGTCTTCGTTGCCGGTGTCGCCGCCGGCCTGTCGGCTGGTGTGCCGATGGGGGCCTGTGTGGGCTGGGCGATCTCCGGCGTCGTCGGACCGCTGTTGGTGGTCATCGCGCTGCGCCGCGTGACCGGGCACGCCGTTCTGCAGTTGGACAGCGTGCGCCGAGTGTTCGTCTTCGGGGCGGTGGTCGTCTTCTCCGGGCCCCCGGTCGCGTCCCTGCTGAGCGCGATGAGCAGCTTCGTCTGGCTCGGCCAGCCGCTCTGGCCGACGTGGCCGCGTTGGATGATCGGTGACGCCCTCGGGATCCTGCTCGTCGCCCCGGTCATCTTCCACGCAAGCCGGGTGCGGGCCTTCGGGCGTCGACCCCATGGCGCGGCGCTGTTGACCGGGGCGGCCATCATCCCGATCCTCGCCTTTCTGCCCACCGGCGATGCCGTGGGGAACATGCCCTACTTCGTGACGCCGGTGCTCCTGACCGCCGCGCTGAGCGGAGGGGTGGCCGGAGCCGCCGCGGCGTCGCTGGTCATGGCCATCGCCCTCAACGCGCTTGGCACTGCCGGCTACCGGGGGTCGTTCGGCGGTCCGGCAGGGGATACCGACAGCCTGCTGCTCATGCAGGTGTTCGTCGCCGTCCAATCGCTGACGGCGATGCTGATCGCCGGGCAGGCGACCGCGCTGCGTCACGCCGGCCGGCACATCGCCCACCAGGAGGACAGCCTTCACCACGACACGCTGACCGGCGTGGGCAACCGGCGAGCGCTCGACCGCGCGCTGGCCGCCGCCCGCGACGAACGACGAGCCACCGCCGGCATCGCCGTGCTCTTCCTCGACCTCGACGACTTCAAGCAGATCAACGACCGCTTCGGCCATGAGGCCGGGGACGCGATGCTGCGCGACATCGCCGACCGCTGCGCGCAGCTCGTCCGCGCCGGCGACACCGTGGCGCGCACCGGCGGCGATGAGTTCGCCGTCGTCTGCCCCGACATCTCCCAGGATTCCGCCGCCGAGCTGCGCGACCGGTTGCAGATCGAGCTGGGCACCGTCAGCGTCGGCATGGCATGGGCCCCGTCGGCCGCGACCAACGTCGCCGCCCTGGTCTCGCGCGCCGACGCCGACATGTATGCCGTCAAAGCGTCGAGACGGCGCGAGCTCACACAGATGTACGGCGCCCCCGTGTCGCCACGCGCCTGAGGCCGGATCGGGGCGCTCAGCGGTGGTCGATCAGCCGCACGAGCCACTCCGGCTCGGCCGGATGGGACTCGGCCCCACCGGCCAGGGGCCGCTGCAGCGCGCTCAGCGGACCGGGGCGGCCGAGGAGGTAACCCTGACCGAAGGAGATCCCGAGCTCGCGGACGGCCTCGAGCTCGTCCTCGGTCTCGATCCCCTCCGCGACGATCTGCGCGCCCGTCTGCGCGGCGAAGCTCACTAGCGCAGCGGCGAGCGAGCGCCGGACCGGGTCGAGGTCGATTCCGCCGGTGAGCTCGCGGTCCAGCTTGATGAGGTCGGGCGCCAGCTTCAGGATCCGCGTGAGGCCCGCGAAGCCGGCCCCCGCGTCGTCGATCGCCAGCCGGGCGCCGCTCGCGCGGACCTCGTAGAGGGCGTCCTGCAGGCGCTCGTAGTTGCCGACCTCGATGTGCTCCGTGAGCTCGACGACGATCCGGTGGGCGCCGCCGCAGGCCAGGATCGCCGGCAGCCTGCCGGTGCTCACCGCCTCGGGACCGACGTTGACGGCGAGGAAGACGCCGTCCGCGAGCCTGTCCGTGACCTTGACCGCCTCCCGGACGGCGGCGAGCTCGAGCTCGACACCCATGCCGACGCGATAGGCCTGCGCGAACCATGCGTCCGGGCTCTGCGGCGGGGGGCCCTGGAAGCGTGCCAGCGCCTCGGCTCCGACGAGCCGCTCGCTGCGCAGGTTGACGATCGGCTGGAGGTCGACCGTGAGCTCGGCGCCGGCCAGGACCTGCTCGATGCGTCCTCGGACCTCCGCGTCCTCGACGATTCCCGGCCGCAGGACGTTGGCGACGAACGCGCTGACCGCGACTTCGTCCCACCCTTCCCGCGGCGATCCGGCGGCGGCGCCGCGGCGCCGCCTCGAGCGACCGCTCCCGCCGCCGCCCGTGAGCAGCGCCTTCGTGACGCGCGCCAGGTCCGACGAGGCGGCGATCGCCGCGGTGATGAAGTCGGCGAGGCCGGTCAGCGTGCGCACGTCGGCCGCGCTGAACGCCCGGGGTCGCATGGCCGTGACCTTGAGGATCCCGACCGGCTCGTCGCGGCGCAGCAGCGGCACGCAGACCATCGAGATGAGGCCCACCTGGCGGCAGGCGTCGTGGTCGACGCGATCGTCCGTGCGCGCGTCGTCGCACTGGAGCGTCTCGCCCTTCTCGACCGCGAGGCCGGACAGGCTCGCGTCGAGTCGCAGCTGCCTGCCGACGTGGCCGGTCATGCTGCCCGCCGCGCAGACGCATGTCAGGCGGCCCCCGCCGGCGAGCTCGACGACGGCACCGTCGGCCGCCGCGATCAGCCCGAGCGCCTGGTCGACGACCCGCCGCATCACCACCAGCGGATCGGTGAAGTCGCGGATCGCCCGGTGCAGCTCCTGTCGCTCGGTCATGGCCCGGGCGGAGGCGCGAAGGGGCCCTGCGCGCGGTGGTCCCCCCCTCGACGGGAGGACCACCGCGCGCCGTGACGCGGCGGGCGGGCCATGGCCGCTAGGCGGCGACCTTGAACTGGCCGACGAGCCGGTCGAGCTCCTCGGCGGTGTTCGCCAGCTCCTGCGCGGAGGCGGCGATCTCCTGCGTGGAGGCCGACGTCTGCTCGGTGGACGCCGAGACCTCCTCGGTCGACGCCGAGGACTGCTCGGCGACGCTGGCGACCTCGCCGATCTCCGCCGAAAGCCGGTCGGCGTTGGCCGCGATCTGCTCGACGGCGGCCGCGATCTGCTCGGTGCGCGTCGTCATGCCGTCGACCGAGCCGCCGATCCGCAGGAACGCCTCGCGCGTCTGCTCGACGGTCGCGGCGCCCTCGTCGGTGCGCTTGGCGCCCTCCTCGGCGACCTTGACGGCGTTCTGGGTCTCCGACTGGATCTCGCCGATCAGCCCGGCGATCTGGCCGGCCGCCGACTGGGACTCCTCGGCGAGCTTGCGCACCTCCTCGGCGACGACCGCGAACCCGCGGCCCTGCTCGCCGGCTCGCGCCGCCTCGATCGCGGCGTTGAGGGCGAGCAGGTTCGTCTGCTCGGCGATGCCGGTGATCGTCGAGACGATCCCCCCGATCTGCTCCGACTTGGAGGCGAGCTGCTCGATCGCTCCGGCGACCGACTCAGACGACTCGCGCACGGCGCGCATCGCCTCGGTGGCGCTCTCCGCGGCGGTTACGCCCTCCTGGGCGATCCCGCGGGCCTCCTCGGCCGCCTGTGCGGTCTCCTTCGCGCTGGCCGCCGACTGCTGTGCCGCCGAGGAGACCTCCTCGGTTGCGCTGCGCGCCGACTCGACCACGCGAACCTGGCGCTCGGCACCCTGGGCGACGTCGCCGACGGCCGTGGCGATCTCGCCGACCGCCTTGCCGGCCTCCTCGGAGGTCGAGGCCATCTGCTGGGACGAGGCCGACAGCGAGCCGGCCGTGCTGCTCACCTTGCCGACGAGGTCGGAGAGGTTGCCGATCATCTTCTTGAACGACACCCCGAGTACGTCGCGCTCGGTGCGCGGCTCGACGTCGACCGTGAGATCGCCGTCGGCGATCCGGTCGGCGACGCCCGCCATCCCCTTGACGTACTCGATCAGGCGGCCGAAGGCCTCCGCCATCTGGCCGACCTCGTCCTTCGAGGTGACGTCGATGTGCTGGTCGACGTCGCCCTCCGCCATCGCCTCGGCCGCGCCGAGCACCTGGCGGACGCTGCGGACGATGCCGCGTGCGACCCAGTAGGCGAAGCCGAAGCCGAGCACGGCGCCGACGATGATCAGCACGATCGAGAGCGTGCGGCCCGACGCGAACGCCGATTCCACCTTCGTGTTGGCCTTGGCCGCCAGCTCGACCTTCGTCGCGAAGAGCTTCTTGAACGTCGAGTCGACCTTCGCCGACTGCCCGACGATGTTCGCCTTGACGAATGCGGTCGCCTCGCCGTCGTGGTCATCGCGCGACAGCGTGAGCGCCTTGGTCCGCATGTCGCGCAGGCGGTCGTTGTCCGCCTGCAGGTCGGCGAACGCCGCGCGCCCGGCGGGCGTGATCAGCGTCGGACGAACGGCGGCCAGGCTCTTGTCGATCGTCTTGGCGTTGGCGGCGATCTTCGCCTCGAGCTCGGCCTTGGCCCGGGCGTCGTCGACGAGCAGGTGCAGGTTGGTGAAGGCGCGGTTCTCGTTGATCGCCGCGTGGGCGCGACCCAGCTCGGACAGCGGCTGGGCGGCCTTGTGGTACATCTCGTCGGACTCTCGCGCGACGCTGGAGAGGCCGCTGATGCCGACGACACCGACGACGATCATCAGTGCGACCAGCAGCGCCACCGTGCCGAGAAGCTTTGTTTGAACTGTAAGTCTCATGTAACGGGTAGTCGTCTGCCGGAGCGCCACCTTGAGCCGCGGAGATGCGGATTGCCTCATGTGCGCGCAGGCCGGCCGGGTGCGATCGCCGGACCGGCGAGCGCACTCGGCCGGCGGCGCCTGCGATCCGGCCCGGGAACGGGCTCGGGGGGCGGCCCGCCGCAACCGGCCGACCGCCCCCCGAGCCCTTCAGCCGCTCGCTAGGCGAGAGCCTGCGCGACGGCCTCCTTCACGCGGTCGGGTTGGAACGGCTTGACGACGAAGTCCTTGGCGCCGAGCTTGATCGACTCCAGGACCTTCGTCTCCTGCCCCAGCGCGGAGCACATGATCACGCGCGCCGCCGGGTCGATCGCCATGATCTCCCCCAGGGCGGTGAGGCCGTCCTTCTCCGGCATCGTGATGTCCAGCGTCGTGAGGTCAGGGCGCAGATCCTGAAAGCGGTCTACCGCCTCCTGCCCGTTTGCCGCCTCGCCGATCACCTCATGGCCGGCCTTGGCGAGCGCATCGCTCACCATCTTCCGCATGAACGCGGCGTCATCGACGACGAGTACGCGAGCCATCAGGACCCGCCTCCCTTCCTTGTCGTGTTGGGCAATGGGGAAAGTCGGTGCAGCTCCTCGATGCGTAGCGCCCATTCGCCGCCGTCGGCGACCAGCAGGCTGGCCGTGGCGAAGCGCAGCCCGTTGACGTAGACGTCGACGGGCTCGTCGGCGCGCCGGTCGAGGTCGAGGACCGCGCCGGCCGGGGCGCCGACGAGGTCCCCGATCCGCATCGTGCGGCGCCCGAGCTCCGCCCACAGGCGGACGTCGACGCCACGCAGGACCTCGTCGAGCCCGACGGCATCGCCGCCTGCCGCCTCCGTCCTGTCGACGAGGTACTCCGCGCCCATCTCGTCGAGCGCCTGCGTCATCCGGATGACGAACGCGTTGGGAACCAGCTGGACGAGCCGGCAGGCCTGCCCGAGGACCGTCAGCGACGCGCTGACGACGTAAGCGGTGTCGGCCTGCACGTCGAGAGCGTCGGTGAGCGACTCGAGCTGGACGGTCCGGGGCGGCGCGATCTCGACCTCGGTTCCGAGGACCTTGCTGACGGCGGCGGCGGCCGCCGCCATCATCTGGTTCATCGCCTCGCCGACGGCGGACATCTCGAGCTCGTCGAGCTCGCCGACCGCGTCGGCCGGCGGCTGCTGGCCCATCATCGCGGGGGCGAGCCCGCGCGCCGCGGGGGTCGGCAGGACGACCACGTTGCCCCCCGTGACGCCGTCGACGTAGGAGACGTTCGCCGCGACCGCGGGCGTCGGCACGCCCATCAGGGCCTGCGAGCCCTCACGGACGATCGTCACATCGCCGATCTCGACGTCCTCTGCCAGGAACATGCGCAGCACTCCGTCGAGCGCCTCGACCGTGGACCGGCCCAGGCGTCTCAGCGCCTCGTCGACGCTCACGACGGGCTCCTCCCCGGGGAGGGCCCCAGGATCTGCACCGCCCGTCGAGCGCCGCTGCGCCCCGGCTTGGCCCGGTGGACCGCGAAAGCGTCGGCGAAGATGGTCACGCCGTCGGCCGCGAGGCGGTCGAGGACCACGACGTCCCCGGGCTCGAGCGCAAGCAGGCGCTCCACCGTCATCAGCGTGCCGGCGACCTCGGCGCGCATCGTGATCTGGACCGCGCGCAGCGCGGCGTCGACGGCATCGACGGCTCCCGGCTCCGGCTCGACCGCGCCGTCCCGCTGCGAGAAGGCTCCGGCGACGCGGGCGATGGCGGCGTACGGCACGTGCAGCGACAGCGTCGAGGAGGTCCCGCCGATCCGGACCTCGACGGTCAGCGTGAGCGTCGGCTCGCTGAGCGCGGCCACCTGGACGTTCTCCAGCGAGGACTCCATCGAGGCGACCTCGAGCTGGACGCCCGCGACGTCCTGCCAGATGATCGAGAGCTGATGCAGCAGCGACGAGAAGAGCCTCCTGCCGAGCGCCCAGTCGATGTCGGTCAGCCCGCGCTCCCGCGGGACAGGCTGCGGCGGAGCGCCCAGCAGCGACTCCAGCGCGCATAGCACGAACGGCAGCTCGGCCGTCATCAGCATGTGCGTGTCGATCGGCGTCACCGCGACGATCGCGCACACCGATCCATCGGGTACCTGCGCCTGCGTCGCCGACCAGGTGAGCTGGGTCGAGGCAATGAGCTCGAGCTCGACCGGCGTGCGAAGCTCCGCCGAGAGGCGGGTCGAGGCGGTACGGCAGAACGCCTCCATGAGCCGGTCGAAGCGGCGCTCCTGGTCGGGGGTGAACTTCGTCGGGCGCTCGAAGTTCACCTTGCGCAGGCGCGGCGGACGCCGCGCGGCGGCGCCGCCGACATCGGCCGGCAGCTCGCCCTTGCGGGCGGCCTCGACGAGCGCGGCGATCTGCTCGGTGTCGAGGACCCCGGAGCTCACGCGGCACCGCCCACGAGCAGGGCGACCTCGTCGCCGCCGGCCGCCTTCACCGTGACGCGGCCGTCGGTGCACACGCGGATCGTCCGCCCGCTGCTGCCGCGCGTCGCCGTGGCGACGACGGGGATCCGCAGCTGCGAGAGGGCCGCGCAGACGGCCTCCTCGTTGCGTCGGCCGATGTCGAGCATGCTGTTCGGACCGTGCGAGAACATCTGGGCGCCGCCGACGAGGACCGCCTGCAGGCGGACGTGACGCGCGCCGACCGCCTCGACACCGGCTGCCAGCGCCGGCACCGCCGCGTCGGCGAACTTCGCGAGCGGCTCGGTGGCGGCGCCGCCTGCCGGCAGCATCACGTGGGCAAGGCCGGCGACTCCTCGTGCCCGGTCCAGCATCGCGAGTCCGATGCACGACCCGAGCCCGATCGAGACGAGCACCTGCCCGGCGGTCTTCGAGACCGCCAGCTCACCCATGCGCACGACGATCTCCGCCGGCTCCGTCATGTCTCGACGCCCATGCGGACGAGAAGGTCGTCGACCCCCCCGGCCGCGGGCAGCAGGAGGAACGAGATCGCGCACGACTCGCCCTCGACCTCGAGCTGCGAGTCGAGGATCAGCGCCACGTCGGTGGCCTGCGAGCGCGCCGCGAGCACGGAGGCGACGATCGCCCCGAGCATGTCGCCGGCGGTCTGCGGGGGCTCCGGCTCGAGCGCCAGGCCGGTCAGCGCGGCGAGCGCACCGACGTATGACGAGCCGAGGATGTTGCCGACCTCGCCGAGCGCCGAGCGCCCGATCTCGCTGTCGGGCTCGACGCCCAGCAGGACGCAGATGCGCTCGGCGTCTTGGACCGGGAAGACCAGCAGAACGACCGCGTCGAGATCGCCCTGCAGCGGCAGCAGCACCGCCGTCACGGGGGTCTCGGCCGCTCCGACGGCGTCGACGGCGTCCGCCAGCGGGAGCGCCAGAGCGGCCGGGATGGAGATGTCGACGGGACGGCCGAGCATCTGGGCGAGGGCAGTGCCCGCGGTTCCCGAGCCGATGTTGGCGAGCTCGCGCAGGGCGTCGAGCTGCATGGCGCTGTATGGCGAGGTGCTCATTGGAGGTCCTTTCGTTTCAGGCGACCAGGCGTTCGGCTCCGGCCTCGCTGCGCGAGACGAGCGCGTCGCAGTCGACGATCAGCGCGATTCGGCCGTCGGACAGAACCGCTCCGCCGGAGACCGCGGCGCTGTCGCCGACGTCCGAGGGCAGGGGGCGCGTCACGAGCTCGCGCTGTCCCACGAGGCTGGTCACCGCGAGCGCGAGGCGGCGGTCGAGCGCCCGCACGATGACGGCGTGATCGCTGCGCGCGGTGACTGCGCCCGCGGCGGCGGCGAGCGCCTCGGCGCCGTCCAGCAGCGGCAGCACGCCGTCGTCCATGACGAGCATCCTCCGTCCGGCGACCGAGCGGATCGTGTGGTTGCTCAGGCGGAGGGTGCGCTCCACGCGCTCGAGCGGGATCGCGTAGGGCTGGCCCGCGGTCTCGACGAGCAGGGCGGCCATGATCGCGAGCGTCAGCGGCAGGCGGATCTGGGCGATCGTGCCCGCGCCCTGCTCGGACTGCAGCGTCACCTCACCGCCGAGCCCCCGCACGATCGTGCGCACCGCGTCCATGCCGACACCGCGGCCGGAGATGTCGCTCGTCACCTCGGCCGTCGAGAAGCCCGGGGCGAACAGCAGCTCGACGGCACGCGCCGCGTCGATCGTCGCCGCGACCTCGGGCGCGATCAGACCGCGCTCGACGGCGCGGCGCGCGACCTGCGCGGGATCGATCCCGCGCCCGTCGTCGCGGACCTCGATGACGACGTTCCCGCCTGCGTGGCGTGCGGAGATCTCGAGCGTCCCGGTCTGGGGCTTGCCGGCGGCGGCGCGCTCTTCGGCGGTCTCGAGGCCGTGGTCGAGCGAGTTGCGGACGAGGTGCACGAGCGGGTCGCCGAGCGCTTCGACGACCGTCCGATCGAGCTCGGTGTCCTTGCCGACCAGCTGCAGCTCGACCTGCTTGCCGAGCTTGACGGACAGGTCGCGCACGAGCCGCGGGAAGCGCATGAAGACGGCGTCGACCGGGATCATCCGGACCTGCATCACCATCGCCTGCAGCGCCTGCGACGAGCGCGTCAGCTCCTGCATGGCCTGCGACAGCCCGGGCACGCTCGCCTCGGCGGCGAGCGACTCGACGAGCGTGCGGTGGACGACGAGCTCGCCCATGTAGTGCATCAGCTGGTCGAGGCGCTCGGCGTCGACGCGCACCGTCGTGGCGCCCTTGCGCTGAGGCGCCGAGGCGCCGTTCGCGACGGCTGCCGGGATCTCGACCGGCTCGACGGCGGCCTCGGCGACACCGGCGGCTCCGTCAGCGGCGGCGGGCTCGATCTCGGCCACCTCCACGGACTGCACGTCCGGCACCTGGGCTGCCGTGGCGGCGAGGACCTCGTGCTCGTGCTCGCTGACCAGCCAGGCCTCCACGATCGGCCCCTCGAACCCGTCGACGGCGTCGATCGGGGGCGCCGACGCCAGCAGCTCGCCATGGTCGGCGAGCGCGGAGAGCGCCATGAAGGCGCGCACCGCGGGCATCAGGGCCGCGTCGCTCAACCGCACCGAGACGTGGGCGAGCGGACGCCCGCCGGCGGCCGCGAACGCGATCGCGGCGAGATCGTCCACCGTCACCGGCGGGGGCGCCTCGGGCGCCGGGGTGCGCACGAGCGACTCGAGGCGCGGCACCAGCGCCGCGGCGTCGAGTCGCTCGGCGCCATCCGACTCGATCGCCTCGACCGCGCCGGAGAGCGCATCGATGCACTCGAGCAGCACGCCGATCGCGTCGTGGTCGAGGCCCCCGCGGCGCTGGCGCAGGATCTCGAAGACGTCCTCCATGTGATGGGTGAGGTCGGCCATGGCCTCAAAGCCCATCGTCGCGCTCATGCCCTTGAGCGAGTGCGCGGCGCGGAAGATCTCGTCGACGGTCTCGCGGTCGTCGGGCGTCTCCTCGACGCGGACCACTGCGAGGTTCAGCTCCTGGAGGTGCTCTCGCGCCTCGGCGAGGAACATGGGCAGGTACTCGGCGGTGTCCATCAGAGCTTCCGGTAGGTGAAGGGGCGGGTGAGCTCGAGGCCGCGCGCAGCGGGGTCGCTGACGCGCTCGGTGGCCCCGACGATCAGGTAGCCGCCGGGACGGAGCGCCGTCGCCAGCCGCGCGTGGACGTCGTCACGAACGTCGTCGGTGAAGTAGATGACGGTGTTGCGGCAGAGCACCAGGTCGTACGCCTGCTCGCGTGGGCGCAGCTCGAGCAGGTCGCCGACGTCGAAGCGGCAGATCGCACGCAGCTCGGGCCGGGCATCCCAGCCGCCGTCGTCGCGGGGGGTGAACCAGCGATCGAGCGCCTCCCGCGGCGCGCCGCGGGCATCCGACGCGCTGAAGCGCGCCTGGCGTGCCCGCTCCACCATGCGCCGGTCGATGTCGACGCCGGCGATCGTCGTCTTCGCCCGCGGGGCCGCCGTGAGGCACGTCGCCGCGACGGTGAACGCCTCAGCTCCGTAGGAGCAGCCGGCGCTGAGCGCGCGGATGCGCCCCGCCTGCGCGAGGTCGGGCACGATCTGGCGCTCGAGGAGCTGCCACTGCTCGGGGTTGCGCCACAGCTCCGAGACGTTGATCGTCACGCGGTCGAGGAACTGCTCGAGCTCCTCTGGCTGCGAGCGCAGGATCTGCAGGTAGCCGGGGAGCTCCGCCGCGCCGCGGCGCTCGGCGAACGTCCTGATCCGTCGCTCCATCTGGCCGCGCTTGTAGCGCAGCAGGTCGATCGTGGAGAGCCGTTGGATTCCCTTGCAGAAATCGACGTAGTCGTCGTGCTGCGCGGCGACGCCGGTGGGTGAGGTCATGCCGCCGCCTCCCGGGCGATCGCGGCCGGCATGTCCTCGAGGTCGAGCACCTCGTCGGCCAGGCCCGCCTCGACGATCTGGCGCGGCATGCCGTAGATCGTGCAGCTCGCCTCGCACTCGGCGAGGATGCGCCCCCCCTCACGGCGGACCGCGTACGCGCCGGCGAGGCCGTCGTCCCCCATCCCGGTCAGCACGACGAGCAGCAGGCGCCGGCCGAAGTGCCTGGCGGCGTCGGCGATCGTCAGGTCGGCGCGCGGGCGCAGGCCGCCGATCGCGTCGTCGTCGCTCAGCTCGACGGCGTGGGGGCCCGCCAGCCGCAGGTGGCGCCCGCCGGGGGCGAGCAGGGCCGTGTCGGGCGCGGGAGCGTCGCCGTCGCCGGCCTCGACGACGCGCAGGCGCGAGGCCTGGTCGAGGCGTGAGGCGAGCGACCCGGTGAAGCCCGCGGGCATGTGCTGGACGAGCAGCGTGCCGATGCCGAGCCGCTCGGGCAGCCGCGGCACCAGCGAGGCGAGCGCGCGCGGGCCGCCGGTCGAGCTCGCGATGACCACCAGGCGCCGGCTGCGCGCGGAGTCCGCCGGCTGGGCCGTTCGCGCGGTGGGCCGCGACGACCTCGGCCCCGCGGTCGCCGGGCGCGACGGCGTCGTGGCGCGCCGCGACGAGGAGGCCGCGGCCCGCACCTTGGCGGCCAGCTCGGCGGCGAAGGGCTGCAGGCCGGTCCCGGCCGCCGGCTTGGCGACCAGGTCGAAGGCGCCCTCGGCGAGGGCGTCGACGGCGCGGGCGCCGTGAGCGGGCGAGAAGGCCGAGACGACGACCACCGGGACGTCGAGGCGCACGCCCGCGTTGCGCAGCCGCCGCAGGACGCCGATGCCGTCCAGGCCGGGCATCGCCAGGTCGAGCGTCATCGCGTCGGGCCGCAGGCTGCGGCACTGGGCGAGCGCCTCGTCGCCGTCGCGGGCCTCGCCGACGACGTCGAGGCCGGCGTCGCGCAGGGCGCGCACGATCACGCGCCGCATCAGGCCCGAGTCGTCGGCGACGACGACGCGCGGTGGTACGTCCGTCGCCATCCGGCCCCTACGCGGCGAGGGCGACCGCGAGGTCTTCGGTGAACATCCGCTCGGGGGCGAGCAGGATGACGAGGCGGTCGTCGATCTTCGCGATCGCCTCGATCGGGCCGCCGTCCGATGACGGGACGTCGTCGATCTGCGCGACGTCGACGGTGATGACCTCCTCGACGTCGTCGACGACGATCCCGGCCATATCGGAGCCGGTCTCGACGATGACGATCTTGCCCGAGGCCTGCTCGCCGCCGGGCAGGCCGAGGCGGGTCGCGAGGTCGTACACCGGCACGATGCGCCCGCGCAGGCTGATGACTCCGCGGACCCACCCCGACTCGGCCGCGATCGAGCGCGGCTCCGTGTAGCGGATGATCTCGTGCACCTGGGTGATGGGGAGCGCGTACTCCTCGTTTCCGAGCGAGAAGACGACGAGCTGGCGGGTGGATGCTTCGGTCGACATAGGTCCTCCGAGAGGGGTTGCTGGACCGGTGATCGGCGCCGGGGGTTCGCTCTTGAGGAGCGCCCGACGTCGTGAGCGCGCTTGCAGGCCTGCCACGACGACGGCGGCCGACGCATCCGCGAGCCGGGCGCCCGTCGTTGGTCGCCGGAGCGCAGGCTCAGAGCGACAGGCCGAGCGGCGGCAGCGCGACCGGGCCCGTGAGCGCCGGGACGACGGGGGGAGCGGTGGTCCCGGCGATCGACGCCGTCGGGGCGCCGTCCGGCGCGACGCCGCAGGCGAGCGCGAGCAGCCCCTCGTCGGCATCCTCGAGCGTGCTCGGCGCGTCCACGCGCTGGCAGAGGAAGGCGTCGATCGCATCGCGCTGCGCGAGAGCCCGGTCGAGCACGGGATCGGCCCCCGACTGGTAGGCGCCGATCGCGAGCAGGTCCTCCTTGTCGCGCAGTGCGGCGAGCTGCCGGCGGACGACGATGCCGGCATCCTGCACCTCGCGGGAGGCGAGCTCGCCCTGCAGGCGCGAGACGCTCTGCAGGACGTCGATCGCCGGGTAGTGGCCGGCATGCGCGAGTCGGCGGCTCAGCACGACGTGGCCGTCGAGGATCGAGCGGGCCGCGTCGGCGATCGGCTCGTTCATGTCATCGCCGTCGACGAGGACCGTGTAGAGCGCGGTGATCGAGCCGGCGGGGCTCGTCCCCGAGCGCTCGAGCAGCCGCGGCAGGAGCGCGAAGACGCTTGGCGTGTAGCCGCGCGTCGCCGGCGGCTCGCCGACGGCGAGGCCCACCTCGCGCTGCGCCATGGCGACGCGGGTGACCGAGTCCATCATCAGCAGGACGTCGGCCCCGCGGTCGCGGAAGTGCTCGGCGATCGCGGTGGCCGCGTAGGCGGCCTTGATCCGCACGAGCGCGGGCTGGTCGGACGTGGCGACGACGACGACGCTGCGCTCGAGCGCCTCGCCGAGGTCGCGCTCGACGAACTCGCGGACCTCGCGACCGCGCTCCCCGACGAGCGCGATCACGTTCACATCGGCGGATGTCGAGCCGGCGATCATGCCGAGCAGCGACGACTTCCCGACCCCGGATCCGGCGAAGATGCCCAGGCGCTGGCCGCGACCGCATGGCACCAGCGCGTCGAGCGCCCTCACGCCTAGCCGCACCCGGTCCTTGATCCGGGGGCGCGAGAGCGGGTCGGGCGGGTCGGCCTGCGTCGACCTCGCCTCCATCTCGTCGACCGGCGCCAGGCCGTCGAGCGGGCGCCCGAGGCCGTCCAGGACCCGTCCGAGCAGCGCGTCGCCGACGGGAACGCGCAGCGCGCGGCCGGTGGCCTGCACGGCCCGGCCCGGTGCGATTCCCTGCAGATCGCCGAGCGGCATCAGCAGCGTGCGGCCCTCGCGGAAGCCGACCACCTCGGCCGGAACGGCAGGCCGGTTGCGACCGGCCGCCACCAGGCAGGTCTCACCGACCGCCGCCTCGAGCCCGGTCGCCTCGGCGACCAGGCCGATCAGCTCGCGTACGCGCCCGTGCCGCCCGTGCAGGTCGGCGTGCTCCAGCTCCTCGACCGCGCGGGCGAGCCGCCCGGTCACGGTCGCAGCTCCTCCTCGACCGCCGCGCGGGCGCGCTCGAGCTTGACGGCGAGGCGGGCGTCGATCTCGGCCTCGACGGTCCGGACGATCGCGTCGCCCCGAGCGGCACGCCGCTCCTGCAGGATCTCCACGTGCTCGATGCCGCCCAGCTCGGTGGCCAGCTCGTCGATCCCCGCACGGACGATCGCGAGGTCGTCGGGGTGCACCAGGACCTGTACGCGCTCGCGCTCCGCGAGGCAGCGCAGCGCGCCGCGAACCACCTCGAGGACGCGCTCCGGCCGGACCTCGAGCGCCCCCGCGACGACCTTCTCCGCGATGCGCAGCGCCAGCTCGACCGCGGCCGTCTCGACACGCTCCGCGACCTCGTCCCTGGCTGCGTCGAGGGCGCAGGCCGCGGAGGCGAGCGCCGCGACGCCGCTGCGGGCCTGCGCGAGCACCTCTGCGCGGCCCAGCTCGACGCCCTCGGCGTGGCCGGCGGCGCGCGCCGCCGCGCGGATCGCGTCGGCCTCCGCGCGCGCGGCCTCCAGCAGCTCGAGCGGATCCTCCTCGCTCGCCGGCCCGGCGTCGCGCGCCGGATCGCCGGAGGGATCCGGAGGCAGGGTGGCCTCGAGCACGGGCAGCTCGTACGGAACCGCCATCGCTAGACCATCTGGTCGTCGTCGGCGGCGCGGCCGATGACGACGGCGCCGCTGTCCTCGAGCCTGCGGATGATCGCGACGACGCGACCCTGCGCCTCCTCGACGACGGAGCGCCGCTGCGCGGGCTGGTACTCCATCTCCTCGCGCAGGAGCTCGACGCCGCGCTCGGACATGTTCGCGAAGATCCGATCGCGGACCTCGCCGGCGACGCCGCGCAGCGCCAGCGAGAGGTCCTTGGTGTCGACCTCCTTGAGGACGAGCTGGATCGAGCGATCGTCGAGCTTGACGATGTCCTCGAAGGTGAAGAGCAGGATGCGTACCGACTCGGCCAGCCCGGCGTCCCGCTCGGCGAGCGTGTCGAGGACGTTGCGCTCCGTCGAGCGGTCGGCGTGACCCAGGATGTCGGCCAGCGACTGCACGCCGTCCGCCGGGCGGTAGCCCTGCATGACGACGCTCGAGAGCTTCTGCCGCAGGACGCCCTCGACGTCGCGGGTCACGTCGGGGTTGATCTCGCTCATCGTCCCGATGCGCAGCGCGATGTCGGCCTGCTGCTCGGGGGTGAGCAGGCACAGGACCTCGGCGGCGAGCGCGGTGTGGAGGTTCGCGACCACGAGCGCCATGGTCTGCGGCGCCTCGTTGCGCAGGAAGGCGTGGACCTGCTCCGGCGAGGAGCGGCGCAGGAACTCGAACGGGCGTCGCTCGATCGTCGCCGAGAGACGGCCGATCAGCTCTCGGGCGCGATCGGCTCCCATCGCGCGCTCGAGCACGTCGCGCGCGTAGTCGACGCCGCCCTCGGCTACGTAGGACTCGGCGAGGACCGTGTCGACGAGCTCGCGCCAGACCGCCTCGCTGGTCGCCTTGGGGACCTGCTGCGTCTTGGCCATCTCGAGCGACAGCGCCTCGATCTCGTCCTCCTTGAGGTGCTTGAAGACGTCGGCCGCACGCTCGGGCCCGAGGCTCACGAGCAGGACGGCCGCCTTGCGGCGCCCGGAGACCGTCGCGAGCGCCCGGCCGGGCCCGGCCGGCAGGCCGCGGCGCTCGGGAGGAGCGGCGAGGTCGGCCGTCACCGCTAGTCCTCCTGCAGCCAGGTCCGAACCTGCTGGGCGACGCGCGCCGGATCGCGCTCGGCGAGATCCTCGACGCGCCTTCGCGCGGGGTCGCTCACCGGCAGGGGCAACGGCGCCTCGGCGACGGTCGTCTCGTGCTCGAGCTGGGCCAGCGTCGCGGGCGCCTCGATCTGGCGCAGCCAGGTGGGCTCACCGAGCGACTCGCCCTCGCGGCGGCGCAGGTGGCGGGTCGCGAGGAACAGGAACGCCAGCAGCCCGAGCGCAAGGGCCGCGTACTTGGCCCCCGAGAGGATCGTGGCGACCGGTCCGCCGAGCGCGCTCGGCTCCGGCTTGGAGAAGGCGACGCGGCTGACGGTGAGCGTGTCGCCGCGCGAGGGCACGATGCCCGCCGCCGCGGTGACCGCGTCGCGGAGCTGCTCGACCTGCGCGCCGGGCACGGCCTCGTCGACGACCAGCGCGACGCTGAGGCGGTTGATCGTCCCGGGCGCGAGCTTGGTGCGCGTGACGGTCTTGTCGACCCCGTAGGTCGTGTCGCTGGTCTCGTGCCTGTAGTCGGACGACCCGCCGGAGGCACCGCCGCCGGCGTAGCTGGGGATGTTCGAGCCGCTGCCGGCCACGCCGCTCGCGCCGCCGCCGGCGCCCTTCAGGCGCTCGACGTCCTTCTGCTGACGCAGCGGGACGCCCTTCTTGGCGTAGCTCAGCTTCTCCTCGGTCGCCTGGTCGACGTTGAGGTCGCTCGTCACCTGCACGCGCGCCTTGTCGGGCCCGACCGTCTGAGCAAGCAGGGCCGTCAGCCCACCGGCGAGCTGGGCGTCGTAGCGGCTCTGGGCGGCCTGCTTGGCGGGCACGCCCGCCGCCGCCGTGCCGTCGACCTCGCCGGTCGGCCAGACGAGCTGGCCGGAGGCGTCGGTGATCGAGACGTTCTGCGGCTTGAGCCCCTGGACGCTCGACGCGACGAGCGAGGCTATGCCCCGCACCGCGCCGGGATCGAGCGTCGCGGCCGCGCCGCTCAGGAGCACCGCCGCGGTGGCCGGCGTCTCGCCGTCGGCGAAGAGCTGGTCCTTCGGCATGACGAGCTGGACCTGCGCGTCGGTCACGCCCTGCACCTGGCGGATGGTGTTCGCGATCTCGCCTTCGAGCGCGCGCTGGTAGGTCACCTGCTGCTGGAAGTCCGAGCTGCCCAGCTTCTGCTTGTCGAACAGCTCGAAGCCCGGCTTGCCCGCTCCCGCGAGACCCTGCTCGGCCAGCGCGATGCGCGCCTGTGCGACCTGCGCCTTCTCGACGGCCAGCGCGGTGCCGTTCGACCTGATCTCGTAGCCGACGCCGCGCTCGTCGAGCGCGGCGGTGATCTTGCCGGTCTGGGCGGGATCGAGGCCGGTCAGCACGGTCGCGAAGCTCGGCTGCGACGCGAGCTTGAAGACGAGCAGCAGGAAGCCCACGAGGCCCAACGCCACCGCGCCGAGGATCAGGCGCGACCGGGGCGAGGTGTCTGCGAGCAGCGACTTGATCGGCACGGGCGGAGCTCGCTCAGACCTGGGTGTGGAAGATGTCCTGCGTCGCTTCGACCGCCTTCGCGCGGATCTGCGAGGCGAACTGCATCGCGAGTCGCGCCCGCTCGACGGCCATGACGATCGACGCGGGGTCGCCCGCGGTGCCGTCGGCCAGGCTGCGCGACGCCGCCGCCGCGTCCTCCTGCAGCGCCGAGAGCTGCTCGATCTGGTCGGCCAGCATCGAGCCGAAGCCCCGGCCCGAGGCTTCCTGCCCGGCGGCGGGCGCCTCCTGGAGGCCGACCTGCCACTCGGGGCCGCCGACGGCGAACGTCGGGTCGATCGCCATCAGCGCAGCAGCTCGAGCGTCTTGGTGAACATCTGCTTGGCGGCCTGCATCGCCGTCACGTTCGCCTCGTAGCCACGCGAGGCGGCGATCAGGTCGACCATCTCGGTGACCGTGTTCACGTTCGGCATCCGCACGTACCCGCGCGCGTCGGCGTCGGGATGCCCGGGGTCGTAGACCAGCCGATCGGGGGCGCCGTCCTCGACGATCGCCGCGACGCGCACCCCGCGAGATGCGGATCCGCCCGCACGCGCCGCATCGAGCGCCATCGCGAACGCGCCGCCTCCGGCCTCCTGCAGGACGACCTCCTTGCGGCGGTACGGCCCGCCGCCGGCGCCGCGCGTGCTCTGGGCGTTCGCCAGGTTCTCGGCGACGACGTCCATCCGCAGGCGCTCGGCGCTGAGGCCGCTGGCGGAGATCTCGAGTGCGTCGAAGAGCCCCATCAGCGCACGCCCATCGCCGACTCGAGGATGTCGATGCGGCCGCGCGCCACCGACACGAGCGACTGGTGGTCGAGGCCGTTCTGCGCGACCTGCGCCGCGGTGGCGTCCACGTCGACGCCGCTGCCGTCGGCCCGCATCACCCCGGGCTGCGACGTCACCGTGAAGGCGGCCGTCGCGACCGCGTCGCGGCCGGATGCGAACGCGGCCCGCAGCACGCCGTGGAAGTCGACGTCCTTGGGGGCGTAGCCGGGAGTGTTGGCGTTGGCCAGGTTGCCGGCGAGCGCCTCATGGCGCTGGGCGGCGCCGGCGATCGCGCGCTCGAGTCCGAGCTGGGTGGTGTCGAAGAGTTCCATGGCAGGCTCCGTTTCGGTGTCCTCCATGGACGACTCGGCGGGGCCCTCCATGGGCGCCGCCCGGTGTCATCGGTCGCCGACGGCCGAACTTGAGCCGGCGGTGGCGCGATAGCCGCGCACGGCCGTGCGGCCGGCCTCGAGCCGCGAAGCGTCCGCGGCGAGCACGCGCATCGCCGAAGCCACCGCGGCCTCGGTCTCGGCCATGGCGACCGCCGCGATGCGCAGCGAGCGCTCGACGGCCGGCGACGGCGTGGCCGGCAGCGCCTCGCGCAGCGCGGCGGTCTCCTCCAGCACGCAGGAGAGCTCGTCGAAGCGCCCCTCGGCGGCGAGATGGCTCGCACGGCCGGCGAGGTCGGCGAGGCGCTCGTATGCCGCGGTCATGCGCCGGCGACCTCGGCCCAGGCGTCGCGAAGCTCTCCCATCAGCCGGTTGACCGCTTCCGCGCGCTCGCTGTCTTGGTGCATGCGCGCCTCGAAGAGGTGGCGCCTGAAGAAGAGGTAGAGGCCCTGCAGCCGCTCAGCGACCTCCCCGGCGGACAGATCGAGCGTCTCGAGAAGCTCGTCGATGATCGCCTCGGCGCGTCCGAGGCGGTCGCTCGCCACGTCGTGCCGGCCCTCGGCCATCGCGACCGATGCCTGCGTGAGGAAGCGGCGCGCCCCGTCGTAGAGCAGGACGACGAGTCGCTCGGGCGAGGCGGTGAGGACAGCGCTCTCACGATAGGCGTTCGGGGCGGGGGCGGCGTAGGCGCTCATGGCTCTCCGTGGACGGGGACGGACGCCACGGTGATCGGCCGCAGGCCCCCGGAGTTGAGCCGATCCACACCCGGATCGGCCGGGTCTCAGCGATTCAGCGACGCGAGCTGGCCGGAGAGCCAGGAGCCCTGCTGCTGCACCTGCGCGAGTGCCGTCTCCATCGCGGCATACGTCTGCTGGAGCCGGGACTGCCTGAGCTCCAGCCGTGCGTCCATGCGCTCGAGCGACTTGCCGATGTCCGCGATCCGACGCCCGACCTCTCCGGTGCGGGCATCCATCGCCCCGTCGGTGCGGACGAGGGGATCGAGCACGGACGTCACGCGGGCGGCGAGACCAGCGGTCGCGTCGGACAGAAAGGCCCGCACGTCGCCGCGGTGGTCGGCGAGCGCACTCGACAGCTTCGCGTCATCGATCACGAGCTTGCCGGCCAGCGAGTCGGCCGTAGCCGCACCGCCGGTGGCGGCGCCGGTCGAGATGCCGAGGTCGGAGAGCCGCTGGATCGAGCCCCCCAGGCCCGAGACATCGGCGACGATGCCGCGCAGGCTGCTGAGCAGGCCCGTGAGCTGCGTGTCCGCGAACAGGACGCCCTTCTTGGCGTCCGCCGTCGTCGTGGCGGCCGGCACGCGCTTCTCGGAGGTCGCGCCGCGGATCAGGTCGATCGTCTGGTTGTACTGGTCGACGAACGCCTTGAGCTTGCCCTTGACGGCCTCGGGGTCGGGAGCAGGGGCCGAGACGTTGACCGTCGCCGCACCGAGGCCCTTGAGCGTCAGCTCGACGCCCGGCAGCGCCGTCGACACGACGTTCGTCGCCGACGTGGCGGCGACGCCGTCGATCGTGAAGGCCGCGTCCGCCCCCGACTTGAACGTCTCGGGGCCGAGCTGCGGGCCGCCCACCGTGACGGCACCCGGAGCGTAGACGCCGGTCTGCTTGCGCGTGAGCACCAGGCGGTCCGCGGTCCCACCGGCAGAGCCGTCCAGGAACACGGCGTTGAACGCGCTCGTCGCGCGAGCGTTGATCGCCGCCGCGACCGCGTTGCC
This sequence comes from Solirubrobacteraceae bacterium, assembly GCA_024711025.1. Lineage (GTDB taxonomy): Bacteria > Actinomycetota > Thermoleophilia > Solirubrobacterales > Solirubrobacteraceae > F1-60-MAGs163. The sequence continues at coordinate 75,149 of JANJTP010000070.1, forward strand.
GTCGTCGGTTGCCGAGAACGTGAACTGCTCGCCGCCGACGTCGAGCGTGCCGGCCGCGGCGGTGAAGTCGTAGCTGCGCTGCTCGGCGCGAGCGAGGGCGCTGACCTCGACGACGTAGCCGCCGATCGCCGCCGCACCGGTGCGACGGACGGCGAGCTTCGTCGTGTCGGAGACGTCGACCGCCTGGGTGTCCGCCCAGGTCGCGGTGGAGGCGAGGTCCTTGGTGGCGGCGAGCAGGCTCCGCAGTCGCGTCGTGACCTGCCGCAGCGAGTCCTGCCGGGCCTGCTCGACGGTCTCGCTCATCGCGAGGCGCACCCGGGGACGGCGCTCGAGTTGCATGATCTGGTCGATCAGCGAGGCCGTGTCCAGTCCGGACGCCAGGCCACCGAGCGCGAGGTTCATGGCAGACGCCCCACAGGTCCGGACTGGGTGAGCAGGTCGAGCGCCCGGCCCGGCGGTATCCGGTCGAGGACACGTCCGTCGAGGTCGCGGATCTCGATGCGAACGTCGCCGTCGTGGATCTCGAAGTGCAGCTCGCGCCCCTGCTCGTGCAGCTGCCGGATCGCCCGCTGGGCCGCGTCGAGCAGCTCCCGAGCCTCGCGCGGCGGCGCCGCGTCGAGGGATGCGGGGTGGCCTGCACCCGCCTGCCCGGTCCGCAGCTCTCCTGGGAAGTCGCCGCCGGGCTGCCCCGAATGGATGGGACCGGTCCTCACCGAGGCAAGGGCCGGGCTGAGCGGGGCGGCGCTGCTGATGTTCCAGCTCATTGCAGGTGCTCTCGCTGTCTTCCCGACGTCGATCGGCGCGGCGCGCCTGCCCCGGATATCGGCGCGATCCCCGAGAAGTTGAGCCGGGGTCTCATCCGACCACGTGCTCCAGGCCACATTCGGCGGAGCGCTCCAGCTCGCCGATGAGCGAGGACGCCGCGCGGCAGGCCGGATCGAGCGATCCGGCCTCGCGCGCGAGGGTCAGGGCGTCGTCGAAGATGCCCTTGGCGCGCGCGACGCGCGCCAAGCCGGTGAGCGCGGCGGCGTCGATGCCGTCCTCACGGCAGGCCGCCGTCCACTCGTCGGCGGCCGAGTCCAGGAAGCCGCGCCGCAGGTAGATGCCGGCCAGCAGCTCGTGGCGCTCGCGTGCCTGCAGCGCGGAGCGCTCGATCAGCGCCGCGAGCGGCCCGGCCGCGTCGACCTCCCGAACCCGCAGCAGCGCCTCGAGCGCGACGGCCAGCGAAAGCGCGCCCTCGCGCGAGACGACGTCGGCGCTCGCCCCGGCCGCCGCGCGGCCCCACGCCTCGTAGGCGGCCAGCTCTCCCACCGGGAGGTCGCCGTCGGCAACCACCCCGGTCCGCTGCGCGCCGGTGAGATCGGCGGCCACGATCCGCGCGAAGAGCTCCGTGCGACGGGCGCTCGACGCGCGCGGATCGCCGGCGGGGACCGCCGCTGCCTCGTCGGCCGCCTCCGTCCAGCGGCGCAGCGAGAGCAGGCACTCGGCGAGCGCGACGCGCGCCCCGGCGTTGCGCGGCTGGGCGGCGACGACGGCGCGCAGATGCGGCTCGGCGGCCGCGGCGTGCCCGGCCTCGTAGAGGGCGATCGCGAGCAGGAACCTGGCAGACGGGCCCGGCGTGCCGATCAGCTCGACGATCGCCGCCTCGACGTCGGGTGCAGCGGCGCCGCTCGCGAGCAGCGCGTCGGCGTACGGGGCGACCGCGCCGGGATAGAGCGGGTGCTCGGTCAGGCAGCGGCGCAGGATCTCGAGCGTGCTCCGCGTGTCGCCCATCGCCTTGCGCACGTCGGCCAGCCCGACCAGCGCGAGGAAGCTCCCCGCGCCGACCGTCGCCATGTAGCGGCTTGGTGCGTCGCCCATCTCCAGACAGCGCTCGAAGAGCTCGACGGAGCGTTGGAAATCTCCGGAGCCACCTGCCGCAAGCGCCTGCTCGAGGACGAGGTCGGTGAAGCCCGGCAGGAAGGACAGCCCCTCGTCGGCCAGCGCGATGGCGTCCTCGGCCCTCCCGACCAGGCGCCGGGCGCGCACGAGCCGCGCGACCAGGGCCGGGACGAAGCCGAACGCCTCGCGCTGCGGATCGGCGCGCACGAGGTCCCAGGCACGCTCGAATGTCGCGACGGCCGCCTCGACCTCCCCCGCGGCGCCGTACTCGGAGCCCAGGTTGAAGTGAAGGAAGATGCTCTCGTCACCTTCGTTCTGCTGGCGCTGCAGCAGCTCGACGTTACGCCGGGCCTTGTCCTTGTCGTGACGCACGACGCCGAGGTAGCCGAAGTGGTCGATCCGCACGTCCGAGGCCTCGAGCCGCTCGGGCAGGCCACCCGGGAGCGACTGACCGATCTGCTCGTGGATCCGGCCCTCGTAGCGGTACTCCGGCCGGTTGCGCAGCAGCCGCAGCGTGTTGTGCGTGACCGCCGTGCCATCGCCGATCTCCCCCGTGTGATTGGTCTCGACGAGGTAGAACGCCTCGCGCCACGTCCGACCGAGGAGCACCCGCAATCGGGGGGCGTCGCCCTCCACGAGGATCTCGTCGGCGTCGAGCACGAGGATCCAGTCCCCGGTGGCCGCGTCGAGCGCGACGTTGCGCGCCTGCGCGAACGAGCCGGTCCACTCGCGCTCGATGACGCGTGCGCCGAACGAGCGGGCGATCTCGATCGTGCGGTCGGTCGATCCGGTGTCGACGACGACTATCTCGTCGACCGCGGGCCGAGCCGCCGCCAGACAGCGGGGAAGCATCTCCTCCTCGTCCCGCACGATCATGCACAGGCTCGCGGTGAGCCCCGAGACGGGCTGGGCACGGCGCGCGCAGGCCCCCGCGCGATAGGCCAGGTCATCCAGGGCGGAGGCGACGCGCGCCGGCAGTCGGGGTCCCGGCACCCTTGCCGCTCGCCGCCGGCCGGCGGCGACCCGATTGTCCGCGGCGTGGGGAACGGTCGGGCTGAGCCGGAGCGCCGCGCCGAAGAGGATCTCGGCGGCCGTCCACTGGCCGAGCTCGTAGAGCGCGACGCCCGCCAGGTTCAGGAAGACGGGCTCGCGCGGCTCCTCCTCGAGCAGGTCGACGGCGGCCTGCGCGACCATCAGCATCCGTTGCGCCACGATCGCCGGCTCGTGCTCTCCGGCGCCCTCGAGCCCGGCCGCGAGCACACCCTTGCGTGCGGCATACCGCCGATGGCGGTCGGGCTCGACCGCGACCTCCGCGAAGACCCGGCGCCAGCCCGCGAGATCGCGGGCTTCCAGGCATGCCTGGGCGGTCGACGTCGCCTGCGCGACGAGGCTCTCGGAATGCTCGGCAGACGACATGGCGGACCGGTCATCGACACCTGACGACCGTTCTTTAGGAGGAGCCCACCTCTCAGCCCAGAAAACTGACCATTCGTCGAATCCGGTCAAACCAGCGCAACCGGGCGCCGATGGGACGTCGGCCGGACGAAACAGCCCCTGTATCCCGTGGAGAACTAGGCATGGACGCACCGCAGCTCCGTCAGCGCGGCGGCATGGATCCGCTGCAGCCACAGCCCCGCCAACGCTGGATCGCAAGCTCCAGCGCGCAAGACCTCTGGTACGAGTACCGCCACAGCGGGGACGAGCGGCTGCGCAACCGCCTCGTGATGAGCTACGCCCCGCTCGTCAAGTTCATCGCCTACCGCAAGGCGGCGGAGCTGCCCGCGAGCTGCGATGTCGAGGACCTCGTCTCGTGCGGCCTGGTGGAGCTGATCGCGGCGATCGACCGCTACGACCCCGAGAAGGGGGCGACGCTGGAGCAGTACGCGTGGACGCGCATCCACGGAGCGGTGCTCGACCAGCTGCGCAAGCTCGACTGGGCTCCGCGCCCGGTCCGCCGCACCCAGCGCCAGATCGAGGTGGCACAGCGCGAGTTCGGCGCGGTCCACCGCAGGCGGGCCTCTTCCGACGAGATCGCCGACATGGTCGGACTGACCGCCGAGGAGCTGCGCCAGCACGAGCAGCGCCTCGCGACAGCCGACGTCATGTCGCTCAACGAGGTCGTCGGACGCGAGGAGAGCGACCTCAACGTCGAGCGGATCGACACGCTGCTGAGCTCCGACCACAGGGCCGATCCCGACCGAGCGGCCATCTCGATCGACGCCAAGGCACGGTTCCGCGCCGCATTCGACCGATTGCCTCAGCGCCAGCGCCAGGTTGCCGTCCTGCTCTACGTCAAGGAGCTGACGCTACGGGAGATCGGCGAGCTGCTCGGCGTGTCCGAGAGCCGCGTCTGCCAGATCCACTCGGAGCTGCGGCGCTCGCTGCGCTCCTCCCTGGGCGATCACGCGGAGCTGCTCAGCGAGGCCGTGTAGCGCCCGCGTCCAAGCCGGTGGGCCCAGATCAGGGACGGTCGTCAGCACCGCATCCGAGCTGACGACGAGCCGCGGCCCGAGCGGTCCCAGCGCACAGGAGCGGTGGCTAAAGGATGGCGGACCGCCGCCGATCACCGGGCCCATGGATCGCGGGCTATACATCGCCGCCTCGGGGATGGTCGCCGAGATGGCGCGCCAGGACACGCTCGCCAACGACCTCGCCAACGCCTCCACCCCCGGCTACAAGAGCGATCGCGTCGCGCAGGCGAGCTTCGGCGAGCTCCTGCTCGCCGACCGCTCGTCGGGCGCCGCCGTCGGTCCGCTCGGGCTCGGTGCCGAGATCCGCCGGCAGGTCACCGACCTCTCGCCCGCGGCGGTGCGCGACAGCGGCGAGCCGCTCGACTTCGCGATCGAGGGCGAGGGCTTCTTCGCCGTCAGCACACCCCAGGGCGTGCGCCTCACCCGCAACGGGCAGTTCTCGGCCTCCGCGCGCGGAACGCTCGTCACGGCCGAAGGACACGAGGTGCTGGGCCCCGACCGCAGACCGGTCGCGGTACGCGACGGCGCCGTGGACGGCACCCGGATCGGGGTCTTCGCCGCGTCCGACGCCCGCAAGGCCGGCGACAACCTCCTTGCGGGCACGACCTCCGGCGCCGCGACCGGCCGCGTGCGCGCGGGGGCGCTCGAGGCCTCGGGCGCCGACCCCGTCCGTGCCATGGTCGAGATGATCGCCTCGCTGCGCGCCTTCGAGTCCGGGCAGCGCGTGATCACGACGATCGACGGCACGCTCGGGAAGGCCGTGAACCAGGTCGGCGCGCTCTAGCGACCGGCGACGCACGAGGAGCCGATCAGCATGTTCGAAGGCCTGTACTCAGCGGCAAGCGGGATGACCGCGCAGCAGGATCGCCTCGACGCCCTCGCGAACGACGTCGCGAACGTCTCGACGACCGGCTACAAGCACACGCGCGTCGCATTTCGCGACCTCCTCTACAGCCGCGCCGAGAACGGTCGGACGATGCACGGCGCCGGCGCCGGCGCCGCGGTGGACGGGCGCTCCATGTCGCAGGGCGCCCTGCGCGAGACCGGCAGGGCGCTCGACGTGGCGATCGAGGGCGACGACTTCATCCGCGTGCGCCGCCCGGACGGCTCGCTCGCGCTGACGCGCGACGGGTCGCTGCGCGCCGACGCGCGCGGCCGACTGTGCACGGCTCACGGCGATCTCGTCGAGCCGCCCCTGAGCCTGCCGCCCGGCACATCCGAGGACGACGTGCGGATCGCCTCCGACGGCACGGTCTCGGTCGCAGACCGGGCTCTCGGGCGTCTGCAGCTCTTCACGGTCCGCGCCCCGCAGGGGCTGCGCGCCGACGGGCAGAGCCGCTTCGTGACGACGGCGGCGAGCGGCGCGGCTCAGGCGGCCACGGGCTCGTCGCTCGTCCAAGGGGCGCTCGAAGCCTCGAACGTCGACCTCGCGAGCGCGATGGTCGACATGATCGACGCCCAGCGGAGCTTCCAGCTCGCGAGCCGCGCCGTCCAGACCCAGGACCAGATGCTGCAGATCGCAAACGGGCTGCGCTCGTGAGCGTCCCCGGCGACCTCGGCCCGCTCCCCGCAGCCGCCATCCCGGCGGACGTCCGGCGCGCCGGCCCGCAGGCCGAGCGGCGCTACGCCGCCGCGCTCTCGTTCGAGCGAGCACTCACGACTGAGCTCACGAAGGTGCTGTCAGCGGGCGCCCTGGGCGAGGGCGAGACCGCGGCGACCGCCGCCTACCGGGACCTGCTGCCCGGCACGCTCGCCGACGCCCTGACGCGCAGCGGCGGCATCGGCCTCGCGCGCGAGGTCTACGACGCACTCGGCGGTGAGCGGTGACCGGGGCCCGACCGCACGCCGCGCTCTGCGCCGAGACCCTCAGGCACCTCGACGTCCAGATCGGCTCCGCCGAGCGGCTGCTGGCCTGCGTCCTGCGCCAGGGCGGAGCGATTCGCGGGCGCGACGTGGGCGCAGTGCTCACCTCGCTCAGCGAGATCCAGGGCGAGATGGGAGCGCGCGAGCGCCTCGAGGTGCAGCGCAGCGACCTGCTCAGGCGCGCCGGCGCCGCACTCGGCCTGCCTCCCGGCATGGTGACGCTCGAAGCCCTCACCACACTGATGACGCCGGCCGAGGGCGAGGCCGCCCGCGCCCGCAGCGCCCAGCTTCGCGGCCTGCTGACCGAGATCGCCCGCGAGCACGGGATGAATCGCGCGCTCATGCGCCAGGAGCTCTCGTTCCTCGACCACCTGGTCGGCCTGCTCAGCCAGGAGCCGGCGGCCGGCTACAAGCCGCCCGGCGAGGCGCCGGCCGCCGCGGGCCGGCCCGCCGGCCAGAGCGCTCAGCACCGGATCCTCGACCTCCAGGCCTGACCGATGCCGATCTCCACGTTCCTCGGGCTCCAGACGACGCTCCGCGGGCTGCTGGCCCAGCAGCGTGCGCTGAACACCACCTCCCACAACATCGCCAACGCCCAGACCCCCGGCTACACGCGCCAGGAGGCCGTGCTGTCGGCGTCCACGCCGCTCATCCTTCCCGCGGGCGCGCTCCCCGACGGCTCCGCGGCGCGGATCGGCACGGGCGTGGACGTGCAGCAGTACCGCCGCATCCGCAACGACTTCCTCGACCTGCAGTACCGCGGCCAGGCGATGGAGCTCGGCTACCAGGGGACGCGATCGTCCGCACTGGACCAGATCGAGTCGGCGCTCGCCGAGCCGGGCGAGAACGGCCTGAGCGCCGAGCTCAGCCGGTTCTGGAGCGCCTGGAACGACCTCGCCAACGCACCGGAGAGCGTGGCCGCCGGGCAGGCGCTGGTCGAGCGGGGCGCCAACCTCGCCGCGGCGATCAACGACCTGCAGCACAGGCTCGACAGCGCGCGCCTGGAGGCCGGCAACGAGCTCACGACGCTGACGGCGGCCGGCGGTGCGGTCGACGGCCTCGCGCGCGACCTCGCGGCGACCCTGAACGCGATCCGCGACGCCGAGCGGTCCGGAGCGCAGCCGAACGACCTGTTCGATCGGCGCGACCTGCTCCTCGACCAGCTCGCCGAGCTCGGCCAGGTGTCGGTGACCCAGGGCGCGGGCGGCGGCAGCCAGGTCACGCTCGGCTCGGTGCTGATCGTCGACAGCGACGCGGGCGGCACGGCGTCGGTTCCCGCGGGAACGTTCCCGGTCACGTTCGCGACCGACCCGGGCGGCCGTCTCGGGGCGCTGCGGGACCTCTCCGGGCCCGCCTCGCAGATCGCCGGCTACCAGGACGAGCTGGCGCAGACGGCGCAGGCCCTCGCGACGTCGGTCAACACCGCCTACTCCCCGACCGGCTCGACCTTCTTCAGCTTCACGCTCAGCGCCTCCGGCATCCTCGAGCTCGGCCTGTCCCCCGGAATCGACGGCACCACGGTCCGGGCCGGCGTCGGCGCAGCGGGCGCGAACGACGTCGCGCTCCAGGTCGCGGCGCTGCGCGGCGGCGCCGCCGACTCCAGGTATGCGCGACTCGTCACGCAGATCGGCAGCGACGTGGCCGACGCGACCCGCCGCGAGGCGACGGCACGGGCGCTGACCAACAGTCTCGACGACCGCCGCCAGAGCGTCGCCGGCGTCTCGCTCGACGAGGAGATGACCGATCTCGTGCGCTTCCAGCGCGGCTACCAGGCGTCGGCGCGCGCGATGTCGGCGATCGACGGCATGCTCGACACGCTCATCAACCGGACCGGACGGGTGGGCCTGTAGCGATGTCCACCCGGATCACGAACGGGATGCTCGTCCGGTCCGTGCTCGCCGACCTGACGACCGTCGACCAGCGCCTCTCGCTGCTGCAGCGCAAGCTGTCGTCCACCAAGGAGATCACCAAGCCGTCCGACGACCCGTACGGCGCCGGCCGCGCGATGGCCCTGCGCGGCGAGCTCGAGGCGACGAGCCAGTACAAGCGCAACGTCCGCGAGGCGCTCGGCTGGGCCTCGGTCACCGACACGGCGCTCTCGAAGATCGGCGACCTCGCGCAGCGTGCCCGCGAGCTGATCGTCCGCGGCGCGAACGACCAGGCGCAGACGAGCCGCGACGCGATCGCGGAGGAGATCGACCAGCTCGCCGACGCCATGAAGCAGGAGGCGAGCACCACGTACGACGGGCGCTACGTCCTGGGCGGGACGCGCACCGACATCAAGCCGTACGCGATGGGATCGGACCTCTATGCAGGCGACTCCGGCGCGATCGTGCGCCAGCTCGGGCCGGGCGTCGCGCTCGGCGTCGGCGTCCGCGGCGACGAGGTGCTCGGCGGCTCGGCGACCGCCACCGGCGACCTGCTCCGCGTGATGCGCGACGCGGCAGCGCACCTCCGCGCCGGCGACGGGGCCTCGCTGGGCACGGTCGACCTTCAGGACATGCAGGGTCAGATCGACCACCTGCTGGGCATCCGCGCGCGCGTCGGCGCGACCGCCAACCGGCTCGAGACCGCAGGCACGCGGCTCGCCGAGCTCGAGGAGTCGACGATGCAGCTCCTCTCGGAGACCGAGGACGCCGACATCGCGAGCACGATCGTCGCCTACTCGACCCAGAAGTCTGTCTACCAGGCCGCGCTGCGGTCCGGTGCGGACCTCGTCCAGATGTCGCTGCTCGACTTCCTGCGATAGACCCCGGAGCAAGCCGATGACCGAGACCGTGGAGAGCACCCGCTTCGGCACCCTCGAGGTGCCGCCCGAGGCGGTCGTCGAGTTCCCCAACGGCCTGATCGGCCTGGCCGGCAGGCGCTGGGCCCTCGTGCCGCACGACGAAAGCGGGACCTTCCTCTGGCTGCACTCGCTCGAGGACCCGGCGCTGGCGCTCCCGGTGACGAGCCCGTGGCGCTTCTTCGCCGACTACGAGGTGGAGCTCTCCGACGCGGAGGCGGAGCGCATCGGCGTCGCGGACCCGCGTGAGGCGCAGGTCTATGTCACGGTCCGCCCGGAGAGCGGCGAGGGCCGCTTCAGCGCGAACCTGCGCGCGCCGATCATCGTGGCCGGCGACCGCGGCTACCAGGTGATCAACGGCGCGGGCGACGCCGCGGTGCGCACGCCGCTGTTCGGCTCGGCCGCCTGAGCGCGCGGAACCCTGCGAGGATCTGCAACGTGCTCAGGATCAGGCGCCGCGTCGGCGAGCGGATCGTGATCGGCGACGGGATCATCGTCGAGATCATCGGCGTCGAGCCGAACGCCGTCCGCATCGGGATCGACGCGCCCCGCGACGTGCCGGTCTACCGCGAGGAGCTGTGGAAGGCCGTCCAGGCCGAGAACCTCGCGGCAGCCTCCCCCGACGTCCGCCTGCCCGCCCCGGACGATCCGCCGGCAGGCTGACGGCCCCACTCCGATGCGCCCGCGCCGTCCGTCGGGCCGCGGGGCGACTGACGCCGAGCGGCCGGGCCCCCGGCCGCTCGTGCGCTCCTCGCCATCCGGCTGGCGAGTCTGCGACCCTTTCGCGCGTGCCTGAGACCGTCACGCGGCCGGCGGCCGTCGTGGTCGACGGCGTGTCGAAGACGTTCACGCTGCCCACCGAGAAGGTCCACACGCTCAAGGAGCGTGCTCTGCACCCGTTCCGCCGCGCGGGCTCCGAGCGCCTCGTGGCGCTGCGCGACGTCTCGTTCGCCGTGGACCAGGGCGAGTTCTTCGGGATCGTCGGCCGCAACGGATCGGGCAAGAGCACGCTGCTGAAGTGCCTGGCCGGCATCTACGCCGTCGATGCCGGCGGCCTCTACATCAGCGGTCGCCTGTCGACGTTCATCGAGCTCGGAGTCGGCTTCAACCCCGACCTCGCGGCGCAGGACAACGTGACGATCAACGGCGTGATGATGGGCCTCACCCCGCGAGAGGCGCGCGAGCGCTTCGAGCGCGTGATCGCGTTCGCCGAGCTCGAGGAGTTCGTCGACATGAAGCTCAAGAACTACTCGTCCGGCATGCACGTGCGCCTGGCGTTCTCGGTCGCGATCCAGGTCGACGCGGACGTGCTGCTGATCGACGAGGTGCTGGCCGTCGGCGATGCCGCCTTCCAGCAGAAGTGCTTCGACGTCTTCTACCGGATGCGTGACGAGGGCCGCACGGTGCTGCTCGTCACGCACGACATGGGCGCGGTCACGCGCTTCTGCAACCGCGCGGTGCTGCTCGACCACGGACGAGTCGTCGACTTCGGCGACCCCGAGCAGGTCGCGCGCAGCTACCTCGAGCTGAACTTCGGCGTGGGACAGGAGGCCCAGGATCCGGCGCAGGAGGGCGGCGTGGCCGACGATCGCAGCGGCGACGGCGCCGCCGAGATCGTCGACGCCTGGTTCGAGGACTCGCACGGGCAGCGCGTGGAGACCCTCGGCCAGGGCCGGGCGGTGAGCTTCCGCGTCCGTGCGCGCTTCGCCGAGCGCGTCGAGCACCCCGTGCTCAGCGTGCTGTTCGAGGACGCCGGCCACCATCCGCTGTTCGCTACGTCGACCGAATGGGGCGCGATCGAGACAGGGGTCGTCAAGGCCGGCGAGTCCGTCGCCTTCCGCGCCGCGTTCGACGTGCCGTTCGCTCCGGGGCGCGTCTTCGCGACGCCGGTCATCGCATATCGCGGCGCCGGCGCCAAGCTGATCGACCGTCGCGAGCGGCTCGTCTCCGCCGTCGTCACCGGCACCCACCACTCCGGCGGCCTCGTCATGGTGCCGCATGACGTCGCCTTCGAGCATGCCGCGGAGGGAGAGCGGTGAGCTCGTGGGCACGACCAGCGCGCCGGGGGGGAAGACGATGAGCTCGCCGTCGACGGCCGCGCGCGAGCCCGGCGCCCAGGCGGGAGCCGAGGCGGCGATCGCCCAGGCGGCGCGCGCGGCGCGCGCCGCCGCCACCGGGCGCAACGACGCGATCCACGGCCCGGCCGCGATCGGCGTGCCGCTGCGGAGGTTCGCGGCGCTCGTCTGGACGATCGCCGTGAGCGACTTCAAGCTGCGCTTCTACGGCTCGGCGCTCGGCTACCTCTGGCAGCTCGTCCACCCGCTCCTGCTGTTCGGCGTCCTCTACCTCTTCTTCACGCAGATCCTGCGCTTCCCCGACGTCGAGTTCTACCCCGTCGTGCTGCTGCAGGGGATCGTCGTCTTCACGTTCCTCTCACAGGCGACGAGCGGCGCGGTCGGATCGCTGGTGGAGAAGGAGATCCTCGTCCGCAAGATCCAGTTCCCGCGACTGGCGGTGCCGTTCTCAGTGGTGCTGACGGCCTTCTTCACGCTCGCGATGAACTACGTCGTCGTCTTCCTCTTCCTGCTGATCCAAGGCGGCGGACCGCACCTCACGTGGCTCTGGGAGCTGCCGCTGATGCTGCTGGCGCTGACGGTCCTGGCGACGGCGATCGCGTCGCTGCTGGCGGCGCTCTACGTGCGCTACCGCGACGTGCGGCCGATCTGGGAGGTGGTCCTGCAGGCGCTGTACTTCGTCTCGCTCGTGCTGATCCCGATCGAGGCGGTCACGAACGACACGCTCGCCAAGCTCCTGCTGCTCAACCCGTTCGCCTGCATCGTCCAGCAGCTCCGCCACGCGGTCGTCGACCCCAGCGCGCCGTCGACGCTCGACGTCCTCGGCGACCCGCTCCTGCTGGCGATCCCGATCGCGATCTTCGCCGTGATCGTCGTCGTCGCGTTCAGGACCTTCGACCGCATGGCGCCGAAGATCGCCGAGGAGCTGTAGGCGAGTAGTTCCACATGATCAGGCCGTGAGGTCGGCGAGGGCGCGGCTGGCGGCCGAGTTGGTGGTCGAACGCGATGGCGGCGGCCAGCGCGAGGGGTCAGCCTTCCGCCGCAGTCAATACCGCCGCGTAGGCGATGCAGATCGCTTCGACGCGAGCCGCGGGGAGCGCGAGGCGAGTCGCTCGCATCGCCATCTCGATGCCGGGGGCGCCGCGCCGGCCGAAGAACCTGTTCAGGTACGCGATCGCTGCGGTGGTCACCTCGCCGGCCGTCTCGTCTTGCGTGAGGCGGCGGAGGGTTTGGCCGACTTCCGCCGGCTTGGTGGTCTGCATGAGCCGCAGGACGTCCGCGGCGTCCTTGTCATCGAGGCGCCCCGCCTTAGTGGACCGCAGCCGATCGTGGAGCTTGTGTGCCTTGGCGATCAGGAGTGCGGCGGGTCCGGCGACCTCGGCGGTGATCGCGCGCCGATCGTCTGGCTCGAGCGCGGCGATGACCATCGGCGCGTGATCGACGAGACAACCCTCGAGACCGCTCGCCTTGCGTGCGGCCTGCTTGCCGTGGATGCCGAGCCGCGCGCCCCTGTGCCCCCCGCTGGGCGCGATGGCCTCGGGGACAATCAGGTCGACGGGCACGTCGACGGACTCGGCGCCGACCTTCACGGTCGCGGTCCAGATCCCGGGCTCGATGTGGCCGTCGTAGAGTGCCAGCGTAAAGCCGGCGTCCTTCATCGCAGCTTCGATCAGAGGATCGCGGCTGAGGCGTTGCGGGTTGACGGCGAGGTCGGCGTCGGTGGTGAACGGCGCGATCGACAGGTCGCCGTCGCCGGTGTGCAGGTAGACCGCCTGCGCGCCGGCGATGACGAGCGCGTCGGCGTGGCCCTGAAGCGCGAACAGCGCGTCGAGGAGGGCGCGCCGAGCGGCGACATAGCGCGGGTCGACGCTGGTCACCCAGTCAGCGTAGACGGCGCTGCGGGAGGCTCGCGAGGCGCCATTGATCCTCGCTGTCGGACATCCATCGCAGGATGGCCTCGCCTTCGGCCGGCATGCGTCCGTTGCCGGTCAGGCAGTCGACGACGAGCTGCGACGCGGCGACGTAGGAGACGCCCGCATCCGTCGACGTGCGCTCCCAGACGACGTCATCGAACGGTCGCAGCAGGATCACGTTGGCGCCCTCGTCAGCGGGCAGCAGGCCGAGCTGGCCGGCGATCAGCGGGACATCCTCGCAGTAGACGGCCAGCAGGGCCGGCGCCGCGACGGCCGCCAGGCGCACCGCGGCGAACGATCCGGTCACCGCGGCTCGGCTGGGTGTGTCGGCGAGCGCGGTCAGCGCGCTCGGGCCGCCGGTGGGTGCGATGAAGCTGATGGCGAAGTCGCGCTTGAAGACGTCGTAGCCGGCGGCCCAGGCGCGAAGCAATGCAGGGACGTCGACATCTTCGACAATGCCGCGGCGACCGCGGCTGATCAGCGCGTCACGGTCGAGCGCGTCGAGCAGGCGCGAGACGTAGCCGGGGTTGAGATCGGCGGCGGCCGCGATATCGCTGACCGCATATGGCGGCCTGACATCGGCCAGGAGTCGTACCAGCCGGCCCGCTCGTGGCCCGCGGATCGACGCCGGCCCTCGTGGCTTGGGGCTCGGGTTGCGCTCCGCTCCGTCGGACTTGATGAAGACGACCGGGTTGTCGAGCTTGAGCAGCGCGTTCCCGGTGCCATCGAGGTAGTTGATCTTCTCGTCGGCGAGCAGCTCGCGCGTGCGCGCGCTGAGCCACGGGGCCACGACGAGCAGTGGGACGTAGCCCGCAAGCGCCCGAAGCGAGCGTGCAATGCCCGGAAGCAAGCCGCCGACTTCGCGAGGTTCCATCGACGTGCGCGCCTCGACGGCAATCGTCGTGTATGTGCCATTAGGAGCGCGCAACTCGATGAGCGCGTCGGTCGGCGCCTCCGGCACGTTGATGGCGCCGCGCTTGGCGCGCTCGACGGTCCAGGTCTCCGGCATGCGTTCGGCGAGCCAGGCTGTGGCGGCGTCGATGAGCTCTGTTTCCTGGATTACCGCGTTTGCGGGCATGGCAAAAGAGATTTTAGGGGCAGAATTGCCTGATATCAACGATTTGCGTTGGCCGCAAATCATTCTAGACAGGCAATCTTGCCCCGCCAGGACGCTGCTAGCGCTTACGCGGCGATCGTGTGCACGCCGTCGACGATCTCGGTGGCGACGCCCCCCTCACCCTCGCCCCCGCGTGCGCCGCACCAGCGGGCCGAGCATCGGGCGTACCGGCGCGAGCGGCGCCGAGCGCCACACGCGGCGGGCCGCCGCCTCGGCGCGGGCCGGGGCGCCGGAGCGCAGCTCGGCGAGCTCGCGTAGGGCGCGCTCGTGCTCGATCCGCAGCTGGGCGACCGCGGCGGCGAGGTCGGCCATCAGTCGTCGGGGCTCGAGCGCCTCGGCCGGCGGCGGCTCGGCGGCCAGCTCGCTCACAACGGCGACCAGCGCCTCCGCGGCCTCGGCGCCGTCCGCGGCCGGTGCAGGGATCTCACGGACCCGCGCCTCCGGGCGCAGCTCGCGCAACAGCGCCGCGGTCGCCGAGCCGACGCCGACGAGGTCGACCGGCAGGTCGACCGCGACGACGTCGAGCAGGCGCTCGGGACGAGCGAGGTCGATGGCGGCGACCGACGCCGGCCAGACCAGGACCGCGCGACCGTCGGCACGGACGTCGTAGAGGCGCACGGCGTCCGCCGGCCGCAGCGCGAGCGCGACGTCGAATCGCTCGCCGCCGAGCTCGTCGAGTGCCGTGCCGATCGCACCGTCGCCGTTCGGGCGCGGCTCCGCCGCCGCGAGGACGACGCCGGCGACGTTCCCGAGGGCGCGCCAGAGACCGCCCGCCGGCTCCCGCGGCTCGGGGGCCCCGGAGGCCGAGACGACACAGAGGCGCATCGCCGGCCATGATCCCACGTCGTGCCCGAGCCCAGCGTCGTCATCGTCGGTCGCCGCAGCTCCTGGGGCACCTGTCTCCCGTCGGTGCAGCCGGACGGCGTGCGGCTCCGCTGGCTGGAGCGCTCTCCGGGAGGGCGGGCGGCCGGCGGCGCCCTGGACGCGGCGACGCTCGCCGGGGCGCTCGGCCGTGAGTCGCCGGACGCCGCGGGGCTCGTCGTCGCGCTCGACCCCGAGCCCGGCGACGCGGCGGCGATCGCCGCCGCGGGCGCGCGCTCGGCGGCCTGGCTCCCGTGCCGGCGCAGGGGCCTCGACGAGCTGGCGCTCGAGGGCTTCGACGTCGTGCTCGCGGCCTCGCTCGACGCCGCCCGAGCCGTCGGGCCGGCCGCTCGGATCGAGCCGCTGCCGGTCGACGACGCGCTGTTCGCCCCGGTCGGCGAGCCGGCGGTCCCGGTGCGGGCGCTGTTCGACGGCCCGGCGAGCAAGCGCCGCGACGCGCTGCTGAACCCGGCCAAGCACGACTTCGACCTGCTGCACCTGGCGGGCGGCGCGGGCATCGCCCGGCTCGCCGATCTGCAGGCCCGCTGCGCGGTCGCGGTGGACCTGGCCGAGGAGGACGACCTGCCCGGCCGCGACCGGATCGGCACGGCGCTTGCCGCCGGGCTGCTGGTGCTCGCCGAGCGCCCGCTCGACCGGCCGGGCGTCGAGCCGGGCGTCGAGCTCGCGACGTTCGAGGGCCCATGGGAGCTTCGTGAGCTGCTCGGCGAGGTCGGCCGCAACCCCGACGCTTTCCGCTCGACGCGGATTCGCGGGAGGCTCGCCGCCGAGCCGCTGCGCGCATCCGTCGCCTGGCCGCGCCTGGTGGCGTCGCTGCTGGCAGGCGGCGACCGGAACCGTGGCTGAGGCCCGCTCCACCGATCGCGGGCCCCACCGGCCCGGCGCTCGGTCGATTCGGGCCGAGCTGCGCAGCCACCCGTGGAGCGCCGCCGCGCTCGCCGGGCTCGTGCTGGCGGCGACGCTCGTGCTCAGCGCGACTCGTACTCGAACGGCAGCGAGCCGGCGATCTCCGAGAGCCGGGGGGCGCTGAGATCGCGCTCGGAGACGATGCGCTCACCCGCCGCGATGGGCCAGTCGATCGCGACGTCCGGGTCGTCGAGCGAGAAGCCGCGCTCGACCTCGGACGAGTAGTAGGCGCTCTGCTGGTAGACGACGTCGGCGACGTCGCTGAGCACGCAGAAGCCGTGGGCGAAGCCGATCGGCGCGTAGAGGACGTGCAGCCGCTCGTCGGTCAGCTCGAACGCCTCCCACTCGCCGAACGTCGGCGAGCCGCGGCGCACGTCGACGAGCACGTCGACGATCGCCCCGCGGGCGCAGCGAACGAGCTTCGACGCGCCGGCGCCGATCTGGAAGTGCATCCCGCGGATCGTGCCGCGGCGCGAGCGCGAGTGGTTGTGCTGGACCATCTCCTCGACGACGCCGAGCTCGGCGAACGTGCGTCGCCGGTAGGTCTCGGCGAAGAACCCGCGCTCGTCGCCGAAGACGGTCGGAGCGATCAGCAGGGGGCCTTCCAGGCGTGTGGGAAGCAGCTCCATCGTGGACGTGAACCTCAGTGCGTGGTGGCCAGGAGCCGGTCGGCGGCGCGTGCGAAGCCCGGCCGGGAAGAGGGCAGCGCGCGCAGGTCGGCGAGCAGGTCGGCGAGCACGCGCGGATACACCCGCGATGCGCGGAAGATCTCGGCCTTGCGCCGACCGCGGATCCGCACGTCGTGCCAGATCCCCGGGAAGCGCTCGAGCATCGTGACGATCTCCGCGAGCTCCCCGGGGGTCGAGAGCTCCAGCAGGTCGATGCCGGGCTCGAGGCCGTGGCTGGGGCTGAGCGACTCCGTCAGCACGAGGTGACCGGCCGCGAGGTGCAGGCAGACGCGGTTCTCGAAGCTCGGGTAGGGGTTGTTGTGGACGTTGATCGCGACGTGGTGCTCGTCGAGCAGCTCCTCGAGGTGCGCGGCGTCGACGCCGAACGCGAGGTGCAGGACCTCTCGGCGCTCGCGGACCTCGGCAAGCATGCGCTCGCGGTGCGGCGTCGAGCGCCCGACGAACAGGACGCGCGGCTCGTCCGGCGGAGGTCCGACCGGGCGGTAGAAGCGATCCGCGACCGGCAGCGGCAGCGAGCGCCACACCGGGAGGATGGAGCCGGCCGCGCCGGCGATGTATGGATCGAAGGTGACGACGCGGTCGACGTTCAGGGGATCGACCTGGCCGAGCTCCCAGAGCCGGCGCTCGAGGTCCTCGTGAGCGGGCGTGCCGCGGCGCGTGCGCGGCAGCGGCTCGGTGAGGAAGCCCAGGACGACGCCGGGCAGGTCGTGCAGCGCGCCGGCCGGCAGCACCTCGGGGCGGAACACGACGACGGCGTCGGGGGCGTACGCCTCGAGCTCGGCCAGCAGGCGATCTGCGTCGGCGCCCTGACGGAACTCGACGAAGCGGCTCTCGCAGCCGAGGTCGGCGGCGACGTCGGGCTCGAGCGAGCAGGCCTCGAAGAACGTGGCCTGGCCGACGAACGCGATGCGGGCGGGGAGCGCCGGCGGGCCGCCGGGGATCTGGGCGCGGGCGTCCATGGGCCGCGGCTACGATACCCGCGCGTGCGGGTGGCCTTCCTCCTCAACGACCTGCAGCTCTCGGGCGGGGTCGGCGTCGTCGTCACGCACGCGCGCAACCTCGCTCGCGACCACGGCTTCGACGTGACGCTCGTCCTCGTGCGCGAGCACGCCGAGCCGCACTGGCCCTACGAGCAGCTCGAGCACCTGCACGTGGTGACGCTCGCGCAGGCTCGCCGCGAGCGCTTCGACGTGGCCGTCTCGACGTGGTGGGAGACCGTCTACACGCTGTTCCTCGTGCCGGCCGAGCGCTATGCATCGTTCGTCCAGAGCCTCGAGGACCGCTTCTACCCGACCTGGAACCCGGCCGACCGACTCGGCGCCCGTATCGCCCTCGATCTCCCGGTGGCGTTCATCACCGAGGCCGCGTGGATCGCGCAGACGCTCGCCGAGCTGCGGCCGGAGGCGCCGGTCCATCTCGTCCGCAACGGGATCGACAAGGAGGTCTTCGCCCCGCTCGCCGCACCGCCGGAGCCCGGCCCGGGGCCGCTGAGGGTGCTCGTCGAGGGCGACCCGCGCTCCTGGTTCAAGGGCGTCGGCGAGGCCATCCACGCGGTACGGGCGATGAGCGAGCCCGTGGCGCTGACGCTCGTCTGCCCCACTCGCGAGGGGCTCGATCCGCAGGACGCCGCGCGGGCGATCGGACCGCTCGGCCAGCGGGAGCTGGCCGAGCTCTACGCGCGCACAGACGTGCTGCTGAAGCTCAGCCGCGTCGAGGGCATGTACGGACCGCCGCTGGAGGCGTTCCACATGGGCGCGACCTGCGTGACGACCGAGGTGACCGGCCACGAGGAGTACGTGCGCCACGGCGTCAACGCGCTCGTCGTCGACTGGGACGACGAGCGCGGCACCGCGCGCCAGCTGGATCTGCTGGCGCGCGACCGCGCGCTGCTGGGGCGCCTGCGCCGCGGCGCGCTCCGGACGGCTCGCGCCTGGCCCGGCTGGGAGGAGGCGAGCGGCCCGATGGCGACGGCGCTGCACGAGATCGCCGCGGCGCCGGCGCCCGACCCGTACGCCCACCTGCCGCGGCTGCTCGCCGACATCCGCGCCGGGATCGAGGCCGAGCGCGGCCTCGTCCACGAGCGCCGTCAGCTCCTGCACGACGCGCGGCGCTGGCAGCGGATCAACGCCCTGCCGGTGCTCGGCCCCCTGCTTGCGGCGCGCCGCAAGGTGAGGCACAGGCTCACCAGCGCCCGTGACCGCCGGCGCCGCACGACCGTCGGGGGTCGCTGACATGCGCCGCAGGCTCGGCGCGCTGCTGAACGGCGCCGATCGCGCCCGCCTGCGCGCCCTGCTCCGCCGCCCCGCGCCCGGGCCGCTGCGGATCTTCACGCCGACCGGCCTGATGGACGTGCTGCGCGAGGGCCCGGCGCCGCTGGAGCGCGGAGGCGCCGCCGGCGACGGGCCGCTGCGCATCGGCATCGTCGTGCCGTGGTTTCGCGAGGGCAGCGGCGGCCACGGGACGATCGCCAACCTCGTGCGCGGCCTCGAGACCCGCGGCCATCGCTGCGAGCTGTACGTGCTCGACGACGAGGGCCGCCACGCCGGCCGATCGGCCGAGCAGGTGGCCCGGAGCTTCGCGAGCTTCTTCGGGCCGCTCGCCGCCCAGGTGCACTTCGGCCTGGGCGACTGGACGGGAGCCGACGTCGCCGTCGCGACCGGGTGGCAGACCGTCCCGGCGGTGCTGCGCCTGCCGGGCGCGGCGGCGCGCGCGTATCTCGTGCAGGATCACGAGCCCGACTTCCACGGTGCCTCGGCCGAGCGCGAGTGGGCGGCCTGGACGTACCGCCAGGGCCTGCGCCACATCGCCGCCTCGCATTGGCTGGACCGGCTGCTGCGCGAGCGGTACGGGAGCGCGGGAAGCGCGTTCGACCTGGCCGTCGACCACGAGCGCTACGCGCCGCCGGCCGGCGGCGAGCGGCGACGCGGCGACCTCGTCGCCTTCTACGCGCGCCCGTCCACTCCGCGCCGCGCGACGGCGCTCGGCCTGCTCGCGCTGGGCGAGCTGCGCCGTCGCCGACCGGCCGTCGAGATCGCCCTGTTCGGCGAGTCGCGGGAGATCGCCACGTCGTTTGCGGCCCGCCGGCTCGGGGTGCTCGACGGCCCGGCGCTCGCGCGGCTCTACGGCGAGGCGACGTGCGGCATGGTGCTCTCGCTGACCAACCCCTCGCTGGTGCCGCTCGAGATGCTCGCCTGTGGCCTTCCGGTCGTCGACGTGGCGAGCGACAGCATGCGCGGCGAGTTCGGCCCGGACGGGCCGATCGCGCTCGCCGAGCCGGATCCGCTCGCGCTGGCCGATGCGCTCGAGCGGCTGCTCGACGACCCGGATGCCCGCGCTCGACGCTCCGCGGCCGGGCTCGCGATGGTCGCCGGGCGGACCTGGGCTGCGGCCGCCGCGCAGGTCGAGGCGGGTCTGCGCGCGGCGGTGGGCGAAGCATGGCCACAGGTCGCGCGCCGCGCCGCCGTCGACGGCACGGACTAGGCTTGCGCCTCTTCCAGGAACCGACGGCAAGGAGGCGAGATGGCCACTTCAGCGGATGGGCCGTTACTGCTCTGCTTCGACGGCTCGGACTGCGCGAGGCAGGCGATCGCACATGCCGGTGAGCTGTTCCCGGGGCGCGCAGCGCTCGTCGCGACGGTCTGGCAGCCCGCCGCCGCGCTGGGCACGTTCGCCTGGTCGGTCACGATGGGGCCGGTCGAGGAGCTCGATCGCATGTCCGCCAGTGCCGGCGACGAGACCGCCGGGGAGGGCCTCGCCGCGGCGCGCGACGCGGGCTTCCGGGCCGAGTCGGTCGCGGTCGACGCCAAGGGTCCCGTCTGGAAGACGATCGTCGAGCTGGCGCGCACGCACGACGCCGCCGTGATCGTCATGGGCTCCCGCGGGCTGAGCGGCGCAGAGTCGATGCTGCTCGGAAGCGTCTCCAGCAGGGTGCTGCACCACGCGGACCGTCCGGTGCTCGTGATCCCCGCGCAACGAGCCTGATCCGCGCGACGAGCGCACCGGCGCGGCGATGCGCGGCGCGCGCGGGCGGAGCACCCATCGCAGGCGGTCGTGCAGGCCGAGCGACCGTCGGAGCGCCCGCGACGACTCAGCGACCGCCCGGGCGGCGGATGGCCCGCAGCGGCCTGGTGAGCCTCCAGCTCCTGCTGCCCTCGACGCGGGTGAGACGCGCCCGCAGCCGCTCGACCTCGGCGAGCAGCTCCTCGCGGTCGACACGCAGCTGCGCCGCGCTGGCCTCGAGGTCGTCGATCCAGGCGCGCTGGTCGGCGATCAGCGCGTCCTGGCCCGCCCCGGCGCACTGCTCGAGCCGCGCCAGGACCGACCCGGCCGCCGCCTCCTCCTTCCCCAGCCAGCCTCGACCCAGCCGAAGGTTCGCGCGCCGCAGCTCGCGGTTGGCGCGCTCCAGCCCGAGCATGTAGCGGTTGTGGTTCGGCGCGAGGACCAGGTTCAAACGCGCCGCGGCGGCCTCGACCTCCTCGCCGGGCGTCCCGATCACCGCCACGAACGTGTTGGCGTACTCCGGCTCGGCCCGCTCGGCCGCGGCCAGCTCGACCTGGGCGCTCGCCGGCGGCAACGCGAAGCGATCCTCACGTAGCAGGATCGATCCCTCGGCGAGATGCTGGCTCAGGATCACGACGTCGCCTGCGATCCTCGCGAAGAGCTCATGAGCGGACTCGACCCCGAAGTCGGTCAGATGGAACGGGTTCTCCTCCTGGAACGTCTCGCTGTTGGGAACGGAGGCGATGACCCGCACGCCTCGGGCCGCGAGCGGCGCCAGCCGATCGACCAGGCGGACCGGATCCGGCAGGTGCTCGAGGACCTCGAACGCGACGATCGCATCCAGCTCCCCTGGCTCAAGCGCCTCGACCCAGTCGAGCGCGTCGCCGCACACGAAGTCGACCGCGTCGGAGCCGAACTCGGCTGACGCCTCGGCGATCGTCGCCGGATCGACGTCGACCCCGACCACGGAGGCGGCCCCGGCGGCGGCGAGGACGTCCGATCCGTAGCCGACGCCGCAACCGAGATCGGCGACGCGCAGCCCCCGGACGAGCCGGCCGGCGAAGGCGTAGCGGTGGATGTGGTGAGCCGAGGCGATCGACGCCTCGTTCACCTCGAGGACGTTCAGACGCTCTGATGCACCCATGGCACGTTCACCTCTCGAAGCAGCGCATTCATCTCTTGGTGGATGAGGTCCGTGTTCCGCAGCCCGACCGTGCGGAGCATCGAGTCGCTGCGCACGCGGTACAGCAGCAGTCGCAGCGGGATCACGTCACCCCAATGGCCGGCGTGGTGCAGCTCGCGGTAGAAGAACCAGTCTTCGTAGCTCGTCAGCTCCGAGCGATAGCGGAAGCCGAGGTCGTAGACCCGCCGGCGTACGAGCGCCGTCCCGTCGCCGGCGACGTTCTGGCGGTCGATCAGCCGCGACCAGTTTCCAAGCGGCGTGTAGCCGTTGGCGGGGAGAGCGAGGCGCCGGCCGTGCTCGTCCACGTACTGCGACCACGTCGTGGCATACGCGAGTCGCCGATCGCGCTCGAGCGCACTGACGCAGCGCTCGACGTACTCGGGCTCGATGAGGTTGTCGGGGTCGAGCGGCAGGATGTACCGGCCGCGCGCCTGCGAGATCGCGAAGTTGCGTGCCGCGCCGAGACCTGAGTTGGGCTGCGTGACGACCCGCACCCCGGGTTCGCGGGCCAGATCGAAGAGCATTTCGTCGGCCGCTCGCAGCGACCCATCGTTGGCGATCACGACCTCGAGCCGCCGGTGGCTCTGCGCGAGCACCGACTCCAGCGTCGCCCGAACGTACTCGTCCATCTTGAAGTAGGGGACGACGACCGAGACGAGCGGCGACCGAGGGGAGCGCCCTCGCGGTCGGGGGCGCTCCGGCCTCCCGACGAGCCCGACGTAGCCGGAGCGCGTCTCATCAGGGCGATCCACGCGCTCGAGCGCCTCGCGGGTGCCGTTCGATCGACCGAGCTCGCGAGCGAGCTCCGGCCGCTCGAGCAGCGGCTCGAGCGCATCGAGCAGCTCCTCGGGCGACGTGCCCGGCGCAAGCCAGCCGCTCACTCCCTCTTCGACCATCTCGACGAGCCCGCCGACCGGCGATGCGAGGACCGGCCTGCCGTGCAGGAACGCCTCGCGCGCGACGTTCGGCCAGCACTCCCAGAGCGATGGGATCGCCACCAGGTCGTGCGCCGCGATCTGAGTGCCCACCTCGCCGCGCGGCACGGGGTCGCGGAAGACGATGCGCGGATCGCCGCCCGCGATCAGCTCGAGGTAGTGCCGCATCGACCCGCCAAGCGGCGCCGTGCGCGTGTCGGAGCCGAGCAGCGTGAGCCGCCAGTCGGCGTACCCGGTCCGCATCAGCGCGCGTACGAGGTTGTGGACGCCCTTGCGCCGCTCGAGCCGGCCGAGGTAGAGGATGCGCAACGTCGCCGCCTCGGCCTCCGACGGCTCGGAGCGTCCGTCGGGCTCTCGCAGGAAGGACTCCGGCACGCGCGCCTCGGGCGCCAGGTCGAGGTCGGCGTAGAAGCGCTCGTACGTCCCACGCACGTCGCCGCCCGAGTGCAGGAGGAAGTCCGCCTCCCGGAGGCAGTAGCGCTCCATCTCCCAGGTCACCCGGCTCTCGAGGTCGTCATCGACGAGCCCGTTGAGGACCGCGCACATCTCGGCGCTCGTGTGGGTCCGGATCGCGACCCGCGCGCCGCCCAGCACCGGGTGGCCGGTGCGCGCAGCCTGAAGCGTGACGAAGCCCTCGCCCAGGTAGTCGGGGAACTCGATGAGGTCCGGCGGCTGCCCGCCGAATCGGTCGGTGATCGCCGCGCAGAGCGCCGCGCTCCAAGCATGCATCCACGAAAGGAACCCCGCGCCGCCGGCGGGCCCGGTGGGCTCGTCGGCGAAGACCAGCTCGATCCCCTCGAAGAGCCGGGCACGACACCCGGGGTCCAGCGCCTCGAGCTTCTCCCGGTGAGCCGAGCTGGTGACGACCGTGACGCTCGCGACGTCGCGCAGCGCGCCGACCGTGGCCGTGTGGATCGGCGCGATTCCGCCGCCTACGAACGGGTAGAGCTCACGCGAGGCGAGCGCGATGCGTGGCGCCATCAGGCGATTCGCTGCGCCACCGCGGCCTTCGCCCGACGAAGGGGGGCGGTGAGCCGCCAGCTCGCCGAGGACTGGATGGCCCTGTTGGCCGCCTGACAGCGCTCGAGGTCGGCGCGCAGCGCGGCGAGCTCGCCGTCGACCTCGAGACCCCGGCGCATGATCGGGAAGTGCGGGTGGTAGCGCTGCTGGCTGGCCGACGTGCCGGGGGATCGCGGCCGCTCGGCGTCGCAGACGACCAGGCCGACCCCGGCCCACATCTCGCCCTCGATCGGCGCGCGGTAGACGCACCCGGCGACCCAGTCGAGATCGACGTACACGACCTTCGGCCAGAGGTCGTAGTTGACGGCCTCGAGCCCGCGACGAACCTCCGGGTTGAGGGTGTCGTGCATGACGATCGCCGTCCGGCCGACGGCGTCGGAGTCGAGGAGGTCCCGCATGTCGCGGGCGACTCCCTCCGCGGAGTGATCGCCGTCGACGAGGACGAAGTCGACGTTCTCGCCACCCTCGGCCAGAACGCGCAGCAGCTCCGGCAGGAGGACGTGGGAGTCGCCGGTGTGCAGCGCGACGTTGCCCAGCTCGGCGACGTCCAGCTGCGGCTCGACCAGGTCGAACGAGTGCGCCTGCTCGGAGAACCGCGAGATCTGGCGCAGGCTGCCGCCCTCGGCCGTCCCGATCTCGATCGAGAGCGAGGGCCGCAGGTCGGCCAGCAGGCCGACGATCGCGGCGCGCTCCCCGAGGTTCATCTGCCAGGGGTCCGAGACATCGAGGATCGACGGGCCGTGGGAGGACACGCCGGCGGGTTGGGGCTTCGTCACCGGCGGGACAGTACCCGCCGTCCCGGCGGGCGAGGATGCTGCCGCGCCCGGTCAGAGCGCGGCAGATCCGAGCGGCGGGACGAGATGCGCACCGCCGCCGGCGGGTACGACGAGCGGCCGCACGGCCCGCGGCTCGCGGCTCGCGGCTGTACATGCCGCGGGCAGGGCGCGGGGGCCGGCGTCTCCCCGCCCCACGAGGGCGCTCGCGCAGCGGCTACCCGCGGGAGCGGCGCAGCAGGCGCAGCGGCCGTGTGATCCGCCAGCTCGTGCTGGCCTCCACACAAGCCGCTCGCCGGCGCATGTCGTCGAGCTCCGCGAGCAGATCCTCGCGGTCGATGCGCAGCTGCGCCGCGGCGGCCTCCAGGTCGTCGATCCAGGCGCGCTGCTCCAGCAGGCGTGCGTCGCGTCCGGCGAGCTCGCCGCGCGCGCCGCGCAGCAGGCTCAGCAGGTCGATGTCCGCGCCCGCGGCACCGCCGAACGGGCGCTCGACGCAGAGCCACTGCTCGGCGTCGTATGCCGCTGCGGCCGCTCGAGGCCGGGAGCCCCTCAGATCGGCCCAGCGACCGGACCGCCGCTTGGTCGCGAGCGGCTCGGGGATGACCTCGACTCGCAGGCCGGCTGCGACGGCCCGGTTCAAGAGCTCGTGATCGACCTCGTCGCCGCTCGCGTCCGTCGTGAAGCCGCCGATCCGCGCGAGCGCCGCTCGACGAATGACGTAGGGGCCGACGCTGAAAGCGGGGTGCGTGAGCCCCGCGTACGGAGGGCCGCCGACCGGGACGAACGCGTGGGCCTCGCCGTCATCGCCCGGGTCGCCATCGCGTCCGTCGAGGACCGGGAACGTGTAGACGTCGGCGTCGACGACGGCCGCGACTCGCCTGACGCGGGCGGCGAAGGCGGCGAGCGGCACGTCCGCAGAGGGGACGATCGCGACGAGCTCGGCGGTCATCTCGGCGACCGCGGCGGCGCGAGCGGCGCCATGTCCCGCCCGCACCGCGCGGACGACCTCCGCGCCGAGCGCGGAGGCGAGCGGCGGCAGGTCGTCGCCGGATACGCCCCGGACGTCGGCGACGACGACCTCGACCTCACGGTCGGCGCCCTGGGAGGAAAGCGCGTCCAGGCGCCGATCGAGCAGCTCGACGTCCCCCTCGTGGACGAGGCATATGGCGAGCGAGGGAAGCGCGGCGGCCGGCGGCGCGCTCGCGACCGGCGCCGCGGTCGCCGCGGCGGCCGCCGCGCGATGCCAACGGTCGTAGGCCGAGTCGACCACCGCGGCCGGGACCGTCGGATCGGCCGGCCCGACCCGAGTCGCGAGGCGATTTCTCAGCAGGTCGGCGAGCGGCCGGGGGTCGACCGGCGAAGCTTCGCGATCCAACGGCAGCGGCCGCACGCGGCAATCGTCCCGATCGCCGAACGTGTGGTCGTCGCGCCGATCCGCGCGGATCAGCTCCCCGGTGCCGCCGGCTCGGCTCGCGATCAGCGGGATGCCGAGCGCCACCGCCTCGCTGACCGTGTTGGGCGCGTTGTCGACGAGCGAGGGCATCACGGCGAGCACGCCCGGGCGCCGCAGATACTCGGCGGCGCCCTGCTGGTCGCGGTCGCTGATGATCCTCCACGTCCACGGCCACCGGCGCGCCCTGCCCGCGATGTAGACGTCGCCCTGCTCCCCCAGGACGTCTGAGACCGGTCCGAGGAACGTCACCTCGACATCGGGGCGATCTGCTCCCGCGGCGAGCAGATCGAGCGCGTCGCACAGGGTCACGACTCCCTTGCGCGTCTCAATCCGACCAAAGAAGACGATCTCGTCGGGAAGCCCGGCCACCCCGGCGCGGCTCGACGACCCGGCACCATGCCTGTCGGCTGCGCTCTCGGCACGCGACCGGACCGCAGCCGGCAAGGCGTACGGCTGCACGTGCACGCGCGCCGGCATCTCCCAGGCTCGATCGCGCATGTACTCGTGGAGATATCTGCTCGGGCCGAGCAGCACGTCGGCGTGGGCGACGCTCGAGCGCTCCAGGAAGTCGTTGACGAGGAACTCCTCCCTGGTCAGCGCCGTCCGATTGGCCTCCGCAGCCCACCTCGTCGGCCCGTGCGTGCCGACGACGAAGGTCGTCTTGGCGAAGTCGGACCCTTGGCGCTTTGCGAGCTGGGGAAAGTAGCCGTGGCCCAGGTTCTCGGGCACGTGCACGACGTCGAACGGACCCTCGCGCCGCAGCCAGCGGTGGAGCTCGTACGAGCAGCGCACCGAGAAGAACGGGCTCTTCACCGACGAGGTCCCAGGCTGTCGCAGGATCTCCAAGCGAACGCCGTGCTCGGCGAAGCGCTCGCGCCGGCGCTCGTTGCGCTCTTCGGCGCCGGCCTCCTGCCAACCGGTGAACAGCAGCACGACGTCGTGCCCGGCCCGCGCCAGGGACTCCGCCAGCGCGGTGCTCGCCGTGCCGATGCCCCCGCCGGTCATTCCGGCGACCTCGAACGTCGCGACGCACACGCGTGCGGCCGGGGCGGATGCCGCCTCGGCGGCGACGACGATCGGGTCGAGCAGCAGGCTGTGCGGACCGGCCGCGAGCAGCTCGTGCAGGCGCCGGTCGGCGGACCAGGTCGCAACGACCGTCGCGGCCTCGGTCGGCCGGCCGTCGGCGCTCGCGACCGCCGCAAACGTACTCAGGGCGACGCTTGCTCCGACCGCGACGACCGCGCGCTCGAGGGCGCGAAGATCGGCGCTCGTCGCGCGACCGGCCGCGCCGACGACGACGACCGCGGGAGCGCGGCGCAGCCGGGCGACGGGAACCCTCGCAAGAGCGCTCTCGTCCAGGACGACGACGGGGGCGCGATCGCCCTGCGGGGGCTTGACCGACGTTTCGCCCCGATCGCCGGTCACAGCGTACGACGGCTCACCCCGATCGCCGGTCAGCGGGTCGACGACGAGCAGTGCTGCGCCGAGGCACCGGGCAAGCCGCCGGCCGATCACGAGAGGCTCGCCGCCGCGCGGGCCGGACGACGCGGGAGCCTGCGGTGCATCGCCGCTGCGGGCGCGGCGCATCTCCTCCAACGGTGCTCGCATCACTCGATGAACTCCCCATACCTCCGCGCAGGGAGCTCTCGCGGACGTCCACGAGCTCCTCGTGCCTCAACTGGTCGCGCCTGTCGTATCGCAATCGCCCGCGCGCGGCCGCCTACATCGGCGGCCACAGCCGGGCACTGGGCGGCACCAGGCGATCGTCGCCGCGCCCGCGCTCATGATGGCGCGCGACGGGCCGCCTCCAGCGCGCCGACGTCGCGCAGGTCTTCCTCGCGCCCGCTCGCGACCTTCATGCTGATCAGCTCGTCGTAGCCGGCGTAGAGCGTTCCGTCGACCTCGACGGCGCCGGCGCGGAGCCGCTCCCAGCCGTGCAGCCCGGGAACGTCCTGCATGACGTCCAGGCGGCCGAGACGAGTCGACAGCACCCAGTTGCCCCCGGCCGCCAGGCCCTCCTCGTCCGGTTGGATGCCCAGCTCATCGGCTCGCAGGTCGCCGAGCTCGACCTCGGCGCCGAGCGTCCTCAGCGCCCGGGCCAGGCGGCGGCGATTGGCGGGCTCCGGGCTCGGCATCACGTCGAGGTCCTTCGTCGCCCGCACGTAGCCGTGTGCGACGACGGCGAAGCCGCCGATGACGACGAAGTCGACGCCTTCGCTGCGCAGCGCATCGAGCAGCCCGCGGGGGTCCAGACGGCGCGCGGCCCCGCGCGGCCCACCGGCTGCGCTCTCAGCGCCGCCCACCCTCCGCCCTTCTCGACTCGGCCGCCGACGCCAGCTCGGTGGCGAACCGGCTCAGCTCCATCCCCTGAGCCAGCCGCTCCGAGGCGGTCAGCTCGCGCAGATCCGCACGCAGCTCCCGCTCCGAGACGTTGCCGTGTGGAAGCGGCGCAGTCGTCAGCTCCAGCCGCTCGCCGATCGCCGCGAGCAGGCGCGCGAGGCTCCGTATCGTCGGTGACAGCACGCCGCGCTCGACGCGGCTGACATACGTCTGCGTCGTGCCCGTCCGCCGTGCGAGCTCAGCCTGGCTGAGACCTCGCCGCAGACGGGCAGCGCGGAGCAGCTCACCCGGCTGTGCCGTCATTCTCATATCTTATCCGACATGGCCTCCTCACTCGATGCGCCCGATCCGGGACGGCGAGCCGCCGCCCAGCGCCACGGCTCCCGCCCGGGCGGCTGCGACGGCGCCTCGCCGGCGGATGCCGGGGGGATCAAGCGGGCGACCGGCCGTCCGGGGGTCAGCTCGAGCGGCTCGCCGTGGTGGGCGACCGTGAGCGGCCGGCCGTCGAGCAGCGAGTAGCGAGCCTCCTCGCGCGCGACCTCGACCCTCAGGCTGCGCCCGCGGAACAGCATCCCGAAGGCGAGTCGCGTCAGCCGCCGCGGCAGGCGCGGGGCGAAGCTCAGCTCGCCGTCGTGGTCGCGCATCCCGCCGAGGCCCGCGACGGCGGCGAGCCAGGCGCCCGCGAGCGCCGCGATGTGCAGGCCGTCGCGGGTGTTGCGCTGCAAGTCGTCGAGGTCCATCAGCGCGGCGATCGCGAAGTAGTCGCACGCCAGTTCGACGTGGCCGACCTCCGCGGCGACGATCGCCTGGGTGCACGCCGAGAGCGACGAGTCGCGGACGGTCAGGGCCTCGTAGTAGGCGAAGTCGCGCGCCTTCTCCTCGGCGGTGAAGGCGTCGCCGCGCAGGTGCAGCGCGAGCACGAGGTCGGCCTGCTTGACGACCTGCCTGCGGTACAGATCGAAATACGGGTAGTGCAGCATCAGCGGGTAGCGGTCGGGCGGCGTGCGCTCGAAGTCCCAGGGCTCGTGCTCGGTGAAGCCCTCGGCCTGCGGGTGGACGCCGAGCCGCTCGTCGTAGGGGACGAGGATCGATCGCGCGGCCTCGCGCCACGCCTGCGCCTCCCCCGCCTCGACGCCGAGCTCGGCCGCACGATCGCCGTGGCGCTCGGCGGCGTCGGCCGCCAGCAGCAGGTTCCGCTGGGCCATCAGGTTCGTGTAGAGATTGTTGTCGGCCAGCGCGCTGTACTCATCGGGGCCGGTCACGCCATCGATGCGAAAGCGCCGCCGCGAGTCCCAGTGGCCGAGCGAGCGCCACAGCCGCGCCGTCTCGACGAGCAGCTCGAGCCCGACCTCGCGCTCGAAGGCGCGATCGTCGGTCGCCGCCTGGTAGCGCCCGACCGCGTCGGCGATGTCCGCGGCGATGTGGAACGCCGCCGTGCTCGCCGGCCAGTAGCCCGAGCACTCCAGGCCGTCGATCGTGCGCCAGGGGAAGGCGGCGCCCCTGAGCCCGAGCAGCCGCGCCCGCTCGCGCGCCGCCGGCAGCGTGCTGTGGCGCCAGCGCAGCGCGTCGCCGGCGGCGCGCGGCAGCGTGTACGTGAGCACCGGCAGGACGAACGACTCGCTGTCCCAGAAGGCGTGGCCGTCGTAGCCGGGCCCGGTGAGGCCCTTGGCGGCGATCGCGCGCCGCTCGCCGCGCGCGCCGGCCTGGAGCGTGTGGAAGAGCGCGAAGCGGACCGCCTGCTGGAGCTCGGCGTCGCCCTCCAGCTCGATGTCGGCATGGGCCCAGAAGTCGTCGAGGTACGCGCGCTGCTCGGCGAGCAGCCCCTCCCAGCCGGTGTGGCGCGCCTCGGCTAGCGCGGCGACGACCTGGGCGAGCAGCGCCGCCGTAGTGCGCCGGCTCGACCAGCCGTACGCGAGCAGCTTGACGATCGTCAGGCGCTGACCGGGCTCGGCGTCGGCGGTCACCGTGACGCGGGCGAGGTCGGGGGCGCTCTCGGTCGTCGCCTCGGTCCCCGGCGGGCCGGTGACAAGGTGGTCCATCGCGGCCGCCATCCGCAGGCGGCTCTGCTCGGTGATGTGGACGAGCACAGCGCGCAGGTCGCGGTCCGAGAACCGCTCGGAGCGCAGCGGCGAGCCGAGCGCCTCGGCGACCCGGGGATCGCTCTCGGCGGCGGGCATCGGCTCGTTGGCGACCAGCTCGGACTGCACCACGAGCCGCGCGGCGCTCTCCAGCGGCTCGACCTCGTAGAGCACGGCGGCGACCGCGCGCTGGACGAACGAGACGAGCCGCGTCGAGCTGATCCGCACGCACCGGCCGGTCGGCGAGCGCCAGTCGGCGCGGCGACGCAGCACCCCGGCGCGCAGATCGAGCGTCCGCTCGTGGCGACGCAGCTCACCGAAGCGCACGTCGAACGGCTCGTCGTCGACGAGCAGCCGGATGATCTTGCCGTTCGTGACGTTGACCGCGGCCTGCCCAGCCTGCGGGTCGCCGTAGCCGGCCTCGCTGTAGGGCTGGGGCCGGCGCTCGTAGAAGCCGTTCAGGTAGGTGCCGGGGAGGCCCGCCGGCTCGCTCTCGTCGAGGTTGCCGCGCAGCCCGATGTGCCCGTTGGCGAGTGCGAAGATCGAGCCGGCGCCCTCGAGCACGTCGAGGTGCAGCTCGGTCTCGCGGACCGCCCACGGCTCGACGGCGAACGCGGGGTGCTCGATCATCGGCTCTCGAGCAGATCGGCGAGGTCGGCGACGACGATGTCGGCGCCGTGCTCGCGCAGCGCACGCGCCTGACCGGCGCGGTCGACGCCGACGACGCAGCCGAAGCGCCCGGCCCGCCCGGCCTCGACGCCGGCGAGCGCGTCCTCGAAGACGGCGGCGCGGCCCGGCTCGACGCCGAGCGCGCGGGCGCCGGCGAGGAACGTGTCCGGCGCCGGCTTGCCGGCGAGCCGCTCGCGTGCGGCCACGAGGCCGTCGATGCGCTCCTCGAAGAGGTCCTCGATGCCGGCGGCCGCGAGCACGTCGGCGCAGTTGGCGCTGGACGAGACGACCGCCCGCCGCAGCCCCGCCTCGCGGGCGGCGCGCACGTAGCGGACCGAGCCCTCGTAGGCCTCGACGCCGCGCTCGCGGATCGCGCGCAGCAGCAGCTCGTTCTTGCGGTTGCCGAGGCCGTCGATCGTCGGATTGCCCGGCGGGTCGCTCGGATCGCCGGCCGGCAGCTCGATCCCGCGCGAGGTCAGGAACGAGCGCACCCCCTCGTAGCGGGGCCGGCCGTCGACGTGCTCGTCGTAGTCGCGAACCGGGTCGAACGGGACGAACCGCTCCCCCGCACTCGCCGCGCGCTCGCGCAGGAAGGCGTCGAACGTCTCCTTCCAGGCGGCGGCGTGCGCCTCCGCGGTCTTCGTGAGGACGCCGTCGAGGTCGAACAGACAGGCCTTCACGCCGTCGGGCAAGCCGAGCATGGTGAAGAACCTACGTGGGCCGGGCGGCCCGCCGAGCCGAACATTGGGCGAGGCCGGGCACGGGCCCGACGCCCGACTCAGGCTCGGACCGAGTGGGCTGCCCGAGCCAGGCCTACCCGAGCATGTCGGCCGGGGTGAGCAGCTTGATGCGTTCCGGCTGCGCGGCGCTCAAGCGCCGCAGCGCCTCGTCGAACCCGGCGCGAGAGTAGAAGTAGTGGCGTGCCACGGTCTCGGCGCCGGGGATGTGCTCCTGCATGCGCGTGAGGAACGTCTCCTCGCCGATGCCGAGCGGGGAGCTGGTCCACTTGCAGCTCGCAAGCGCGACGACCCTCCCGTCGAGGTCGAACGCCACCCCGTCGATCTCCCGCTCCTCGGTGCGGCGCTGGGCGACCCGGACCTGCCCCCACCACGCGCCTACCGACCTGGCCTGCTCGGCATTGAGCATGTGCTGCCGGCAGATGAGCTCCCAGGCGGGCTTGGAGACGAAGTGGTCGAGTTGCGGAAGCACGGTCGCCGTGAGGTGGCGCTCCGCGCCCTCGCGCGTACGCAGCCGCGACCGGTAGGGCTCGACGAACCGGAAGTGGAAGTTCAGGAAGCCGTCGAGGATCGCCCATGAGGTCTTCGTCGACGTGGGGCTGGCCGTGGCAGGACGGCGCTGCTCGACGAGCTCGAGACGCTCCAAGGCGCGCAGGGTCTGACTGACCTGCGACACACCCAGCCCGGTCCTGTCCGCGACTTGAGAGGTCCGGGTGGCACCGCGGGCCACCGCCTCGAGCACTGAGAAGTGGTTCAGCGGGTCGGGCAGCTCCTGGCGCAGCAACAGCTCGGCCTCCTCGTGCAGCAGCCCGCCTCGGTAGAGGATGTTGCGCAGGATGTTCTCCGCGAGCGACCGGTGGTCGGTGAAGGTCGCCAAGTAGTACGGCATGCCACCGCACACGGCGTAGGTGCGCACCTTGTCGTCCGCGGAGTAGCCCGGGACGAACAGGGTGCTGTCGGCGAAGGAGAACGGGCGAACCGGCAGCTGACCCGTGCGCCGACCGTAGAGCTGGCCCGTGAGCACCTCGTCGCGAAAGAAGCCGATCTCGCTGCCTGCGATGACGAAGAGCACCGGTAGGCGTCGCCCGGTCTTGCGCAGCCAGGTGCTCAGCAGAGTCGCGAGCTCCCGACAGCGTGCGGCGAGGAACTGGAACTCGTCGAGCACGACGAGGGTTCGCTGGTCGCCCACGTACTGCGTGATTCCCTCGAGCGCCGCCGCCCATGACGGGAAGGGCGCCTCGCGATAGAGCTCGTTGCCGCTGGCCGCAGCCAGCTCCTCCGACAGGTTGCGAAGCTGAGTCAGCTCGGTCGCGTCCGTGGCCTCGAAGTAGAACGCACGCTTGCCCTCGGCGAAGTGGCCCAGCAGCTCCGTCTTGCCGACGCGCCGACGCCCCCACACGACGAAGAACTGCCCCTGGGATGAGGCCGCTTCCCAGGAGTCCCGTAGCGTCGCCAGATCGTCCGCGCGGTTCAAGAACTCCATTCACACAGACTTATAGCACGATAACTTCTCGTGCGATAAGCATTGGTGCCACCTCGGTAGCGCCGTCGCACTCGGCCCATCTGCGACACTCCCGGGGCTCCGGGCGAGGCCGGGCACGGGCCCGACGCCCGACTCAGGCTCGACGCAGATGCCGGCCGATGGCCTCCGCGATCCGCGGGGCGTCGATGTCGCCCCTCGCGGCGGCGACCACGAGCGACTCGGCCGCATCGACGTCGATCTCCAGGTCGCGGCCGTTCAGGAGGCAGAAGACGCGCGTCGCAGCCCAGGCCAGGCGCTTGTTCCCGTCGACGAGCGCGTGATTGCGGGCGAGCGAGTGCATCAGTGCCGCCGCCTTGTCGGCGAACGCCGGGTAGGCGTCCTCACCGAGGACGGTCGCGCGCGGGCGGGCCGCGGCGGCGGCGAGGAGCCCCATGTCGCGCACGGCCACGTCGTCGAGAACGTCGGCGGCGATGGTGAGCAGGTCCTCGACGCTGAGATGGTCGACCGACTCGCCCGCCCCGCTCACCGGCCGAGCCGGTCGAGCAGCTCGGCGTTCTCGACGCGCACTCGCTCGATCGCCGCACGCAGGCGGGCCGGTCGGTCGGCTACGTACTCCGCGATGGCCGACCTTGCGACCTCCTGCATCGACCGCCCTTCCTGCTCGGCCCTGCGGCGCAGAGCCGACGCCTCGGCCTCGCTGAGTCGCAGGTTCATCGCCATGACGTGATGGTACCAGGATGGCACCGCGCGGGTCCGCGTCGCCTATCGGAGATCCGCCTGCGCGTGCCGGCCGTCAGGCGTAGAAGCTCGACAGCGTCAGCAGCCAGCTCGCGACGATCAGCGCCAGCAGCGCGCCGACGAGTCCCGATGCCAGCCGCAGCGCCCAGCGCGGCCCGGCGCCCAGGCAGCCGGCGACCGCGATCGCCGCGACGGCGGTGATCGCGGTGAAGCCGTAGCGGCCCTGCTCGGGGGTGCCGTCGAGCGGCCAGCCGCCGAGGGTGAAGAACGCGGCCTCGACGCTGAACACGACCGCCACCGGCACGAGCGCGACGAAGAGCGTCTCCGGCCAGCGCTCGCGCAGCGCGGCGCGGCGCTGCCAGAGGAGGCGCAGCCCGAGCGCGATCAGCATCGCGCAGACCGCGAGGATGACGACGTAGACCCACTCCCGGAAGAAGATCGCGTACCAGCCGAACGACGCGAACCCCTCCCGGACGTAGATGTCGTAGAGCGGCCACTTGATGATCGTCTGGTCCTGCAGGAACGGCAGGCGGATCGGCACGAGCGTCTGCCACATCCACGAGAGGTAGCCGGACGGCTGTTGCCAGGCGGCAAAGCCCGTTCCCGGCGTGATGCCGCCCGGCGTCGTCAGGACGGGGCGGTCGAACAGCGGACTGATCTGCCCCCATGCCGCCCAGGCGACCGCGAACGCGCCGGCCATGCCCGCCAGCCGCGCCAGGTCGCCGGCGCGGTGGCGTCGCACCAGGTACGCCAGCAGCGCGAGGGCGACCGGCGGGTAGAGCGCATAGCCGGTCGCCTTCATCAGCGGCATGGCGACGAGCGCGACGCCGAGCCCGATCGCGAGCGGCCAGCTCAGCCCTCGCCGCAGGGCGCGCACGACGAGGTAGATGACGAGCGCCGCGAGCGCGTTGACGCCCATGTCGTTGTTGATGGCGGCGCCCATGAAGCCGAACATCGGCAGCAGCCCGACGAACAGCCCCCCGGCGACCGCCGGCGCCCGCCGGCCGGGCAGCAGCTCCAGGACGAGCAGCGCCGCGAGGGCGGCGATGAGCGCCGCGAGCACACCGTTGCCCAGGCGGGCGACGGTGAGCTTCGTGAAGACGCTGAAGTCGCGTGTCGCGTAGTAGCCGGGCGCCAGCAGCGCGTAGTAGGCCGGCGTGTGGCTCCAGATCGCTGGATGGAAGCCGCCGCCGTTGTCGCGCGGCGGCGGCGGCCTGAAGGCGTCGTGGCGGGCGCGCCAAGTGCCCTCGTCGCGGGCCAGCCACGGCATCTTCGCCTCGGGGCGCTCGATGACCGACTGCATCCGCGTCGCCTCGAGCCCCAGCACCTCCTCGGACGAGTAGAGCGGCCGGTCACCGGAGCGGTCGACGGCCTTGCCGGTCTCGGCGAAGTACTGCATGTAGACGAAGTGCTCGGGCTCGTCCGGCGTCTGGAACGGCGGGCTGACGAGCGCCCAGCAGCCGGCGTGGAGGAACGTCAGAAGCGCCACCCAGGCCGCGAGCCGTCGCGGGCGCCGCCACGGCGCGTCGGCGCGGGCGAGCAGCCGCAGCGAGCCGTAGGCGAGCAGCGGGAAGGCGACGAAGAGGATCGCCCAGTAGGTCCACGGGCCCACGCCGCGCGGGCGAAACAGGGCGGCGCGCTGCACGATCTGCGGGAGCTGGGCGGCGATCGAGCGCTCGTCCCGCCCGACCGGGGGACGGAACCAGAGCGCCGCGCGAGAGTCGATCCGCTTTCCGTCGAGCAGCAGCGGGAGCTGGTTGCTCTGCTTCTGCGAGCGCCCGAGCACGATGATCTTCCCACCGGACGGGCGCAGGCAGATCGTCGCCGGCACCGACGCCGGCGAGGCCGGCGTCACCGGGATCGCGATGTCGGCGTCGCGCAGGCCGGTGCGGGCCGATGGCTCGATGCTCCCGTGGAGCGCCGACCGCCCGAGCGGCTCCACCGTCAGGTCGACCCGCGGCGTCGGGTCTCCCCACGTGTCGAGCCTGACGCGCACCTGGCCGGTGCCGGCCGGCACCGAGACGCGCCGCACGCAGAGCCGCTGGCCGGACTCCACGATCGCGACACCGTCGCGCGCGGAGACGCTGTTCGACCCGGTGAACGCCTCGCGCGGGGCGAGCAGGTAGCCGAGCAGCACGACCAGCAGGATCGCGAGCGCACCGCCTCCGGTCGCCCAGACGCGCCGCTCGCCGGGGAAGAGGCGGCTCACCGCTCGCGTCGCAGCCCGATGATGCTCAGCAGGAACGAGGAGAAGAAGACCTGCATCCCGCAGATCAGCAGCGCCACGGCGAGGATCGCCAGGCGCTCCTCGCCGAGCTCGCCGAAGCCGCGGGAGATCCACTGGACGACGATCGCGACTGCGATCGCGAAGCCGACGAGCGCCGTCACGCCGCCGAGCAGCAGCCCGTGCTCGAGGCGGAAGCGCGCCCGCATCCGATCGAACCAGGGATCGCGGTCACCCATGAAGTAAAGGCCATAGGCGTGGGCGCACAGGCCGAGCGAGACGACCTGCACGCCGACGATCACGAGAAGCGCACCGGCGATCTCGCTGTGCAGGTCCCAGGTGCGGCCGAGGACGGGAACCTGCGCCAGCGCCGCGGCCATCACGAGCACGCCGACCAACGCCATGAGCAGGCCGGGCACGAGGAACAGGTGGTTGGGGCTGTGGACCAGCAGGAAGCGCAGGTGGCGCCAGCCGTCGCGCCAGGTGGAGAGCTTCGACTCGCCGCCGCGCGGGTGGTAGTCGATCGGGAACTGGCGGATCACCAGGCCGCGCTTGGCGGCGCGGATCACCATCTCGCTGGCGAACTCCATGCCGGGGGTGCGCAGGTCGAGCAGCTCGAGCTTGGACCGTCGCAGCGCGCGCATCCCGCAGTGGGCGTCGCGCACGCCGGTCTTGTAGAGCGCGTTCAGGAAGCCGGACAGCACCGGGTTGCCGACGTAGCGGTGCAGCCACGGCATCGCACCCGGCTGGATGTTGTCCATCCGGTCGCCCATCACGAGGTCGGCCCCGTCGTCGAGCTCGGCGACGAACCGCGGGATCTCGTTGAAGTCGTACGTCAGGTCGGCGTCACCCATCACGATGTAGCGCCCGCGCGCGGCCGCAAAGCCGGCGAGGTAGGCGCTTCCGTAGCCGCGGCGCGGCTCGTGGACGACGCGCGCCCCGGCGGCGCGCGCCAGCTCGGCGCTGCGGTCCTCGGAGGCGTTGTCGGCGACGAGCACCTCTCCGGGGATCCCGGCGGCGTCGAGCGCCTCGCGCGCGGCGCGCACGCAGGCCTCGATGTTCTCCTCCTCGTTGAGGCAGGGGATGACGACGCTGACGACGAGGTCCCCGGGCGGGTCGGACGACGCCGGCTCGACTGCGCTCGTAGTTTGCTCGATCGTGCTCATGCGCTCGGGGACGTACCCGAAGACGGGAGCGCCCGACACCTGGAACGCCGTGCCGACGGCGGAGTTGCGGCCGCGGACGAAGCGGCAGCATAGCTTCGGGGGTGCGCCGGACGGCGCCCCGCGCGTACCGAGGAAGATCAGGAGCGGTCGTGCATCGCGCTCAGCACGCGAAGCTCCACGCCCGCGGCCGGCTGCGGCCGGCCCCGGTCCGTCACGACGAGCCGATCCACGTCCGCCGTCACGGCGGCCGTCGCGAGGATCAGCGCATCGGGCATCCTGATCGTCGGGCGGCGGCGCCCGCCGGCGCCCTTTTCGGTGTGCGCCGAGCGGATCTCGGCGGCGCGAGCCGCGACGCGCTCGTCGACCGGGATGATCCGCACGGCGAGCTCCGCCAGAAAGCCGGTTACGAGGACCTCCGGGTGATGCCCGAGCCCGACGCCGGTGAGCAGCTCGGCCTGCGAGACGACGGACAGTGCGAGGAACCCGCCATCGCCGATCGCCGCCGCGATCGCGTCGTGGGCCGATCGATGGAAGGCATCGTCGCGGTCCAGGAAGCCGATGACCGCACCCGTGTCCAGCAGCGTCAGTCCCACTCTTCGCGCAGCGCCTCCACCTGCGCGCGGAGGCTCCCCCCGCTGCTCAGGGCGCCCGAATAGCGAGCGATCAGGTCGTCGGTGCGATCCAGGACGACCTTCCCGGGCGCGATCGCCTGGACTCGCACGACATCGCCGACACGTAGGCCGGCACGGCCGAATGCGTGTCTGCCGATCGTGATCTGATGCTTGCTGGAGATCCGCGTCGTCTCGGGGCTCACGCCCGCGCTCTCGGCGCTGCCGTGCCGGCGTGTGGGCAGCGCCTCGGAGCGGGATCTCTTTACGTTACGCGCCATTTGTAAAGCCTACTGCGGACAAGCGCGTTTCGCCAGCTCGAGCGGTCGCCGACCGCGCGAGCCGGCTCGCGCCGTGTCCTCATCTCGTCGCTCCGCTGTCGACCGCGATCTCGAGCTGATGCCGGTTGCCGTTCTCCAGGTTGACCGATACCTCGGAGCGCCCGCGCTGGAAATTCAGCACAGGCCCTCCCGGCTCGGCTCGATCGTCTCTATCAGACGCCAGGAGCTCGTCATTTCCGCGCGATAGAACGCCACCACCGCATCGGTCACCGCCGCCGCCGGCAAGCGATAGCGAACCAGCGTCGTATAGCCGACGGCGCTTCGGCCCCCTTCGACAAAGAAGGGCGCATCAGTCTTTTCGATTACTCGAGCACCCGGAAAACGTGGCACTCCCCCCAGGATCCGGTAGTTGGCCACCAAGTACGCGTCTCGGTCGACACGCGATCCGCCCAGGTCGATCCCGCCGAGGACGCCCGCAGCAACCGCAAGGCTGATGAGGACGCTGAGGACATGCCGCGCGCCTGACGCCGCGTCGGCCCACGGCAAGGCACTCAGCCCGATGTTCAGCAGAAGAGCAGCCATCGCCAACATCGACAGGGCTGCGCTCAGTCCCCCGACGTCGGCGCCCACCGTCGCGATCAGCCACCCCGCCGCCCCTGCCGACGACATGCCCAGCACGGCCACGAACGCCCGCAAGACTCGATCGTTGCGTCTCACTCGATCCCGTCGCGAAAGCAGCCCATCTCTGTCTCCCACCGTCGACGAAAGCCCCGTCCGACTCCTCCGCCGCGAGCTCGCGATGCGCCAAGACTAATCAGGCCACGACGCAAGCGCTCTCGTCTCCCACGAGCCAATGGAGCTCCCGACTGAGCCACCCCGGCGCCGACTCCATCTCCAGGAGGACGAGTGACGTCAGGGATGCCGCCGCAGCCGCGCGAGGCCCCGCGCGCTGCCATCCTTGAGCAGCGATGCGGATCTGCCTGGCCTACGACTGCCTCTACCCGTGGACCGTCGGCGGCGCCGAGCGCTGGTACCGCGGCCTCGCCGAGCGCCTGGCCGCGGACGGGCACGAGATCACGTACCTGACGCGCCGCCAGTGGGGGGCGGCCGACCCGCCGCGCATCCCCGGGGTGCGCGTGATCGCCGTCTCGCGCGGCGACGAGCTCTACGGGCCGGACGGGCGTCGCCGGATCGGACCGCCGCTGCGCTTCGGGCGCGGCGTGCTCGGCCACCTGCTGCGCCACGGACGCCGCTACGACGTCGTGCACCTCGCCTCGTTCCCGTACTTCTCCGTGCTCGCCGCGGCGGCCGCACGCCCGCTCGGGCGCTATCGGCTGGTCGTCGACCACCACGAGGTCTGGAGCCGCGAGTACTGGTGCGACTACCTCGGGCCGCTCGGCGGCGCGCTCGGCTACGCGGTGCAGCGGCTCTGCGTGCGCGTGCCCCAGCAGGCCGTCTGCTTCTCGCGCCTGCACGCCGGGCGCCTGCGGGCGGAGGGGCTTCGCGGCGAGCCGATCGTGCTCGACGGCGAATACGCCGGCGACCTCGCGCCGCCCCGCCCCCGCCACGCGGAGCCGCTGGTGCTCGTCGCCGGCCGCCAGATCCCCGAGAAGCGCACGGCGGTCGCCGTCGCCGCGATCGCCCGGGCACGCGCTCGCGGCCTGGACGTCCGCGGGCTGATCCTCGGCGACGGCCCCGACCGGGCGCTCGTGCTCTCCGAGATCGCCGCTCACGATCTCGAGGACGAGGTCGAGGCGCCCGGGTTCGTCGACCGCGAGGTCGTCGACGACGCGCTGCGCCGCGCGCTCTGCCTGCTGCACCCCTCGGCGCGCGAGGGCTACGGGCTGATCGTCGTCGAGGCCGCGGCGCAAGGCACGCCGTCGGTTGTCGTCGCCGGTCCCGACAACGCCGCCGTCGAGCTGGTGGAGCCCGGCGTCAACGGCCTCGTCGCCCCGTCGCCCGACCCGGACGAGCTGGCCGACGCGCTCGTCGCGATCGCCGACGCCGGGCTGCCGCTGCGCGAGCGCACATGCGCCTGGTTCGCAGAGAACGCCGAGCGCCTGTCGCTCGACGCCTCGCTCGACGTCATCGCCGCCGGCTACGAGGGTGGGCCGGCGCATGGCTGACCTCGATGTCGGCGCGGCGCCGCCGGCGACCGGGGGGCCGCCCGGCTCCCCGCCGCGCGTCTCGGTCCTGATCGGGGCCTACGACAACGCCGCCACGCTCGCCGCGGCGATCGACGCCGTGCTCGGCCAGACGGTGAGCGACCTCGAGCTGATCGTCATCGACGACGGCTCGACCGACTCGAGCGCATCGATCGCACGTGCGGCGGCGGCCGCCGACCCGCGCGTGCGCGTGCTGTCGATGGGCCGCAACGTCGGCATCTCGCGCTCGCTCAACGAGGGGCTTCACGCGGCGCGAGCGCCCGTCGTCGCCGTGCAGGACGCCGACGACACGTCCGAGCCCCGCCGCCTGGAGCGCCAGCTCGCGGTGCTCGACGGCGCCCCGGACGTCGCCGTCGTCGGCTGCCGGATGCGCGAGGTCGACGAGCTGGGAGCCGAGCTGACGCCGCGGACCGCGTTCGCGGCGGGCGACGTGCGCGCCGCGCTGCTGCGCTTCAACCCGATCCCCAACTCGAGCGCCGCCTTCCGCCGCGACGTCGCGATCGAGCTCGGCGGCTACGACCCGCGCTATCGCTACGCGATGGAGTACGACCTCTGGCTGCGGATCGCC
This sequence comes from Solirubrobacteraceae bacterium, assembly GCA_024711025.1. Classification (GTDB taxonomy): domain Bacteria; phylum Actinomycetota; class Thermoleophilia; order Solirubrobacterales; family Solirubrobacteraceae; genus F1-60-MAGs163. The sequence goes on from JANJTP010000070.1 coordinate 116,148, forward strand.
GAGCGTCATCGCGTCGTCGCGCTCGACGAGCTGCTCGCGACCCGCCGGATGAGCCGAACGAACGTCGCCGCGCGCAAGGAGCGCGCGCAGATCGCCGAGTCGATCGCGATGCGCCTGCGGGCGCTGCGCCGCCGGCGCAGCCTGCGCGGCGCGGCGTGGCTCGCGGTCCCGGCGCTCTCGTACGTGACGCCGCTGCCGCTCAAGCGCGCGCTGCGCCGGCGGCTCGGGATGGCGCCGTGAGGCCGAGCGCGGCTTCGTAGGCGGCCCGGACCCCCTCGCGCAGACGCCCGACCGTGAACTCCCCCGCCACCCGCTCGCGCGCCGCCGCACCCAGCGCCGCGCGGCGCTCCGGCTCGCGGGCCAGGCCGCCGAGCGCCGCGGCGAAGGCGTCCACGTCGCCGGCGGGCAGCACGATCCCGGCGTCGCCGACCGCCTCGGGGTTGCCCGGCCCGTCGGCGACCACCATCGCCAGCCCGTGGCCCATCGCCTCGAGCACCGCGAACGAGATGCCCTCGCGGCGCGAGGGCAGGACGAAGATGTCCGCGGCGGCGAGCAGGCGCTCGGGATCGGATCGGAAACCGAGCGCTCGGACGCCGGGGCCGGCGGCGTCGTGGACCTGCGCCGCCAGCGGGCCCTCTCCGGCCACGAGCAGCTCGAGCGGGGCCCCGCCGGACACGGCGGAGCGCGCGGCGCGGACGGCGGTGAGCGGGTCCTTGCGCTCCTCGAGCTGACCGAGGAACAGGGCGGCGGCGACGCCGGGCGCGAGGCCGAGCTCCGCGCGGGCCGCGGCGCGCAGGCCCGCGTCCGGCGAGATCGGCGCGATGCCGTTGGGAACGACCGCGAGTCGCGAGTGCAGCGCCGGCGGCACGAGCGCGCTCAGCTCGCTGCGCTCGGCGGCCGAGCAGCAGAGCGTGACCGAGGTGCGGGCGACGGCCGCCCTCGCGCCGGCGACGACCGCACGGGCCGCCGGGCCCTGCGCCCGTCGCAGCAGGTGCAGGCCATGCGTCGTCCACACCGAGGGACGGCGACCGAGCAGCGGCAGGGCGAGGATCGCCGCCGCGTCGCCGTGGGCGTGGACGACGCTCGCGCGGCGCGCGCGCAGGGCGATCCGCGGCCACTGGGCGGCGATCGACGGCGCCGCCCTCAGCGGGGACCGCGCGGCGCTGAGCGCGACGCGCTCCTGCTCGAATCCCTCCAGCCCCTCCAGCAGGTCGAGGTAGGTCTCGGCGCCGCCGCCGCGGTGGGGCAGGACGTGGAGGACGGCGGACACGGTCGCCGAAGGGCGCGGCTAGGAGACGCGCCGCGCGACGACGATCTTCGTCGACGGCCCGGTGCGCGCCAGGCGCATCGCCACTCGATCGAGCGCGTACAGCGTCGAGCCGACCACCGCGCCGAGTCGCTCGCGTGGGCCGACGCCCATGTTGAGCGCCTCCCAGTAGCGAAACGCGAGCCGGTAGGTCCCCGGCCGGCGCGTGTCGATCGTGTTCGCCAGCAGGCAGGTGGCGGGGGTGAGCGACTCGAGCCGCAGCCCGGCGGCCGCGAGGGCATCGGTCCACTCGCCCAGCGGCCGGGCCTTGCTGTTCGAGCTCTCGTCGAACGGCCGCCCCCACCAGCGATGCACGACCACCGGCTCGGTCAAGAGCAGCACGCCGCCGGGGGCGAGCGCGGCGCCGAGGTTGGCCACGGCGCGCCGGAAGCGCTCCTCGTCGGTGATGTGGAGCAGCACGCTCATCGCCGAGATCGCGTCGAGCTCGCCCAGGCCGCCCGGCAGGCGCTCGGCGCCGACGTCCGCCTGCTCGAAGCGGATGCCCGGGAGCCGCTCGCGGAGCCCCTCGACGGCCGCCTGCGTCAGGTCCAGCCCGATGATCTCGCCTGCCCCGCGCCGCTGCCAGAAGTCGATCCAGTAGCCGGTGCCGCTGCCGACGTCGAGCACGCGGCGCGGCGCGCCGACGCCGGCGCGATCCAGCGCGGCCGCCGCCGCGACGGCCACCGACCGGTAGAACAGCCGGTTGAACGACGCGGACAGGCCCTGGTAGCCGACGCCACGAAGCGAGTACTTGCCGCCGAGCAGGCTCTCCCAGTAGGCGCGGGCCTCGTAGGTCGCGTTCATGGCGGGGAGTCTAAGTGGGCGCCTAGACTCCCCCGCCGTGCCCGAAGCTCCGGCGGCGCCCGCCGTCTCCAACTGCCCGGCCTGCGACGCCCCGCTCCCGGACGCGTCGTGCATCCGGGGCGTCGACCGCCTCCACGGCGTAGCCGGAGCACAAGACGTCGTGGCCTGCGATCGCTGCGGCTCCGGCGCGACCGAGCCGCCCGTCGCGGCCGGCGAGCTGACGAGCCTCTACCCGCAGGCGTACGGGCCGTACGACGCCGCGAGCGGACGACTCGTCGGGACCATGTCCGCGGCGATCCGCTGGTGGCAGGGGCGCAGGGCGCTCAGGCGTCCGCCGCTGGCCTCGCTGCGCGAAGCGCGAGCCGGCTCCCTGGTCGACGTGGGCTGCGGCCGCGGCGACCTGGCGGCGCTGTTCGTCCGCCGTGGCTGGCGGGCGACCGGCATCGAGCCCTCGACGGCCGCGGTCGCCGCGGCCCGCGAGCAGGGCGTCGACGCGCGCGTCGGGACGCTCGCCGACACGCCGCTGGAGCCCGGTGCCTACGACGCGGCGATCTTCCAGCACTCGCTGGAGCACACGGTGGAGCCGCTCGAGGACCTCGAGCGCATCCGCCGCGCGCTGCGGCCGGGCGGTCTCGTCCTGATCACCGTGCCGAACTTCGCGTGCTGGCAGCGGCGGCGCTTCGCCGACCGCTGGTACCACCTGGACCTGCCTCGCCACCGGACCCACTTCTCGCCGGCCGGGCTGTCGGCCGTGCTGGAGCGCGCCGGCTTCGACGTCCTCTCGATCGGCACGTCGACGAGCACCGTCGGCCTGCCGGCGAGCATCCAGTACGCCCTCGTCGGGCGCTGCCTGTTCCCGGGCGGGCTGGCGCTGCGCGTCGCCGCCGGGCTCTGCGTGCTCGCCCTCCCGATCGCCCGGCTGCTCGACCGCGTCGGCGGGGGCGGCGACCAGCTCCACGCGGTGGCCCGCTCCTAGCGGCTGCGAGCCGCCGCGCTGCGACGGCGAGCGAGCGCCTCCTCGACGAGAGTGGCGATCGCCTCGGCCGGCCGCGGGTAGAGGTAGCGGCCGGTGTCGTGCGGGGCGAACCGGCGCGCCAGCTCGCCGCTTGCAAGCGCGCGCAGCGCCACCTCGATCGCCTTTGAGTCGGCGGGCGGCACCGTCATCCCGCTGCCCGTCTCCGCGACGATCCGGGCCGCCGCGTTGCCGTCCGCCAGGGCGATGATCGGCCGGTCGGCCGCCAGGTATTCGTAGAGCTTGCCGGTCGACTCGCTTCCGCCCTGGGCGGTCACCAGCAGCAGCGCGTCAGCGCAGCGCTGCAGCGCCAGGGAAGCGAGACGTGGCACCGAGCCGAGCGTGACGGCGAGGCCGCGCTCGCGTAACGCGGCGAATCGCCGCTCGTCTACATCGATGTGCGGGCCGGCATGCACGAGGGCGATGCGAGCCGCGACGTCCGGCGCCTCGCGATCGAGTCGGGCGAGCGTGTCCAGCAACGGCCCGGGATCGCGCCCGCGCGGGCCGCTCAGGGCGCCGGTGTGCACGAGCAGCAGCCGATCGCTCGGCAGCGCGGGCACGGGCGCGCGCGCCACCTCGTCGTCCAGCACCGGGTCGTAGCCGTTGTTGACGGTCCGCACGTCGACGCCGAGCCGTCGCCGCAGGTCGGCGGCGATCGGCTCGGTCGCCGCGACGACGCCCTCGGCGCCGCGCGCGACCCGGCGCTCCAGCGCGACGTCGAGCCGCCGCTGCGTGCGCGTGGGGAAGGGCTCGCGCAGCGGCTCGAACGACCACCCGTCGCGGAAGTCGGCGATCCACGCCGGCCGCTGCCGGCCGAGCGCAAGGCCGACCAGGTGCGCCGAGTCGGGAGGACCGGTGGTCACAAGGCAGTCGACCGCGCCGCTCGCGCACAGCCGCCGCGTCGTCGCGATCGCCCAGGGCAGCCAGCTCACGACGTGGGCGTCGGGCACCAGGATCCTCGTGAGCAGGGCCGGGGCGGGCCTCTCGGAGACCGCGCCGGCCCCCGGCGAGGCGAGGTCCCCACGGCGCAGCACGCGGCGCAGCAGCGCCATCGACTTGAGGTCCCGCGCGCGGGCGACGCGCTGCTCCTCGTCGTCGGGCAGCGTGCCGAAGGCGTCGCTGGCGACGAACGCGACCTCGTGGCCGGCGGCGCGCAGATGGCGGCCCATCGACACCCAGCGATTTCCGCCCGACGTTGGGAACGGCGGGTGGAAGTACGACACGACGAGCAGGCGGCGCGGTGTCATGCGATCTCCGCGGGCGCCCGGTCGCGTGAGCGCGGCGCCCGACGATTCCACCTGCCCGCGGGCCTCGGCGCCAGCGAGCGGTAGAGCGCGTCCCACCGCTCCGCCAGGGGCCCCGGGCCGTAGCGGCGCCGGAGCTCCGCGGCGGCGCTCGCCGGTACTTCGTTGGGCCGGTCGAGCACGCTCGAGAGCCCCTCGCGAAGCGAGTCGGGATCCCCCGCGCGGACGACCGTGCCGCCGAGCTCGGCGGCGAGCGGCGCCGCGCCGCAGCCGTCGGTCGCCACGACCGGCAGGCCGCAGGCCAGCGCCTCGACGACGACGATCCCGAACGTCTCGACGAAGCTGGGAACGACGAGCGCGTCGGCGCTGCGCATCATCGCGGCCACCTCCGGACGCGGCAGCCTGCCGTGGAAGGTCACGGCACCCGATCCCAGAGCACTCGCCGCAGCCTCCAGCGCGCCGCGCTCCGGCCCGTCGCCGACGACGTCGAGCACGACCTCGGGACGCTGCTCGCGCAGCCGCTCGAGCGCCGTCAGCAGCACCGGCAGCCCCTTCAGGCGCGTCAGCGAGGCCACGACGAGCAGCCTTCGCGTCGCCTGCGCGCTTGGCTCCGCCGGCGCGTTCAGACGCTCGACGCTCGCCGGGCCGGCCCCGAAAGCGTCGAGGTCGACGACGTTGGGCACCACCTCGTAGCGTCCGCGCGGCTCGAGCTCGCGCATGCTCCGCGCCAGCACGTCGCTGACCGGGCAGACCCGATCGGCATGGCGCAGCACGAAGCGGGCGACCCGCGCGTCCCAGCCGCGCACCGCCCCGACGACGAAGCTCGACAGGTGCTCGCTGACGACGACCGGCACGCCGCGGCGGCGCCCCACGAGCACGGCGAGCAGCCCTGCCGAGAACACGTGGGCATGAAGGACGTCGGGCCGCAGGTCCCTCGTCGCCGCGTCAAGCGCACGAAGCCGCGCCATGCGCGCGGCCCGGCCGCCTCGCCGCGACACCGCCGGCGCCAGCTCACGGACGCCGGCCTCGACGACCGAGCCCCTCGCGGAGGCCGACGGCACGAGCACCGTCACGTCGTGCAGGCGGGCGATCGCACGCGCCTGGTCGCGGACGAAGACGCCGGCGATCGGGTCGTCCGGAGTGGGATACCACTCCGGCACCACGACGACGCGCAGCCGGTCGCTGGGCGTTCCCATCGGGCGGCAGGATAGTCAGCGCCTGGCGAGCAGACCGCGACGCCACCGGATCGCGGCCGCCGGCAGCCGCCGGATGTCGGCCAGCTCCGAGCGAGTCGGCACCAACGTGACCGCCACCCGGCGCCCCGTCGCGCTCCGGTAGAAGAGCGCCGCCAGCACGAAGTTGGCCGTGTAGGAGATCGACGACGCCAGAGCGGCGCCGGTCGCCTCGAGCCAGGGGATCAGCGCCGCGTACAGGACGATCGTCAGCGGCGTCACGACGACCGCCGTGTACAGCGGGAAGGTCGGCTTGCCGCGGCCGATGATCGTCGCCTGTAGCACCGCGGCGATCCCGAGCAGCGCCGTTCCCGGGAGCAGGATGAGGCCCAGGCCGATCGCGGGCCGGAACTCCTCGCCGTAGATCGGCACGACCAGCAGCGGCAGTGCCGCCGCAACCAGGAGCATCACGGCGACCACCGCGAGCGTGACATGACGCAGGCTCTTCACCTCGACCATCTCCAGGTGCGCCTTCGCGTCGAGGCCGTCGCCGGCGTGCAGTCGAGCGACGCGCGGGAAGACGACGCCGGACAGCGCCTGCGGCACCAGCCACAGCAGCGACGCCGCCGCGACCGCCACCGAGTAGCGGCCCACCGCGGTCACCGAGGCGACCGCCGCGAGAACGAACACGTCGAGCCGGTAGTTGACGAGCTGCAGGGCGTTGGCGGCATAGCTCTTGATCCCGAACGAGACGGCCCTTCGCTCCATGCCGCGCCCGCCGGCGGGGCCGTCGCGCGGGAGTCGCGATCGCGCCCATGCCGCGGCGCCGAGGCCGACGACGACATGCGCGGCCGTCAGGCCCACGATGGCGCCGTCGATGCCGAACGCGATCGCCCCCGGCGCCGCCAGGGCCATGACGAGCGCCGACTGCACCGCCGGCGGCAGCACGTAGGCCTCGTAGCGGTCGACGGCGAGCGCGACGTACGACATGTAGAGCCAGGCGAGCGCGAACGGCAGCCCGGCGACGACGACCGCGGTCGTCCACAGCGGAAGCCCGGCGAACGCCGAGGGCACCACCAGCCGTGCGAGGAGGCCCAGCGCAGCCCCGACCAGGCCGGCGACGAGCGCCATCCGCAGCCCGCTGCGGGCGGCCCGCGACGGCGCCCACTCCCCCGTGCTCACGTAGTAGGCGATCCCGTGCTCGAACCCGAACGCCATCAGCACGGTGAGCAGCAGCATCACCGACTGGGCGACGAAGTACGTGCCGGAGCCATCGGGCCCGAGCAGGCGCGCGATCAGGATCGTCGTCAGCGCACCGGTCAGCGCGACCGTGACGCGGCTGGCCCCCGCCATCACCGCTCCGCCGGTGAGCGGGCGCGGCTCGGGCGCTGCGGACGATGTGCCCGCGCTCGTGCTCATCGCGCCGAGGCCTCGGTCTGCAAGGCCTCGAAGCGTAGCCGCCCTCGACGGATGTCAGGGTACGCCGCGACTTCCTTCTTCGCCGCGGGTTGCTGCTGCAATAGTGGCCTCCGGTCCACCCCGATGAGCGTCTCCAATCCCGCAAGCCCCGCGCCGGCCTCCGGGGCCGCGCACCCCGCAAGCCCCGCGCCGGCCCCCGGGGCCGCGCACCCCGCAAGCCCCGCACCGGCCTCCGGGGCCGCGCACCCCGCAAGCCCCGCGCCTGCCTCCCGGGCCGCACACCCCGCAAGCCCACGAGCCGGGGAGCTGCTCGGCATCCCGCTCGCGCTGGCCGCCTACGACGAGGTGCTCGACTGGATCGACGCCGCGGTGGCGGCCGGCAGCCGCGAGTACGTCTGCGTCGCGGCGACGCACACCGTAATGGCCTGCCGCGAGGACCCGGAGCTGCGCGCGGCGGTGCTCGGCGCGAGCATGACCGTGCCCGACGGCCAGCCGCTCGCCTGGGGGCTGCGCGCGCTCGGCCACGAGATCGGCGGACGCGTGTACGGCCCTGAGCTGATGGACCGCGCATGCGCGCGAGCAGCGCGGACCGGCACGCGGATGTACCTGTACGGCGGACGCAACGAGGGCACCCTCGTCCAGCTCACGCTCAACCTGCGGCGCCGTCACCCCGGGCTGCGGATCGTCGGCGGCCAGGCCCCGCCGTTCCGGCCGCTGAGCGAGGCGGAGCTCGAGCAGGTGGCCGACGAGATCGACCGCTCGGACGCCGACGTCGTGTGGGTCGGGATCGGCGTCCCCAAGCAGGAGAAGTGGATGGCCGCGATGCGCGGACGCCTCCGCGCGCCGGTGCTCGTCGGCGTCGGCGCGGCCTTCGACTTCCACGCCGGGCTCGTGCCGCAGGCTCCGCCGTGGATGCAGCAGGCCGGACTCGAGTGGGCCTACCGGCTCGGCCGCGAGCCGCGGCGGCTGTGGCGGCGCTACCTGCGCTACAACCCGCGCTTCGTCGCCGGCTTCGCCCGCCAGTACGCCGTCCACCGGCTCGCCGGCCGGCGCACCGACCGCCCGCAGGGCTAGCCTGGCGAAGCGATGGCTGCCCACGACGTCGCGATCATCGGCTGCGGCCGGGTCGGCCTGCCGCTCGCGCTCGCGTTCGCGGATCGCGGGCTGCAGACGCTCGGGATCGACAACGACCCGGCACTGCTCGATGCGGTTCGCGGCGGACGAATGCCCTTCCGCGAGCCCGGCGCGCAGGAGGCGCTCGACCGAGTCGACCCGACCGGCGCGATCGCCTGGTCCGAGCACGTCGCCGACGCCGCACAGGCCGACGCGATCGTCATCACGCTCGGCACCCCCTCGCACGCCCATATCGAGATCGACCTGAGCGACATCCGCTCGGTGCTCGACGACCTGCTGCCGGTGCTGCGCGAGGGCCAGCTGCTCGTGCTGCGCTCGACGATCGCGCCCGGGACGACCGAGTTCGTCGCCGGGTACCTCGAGAAGCACCGCGGGCTCGCGGTAGGCGAGGACCTCTTCGTGGCGCACGTGCCGGAGCGGATCGCGGCAAGCCGCTTCTTTGCGGAGATCGGCACGCTGCCGTGCATCGTCGGCGGTGTCGGCGAGCGCTCCGGCGCCGCCGCGGCGGCGCTGTTCGAGGCGCTCGGGGCGCCGATCGTCCAGACGACGCCGATCGCGGCCGAGCTGGCGAAGGTCTGGACGAACGTCCTGCGCTACACGATGTTCGCGCTGCCCAACCGGCTGATGATCGAGTGCGAGCAGTTCGGCGCGAACGTGTTCGAGGTCATCGACCTCATCAACCGCGACTACCCGCGCGGTGGCATGGCGCAGCCCGGGCTGACCGCCGGGACCTGCCTGCGCAAGGACTTCGCCTTCAGCGAGGAGCGCTCGAACGCCCCGGGCATGCTGCTCGCGGTCTCGCGCGTCCACGAGTCGGTGCCGCTGTTCCTCGTCGAGGGGCTCAAGAGCAGGCTCGGCTCGCTGCGCGGGCGCAAGATCGCCGTGCTCGGCCTGGCGTTCAAGGCCGACACCGACGACGAGCGCGACTCGCTCTCGACGAAGCTGATCCGGCTGCTGGAGCGCGAGCTCGCCGACGTCAGCGTGCACGACCCGCTCGTCGTGACGCCGACCTCACCGTTCGAGGACGCGGTGCTCGACGCCGACGCGATCGTCATCGCGACGAACCACTCGGTGTTCCGCGGGCGCGACGTGGCGCGGGCGATCGCCGACAGCGCCCGGGGCGAGGCCGTCGTCGCCGACCCGTGGAACACGTTCGGCCAGGGCGACGTCTTCTCGCCCGCGGCCTGGCTGGTCGACGCCGGGCGGCGCTCCGCGGGCGACGCACCGCGACAGCCACGCTGAACCGCGGATCGCGCCGGGCCGGCGGGTGCCGCTGCGGGTGCTGGTCCGCCGGCCCACGCTGAGCCGCGGATCGCGCCGGGCCGGCGGGTGCCGCTGCGGGTGCTGGTATGCCGGACCGAAGGGCCGGCGGGGGCCGCTGCGGGTGCTGGTATGCCGAACCGAAGGGCCGGCGCGTGCGCCGGGGGGCGGAAGGTGTGGTGCGCCAAACGCCGGGCGGTAGGACTCAGGCGTCGAGCGCCGGGGGCTCGCCGTCGGGCTCGGGGAAGCCGGCCAGGCGCGCGCGCCGGCGATCGAGGGCGTGCAGGAGCCACGTGTGGCGCTCGCGCGGGTCGCCGTGCCGGGGCAGCTCGCCGAGGTCGAGGTTCGCATCGACCTCGACGTCGGCCGGCGGATCGCCGCCGACGCGCGCCAGCGGGACGTCGAGCTCCGCGAGCAGGCGCAGCTTGCGCCCGCCGACCTCGCCCGCGAGCAGCGCGGCATCCGGGACCATCCGCGACGCCCCGCCCCACAGATCCTCCGGAGCACCTTCGAGCCCGTCGACGCCGGCACCCCACGACCACACCCGCGCGCCCGCCGCGGCGAGGTCGCGCAACGCCGGCTCCGCCCCCGGCGTGCCGACGACGCGCAGCGGCCGCAAGCGCAGGACGCGCTGCTGGACGGCCGCCCAGCGCCGGCTGTTCTCGAGATCAGAGGCGCTCGTGAGGCGATCCGCCGCAGCGGTCCGGTACGCGACCGCGACGACCGGCAGCTCGACGGCATCCCGCTCGAGCGCCAGCCGCGCCGCCTGGTCCCAGTCGCACGCGTCGCGACCCCGCTGACGGGCCTCGCGCAGCCCGCTGCGGTGGGCCACCGCACTCTGGTCGACCAGGTTGCGCAGCTCGAGGCGGCGGTGGTCCCAGGGCTCGAACTGGACGTAGGGCGCGAGCTGGTCGTCCATCGGGTACAGCAGCGCGCCGTAGGCGATGCCGGCATCGGGACGCTCGGCGAAAGCCCAGGCGACCGCCTTCAGCCACAGCGGTGCCATCAGGTTGTCGTCGTCGAGATAGGCGATCAGCTCGCCGCGGGAGGCGTCGAGCGCGGTGTTGCGCGCGCCGCCTTGCCCGAGGCTCACCGCGTTTCGCAGCGGACGGATGCGCTCGTCGGCGGCGGCCAGCTCGGCGAGCACCCGCGGCGTGTCGTCGCTGCTCGCGTCGTCGACGACGAGCAGCTCCCAGCGCTCGTGCTCCTGGCGGCGCACCGACTCGACGGCCTCCCGCAGCATCCCCGCGCGATCGCGCGTCGGCATCACGACGGAGATGAGCGTGTCGCGAGGCGGCGCGGCCCGGACCCATTCGGTCGTCGCGACGACCCACTCGAGCTTTCCGATGCGATCGGCGAGCGCGGCGTCGACGGCGCGCAGCTCGGTGCCGTCGACGTGCATCCGCCGCTCGAGCTCGTCGATCGCGGCGTGCAGGCCGTCGAGCCGGGCGCGAGCCTCGTCGAGCTCCGCACGCAGGTCCTCCAGCCCGAGCTCGCGGGCGAGCCGATACCGCGTCCCCCTCCTGATCCGCCCGAGGACGGCCATCGCGCGATCGTAACCGCGTAGCCGTCGGCCGCAAACCGGCGCGGCGTACGCCGACACACGCCGGCACACGCCGATCGCCCGCGCCGTCGCTACTCTCCGCCGACGCATGGCCCGCGTGCTCGTCACCGGCGGCGCCGGCACGATCGGCCAGGCCGTCGTGCGGCGACTGCTCGCAGACCCCGATTGGGAGGCGCGCGTCTCCGACCAGCGACCCGCGCCGACCTGGATCCGCGAGGGCGCCGAAGTCCACACCGGTGACCTGCGCGACCGCGACGAGGCGCGCCGGGCGACCGCCGGCTGCTCGCACGTGATCCACCTGGCGGCGATCGTCGGCGGGATCGCGAACTTCCACCGCCTGCCCTACACGCTCACCGACGTCAACTCCTCGCTCTACAACGCGGTCGTCGGCGCCGCGATCGCCGAGCGCGTCGAGCGCTTCGTCTACGTCTCCTCGTCGATGGTCTTCGAGGAGGCGACGGTCTTCCCCACTCCTGAGGACCACGTCTGGGCGTGCCCCGTACCGCGCTCCGCCTACGGCTTCAGCAAGCTCGCCGGCGAGCACTGGGTGCACGCGGCGAACGCCGAGCACGGGCTGCCGTTCACGATCTGCAGGCCGTTCAACGCCTACGGCCCGGGCGAGATGCCCGAGGACGAGCCGGGCATCGCCCACGCGGTGCCCGACCTGATCCGCAAGTGCCTCGCGCTCGCGTCGGACGAGGCGCCGCTGGCGATCTTCGGCGACGGGACGCACACCCGCACGCTTACCCATGTCGACGACATCGCCGACGGGATCGTCACCGCACTCGGCCACGAGGCGGCGCTCGGCGAGGACTTCAACGTCTCGGCCGGCGACGAGCTGACGGTCGCCGAGATCGCGCGAATCGTCTGGGAGGCGTGCGGCCGAGACCCGGGCGCGTTCGCCCTCGAGCACCTGCCGAGCTTCGAGGTCGACGTCGTGCGCCGCTGGCCCGATGTCTCGAAGGCGCGCGAGCAGCTCGGCTGGGAGGCGCGGATCGGCGTTCGCGAGGGGATCGCGCAGACGGTCGACTGGCTGCGCGAGCGGGTCTGAGCGGCGAGCGCGGCGACCGATGCGTCGGCGCCGCCGAGTGGCCGGTCGGCGTATAGCCACGCGAGCTCGGCCATCCGCGCCAGGTCGCCTGGCGGCGGGCCCGCGACGTCGAGCTGCGAGAGGCCGGCGAGGACGGCAGAGCTCCCGGACCGCCGGGCGTTCCGGCCACGCCCGCGCCGCGTGGACGGCGCCGGCACCGCGCGCTCCGCCAATGTCGCCCGCCCGGTGTTCCGGCTGCAGAAGCTCAGGTATGCGTCGCGTTTCTGCAGCCACGTCTGGGAGTCACTCCCGCGGGCGCGCTCAGCCGCGCAGCGCCGCCAGCGTCGCGCGCATGCCGTCGACCAGCGCGACGTCGGCGCGGAAGCCCAGCTCGTCACGGGCGCGCGTGACGTCGAGCGAGGAGCGCTGCAGCTCGCCGAGTCGCACCGCCTCGTGGACCGGCTCGAACGAGCCGTCGACGCCGGCCGCCTCGCGCAGCGCGTCGACGACGTCGAGCACGGACGACTCGACTCCCGTACCGATGTTGTAGGCGCCTCCCGCGCTGGGGTGCTCGGCCGCGAGCAGGTTCGCGCGGACGATGTCGCCGACGAACGTGTAATCGCGCGTCGCCGTGCCGGAGCCGAAGATCACCGGCCGCTGCCCACGCAGCAGGCGTCCGGCGAAGATCGCGATCACGCCCGCCTCGCCGGCCGGGTCCTGACGCGGCCCGTAGACGTTCCCGTAGCGCAGCGTCACGGCGCGGAGCCCGTACAGCCGCTCGGCCCAGGCGCAGTAGAGCTCGGCGCACTGCTTGCTCTGCCCGTAGGCGGCCATCGGCCGCGGTGGGGTCGTCTCGGGAGTCGGCATCGGCACGCCGTCGTCCTCGCCGTAGATCGCACCGCCCGTCGAGGTGTTGACGACGCGCTCCACGCCGGCGGAGCGCGCGGCCTCGAGCACGTTGATCGTGCCGAGCACGTTGACCGAGGCGTCGAATGCGGGATCGTCGAGCGAGCGGCGTACGTCGATCTGGGCGGCCAGGTGGAAGACCGCCTCGGGTCGCGACCTCGCGAACGCGGCCCCCAGGGCGTCGGCGTCGCGCACGTCGAGCTCGGCCAGCTCGGCGCCCCGCGCAAGCGCGCTCTCGAGATTCGAGCGCCGACCGGTCGACAGGTCGTCGACGGCCAGCACCTCGTCGCCGCGATCGAGCAGGCCGTCGACGAGATTCGAGCCGATGAAGCCGGCCCCGCCGGTGACGAGCGCTCGCATGGGCCGGGATGCTAGGGCGCCGCCACGCACGAGGCCCGCCACGCACGAGGCCCTCTTCCCCGCCCCCGTCGTCTTCCCGCCTGCCGCCCGGTACGGGCGCCGCCCGCTAGCGTCCCGGCGATGCCGCCCAAGGTCGCGATCGTCGTCCCGACCCGCCGGCGCCCCTCGTACCTCGACGTCGCGCTGGCGACGATCGCCGCCCAGGCCGTCGAGCGGAGCGCCGAGGTGCTCGTCATCGACGATGGCCCCGACCCCCGCACCAGGGCCGTCGCCGAGCGTCACGGCGCCCGCTACGTCGCCCACGAGCGCAGCCTCGGCCTGAACGCGGCGCGGAACACGGCCATCGCCGCGACGGACGCCGCACTGCTCGCCTTCGTCGACGATGACGTCGCGGTCCGTCCCGGCTGGCTGGCCGCGCTGGTCGGCGCGGCGGACTCGCTGCCCGAGGAGGTCGGGGTCCTCACCGGTCCGATCGCCCCGCGGGTCGAGGGTCGGCGCTTTCGCGCCTGCGGACGCGAGGGCGGCCCGATCACCTGGCTCGACGAGGGCCCTCGCGACACCGACTGCGAGCACGCCTGGGGAGCGAACATGGCGATCCGCCGCAGCGCGCTCGACCGCGTCGGCCCGTTCGACGCGACCCACGAGCTGTATGGCGACGAGCAGGAGTGGCAGGCGCGCTGGAAAGCCGCCGGCGGACGGATCCGCTACATCGCGGCGGCGGCGCTCGATCATCGCCGCGCCGGCGACGACGCTCGGCTGCGCTCGCTCTGCGGAGCGGCCCGCGCCCGCGGGCGCGCCAGCCGCCGCCAGGACATCGCGAAGGGCACGGCGCCGACCGTCGGCTCCGAGCTGCGCACGCTCGCCGGCTGCGCGCTGCACGGGCCGCGATATCGCTGCCTGATGGGGCCGGTGATGACGTGGCACACGCTCGGGCGCCTCGAGGAGGCGCTGCGCCCGGGCTCGCCCCCGCCGGCCACGCCCGGCCTCGACGACTTCCTCTCCGGGCGCAGCGGAAACGCGCTCGGACGGCGGGCTGCGCTCTTGGACGCCCGCGACCGCTGGCTCGATGCCCGCGACGTGCTCGGCGGCCGGCGGCGCCGCCTTCGCCGGGTGGCGGCGCAGACGCCTCGCAGGCGGGTCCTGGCGCTGACGATCGCCCGCCCCGAGATCGAGAACCGCGTCGACGCGCTGCGCGAGGAGCTGGGACGCTCGCGTCACGACGTCGAGCACGTCGTCGCGCCGGCGACGTCGGCAGGGAAGTTCCAGCGCCTCAACGAGCTGCTGGCCGGCCGCGACCCGCAGAGCGTCGACTGGCTGCTCGTCGTCGACGACGACGTCGACCTGCCGCGCCGGTTCCTCGACGCCTTCCTGGCCGTGGCCGAGCGCCACGGGCTGCGCATCGCCCAGCCGGCCCACCGGCGCCGCTCACACGCCGCCTGGGAGGTCACGCGGCGCGTGCCCGGCTGCACGCTGCGCGAGACGACGTTCGTCGAGATCGGGCCGGTCACCGCATTCCGCCAGGACACGCTCGCGACGCTGCTCCCGTTCCCGGACGTGCGGATGGGCTGGGGCCTGGACGCGCACTGGTCGGCGCTCGCCCGCGAGCGTGGCTGGCCGATCGGCGTCGTCGACGCGACCCCGGTCGGCCACTTGCTGCGCCCCGCTGCGGCGACCTACCCGCGCGATCGGGCGATCGCGGAGGCCCGTACGTTCCTGGCCGGCCGCCCGTACGTGACGCGCGACGAGGTCCGAACGCTGGCGGTTCACCGGTGAGCTCGCCATCCATCCTCGCGGGACGCCGATGAGGGTCGCCGTCGTCTCCGAGTACTACCCGCGCGAGGCCGACCCCGTCCTCGGCATCTGGGCGCACGAGCAGGCGGTCGCCGCACGCGACGCCGGGGCCGACGTGCGGGTCGTCGTCCTGCATCGCGTCGTGCCGCCCGCCGCGACGGCGCGGCGCGACCTGCCCGCGGCGACCCTGCGCCTGCTGCGCCAGCCGCGCCATGCGCTGCTCGACGGGATTCCCGTGAGCTACGTGCGGTTCGTCTCTCCGCCCAGGCCGAGCTCGTACGGCTCGTGGGGCAGGTGGGCCGCGCCGTCGCTGGCGCTGGCGCTCCGGCGGCTGCGCCGCGGCTTCCCGTTCGACCTGGTCCACGCGCACAACGCGGTGCCGGCCGCCGACGCCGTGCTGCGCGCGCGGATCGACGCGCCGCTCGTCGTCTCCGAGCATGGCATCGACGTCTACTACACCGCTCTGCGCCATCCGGACGGCAGGGCCGCGATCGCGCGCGCGTTCGGCGCGGCGCGGCTGGTCCTGGCGAACAGCGCGGGGATCGCGCACGCCTGCGAGGCGCTCGGCGCCCGCGCGACACGCGTCGTTCGGCTCGGGGCCGACCTGCCGATGCGGCCCGCGCACCGCGACGACGACCCGACGCTCGTGACCCTCGCCCACCTGGTGCCGCGCAAGCGCCACGCCGACGTGCTCCGCGCCATGTGGGCGCTGCGCGAGCGCCATCCGCGACTGCGCTACGTAGTCGTCGGCGACGGTCCCGAGCGCGACCGGCTGGCCGAGCTCGCCCGCGAGCTCGGCATCGCCAATCGGGTCGAGCTCGCCGGCCAGCTGCCCCACGCCGAGGCACTGGAGCGTGCACGGCGCGGCTGGCTCTTCGTGATGCCGAGCGTCGACGAGGCGTTCGGCGTCGCGTACGTCGAGGCCATGGCCGGCGGGCTGCCGGCGATCGGCGCGCTCGGCGAGCCGGGCCCGGCGGAGATCGCGAGGATCGGCGACGGCCTGCGCCTCGTGCCGCCCGGCGACGTCGAGCGCCTCGCCCGGGCGATCGGCGAGCTGCTCGACGACCAGGCGATGCTGGCCGAGCTCGGCATCCGCGCGCGCGAGACCGTCGAGCGGGCGTTCACCTGGCGAACGTGCGGTCGCGCGACGCTCGCCGCCTACGAGGAGGCGCTCGCCGCGTGAAGCCGGTGCTGCTCGCGGTCGGCCACGTCCCGCCCGATCGCCTGGGCGCGATCCACGCGCTGCACGACGCCGAGGGGATCGTGCTGGCGCTCTACGGCGGCCGCCACCACCACGGCACTGCCGGCGTCGAGGACCCCGGCGTGCCGCACCTGCGGGTCCCCCAGCGGACCGTGCTGCGGCTCGCGGCCAGCGGCCGCCACCGCGCGGTGATCGCGACGAGCACCGGCCGGACCGCGATGCCCACGGCCTATCTCGGCGCGCGTCTCGCGCGCATCCCGTTCCTCTACTGGACCGGCATCTGGGCCCAGGTCCGCACGCCGGCGCACCTGCTGGGTGCGCCCGCCGTCCGCTGGATCGAACGCGACGCGGACGCGACGCTCGCGTACGGCACGCACGTCGCCGCGTACGCGCGCGGTCACGGCGCGCGCAACGTCCACATCGCGCCGCAGACGGTGGACGTCGGCTTCTGGTCCGCGTCGGCCGCCGGCGCGCAGGTCGCACGCCGGCGCGCCGGAGACCCACAGCTGCTCGTGCTCTACGCGGGCCGCACGGCGCGCGGGAAGGGCCTCGGCGTCCTGCTCGACGCATGGCGCAGGCTCGACGCGAAGCCCGCGGATGCGACGCTCCTCCTCGCCGGCCCCACGCCGGCGGAGGTCGCGGGCGCGCCCCGAGGGGTCAGCGCCCTGGGGCCGCTGAACGCGCTCGCGCTGCGCGATCTCTACGCCGCCGCGGACGTCCTCGTCGTGCCCTCGGTCCACACGCGCGAGTTCCGCGAGCCGTGGGGGCTGGTCGTCAACGAGGCGCTGCTGCAGGGAACATGCGTGATCGCCAGCGACTCGGTCGGCGCCGCCGCCGGTGGGCTCGTGCGTCACGAGCGGACGGGACTGGTGGTAGCGGACGGCGATCCGCGCGCGCTGGCAGACGCGATCGAGCGCCTGCGTCGCGATCCCGCGCTGCGCGGGCGCCTCGGGGAGGCCGGGCGCCAGGCCGCCCTCCGGCTGACGCCGGAGGCGTTCGCGAGCGCGGTCGGCGCCGCGCTGCGAACCGTCTCTGCGGCCCGGGCCGCCTGCTAGCGTTGCCCGCTGCGGCGCGCGGCGCCTGTCGACGCCGACGCCCTTCCTACCCGGATGATGCGCCGCCCTAGCCGCCACGTCCCGCTCGCTTCGCTGCTCGCCTCGGCGGCGCTGCTGCTCTGCCTGCTCGCGCCCGCGACAGCCGGTGCGAGCTACGGCGAGCTGCTGCGCGACGCCTGCCGCGACGAGCGCGTCGACGGAACGTACAGCCAGAAGGACTACCGCGACGCGCTGAGGAACATCCCGGCCGACGCGGATCAGTACACCAACTGCCGCCAGGTGCTCGAGGACGCGAAGATCGCGGCGGCCAGCGCCGAGGCGTCGGGAGGATCGGGACCGGGCGGGGCGACCGGCGGCGGCGCGCAGAGCGGGGGGTCGGTGCCGACCGGGGACCCGCTCGCGAGCGCCAGCGCCGGTGAGCGACGCGCCGTGCTGCAGGCGACCGACAGCGGCGGCGCCGCGCTGAGCGTCGGCGGGCGGCGAGTCGACCCGGCCGCGCTCGGAGCGGGCCGCACCGTGTCCGCGACGATCTCCGACCTGCCGCCGCCGCTGCTGGCCGTCCTCGGGCTGGTCGCCCTCGCGGCGCTCGGCGCGATCGCCCTCGTCCTCGTGCCGCGTGTCCGCGCCCGCCGCCAGCGCTGAGCTGCCGCCCGCGCCCACCGCGGCGGGGCGGAGGCCGGCTCCCGCGCGGCTCCCGCACGGCGGGAGGCTGGCCGGTGCGCTGCTGGCGGTGGCGCTCGGCGCCGCCCTCAGCGCGGTGGCACTGGGTGCCGAGGGCGGGCTTCAGCTCCGGCCGCTGACCACGGTCCTCGTCTCGCTCGACATCGCCGCCGGGGTGCTGTGCGCGCTTGCGATCCTTGCGGCCAGACCGGTCAGGCGCCCCTGGGGAACCGTGACGCTGGCCCTCTTCGCGCTGCTCGCGCTACTGACGGGAGTGTCGATCCTGTGGGCCATCCGCCCCGACGTCGCGTGGATCGAGACGAACCGCACGGTATCGCTGCTCGCCACCTTCGCGGTCGGGATCGCGCTCGCGCGACTGGCCCCGGGTCGCTGGCGGGCGCTGCTCGGCGGAGTCCTGATCGCCGCGCTGGTCGTGAGCGGCTATGCGCTCGCGA
Source organism: Solirubrobacteraceae bacterium (assembly GCA_024711025.1). GTDB lineage: Bacteria > Actinomycetota > Thermoleophilia > Solirubrobacterales > Solirubrobacteraceae > F1-60-MAGs163. Next base: position 134,521 of record JANJTP010000070.1, read on the forward strand.
CGAAGGTGCTCCCGGGCTCGCTCGCCGCGGACGAGACGTACGCGCGGCTGCGCGAGCCGTTCGGCTACTGGAACGCCGTCGGGCTGATGGCCGCGCTCGGCGTGCCGATCTGCGCATGGCTCGGAGCGCGCCGCGACGGCCATGCCGCGATCGCGGCGTTGGCCCACCCCGCGCTGGGCCTGCTCGTCATCACGATCCTGCTCGCCTACTCGCGCGGCGCCCTGCTCGCGGTCGTCGCGGGCATGGCGCTCTGGCTGGCGCTCGTGCCGCTCCGCCTACGGGCCGCGGCCGTGCTGCTGCCGGGCGGGCTGCTCGGCGCGCTCGCGGCGTTCTGGACGTTCGGCCAGCGCGGCCTGAGCGACGACCGCGTGCCGCTCTCGCTGCGATCCGACGCCGGCGCCGAGCTCGGGGTCCTGCTCGGTGCGCTGCTGGCGACGCTGCTCGTGATCGGCCTCGTGATCACCTGGATGCGCGATCGGCGCCCGTGGCCCAGGCGCACGCGCCAGGCCTGGGGCACGGCGCTGCTCATGGCGCTTGCGCTCGCCCCCGTGGGTCTCGCGGCGGTGCTTGCGACGACCGAGCGCGGGCTCGGCGGCAGCGTGTCGAAGGCGTGGCGGGATCTCACCGACCCCGACGCGAACTCGCCGAAGAACGATCCTTCGCGGCTGACCGCGGTCGGCAGCGTGCGGGCGCGCTACTGGCGCGACGCGATCGAGATACTCGACCAGCGGCCTGAGCTCGGCGTCGGGGCGGGCGGCTACGTGGCGGCGCGGCTGCGCGTGCGCCGTGACGACCTCGACGTCGTCCACGCGCACGGCTTCCTTGCCCAGACGGCCGCCGATCTCGGGATCGCGGGGCTCGCGGTGTCGCTCGCGCTGCTTGCCGCCTGGCTGGCCGCGGCCGGGCGCACGATCGGGTCTTGGCGCGGCGCCCGACGGGACGCGGCCGCACCCGAGCGAATCGGGATGCTGACGCTCGCCGCCGTCGTCGTCGTCTTCGGCGTGCACTCGCTCGTCGACTGGACGTGGTTCATCCCCGGCACGGCCGTCCCGGCCCTGCTGTGCGCCGGCTGGCTGGTCGGCCGCGGCCCGATCGCGGAGCAGCCGGCGCCTCACGCGGAGCACGCTGCTGCGCGGGGGGCGCCGACGCCGTGGAAGGTCATGGCGGCGCTGCTCGTGCTCGCCGTCGCCGTCAGTGCCGCGTGGTCGGCGACCCGACCGCAGGCAGCGAGCGACCGCACCGACGAAGCGCTCGCCGCGCTCGCCGACGGCGAGCCCGCCAAGGCGATCCGGCTGGCCCGCGAGGCGCGCGAGATCGATCCGCTGTCGCTCGCGCCGCTGAATGCGCTCGCCGCGGCGCAGACGACCGCGGGCTGGCCGGTGGACGCGCTCGCCACGCTCCACGACGCGGTGGCGCTGCAGCCGGCGAACGTCGAGGCGTGGATGCGGCTGGCACGGATCGAGCTCCAGCAGGGCCGCCCTCGCGACGCCCGGCGCGACGCGCGCCCGGCGCTCTACCTCGACCCGCGCTCGACGGCCGCCCAGGCGCTGTACCTGGAGGCGGACCGCGCGGCGAAGGAGTCCGACGTCTCGCGCGCGGCAGACCGGAAGAGCTCCAAGAAGAAGCGCTGAGGCCGTCCCCCAGCGGACGCGGCTGCAGTTCCTCAGGTATGGGCCCTGCTTCTGCAGCCACGTTCGGTGGGAGTCGGCCGCCCGTCAGCGCCACGCCCCCGTCAGCGCCACGCCCCCGTCAGCGCCACGCCCCCGTCAGCGCGCCGGCCCGTCAGCGCGCCGGCCCGTCAGCGCCACGCCCCCGTCAACGCGCCACACCCCCCGTCAACGCGCCACGGCCTGCAGCGCCCGCCGCGCCCACGGCGGCCCGCCCGTCCGCTCGACCGAGACCTCCGCGAAGCCCGCCGCCCGGAGCATCGCGCCCAGCGTCCGCGCGGTGAAGAAGCGCAGGTGGTCGGCGCGAGGGTCGAGCCGCTGCTCCAGCGGCCGCCCGCGCAGCGCTTCGAGCGCCACGACCAGCCGCGGCTGGTTCGGCGTCGTCACGAGCAGCGTGCCCCCCCAGCGCAGCACGCGGCGCACGTCGGCCAGCAGCCCGACGACATCCGCGACGTGCTCGAGCGTCTCGCCGGCCCAGACGACGTCGAACGCATCCTCCGCGAACGGCAGCGACCGGCCCTCGCGGATCCTCTCGACGCGAGCGCCGGTCGCGCGCGCCGCGGTGCGACGGATCGCCCCGGCCGCCACGTCGACGGCGTCGACGCGCGCGCCCGCCTCGACGAGCGCGGCGGCGAACGCACCGTCACCGCAGCCGAGATCGAGCACGCGATCGCCCGCCCGGACATGGGAGAGCAGGAACGCGCGGCGCTCGGCGAAGCGCTCCGGCTCGACGTCGCCGGGCACCGCGGCCCAGATCGACTCGCGCCAGTCCTCCATCGCCGGGTCCACCCGACAGCTCGCCGGCGCGATCGCCGCTCAGAACGCCCCGCGGCCGCGTACGACGGCGGGGATCGTCTTGACGAGGATGCTGAGGTCGAGCGACACCGACCAGTGCTCGAGATAGAGGAAGTCGAGCCGGACGAGATCGTCGAAGTCGAGCTCCGAGCGCCCCGAGACCTGCCACAGCCCGGTGATGCCCGGCAGCACCAGATAGCGCTTGCGGTGCCAGTCCTCGAGGCGCTCATAGTCGCGCTGCGGCAGCGGCCGCGGCCCGACCAGCGACATGTCGCCGCGCAGCACGTTCCACAGCTGGGGCAGCTCGTCGATCGAGAACCGCCGTAGGAGCCGGCCGACACGCGTGATCCGCGGGTCCTCGCGGATCTTGAAGAGCGCGCCGCCGGCCTCGTTGCGCTGCTCGAGCTCGGGCTGGAGCTCGTGGGCGTCCTGGAGCATCGTGCGGAACTTGAGACAGGCGAACGGCTGGCCGCCGATGCCCGGACGCACCGAGTGGTAGAGCACCGGCCCGCGCGAGGTGAGCCGGACGGCGAGCGCGGCGATCGCGAGCAAGGGACTCAGCACGAGCAGCAGCAGGGCGGCGCCGACGACGTCGAAGGCCCGCTTCACCAGCCAGTCGAACCCGTCGAAGACCGGCGAGCGCAGCTCGAACAGCGGGACCGCCTCCCCGGGCACGAACTCGGCCCGGTGCACGAGGATCTCCATCGTCGACGGCGCGACCTTGACCCGTACGCCGCGCCGGTGGCACACGTCGACGAGCTCGACGGCCTGCTGCTGGGGGAAGGCCGGGTCGGCGATGATCACTTCGTCGACCGCCTCCGAGTCGAGCAGCGCCGGCAGCTCGTCGAGCGAGCCGAGCGCCCGCAGGCCGTTGGCGGGCCGCGGCTCCAGCGAGACGAAGCCGACGACGTGGATCGGCGAGGGCGTGCCGCGGGCGCCCACGAGCGCGTGCGCGACCGCGTCGATGTGCTCGCCGGTCCCGACGAGGATCGCCCGGCGGTGGTAGCCGGCCGCGCGCAGCAGCACACCGCTCAGCCGGTCATAGCCCCAGCGCAGGGCTCCCACGATCGCGACGGCGAAGATCAGCGAGCCCCAGAAGACGTAGTAGCTCTGAAAGTGCTGCCCGTCGGCCTTCGCGTAGATCAGTGCGACGACCATCACCCAGAACAGCGACGAGACGACGGCACGCAGCCCGGGCCGCAGCCCGCGATCCCCGTAGAGGCCCGAGCGCGCGAACAGGAGCGCGGTCAGCAGGAAGGCGAACGTCGCGTAGTGGTAGGCGTGGTCGACGTTCTGCGCGAACGTCGCGCCGCCCCGCAGGAGGCTCTTGGTCTGCAGCGCGGCGAGCACCGCGGCGTAGACGCCGATCGCGTCGAGCGTGAGCAGCACGACGATGCGCGACGCCCGCCGGGCGGTGTCCATGCGCAGCAGGAACGACAGCACCGGCGGCCGGCGGCGGCGCATGTCGTGCTCGATCAGGTCGAGGTCGACGGGTGGCGACACCTCGACCGGCGCCTGCGGGTCGGCGGATGGCGGCGCCTCGACCGGCGCCTGCAGGTCGGCGGATGGCGGCGCACCAGCCGGCGCCTGTGGCGACGTGCGCTCGCTCTGCTCGCTCAGCTCTGGGGTGCTCGCCATCTCTCCCGATCGTCCCAACACGCCTGCGCGCCGAAAGGCGCGGCCTTAGCGGGCCACCCCCAGGAGCGCCTCGGCACCGGACTCCTCGATCGTGCGTCGCAGGCCGTCGCGCAACGGCACCTCGGGCTGCCAGCCGAGCAGCTCACGGGCACGCGCGATGTCCGGCTGACGCTGCTGCGGATCGTCGGTCGGCAGCGCCTCGTGGACGATCTCCGAGCGCGACCCGGTCACGTCGATCACCGTCCGGGCAAGCTCGAGCAGGGTGAACTCGTCGGGGTTGCCGATGTTCACCGGCAGATGCTCGCCGGACTCGGCGAGGGCGATCATGCCGCGGATCAGGTCGTCGACGTAGCAGAAGGACCGCGTCTGGCTCCCGTCTCCGAAGACCGTGATCGGTCGGTCGTCGAGCGCCTGGCGCAGGAAGGTCGGGATCGCGCGGCCGTCGTGTGGGCGCATGCGGCTGCCGTAGGTGTTGAAGATCCGGATGATCGACGTGTCGACGCCCTGCTGGCGGTGGTAGGCCATCGTCAGCGCCTCGGCGTAGCGCTTGGCCTCGTCATATACGCCACGCGGCCCGATCGGGTTGACGTGGCCCCAGTACTCCTCGCGCTGAGGGTGCTCCTTCGGGTCTCCGTAGACCTCGCTCGTCGAGGCGAGCAGGAAGCGGGCGCGGTGGAGCTTCGCGAGCCCGAGCGTGTGGTGGGTCCCGTAGGAGCCGACCTTGAGCGTGTGCAGCGGCAGCCGCAGGTAGTCGATCGGCGAGGCGGGCGAGGCGAGGTGGTAGACGTAGTCGACCGCCTCGTCGACGAAGTACGGGTCTGTGATGTCGACGTTCTGGTGGGCGAACTCGGGCACGCGGATGTGCTCGATGTTCGCCAGCGAGCCGGTCTCGAGGTTGTCGACACAGATCACGCGATGGCCGCGGCGCAGAAGCTCGTCGCACAGGTGCGAGCCGAGGAATCCCGCGCCACCGGTCACGAGGCAGGTGGCCATCCTTCAAGCCTAGAAGCTGCGACCACCGGGCGGCGGGCGGCGACGTGCATATCGCCCGTGTCGGCGACGCCTACGACACCGCCCTGGCCGAGAGCGTCGTCGACTTCGGCGTCATCGGGCTCGCCCGGCTTGTCACTGATCACGTCTACGACGGCGATCGGATCGCGCGAGTCCTCGAATCGGCATAGCTCGCGGCGACCACATAAGACCGGCCTGCAAGACTGCGACGGTGCTCGAGGTCCGCCGCCTGCAGATCCTGCTCGCCGTCGCCGAGCACGGCAGCTTCTCCGCCGCCGCCCGCGCGCTCGACTACACGCAGCCTGCGGTCAGCCACCACGTCGCGCGGTTGGAGGACGAGGTTGGGCTCGCGCTCGTCACGCGCGCCGGCCGTGGCGTGCGGCTGACGGAGGCGGGCGACGCGCTGTGCTTCCACGCTCGCGACGTCATCGCGCGGCTCGGGCTCGCCGAGCAGGAGATGGCCGACCTGGCCGGCTTGCGCGCCGGGCAGCTGCGCATCGCAGCGTTCCCAAGCGCGACCGCGACGCTCGTGCCGCCGCTGCTGGCGCGGCTCCGCGACGAGCACCCGGACCTCGTGATCACGCTGGTCGAGCACGAGCCACCCGAGGCGCTCCAGCTGTTGCACGCAGGCGAGGTCGATCTCGTGCTCGCGTTCGCCTACCCGGAGGCGGCCGGTGACGGGGACTCGGCCGTCGAGCTGGTGCCGCTGCTCGACGACCAGCTACTCGCCGTCGTGCCGCCGGGCCACCCGGTCGTGCGGCGCGAGCGCGTGCGGCTTCGCGAGCTCGCCGACGAGACCTGGATCGCAGGATGCGAGCGCTGCCGCCGCCACCTTCTGCACGCCTGCGCGGGAGATGGCTTCGCGCCCAGGATCGCGTTCGCGACCGATGACTACGTGGCGGTGCAGAGCCTCGTCGCGGCGGGCGTCGGAGTCGCGCTCGTGGCCGAGCTGGGGCTGCGCGCCGCGCAGCGCCCGGACGTCGCGGTCGTCACCCTGGAGGAATCGCCGGCGCGGCAGGTGTTCATCGTGCTGCCGCGCGCCAGCCGCCGGTCGCCACCGGTCGAAGCGGCCGTCGTGGCCCTGCGCGCCGCCGCTGAGGCGCTGCCACCTCGGGTCCTGGTCTGAGCTCCCCGCCCGCGGCTCAGGCCAGCGGCTCGCGTACGAGCGGCAACAGCTCGCCCTCGGCCGCGCGCGCCATCCGCTCCAAGCGCCGCTCCAGCTCTGACCGAGCAGCCGCCAGGTGGCCCTCCAGACTGCGCACGAGCCACGCTCCTGGCGCCCGCGCGCCGGGCTCGCCGCGCAGCGCGGCCAGCTCGTGCCAGAGGTCGGGCTCGAGCGCGGGCGGCGCCTGCCGCGCCCAGGCCAGCCGCTGCGAGCCCGGCGCCCGGCGCGCCAGCTCGCGTGCGTACACACCGGCGGAGACGTAGTGCGCGTTGCGCGCCCAGCCGCCGGAGCGCAGCGCGGCCAGCGCTCCTCGCTCGTCGCCCGACGTGAGCGCGCCGAGCGCACGCTCCAGGCGCTCGACGAGCGCCGCCGTCGCCTCGTGCGCATAGCCGGCCGCGTCGTCGTCAAGCCCCAGCAGGCCGCGCCCCGAAGCGCTGAACGCGCGGCGCCCGCCCGCCTGCGCGAGCGTCTGCAGCGCGGCGTCGAGGCGGGGGGTGACGCGTGCGCCGAGCGATCTGCGCAGGTCGGCGGCGCGATCGCGGTGGTCGAGGATCGCGTCGCCGGCGGCGTCGGCGGCGAGCAGCATGCGTGCGAACAGCCGCGTCAGCCGCGCGAGGTGCTCGAAGTCGAGCGTCGAGCGGTCGTCGAGCTGCGTGTGGTACTTCGTGCGGGCAAACGGCATGTGGAAGGTCGAGACGTTGACGCCCGGGATGCCGCTGACGAGGAAGGGCCACACCTCCGTCCAGGCGTTCGGCCTCCCGATCGTCCATCCGTAGGGCAGCAGCCCTTCGCGCTCTCCGGCGCGCAGGACCCGGCGCATCCAGCGGCGCAGCTCGGGCGGCGTGTCGGCGACGAGCGGGTCGGGGGTGCCGGAGCCCTCGAGGTTGAGGTAGAAGGGCACCTGCGTCGTCCAGTTCCGGTGCTCGACCGCGACCTGCCACCAGGCGCCCCAGCACCAGTCGTAGGCGCTGTCGGCGAGACCGAACTCCTCGGCGGTGTGCGAGACGAACGCGATCGGCCGCTGGGGCACGACGTCGGCCCCGGCGAGCGCCCGTGCGAGCACGATCGTTGCGGCGACGCCCGAGTGGTCGTCCATCGAGCCGAGGAACCACGCGTCGTGGTGGCCGCCGACGATGATCGGCGCGCTCGCGCGGCGCCCGGGCAGCATGCCGATCACGTTCGCCGCCTCACCGCGTGCGAGCGTCGCGTCGAGCACGACCGTCACCTCGTCGCCGGCGGTGGCGGCGAGCGCGCGCGCGTCCTCGCGTCGCAGCGTGACCATCGGCGGCGCGCCGGTGTGCCAGAGGCCGTCGTTGGAGCCGAGCGCCCCGGGCTCCTGATAGTACGGTCCGCCCTGGAGGCAGGTCAGCGCGATTGCGACGGCGCCGCGCGCGCCCAGCTCCAGCGCCGCGGTCGCGGGCAGGAACATCCGGTCCTGCCAGTCGTACAGCACGACCGCGCCGGTCAGGTCGACTGCGTCGAGCGAGCGCGGGTCGCCGCCCTCGCAGACGACGAGCCGGCCGCGCACGCCGCCGGGTGCGGTGCCGGGCACGCCGCCGAACGAGGCGCCCTCCCAGCGCTGGCCGGCGGCGGTCTCGACGTAGGCCTCGCGCAGGTGCCAGGCGTCGACGGGGAGCGTCTCCTCGACGACGTCCCGCAGGCCGGCGGCGTTCAGCTCGCCGGCGATCCAGCGCGTCATCGCGCGCTCCTCGGGTGTGCCTGTGGCGCTGAACCCGAGCGCGTGCGAGCCGTGGGAGTCGAGTTGCGCGACGACACGCTCGAGGTCGTCGGCGTCGATGAGGGTGTCGATCGCGGCGAACGGCGGGTTGGTCATCTCGGACGGGGAACCTTTCAGGAGGCGGGGCGCAGGGCGGTACGTGTGTCGCGCAGCGCGTCGAGCGCGCGCTCGACGTCGCGTTCGTCGTTGTAGAGGTGGAACGCGAGGCGAACGCGCCCACCGCGGCCGGACGCGCGCACACCGCGCTCCTGCAGCCGCGTGAGCGACTCCTCGGCGACCGGCAGCGAGACGATCGCGGAATCGCTGGGCTCCAGACCCAGCTCGGCGCGCAGGAGGTTCGCGAGCGCGACGTCGTGGTCGTGGATCTGCTGCACGCCGACGCGTTCGATCAGCTCCAGCGCGTCGACGGCTCCGACCCAGTTGAGCCAGGCGGGGGAGATGTCGTAGCGGCGCGCGTCGGGCGCGAGCTGCAGCGGCGCGCCGTAGAGCGCGGCGGTCGGCTCGTCGGCGGCGTACCAGCCGGGGGCCGCCGGCGGCACCTGCTCGCGCAGCTCGGCGGCGATCGTCATGTAGGCGGTGCCGCGTGGGTTCAGCAGCCACTTGTAGCCGCCGCAGACGGTCACGTCGAAGCGGGTCGCGTCGAGCGGCAGCCAGCCGTGCGCCTGTGTCGTGTCGACGAGCGTATGCGCGCCGTGGTGGGCCGCGGCGGCGCCGATCTCGTCTAGCGGCGCGACCCGACCGTCGAGCGACTGCACGGCGGAGAAGGCGACCCAGTCGGTGCGTGCGTCGATCGCATCCGGCAGATCCTCCAGCGCGACCAGCTCGACGGCCACGCCGCGCGGCGCCTGGGCCAGCAGGGGATAGAGCACGGAGGTGTACTCGTCGCGTGGGGCGAGCACGCGCGCGCCGGCCGGCAGCGCGGCGGCGATCAGCCCGACGAACGGGGAGACGACGGCGCCGGCCGCGACATCGGCCGGGTCGGCGCCGGCGATGCGGGCGAACGCGGCGCGCGCGCGGCCCACGAAGGCGTCCCAGTGGTCGAAGCCGCAGCGGCCGTGGCGCCATTCGTCCGCGGCTTCGGTGAATGCCGCGAACGCACGCCGCGGGGGCAGCCCGTAGGTGGCCGTGTCGAGGTAGGCCCCTTCGGGCGAGAAGTTGGCGCGGACGTGCGGGGAGAGCATGCCGTCCACCGTTGCGGACGCACGAGCCGCAAGCAATCGCGATCGTGACGAGGCGCTCAAAACGATCTCTATGGGTGCGTCGGGCGCCGTCCTTGACAGCGCCGGGGGTCACGGCGCACACTCTCGCAGGTCGAAGGTTCTTTGTGTGGACCTATGGATCCAACTATCCCCACGGCGACCTCGGACCCGGGACTCGAGCCCGCTGACGACGAGCGCCTGCGCCGCTTCCGCCCCGTGCAGCTGCGCCGCGCGGCCGACGAGGTCGTCGCAGTGCTGGTCGACGCGGTGCGCGGCGGCCTCTACAGCGTCGGTGAGCAGCTCCCGCGCGAGCGCGACCTCGCTGCTCAGCTCGGCGTCAGCCGCACCGTCTTGCGTCAGGCGATCTACGCGCTCGAGCAGGCCGGGGTCGTCTCCGTCAAGCGCGGCAACCAGGGCGGCATCACCGTCGAGTCGGTCGCGAACGTGCCACACGTGCTGAGCGAGCTGCATTCGCATACGCAGACGACGGTCAGGACGCTGCTGGAGATGCGCCGGCCGGTCGAGCTGCAGGCCGCGCTGCTGGCCGGCGAGCGCGGCGTGCCGGCGGACTGGGTGCGGCTCGACCAGCTCGTGCGCGCGCTGCAGGAGCACGTCGGCGACAGCGACGAGTTCCTCGCCGCCGACGTCCAGTTCCACTTCACGATCGCGCAGATGGCGGCGAACGAGCCGCTGCTGAGCTGCATGCGGACGTTCTTCAACGAGTGGCTGGCGATCCGCACCGCGCAGTTCCCGGTCGGCCATGTCGACTTCGACGCGGCGATCCGCAACCAGCGCGACATGCTCGAAGCGCTCAAGAGCCGCGAACGCGCGTGGATCGTGCGCTCGATGGACGAGCACCTCGGCGCGCTCGAAGAGATCTACCTGGGCCACCGCCTGTCCTTCCCTTGAGAGAGGATCTCCCGTGACCGATCAGCCCCGACCGACGACCGACCCCGCCCCCGGCCTCACCCGCCGGCGCGTGCTGCAGGGCTCGCTGAGCGCAGGCGGCCTAATACTGCTGCCCGGCGTACTCGCCGCATGCGGCGGCGGCGGGGGCGCGGTGAAGTCGGGCGCGACGGGCAGCCCGGCGAGCACCGCGACGCCGAGTCGCGGCGGCAGGCTGCGCGTCGGCCACGTCGGCGGTGGCACGGCCGAGACGCTCGACCCCAACAGCGGCATCGTCGGCATCGACGTCGCGCGCGCCCGCCAGCTGTACGAGCTGCTGTTCGACTTCGACGCGAAGGGCGTGCCGCAGCCGCGCCTCGCCGTGTCACTCGAGCCCGGCGCACGGCCCGATCGCTGGACGCTCACCCTGCGCGATGCGGCCTTCCACGGCGGCGAGCCGCTGACGGCGGACGACGTGCTCTACACCTGGCGGCGCATCCGCGGCAAGGCGCTGCAGTCGGCCAACGCGATCGCCGCGATCGACCTGAAGCGAACGCGCAAGGCATCGGCGACGCAGATCGACGTCGTCCTCTCGCGCCCGATCGGCGACCTCGCGTCGCTGCTCGCCCATCGTGCCTCGTTCATCATCCCGGCCGATTTCGACGACTTCGCGAAGCCGAACGGGACCGGTCCGTTCACGCTCGTCTCGTTCAAGTCGGGCGAGCGCTCGCTCATGCGCCGCAACGCCGACTACTGGGGCGAGGCGCCGTACGTCGACGAGCTCGAGCAGATCTCGATCCCCGACACGACGGCGCGCTACAACGCGCTGCAGGGCGGCCAGGTCGATGCGATCGAGGCGATCGAGTTCGCGCAGGCGCGCCAGATCGGCGACGCCGGCAACGGGCCGGTGAAGCTCGTGCGCACGCCGAACGCGTCCGCGCTGCCGACGTATATGCGGTTGGACGATGACGTCTTCGCCGATCAGCGTGTGCGTACCGCGATGCGCCTCGCCGTCGACCGCGAGCAGTCGGTGCAGGCGGCGCTGCTCGGCTACGGCTCGATCGGCAACGACCTGTTCGGCAAGGGCTATCCCTCCTACGCGGACGAGCTGCCGCAGCGCGCCTACGATCCCGAGCAGGCGAGATCGCTGCTGAAGGCGGCGGGCCAGGAGGGCCTGACGGTCAAGCTGTACACCTCGCGGGCGGTCCCGGGCATGCAGGAGGCGGCGACTGCGTACAAGCAGCAGGCGCAGGCGGCGGGCATCACGATCGATCTGCAGTCGGTGCCGGCGGCCGACTACTACAGCGAGCGCTACTACCTGAAGGTCGCGTTCGGGCAGGATCAGTGGAGCGGCTCGTTCGAGTCGACGACGCTCGACGGCCTGCTGCCCGACTCCGGCTTCAACATCACCGCGTGGGACGACGGCGTGTGGCAGCGGCGGTTCGTCGAGGCGCAGTCGATCGTCGACGCCGATGAGCGCAACACGGTCTACCAGGAGCTGCAGCAGCCGCTCTACGACGACGGCGGCCTGATCGTGTGGGGCTACGTCGACTTCCTCGACGCGGCATCGTCGAAGGTCGGTGGGATCGTCCCGAGCCCGCTGTTCAACCTCGGCTACTACGAGTTCCGAAGCTGGTGGCTGGGGTAGGGCGACACTCGCTGCGCGGCCTGATCGCGCGGCGGATCGCGATCACGGTCGGGCTGCTGTGGATCATCTCGCTGCTCGTGTTCGCGGCGACCCAAGTGCTGCCGGGCGACACGGCGAGCGCGATCCTCGGCAAGACCGCCACGCCCGAGTCGCTCGCGCAGCTGCGCGCGCAGCTCGGGCTGGATCGGCCCGTGACCGAGCAGTACCTCGACTGGCTCGGCGGCGTCGTGAGCGGCGACCTCGGCAGATCGCTCGCCGCGGGGCTGCCGGTCGGCGAGCTGATCGGCGATCGCGTCGGCGCGACGCTCGTGCTTGCCGCCGTCACGCTCGTCCTGCTGGTACCGATCGCGCTGGCGCTCGGCGTGCTGTCGGGCATGCGCCGCGACGGCAAGCTCGACCAGCTCGTCAGCTGGCTCACGCTCGCCGGCGTCGCAGTGCCGGAGTTCGTGACCGGCACGCTGCTGGCCCTGCTGCTCGCGACGTGGCTCGGCTGGCTGCCGGCGGTCTCGTTGATCCCGCCGGGCGAGTCGCCGCTCGCGCACCCGCAGTTCATGGTGCTGCCGGTGCTGACGCTGCTCGTCGCCGGGCTCGCCTCGACGGTGCGGCTGGTGCGGGTCGGCGTCGCGGAGGCAGCCGAAAGCGGCTACACGGAGATGGCGCGGCTGAGCGGGATCTCGGAGCGCCGCGTCGTGCGCCGCTGGGTGCTGCCGAACGCGCTCGCGGCCGGGGTGCAGGTGATCGCGCTGACGGCGCAGTGGCTCGTCGGCGGCATCGTGATCGTCGAGATGGTGTTCCAGTACCCGGGCGTCGGCCAGACGCTCGTGCAGTCGGTGCAATCGCAGGACATCCCGGTCGTGCAGGCGGTCGCGCTGATCATCGCGGCGATCTACGTGCTGTTGAACCTGCTCGCGGATGTCGCGCTCGTGCTGCTCGTGCCGAAGCTGAGGACGCGTCGGTGAGCGCCGTCGCCGCGCCGCGCAGCCAGCTCGCCGGCCACCGTGTCGGCCAGTTCGCCCTCGCGCTGCTCGCCGCGCTGCTGCTGGTCGTCGCGCTGGGTCCGCTGCTGGCGCCGGACGGCCCGAGCGAGATCGTCGGAGCTCCCTTCAGCGCCCCGTCGGCCACGCATCCGCTCGGCACCGACTACCTCGGCCGTGACGTGCTGAGCCGTGTCCTCAACGGTGGTCGGAGCGTTGTCTTCTACGCGCTGCTGGCGATGGCGACGGCGTACACCGTCGGCGGCCTGGCCGGTCTCGTCGCCGGCCTGCGCGGCGGTTTCACGGACGCCGCGCTGATGCGCCTGATGGACGTCGTGCTTGCGTTCCCGCCGATCCTGCTGCTGCTCGTGCTCGCGGCCGGCACGGGCGGCTCGACGGCGATCCTCGTCGCCGGCGTCGCGCTCGTGAACGTGCCCGGGATCGCCCGCGTCGTGCGCGCCGCGACCGCCGAGGTCGCGACGAAGGGCTACGTCGAGGCCGCCGTCGCGCGTGGCGCGCGCACGCCGTCGATCCTCGCCCGCGATGTGCTGCCGAACATCGCCTCGACCGTCGCGGCCGACGCCGGCACCCGCTTCGCGATCTCGATCCTGCTCGCGGCGGCGATGAACTTCCTCGGCGTCGGGATCGAGCCGCCTTCGCCGGACTGGTCCGTGATGATCACCGAGAACCGCAGCGGCCTGACGCTGCAGCCGTGGGCGCTGGCGGCGCCCGCGCTGCTGCTGGCAGCGCTGACCGTGACCGTCAGCGTCGTCGCCGACGTGCTGACACGCGAGCGCCGGAGCGCACGGTGAGCGACGCGCTGCGGATCGAGGGGCTGTGCGTGACGACGGCCGGCGGCGAGCCGATCGTCGACGACGTGGCGCTGCGCGTCGGCGGCGGCGAGATCGTCGCGCTCGTCGGCGAGTCGGGCAGCGGCAAGACGACCTGCGGGCTCGCCGCGCTGGGATTCGCGCGCGACGGGGCGCGCATCGCCGCCGGCAGCATCCACGTCGGTGGTCGCGAGCTGCTGACGCTGCAGGAGCGCGAGCTGCGCGGCGTGCGCGGCCGCCATGTCTCCTACGTGTCGCAGAACCCCGACGCGGCCCTGAACCCCGCGATGCGCGTCGGCGACCACCTGCGCGAGCTGCTGCGCGCGCACGGGCAGCCGCGCACGGACGCCGTCGTGGCGGGCGCGCTGGAGCGCGTGCACCTGCCCGGCGAGCGCGCCTTCCAGCGCCGCTACCCGCACCAGCTCTCCGGCGGTCAGCAGCAGCGGCTCGCGATCGCGCTCGCGCTCGCCTGCGGCCCGACCGTCGCGGTGATGGACGAGCCCACGACCGGTCTCGACGTCGTCACCCAGGCGCGCATCCTCGACGAGGTCAAGCGGTTGCGCGACGAGAGCGACCTCGGCGTGCTGTACATCTCGCACGACCTCGCCGCGGTCTCGTCGATCGCGGACCGCATCGTCGTCATGTACGCGGGCCGTATCGTCGAGGACGGACCGGCCGCACCGCTGCTCGCGCGTCCGCGCCACCCCTACACGCGCGGGCTGCTCGCCTCTGTGCCGGACCATCGCGCGCCGCGCCGCCTGCGCGGGATCGCCGGCGCGGTGGCGGCGGTCGGAGAGCGGCCCGCGGGCTGCAGCTTCGCGCCGCGCTGCGAGCTGGCGACGGACGCCTGCCGTGCCGCGGTGCCGCCGCTCCGCGCCGTCGACGCGACGCGCAGCGTGCGCTGCATCCACACCGCCGAAGTCCCGCCGCCGCCGGCCGAGCCGCTGCCGGCGCGTGCGCAAATCGACGGCGCGGCGATGCTGGAGGTGCGCGACCTGCACGTGGCGTTCGGTGAGGGCGTCGTCGCCGCCGAGCACGTCTCATTCGCGGTGGCGCGCGGCGAGTGCCTCGCGCTCGTCGGCGAGTCGGGCAGCGGCAAGACGACGATCGCACGCTGTGTTGCGGGCCTGCACGCACCCGACCGGGGCGCGATCGCGCTCGACGGCGCACCGCTGGCGGCGCTCGCGCGCGGACGCACGCGAGAGCAGCGCCGCCGCCTGCAGATCGTCTTCCAGAACCCATTCGCGTCGCTCAACCCGCGCGAACGGGTCGTCGACGGGGTCGCGCGGCCACTGCGCGAGCTGGGCGGCTCGCGCGCCGACGCGCTGCGCGCCGCGCATGAGATGCTCGAACGTGTGCGGCTGCCGAGAGGGCTGGCTGCCAGCCGCCCGGCCGAGCTGTCGGGCGGCGAGCTGCAGCGCGTCGCGATCGCGCGCGGGCTCGTCGTCGATCCCGAGTTGCTGCTGTGCGACGAGATCACCTCCGCGCTCGACGTCTCCGTGCAGGCGGCGGTGCTCGACCTGCTCGGTGAGCTGCGCGCGGAGCTGGGGCTGACGCTCCTCTTCATCACGCACGACCTCGGAGTCGTGGCAGCGATCGCCGACCGAGTGCTGGTACTGCGCGACGGCTGCGTCGTCGAGCAAGGCGGGGTCGACGCGGTCGTCACCGCGCCGGCAGAGCAGTACACGCGCACGCTCGTCGCGGCCGCGCCGAGCGTCGGCGGCTGAGCGCGCACGCCGATCGAGTCGTCCGCAGGCGCCCCAGGCGAGTGACACCGGTCTTCCATGTGCGACCGACCGGTTCTGCCGTTGAGCGTGACTGTTCAGGTCGGGCAGGGCGCAGGCGTCGGGCGACGAGCCGCCGCCCACTCGACGCGACGGACGCGCGCACGCGTCCGCGGGCGTCCGGGCGGCGCATCGAGCGCCGCCGAGCCGCGTCGGGGATAGCGCGTAGGATGCGCGCATGCCCGCCCAGCCCTTCCTCGACAAGCTCCAGGAGCAGATCGCTTACGAGTTCGGCGCCCACCAGCAGTACGTCGCGAACGCCGTCTACTTCGACGCCCAGACGCTCCCGCGCCTCGCCGCGTTCTTCTACGCGCAGGCGCTGGAGGAGCGGGACCACGCGATGATGATGGTCCAGTACCTGCTCGATCAGGGCATCGACCCGATCATCCCCGGTGTGGATGCGCCGCGCTGCTCGTTCGACGACATCGTCGCTCCGGTGCAGCTCGCGCTCGACCAGGAGCGCCGCGTGACCGACCAGATCAACACGCTGGCCGCGACGGCCCGCGATCACGGCGACTACGCGAGCGAGAACTTCATGCAGTGGTTCATCAAGGAGCAGGTCGAGGAGGTCTCCTCGATGTCGGACCTGCTGACCGTCGTCGAGCGCGCGCGCCAGAACCCGCTGCTCGCCGAAGACTGGCTCGCTCGCGAGAAGTCGGGCGGCGAGGCCCCGGACCCGACCGCGCCGCCGCCCGCCGGCGCCTGAGCGCGCGCCCGCGCGGGCGCTCAGGAATCGCTGCGCAGGTTGCGTAGGAAGTGGTGCGAGGCGATTCGCAGACCGTGGTTGAGATAGAGCCGATGCGCGTCGGCACGCTCCGGTCCGACGCCTGAGTCGAGATGTAGCTGACCGCAGCCGAGCCGGGTGCCCTCGTCGATGAGCCACGAGAGCAGCGCTCCGCCATGCCCGCGCCCGCGATGCTCGGGCAGCGTCGAGAGGTCGTCCACGTACAGCGCGCGGCCCCACGCGAGGTGGTTGACGACGCGAAAGCCGGCGACGGCAACGGCCTCCGTCCCGCTCCGCTCGAAGGCGCCGAGCAGCCGGTATCCCTCGGGTCGCTGCACGTCGTCGACATGGCGCGAGAACGCCGCGGCGTCACCGATCCTGGGACGCAGCGCGAGCATCGCCCGCCACGCCGCCGCGCCGTCGCCGACGGCGATCTCGCGCAGCTCGTGCGATCCGCCGCCGTGGGTGCTCATGCGCCCGCTTCGGGAGTCGTCCCCTCGACCCAGTGACGCTCGCCGCCGGCGACCTCGACCTTCCAGATCGGCGTGCTCGCCTTCATCCGGTCGATCATCTCGCGTGCGCCGAGGAATGCCTCGGGACGGTGCGGCGCGCTCGCCGCGACGATGACGCTCGGCTCGCCGAGCGGCACGGCGCCGACGCGGTGCTCGGCGGCGGCGGCGCACAGCCCGTGCGTCGCGATCGCCTCGGCGACGATGCCACGCATCGACTCGAGCGCCATCTCCTGATAGGCCTCGTACTCGAGCAGGTCGACCTCGCGCGTCACGCCGGAGAAGGTCACGATCGCTCCGGCCCTCGAGTCGCCGACGCGAGCCACGAGCGCGTCGAGCGACAGCGGCTCGGCGAGGATCGCGACGTGCGCGAGCCCTGCCGTGGGTCGGGAGGGGTCCGGCGCCCCGCCGG
This sequence comes from Solirubrobacteraceae bacterium, assembly GCA_024711025.1. GTDB lineage: Bacteria > Actinomycetota > Thermoleophilia > Solirubrobacterales > Solirubrobacteraceae > F1-60-MAGs163. Next base: position 151,500 of record JANJTP010000070.1, read on the forward strand.
AGACGGGTGGGATCAGCGCCAGCTCGTCGCCGGCGGCGAGCAGGGTCTGCTCGGCCGCGTAGTCGCGGTTGACCGCCATGACGCACGGGATCCCGGACGTAACGTCGTCGAGCGCCGCGAGCGCATCGGCGACGCGGGCGCCCTCCGGCAGCTCGAGCTCGACGACGTCGCGTCCTGCGCGCTCGCGCAGCATCGCGAAGAGGCGCACGCTGACGTTCATGGCCGTGACGGTAGCCGACGCCGGCTCGCGGCGGCGAGCGGTGCGGCGCCGCCGCGCCGGCGGCTGCGCCGGTACCGTTTTCGGGATGGCCACCTCGGAACAGGACGAGCACCTCACGATCGCCCCGATCGTCGGCGCTGAGGACCCCCGGCACTTCACCGACTCGGGGATCGAGATCCGCGCGCTCTACACCGAGGACGATCTGCCCGACGATGTTCGGCTGGGCGCTCCCGGCGAGTTCCCGTACACGCGCGGGGTTCACCGCGAGATGTTCCGCAAGCAGCTCTGGACGATGCGCCAGTACGCCGGCTACGCGAGCGCCAAGGAGAGCAACGAGCGCTACCGCTACCTGCTCTCGCGCGGCGGCACGGGGCTGTCGATGGCGTTCGACCTGCCGACGCAGCTCGGCCTCGACTCCGACAACCCGCGCTGCCTGGGCGAGGTCGGCCGAACCGGCGTCGCGATCGACACGATCGACGACATGCGCACCGCGTTCGACGGCATCCCGCTCGACCGCGTCTCGACGTCGATGACGATCAACGCACCCGCCGCGGTGCTCCTGATGCTCTACGACCTCGTCGCCGAGGAGCAGGGGGTGCCGAGCGAGCAGCTGCGCGGCACGACCCAGAACGACGTGCTCAAGGAGTACATCGCCCGCGGCAACTACATCTACCCGCCGGGACCGACGATGCGGCTGACCACCGACATCTTCGAGCATTGCAGGGCGCATATCCCGAAGTGGAACACCATCTCGATCTCCGGCTATCACTTCCGCGAGAAGGGCTGCTCGGCGGTCCAGGAGGTCGCGTTCACGCTCTGCTCGGGCATCGCGTACGTGCAGGCGGCGGTCGATCACGGCCTCGACGTCGACGAGTTCGCCCCGCGCCTGGCGTTCTTCTTCAACGGCCACAACAACGTCTTCCAGGAGGTCGCGAAGTTCCGCGCCGCGCGGCGGATGTGGGCGACGATCATGCGCGATCGGTTCGGCGCGCAGAGCCCCAAGTCGCTGATGCTGCGGTTCCACACGCAGACCGGCGGCGTGACGCTCACGGCGCAGCAGCCGGAGAACAACATCGTGCGCGTCGCCCTGCAGGGCTTCGCGGCGGTCTGCGGCGGTACGCAGTCGCTGCACACGAACGGCTTCGACGAGGCCCTCGCCCTGCCGACCGAGCGCGCGGCAAAGATCGCTCTGCGCACGCAGCAGATCCTCGCCGCCGAGTCCGGCGCCACCGACACCGTCGACCCGTTCGCCGGCTCCTACTTCGTCGAGGCGCTGACCGAGGAGATCGAGACGCGCGCGCGAGAGCTGATCGCGAAGGTCGACGAGCTCGGCGGCTCGGTCAACGCGATCGAGTTCATCACGAACGAGATCGACGAGTCGGCCTGGGGCTACCAGGAGCGCTACCGAATCGGGCAGGACGTGGTCGTCGGCGTCAACGCCTACGTCGAGGACGAGGTGGAGGTACCGGACCTGCTGCGCGTCGACCCCGAGTCCGAGCGCGAACAGGTCGAGCGGCTGCGCGCGTTCAAGGCCGACCGCGACCAACGGCTCGTCGAGAGCCGCCTGGAGGAGCTGCGCGGCGCCGCCCGCGGCACCGACAACCTGCTGCCGTTCATCCGCCAGGCGCTGAAGGACCGCTGCTCGATGGGTGAGGTCTGCGGCGCGATGCAGGACGTCTTCGGGCGCTACCAGCCGCGGATGTAGGGGGGGTCGCCGCGAGGCGGTGGGGGTGGTGGGGGTGGTGGGTTTGGTGCCGCCGGCGTAACGGCGTCCCCCGACGCCGTGGCGCCGCCGACGCAACGGCATCCCCCGACGCGGCTGCAGTTCCTCAGGTATGGGCCGGGTTTCTGCAGCCAGACGCCGCGCCGTGGCCGACGGCTCGAACCCGGAGCGCGTTCAGCTCACGCCCGAGGCGTCAGGGGAGGTGGACGCCGCGCCGTGGCCGACTGCTCGAACCGGAGCACGTTCAGCTCCCTGGGCGAGCGCGGCACGCAAGGCCGCCGCAACCTCGCGCCGGCGCCGCGTCACCTGCACCCAGGTGAATCGCAGCACCCGGTAGCCGTGCCGCGCGAGGACGGCGTCCCGCGCACGGTCGCGCTCGATCGCCGCCCGAGAGGCATGGAAGGCGTGCCCGTCGGCCTCCGCGACCACCCGCTCGGCGCACCACAGGAGGTCGACCTCGTAGCCGTGGAGCGGGACGTTGACGAGCGGCGGCGGGATGCCCGCCCGCGCGACGAGCGCGAGGAGGCGGGCCTCGAGCTCGCTGCGCGTCGGGGCGGGCATCCAGCCGGCGAGCGCGGCGCGGATAGCGGAAGCGCCGACGCGATGCTCGGCACTTCGAAGGAGACTCGAGACGTCGAGCATCTGGAGCGCGTCGGCTCGCTCGAGCGAGCGCTCGAGATCACGCGCCGACAGCACTCCGGCGAGGTCGGCGAGGGTCCGCGCGACGTTCGTCAGCGGTAGGCCCGAGCGCTCGGCGACCTCCCAAGTCGCCAACCGGCGGGTCTCGTGGAGGTCGATCCCAGGCGGCGCGCGACGCCCCCGAGTGGCGGTCGTGACGTCGATCAGCTCGCGAGAGCTGCGACGGATACCCAGCAGCGCGGCGGCCGATCGATGCGAGATCACGGCGCCGGCCCCACAGGCGAATGTCGCGGCGAGCAGACGCCCCTCGAGGCGCAGTCCGGTGTGTCCCGCCACGTAGATGCCGCGATGCAGGCGATGCAGCCGGCCGGCTCGCAGGCGGTGGGCGATCGCCTCGTCGCCAATCCCCGACCGGACGAGCTGCCGACGCGCCACGACCCCCCACTGTTGAGCGGCGAGCGACGCGATCACCCGGTCGGGGTCGACGCGCGAACGCGCGCGCAGGAGCTCCCGCGATCGCGGCTGCAGAAGCTCAGGTATGCGCCCGGTTTCTGCAGCCACTTCCGCCATGGCACGATCGTGCCAGGGAGAATGTGACCGGAGACCGACCAGAATGCGACGGAACGCGTGCCGGCCAGCGACACCCCGGCGCCACCGGCCGCGGCCGCTCCGCGGGTCCGGACTTGCAGGTTGACGGAACCCGCGGCGCCGGGCAGGACCGGCACTCCGGACGGCGAACCGAGCAGCCGAGATGCCCGAGTCCCGCGCCTCACGCAGGCTCGTGAAGTCTCCACCCGAGCTTTGGGCGGAGATCAGCGACGAGCGAGCACTGGCCCGCCGCCTGGAGGCGCTGGGCGAGATCCGCATCACCCGGCTGGAGCCCGAAACCGCCGTCGCCTGGGAGGGCGATTCCGTACGCGGCACCGTGGCGCTCGAGCCCTCCGGGTGGGGCACGAAGGTGACGCTCACGGCCCAGGCGGACACGCAACCATGCGCCGAGGTCCCGACCGAGCCAGAGCCCGAACCACAGTCCGCCCCCGACCCGCGCCCCCACGCCCCAGCAGCAGAACCCGCCCCCGACCCGCGCCCCCACACCACAGCACCGCAGTCCGCCCCCCACCCGCGCGCCCACGCCACAGCAGCAGAGTCCGCCCCCGACCCGCGCCCCCACACCACGGCAGCAGAGCCCGACGCCGACCCGCAGACGCTCACCGACCCCGAGGCGCCGCTGGAGCTGCCCGTCCGTCCGGCTCCGGCGGCCCCCGAGCCCGACGAGCCGGACCCGCTCCCCCCGGCCGCCCGCCGATCGCGGTTCGCGTTCCTGAGACGGCTGCTCGGCCGACGGCGGCAGACATCGGCGTCGGCGACCGTCGACTCGCTCGCCGACGACGTGCCCGCGCCCAAGGAAGTCGCCCCGCCCGCAGCCTCGCAGGTCGCCCGGGCGGAGCCGCCCGAGATCGAGCCGACGGTCACCGCCGCGAAAAAGCAGGCGGCGGGGCCCTCCGGCGACGACGAAGCCCCCACCCCCGCAGCCGGCGAAGACACCACGCACGCCGACGAAGCCACCGAAGCGCCCCCCACCCCCGCAGCAGGCGAAGCCGAGGCGTCCGCTCCCGCGGCAGGCGAACACGCCGCGCCCGCCGACGAGACCGCCGCGACGCCCGCCGACGAAGCCGCCGAAGCATCCGCCCCCGCGGTGCCGGACCCCGCGGTGCCGAACGACGGGGCGCTCGACCTGCGCGTGCTCGACGAGCGCCACGTGGCGCAGATCCTCACGGGCGTGCTCGACGACCTCGGCGCCGCGCACCACCGCCCGTTCTCGCGCGGCTGAAGCGCAGGGCGGGCCACGCCGCGACTCTCAGGCCCGCCGCCAGGTATGCCCGGTGGCGCTTCGCACCACCCCGCCCGACCACCGGCCAGCCCCCGGCGGCGCTTCGCACCACCCCGCCCGACCACCGGCCAGCCCCCGGCGGCGCTTCGCACCACCCCGCCCGACCGCCGGCCAGCCCCCGGCGGCGCTTCGCACCGCCCCGCGCGATCGCCGGCCGGCCCCCGGCGGAGCGCGAACCCACCATCTAGACTCCGGCGCGCCATGACACGCCTTGCGCGCCCCCCGGAGACCTTCGAGGAGAAGCTGGCCCAGCTGGAGGAGCTGCGCGAGCAGGCGGCCCACTTCTCGCCCGAGGCCGAGGCCAAGCGGCACGCGAAGGGCAAGCACACCGCTCGCGAGCGCATCGAGAAGCTGCTGGACCCCGGCTCGTTCCAGGAGCTCGACACGTTCGTCCGCCACCGGACGAACGAGTTCGGCCTGGAGAAGCAGCGCCCATGGGGCGACGCCGTGGTGACCGGGCACGGGACGATCGACGGCCGGCGCATCTGCGTCTTCAGCCAGGACTTCACGGTCTTCGGCGGCTCGCTGGGCGAGGTCATGGCCGAGAAGATGTGCAAGGTCATGGACCTGGCCGCGAAGATCGGCTGCCCGGTCATCGGCATCAACGACTCCGGCGGCGCCCGCATCCAGGAGGGCGTCGTCTCGCTCGGCGCCTACGGCGACGTCTTCGCCCGCAACGTGCAGTGCTCGGGCGTCATCCCCCAGATCAGCCTGATCATGGGCCCGTGCGCCGGCGGCGCGGTCTACTCGCCGGCGATGACCGACTTCATCTTCATGGTGAAGGAGTCCTCGCACATGTTCATCACCGGTCCCGACGTGATCAGGACGGTCACCGGCGAGGAGGTCGACTTCGAGTCGCTGGGCGGGGCGATGACGCACAACTCGAAGTCGGGCGTCGCGCACCTCGCCGCCGACGACGAGGACGCGCTGCTCGAGGACGCGCGCTACCTGCTGAGCTTCCTGCCCCAGAACAACCTCGAGACGCCGCCGCGCGTGGCGACGAGCGACGACCCGATGCGGATGAGCCCGGAGCTCGACACGATCGTTCCGGACAGCCCGAACAAGCCGTACGACATGCGCGACGTGATCCGCCTCGTGATGGACGAGGACGAGTTCTTCGAGATCCACGAGCACTGGGCGAAGAACATCGTCGTCGGCTTCGCGCGGCTCGACGGCCACGCGGTGGGCGTCGTCGCCAACCAGCCGGCGCAGCTGGCCGGCGTGCTCGACATCGACGCCTCGTGCAAGGGCGCGCGCTTCGTGCGCACGTGCGACGCCTTCAACATCCCGCTGATCACGTTCGCCGACGTGCCGGGGTTCCTGCCGGGCACCTCGCAGGAGTGGGCCGGGATCATCCGCCATGGCGCGAAGCTGCTGTACGCGTTCACCGAGGCGACTGTGCCGAAGCTGACGGTCGTGACGCGCAAGGCCTACGGCGGCGCCTACGACGTCATGGCCTCCAAGCACATGCTCGCCGACTTCAACTTCGCCTGGCCGCAGGCGGAGGTGGCGGTGATGGGCCCGGAGGGAGCGGTCAACATCATCTACCGCAAGGACCTCGCCTCCTCGCCGACCCCGGAGGAGCGGCGCGAGAAGCTGATCACCGACTACAAGGCGCGCTTCGCCAATCCCTACACGGCCGCCGAGCGCGGCTACATCGACGACGTGATCATCCCGC
>JANJTP010000033.1 GCA_024711025.1 Solirubrobacteraceae bacterium
AACTTCATGAAGATCATCTCGCTCGCCCCGGAGGTGCTCTAGCATGGGGATGCGTATCCGTCGCGGCGACGAGGTAGTCGCCATCAGTGGCAAGGACCGCGGCAAGACCGGCCGTGTCCTGCGCGTGGATCCGGCGAAGAGCCGGGTCTACGTCGAAGGCCTGAACATCGTCAAGCGCCATCAGCGCCCGACCCAGGTCAGCGGTGCGGATCGCGCCGAGACCGTGGGCGGGGTGATCGAGCGGGAAGGCCCGATCCACGTCAGCAACGTCATGCTGATCGACCCGAAGGACAAGAAGCCCACGCGTGTGGGCGTCATCCGTGAGAACGGCGTGCGCAACCGCGTCACGAAGCGCTCCGGCACCAAGCTCGACTGAACCGATGTCCGACACCCAGACACCAGCCCGCCTCAAGCAGCGCTACCTCGACGAGATCCGCCCGGCGCTCGTCGAGCGCTTCGGCTACACGAGCGTCATGCAGGCGCCGAGGGTCGAGAAGATCACCGTCAACATGGGGGTCGGCGACGCCAAGCAAGACTCCAAGGTGCTCGACGCGGCGACCGAGCAGCTCGGCCAGATCACCGGCCAGCGCCCGAGCGTTCGCCGTGCGCGCAAGTCGATCGCGGCGTTCAAGCTGCGCGAGGGCATGCCGGTCGGGCTCGCGGTGACGCTGCGGCGCGAGCGGGCATTCGAGTTCCTCGATCGCCTGACGTCGATCGCCATCCCGCGGATCCGCGACTTCCGTGGGCTCCCGACGAAGCTCGACGGGCGCGGTAACTACACGATGGGCGTCCGCGAGCAGGTGATCTTCCCCGAGATCGACTACGACGCGGTGGACGAGGTTCGCGGCCTCGACATCACGATCACGACGTCCGCCAAGACCGACGAGGAGGGCCTCGCCCTGCTCGAGATGCTCGGCCTGCCGTTCAGGCGCGCCGAGAACCAGGAGTGACCTAGCCCCGATGGCCAAGACCTCGCTGCGCGTCAAGCAGGCGCGCCCCCCGAAGTTCAAGACCCGTGGATACTCGCGCTGCCGCCGCTGCGGGCGCTCGCGCGCCGTCTACCGCAAGTTCGGCCTGTGCCGCATCTGCTTGCGCGAGCTCGCGCACGTCGGGCACATCCCCGGCATGACCAAGAGCAGCTGGTAGGCAGACCATGTCGATGACCGACCCCATCGCCGACTTCTTGACGCGGATCCGCAACGGGATCACCGCGCAGCACGACGTCGTCGAGATCCCCGCCTCGAAGCTCAAGCGCGAGATGGCCCGGATCCTCCAGGAGCAGGGCTACATCGCCGGCTACGAGATCGAGGCTGCCACCGCCGAGCGCCCGGGCGAGCTGATCCGCGTGCAGCTCAAGTACACGGATGACCGCCGCAGCGCGATCTCCGGCCTCCGCAGAGCCTCCCGGCCCGGCCAGCGCTACTACGTGGGCCACGGGTCGATCCCGAAGGTGCAGGGCGGCATGGGGACCGCGATCGTGTCCACGTCCACCGGTGTGATGACCGGCCACGAGGCCCGCTCGGCGGGCGTCGGCGGCGAGGTCGTCGCCTTCATCTGGTAGCCGGCATGTCCCGTATCGGCCGCAAGCCCATCACCATCCCCTCCGGAGTCGACGTGACGATCGAGCGCGAGCTGGTCACCGTCACGGGCCCGAAGGGCGAGCTCTCCGAGCGCGTGCCGCGCGACATCGCCATCGCCCGGGAGGGCGAGGATCTGCTCGTCTCGCGCCCGACCGACCGCGGCGAGCATCGCGCGCTGCACGGCCTGACCCGCACGCTGGTCGCCAACATGGTCGAGGGCGTCACGAACGGCTACCAGAAGACGCTCGAGATCCAGGGCGTGGGCTATCGCGCCCAGCTCAAGGGCAACGACCTCGAGCTGGCGCTCGGCTACTCGCACCCGGTGCCGATCGCCGCCCCGGACGGGATCGAGTTCGAGGTTCCGGTCCCGACCAGGATCGTGATCCGCGGGATCAGCAAGCAGCAGGTCGGCGAGGTCGCCGCGAACATCCGCAAGCAGCGGCCGCCGGAGCCCTACAAGGGCAAGGGGATCCGCTACGAGGGCGAGCACGTCGCCCGGAAGGTCGGGAAGCGCGCATGAGCAACGTCACCAAGGGCCAGCAGCGCCTGCGCCGTCGGCGCCGCGTGCGCGCGAAGGTCGTCGGCAGCGCGGAGCGTCCGAGGATCTCGGTCTTCCGCTCGAATCGCGGCATCTCGGCGCAGCTCGTCGACGACGCCAGCGGCAGCACGCTCGCGGCCGCGAGCTGGACCGAGACCGACGTGCGCTCGCTGCCGCCGATGGAGCAGGCTTCGGCGCTCGGCCGGCTGCTCGCCGGCCGGGCCCGTCAGAAGGGCGTCGAGCGCGCGGTCTTCGACCGTGGCGGCTACCAGTACCACGGCCGCGTCAAGGCCTTTGCCGAGGGCGTCCGCGAGGGCGGCCTGACCGTCTAGCCAGGGAATCACGTGAGCACCGTCATCGATCGAACCGTCAGCCCCGTCGGGCTCGACCTGCAGGAGCGGGTCGTCGAGATCAACCGCGTCGCGAAGGTCGTCAAGGGCGGCCGGCGCTTCTCGTTCACCGCACTCGTCGTCGTCGGTGACGAGAAGGACGTCGTCGGCGTCGGCTACGGCAAGGCCCGCGAGGTCCCCGTCGCGATCCAGAAGGGCGTCGAGCAGGCCAAGAAGAACCTGTTCCGGGTGCCCAAGCACCACTCGACGATCACCCATGAGACCACCGGGATCTTCGGCTCCGGCAGGGTCTTCCTCAAGCCGGCCTCGCCGGGCACCGGCGTGATCGCGGGCGGTGCAGTGCGCGCCGTGCTCGAGCTCGCGGGGATCCACGACATCCTCAGCAAGAGCCTCGGCTCGCAGAACCCGATCAACCTCGTCAAGGCGACGATCACCGGCCTGCAGGGTCTGCGTCGCCCCGAGGAGGTCGCCGAGCTGCGCGGCCTGTCGATCAACGCGGTCCTCGGGCTCAGCTCGAAGCCCGAGGGCGGCGAGCGCCTCTCGGCGTCCGCGGGCGAGGAGGAGCCCGGGGCGGCGGAGGCCACGCAGGAGCCGGCGGCCGAGCCCGCTGCGCCCGCCGCGGAGGAGGCCGGCGTCTGATGAGCCTGAAGGTCACGCAGATCAAGTCCAAGAACGGCTCCAAGCGGGAGCAGCGCGAGACGCTGCGCTCGCTCGGGCTGCGCCGTATCGGCCACACCGTCGACGTACAGGACACGCCCCAGGCGCGCGGAATGCTGCACGCGGTCCGCCATCTGGTGCGCGTAGAGGAGGAGGGCTCGTGAGCGCCGCCGACAAGAAGCTCGAGGACAGCGCCGAGGCGCAGGAGGCCATCGGCCTTCACAACCTGAGGCCGGCTCCCGGCAGCCGCCGGCCGCGCAAGCGCGTCGGTCGCGGCCATGGATCCGGGCACGGCAAGACCTCGGGGCGCGGGCATAAGGGCTACGGCTCGCGCTCGGGGGCCAAGGATCGGGCGCGCTTCGAGGGCGGTCAGATGCCGATCCACATGCGGATGCGCAAGCTTCGCGGCCCGCACATGAAGAAGTCGATGCCGTTCGAGCCGTTCCGCACGCACACGCAGGCCGTCAACCTGCGCGACCTCGAAGACCGCTTCGACGCCGGCGCCGAGGTCACGGTCGCGGCGCTCGCCGCCGCGGGGATCGCCAAGCGCAAGGGCATTCCCGTGAAGATCCTCGCGAAGGGCGAGCTGAGCAAGTCGCTGACCGTCCACGCCCATGCCTTCAGCGGCGCGGCACGTGCCGCGATCGAGGCGGCGGGCGGCAGCTGCGTCACCGACGAGGCGTAGCCCCGCCCAGCGGACGGCCCGTTCGCAAATGCTCTCCACGATCCTCAGCGCCTTCACGGTCGCCGAGATCCGCAGGAAGCTGCTGTTCACGGCGGCTCTGCTCGCGCTCTACCGACTCGGGGCCCACATCCCCGTGCCGGGCGTCGACATCCAGGCGATCAACACGATCCAGGAGCAGTTCGGCGGCGGCGGGATCCTGAACCTGCTGAACACGTTCAGCGGCGGCGGCCTGTCGCGAATCGCCGTGTTCGCGCTGGGCATCATGCCCTACATCACCGCGTCGATCATCCTGCAGCTGCTGGTGGTCGTCCTGCCGTCGCTGGAGAAGCTGCAGAAGGAGGGCGAGGTCGGCCAGGCGCGGATCACGCAGTACACGCGGTACCTGACCGTCGGGCTCTCGTTCGCCCAGTCGATCGGCTACGTCTTCCTCTTCCGCTCGTTCGAGCCGAGCGCCGGTCAGCCGGTCATCGAGAACTTCAACGCCGGCACGCTGTTCATGATCGTCATCGTGCTGACCACCGGCTGCGTGCTCGTCATGTGGCTCGGCGAGCTGATCACGCAGCGGGGCATCGGCAACGGCATCTCGCTGATGATCTTCGCCTCCATCGTCTCCGGCCTGCCGAACGGCGTGCAGGCCTGGTGGACGACGCCCGACCAGGTCTTCAAGGTGATGATGCCGTTCCTCGCGCTGGCCGTGGTGGCGGCGGTGGTCTTCATGCAGGAGGGCCAGCGGCGGATTCCGATCCAATACGCCAAGCGCGTGATCGGCCGGCGGATGAGCGGCGGCGGCCAGACCTATCTGCCGCTGCGCGTGAACATGGCCGGTGTGATCCCGGTGATCTTCGCCGCCTCGATCATGGCGTTCCCGCCGACTGTCGGCCAGCTCATCCAGCAGCCCTGGGCGCAGAGCCTGTCGAACTTCTTCAACCCGTCGGGCGCCGCCTACCTCGTCGGCGAGACTCTCTTCATCATCGTCTTCACGTACTTCTACACCGCGGTTACGTTCAACCCCGTGGATCAAGCCGACAACCTCAAGAAGTACGGGGGCTTCATACCGGGCGTGCGGCCGGGGCGTCCGACCGCCGAGTTCCTCGACCGGATCCTCGCGAGGCTCACGTTCCCCGGAGCGCTGTACCTGGCCGCGGTCGCGGCTCTGCCGACCATCCTGATCAACCAGACGGCGGCGAACTTCTACTTCGGCGGCACGTCGCTGCTGATCGTCGTCGGCGTGGCGCTCGACACGATGAAGCAGCTCGAGGCGCAGCTCATGATGCGCAACTACGAGGGGTTCCTGAAGTAGACCATGTCTGAGCTCAACCTCATCCTCCTCGGCCCACCGGGCGCCGGCAAGGGCACCCAGGCTGAGCGCATCCGCGAGGACTTCGACCTCGCCTACATCGCCACGGGCGACATGCTCCGCCAGGCCGTCGCCGAAGGCAGCGACCTCGGCCGCGAGGCCAAGCGCTACATGGACGCCGGCGAGCTCGTGCCCGACGCGGTGATCATCGGGATGTTCTCCGAGCGCCTGCGCGCGGACGACGCGCGCGACGGCTTCCTGCTCGACGGATTCCCGCGCACGATCGCCCAGGCCGACGCGCTCGGCGAGGCGCTCATGGAGCTGGGCCGCGATCTTACGGGCGTGCTGCTGTTCGAGGTGCCGGACGAGGACATCGTGCGGCGGATCTCCGGTCGGCGCGTAAACCCCGGCTCGGGGCGGGTCTACCACGTCGACTTCGACCCGCCGAAGGTCGCGGGCCGCGACGACGTCGACGGCAGCGAGCTCGTCCAGCGCGACGACGACCGGCCGGAGACGGTGCGCAAGCGGCTCGCCGTCTACCACGAGCAGACCGCGCCGCTCATCGCTTACTACGAGGAGCGCGGCCTGCTGCACCCGATCGACGGGACCTGCGCTCCCGCAGAGGTCGCCGAGCACGTCCGGCGCTCGCTGGCGACGCTGCAGCGCGAGCAGGACTTCTGAGCCCCGGTTCGATGATCATCCGCAAGATCCCCGAGGAGATCGAGAGGATGGCCGCTGCCGGCGCCATCCACGCGCGCACGATGCGGCTCGTCGAGGGCCGCATCCGCGAGGGCGTCACGACGAAGGAGCTGGACGAGGTCGCGGAGCGCTACATCCGCTCCCAGGGCGGCGTTCCGTCCTTCAAGGGCTACAAGGGCTTTCCCGGCTCGATCTGCGCCTCGCCGAACTCGATGGTCGTGCACGGGATCCCGGGTCCGTATCGCCTCCAGCGCGGGGACATAATCTCGATCGACATCGGCGTCACGCTCGACGGCTGGGTCGCCGATGGGGCGCGGACCTTCCCGGTCGGCACGGTCGACCCGGTCGCCGCGAAGCTGCTCGACGTCACGGAGGCCTCGCTCTTCGAGGGGGTCGCCCAGGCGAAGGTGGGCAACCGGGTCGGGGACATCTCGCACGCCGTTCAGCAACGGGTCGAGGAGGAGGGCCTGTCGGTCGTCCGCTCGCTCGTCGGCCACGGCGTCGGGCGAGAGATGCACGAGGACCCGCAGGTGCCCAACTACGGTCCGGCCGGGCGTGGCCCGCTGCTCGAGGAGGGCATGGTCCTGGCGATCGAGCCGATGGTCCTCGTCGGCCGCCAGGCTGTGCGGATGGGCGACGACGGCTGGGCGATCTTCTCCCAGGACGGCTCGCTCGCGGCGCACTTCGAGTTCACCGTCGCGGTGACTGCGGAGGGCCCGCGGATCCTCAATCCGTGGCACGAGGTCCAGGCGGCCGTAGCGTGATGCACGGGCACACGCCGGGTCCGCTCGCTTTGCTACCGTGTTCTGTCCGCGCGCTCGGGCTCGCTCCCGTGTGCATGTCCGCGAGAGGTAGCGGTCGCCCCGTGCGGCGACCAGAGCCGATCGCCGGTCCATCGACGAAGAAGGAACGATGAAGGTACGACCGTCGGTCAAGCCGATGTGCGAGAAGTGCAAGATCATCCGCCGCCACCGCGCGGTGCTGGTGATCTGCCCGAATCCGCGGCACAAGCAGCGTCAGGGGTAGTCGCGGATGGCTCGCATCGCAGGGATCAACGTCCCCCTCAACAAGCGCGTGGAGATCGGCCTGACGTACGTCTACGGCGTCGGCCGCTCGAGCGCGAACGACATCATTCGCGAGGCGGGCGTCGACCCCGACACCTACGTGCGCGATCTGACCGAGGACGAGGTCGTCAAGATCCGCGACATCGTCGAGCGCGACCACACGGTCGAGGGCGACCTTCGCCGGGAGCGCTCCCAGAACGTCAAGCGCCTGATGGAGATCGGCTGCTACCGGGGCCTGCGCCACCGCCGTGGGCTGCCGGTCCACGGGCAGAACACCAAGACGAACGCCCGCACGCGCAAGGGACCCAAGCGCATGCAGGTGGCGGGCAAGAAGAAGCCCGGGAAGAAGTAAGAGGACTGCATGCCAGCACCGAAGCGTCCGCAGCGCGGCCGGCGTAAGCCGAAGAAGAACATCCCGCTCGGCCAGGCTCACATCAAGACGAGCTTCAACAACACGATCGTCTCGCTCACCGACCGCGAGGGCAACGTCATCGCCTGGGAGTCCGCCGGCGGAGCCGGGTTCAAGGGCTCTCGCAAGTCGACGCCCTTCGCTGCCCAGGTGACCGCCGACGCAGCAGCCCGCAAGGGCATCGAGCAGGGACTGCAGAAGGTCGACGTCTTCGTCAAGGGGCCGGGCTCCGGGCGCGAGACCGCGATCCGCTCGCTGCAGGCCGCCGGGCTCGAGGTGACGAGCGTGCGCGACGTGACCCCGCAGGCCCACAACGGCTGCCGCCCGCGCAAGCGGCGGCGCGTCTGAGGAGCGCCGGACCGATGGCCCGAGACACCAGCCCGCAGTGCAAGCAGTGCCGCCGCGAGGGGCAGAAGCTCTTCCTCAAGGGCGAGCGCTGCCTCACTGACAAGTGCGGCTTCGAGCGCCGCGCATACCCGCCCGGCGATCACGGCCGTGGTCGTCAGAAGCAGTCCGAGTATCGCGTGCAGCTGCGCGAGAAGCAGAAGGCGCGCCGCTACTACGGCGTTCTCGAGGGGCAGTTCCGCCGCTACTACGACAAGGCCAGCCGCCAGCCCGGGATCACCGGCGAGAACCTGCTCTCGCTGCTCGAGCGGCGCTTCGACAACGTGCTCGTGCGGCTCGGCTTCGCCGCCTCGCGCCGCCAGGCCCGCCAGCTCGTGCGCCACGGCCATTGGACGATCAACGGGCGGCGTGTCGACATCCCCAGCTTCCAGGTCCGCGAAGGCGACGTCATCGCGCTGAAGGCCGAGAGCCCCGCCGTGCCACTGATCCGCGACGCGACCGAGCTGACCGCCCAGGTTCCCGCTTGGCTGCAGGCCGACCACGACTCGCTGACGGCGAAGGTGCTGCGCCGGCCCGAGCGCCGGGAGATCATGACCCCGGTGCAGGAGCAGCTCATCGTCGAGCTGTACTCGAAGTAGCGCCCGCCCTGAGCGCCGGCCGCCGCCAACGCGGCCGCGCGCCGTCCCGCCGGCAGCCGCTCGGCGCCGGACCGATCACGACGAAGGACCGATACGCCCCGATGCTCGACTTCCAGATCCCCCGCATCACCAGCGAACAGGCCGACGACCAGCGCGGCACGTTCGTCATCGAGCCGCTGGACCGCGGATTCGGCTACACGTTCGGCAACTCGCTGCGCCGCGTGCTTCTGAGCTCGCTCGCCGGCGCGGCCGTCACCAGCGTGCGGATCGAGGGCGTCGCGCACGAGTTCTCGACGATCGCCGGCATCAAGGAGGACGTCACCGACATCGTCCTCAACCTCAAGGGCATCGTCTGCCGGATGCACTCCGACGCGACCGAGATCGAGGCTCCGCTCGTCGTCACCGGGCCCGGCGACATCACGGCGAAGGACATCGACCTGCCCGCGGGCGTCGAGATCCTCAACCCCGACGCCCACGTCGCCACGCTCGAGAAGAAGACCAAGCTCGAGATGTACCTGACGATCGGCCGCGGTCGCGGCTATCGCGCGGCTGAGGAGAACAAGTCGGCCGATCAGCCGATCGGCGTCATCCCGATCGACTCGATCTTCTCGCCGGTGCGGCGCGTCGCCTACGCGGTGGAGCCGGCGCGCGTCGGTCAGCGCACCGACTACGACCGCCTCCAGCTGACGATCGAGACCGACGGATCGATCGACCCGCAGGCAGCGCTGCGCGAGGCGTCGGAGATCCTGATCTCGCAGCTCGCGATCTTCACCGATGCCGACCGCATCGAGGAGCTGCGCGCCGGTCCCCAGACGCAGCTCGCGGACCCGGGGCTGTCCGGCTACCTCAACGGCGCCGGCGGCGCCGTTGCGAGTGGGCCGATGGACGACATCCTGATCGAGGAGCTCGAGCTCGGGGTCCGCTCGTACAACTGCCTGAAGAGGGCCGGCATCCAGACGATCGGCGACCTGCTCTCGAAGTCCGAGGCAGAGCTGGGCGCGATCCCGAACTTCGGCAAGAAGTCGATCGACGAGGTCGTCGAGACGCTCGCCGGCCGTGGGCTCTCGCTACGCCAGGACGAGAGGGGCTGAGGACCCGATGCGCCACCAGAAGACACGTCACAAGCTGAGCCGCGACAGCGCCCATCGCAAGGCGCTGCTGCGCAACCTCTGCAAGGAGGTCATCGAGCACGAGCGCATCAAGACGACCGAGGCGAAGGCCAAGGCCGTCAAGCCCGAGCTCGAGCAGCTGATCACGCTCGCCAAGCGCGGCGACCTCCACGCGCGCCGGCAGGCGCTTTCGGCGCTGGGCCAGGACAAGTTCGCAACGCACAAGCTCTTCGAGGAGGTCGCGCCGCGCTACGCCACGCGGCCCGGCGGATACACGCGGATCCTCAAGCTCGGGCCGCGTCGGTCGGACTCGACCGAGATGGTCTACCTCGAGCTGGTGTAGGGCAGGCCGGCAGGCCCAGCCCGAGCGTCTCCGGACGACCTCGCGAGGCACCTAGACTCGCGATCCGTGACCGCCCGCCTGGACCTCGAGTACGTCGGGACGGGCTTCGCCGGCTGGGCGAGGCAGCCTGGCCTGCGCACCGTCCAGGGTGAGCTCGAGGCGGCGCTCGAGCGGATCCGCGGGGAGACGACCGCACTCACCGTCGCGGGGCGGACCGACCGCGGAGTGCACGCCGTCGGCCAGGTCGCCTCGCACGCCGGGATGCCCGTGCGCGCGGAGGCGCTCAACGCGCTGCTGCCAGGCGACGTCGCGGTCCGTCGCTCGACCGCCGCGCCCGGCTTCGATGCGCGCGGTGACGCGCTCGCGCGACGTTACCGCTACCGGGTGCTGGCGCGTCGCGAGCGCTCGGCGCTCGAGGACGGACGCGCTCTCTGGTGGCCGCACCGACTCGAGCGGGACCTGCTCCACGCCTGCGCGGCGCTGCTGCCCGGAAGCCATGACTTCACCGCGTTCACGCCGACGCAGACCGATCACGTCCGCTTCGAGCGCGATGTCTACGAGGCGCGCTGGATCGAGGACGGCGACCTGCTCGCCTTCGAGATCGAGGCGGACACGTTCATGCGCCACATGAACAGGGTGCTCGTCGGCACGATGCTCGAGGTCGCCGGCGGACGGCGGTCCGTCGACGATCTCGCGCGGCTGCTCGACGGAGCGCACCGCCGCGACGCGGGCCCGACCGTGCCGGCGTACGGCCTGTGGCTCGTCGCGGTCCGCTACCCGGGCGAGCCGTGGCCCCGCGGGCGCTCGGCGGGTCGCCGCGGCTCGTAGCATGGGGGGCGCATGGACGTCCTGCTGACGAACGACGACGGGATCGAGGCCGAGGGGCTGCAGACGCTGCGGCGGGCGTTGACGCAGGTGCCCGGCGTGCGGCTGGTCACGATCGCGCCCGATGGCAACCGCTCGGCGATGGCGCGGATGATCACCACCCGCCGCCCGCTCTGGGTCCAGGAGACGCCGTTCGACGACGGGAACATCGGCTATGCGACCGATGGAACCCCGGTCGACTGCGTACGGTTCGCGACGCTCGGCCTGGTCGAGGGCTTCAGGCCGCAGCTCGTCGTCTCCGGGATCAACCACGGCTCGAACCTCGGCGACGACGTGACGTACTCGGGCACCGTCGCCGCGGCGTTCGAGGGGATCCTCCTCGGCATCCCGGCAATCGCCGTCTCTCAGCAGTCGACCGCCCGCGAGATGGACTTCCGCTTCGGTCGCAGCTTCCGCTTCCAGATCGCCGCGGAGTTCACCGCAAGGGTCGTCGAGGAGCTGGACGACGTGCCCCTGCCGGACGGCACGCTGCTGAACGTCAACGTCCCGGGCGAGCACCCCGGCGGCGTCGAGGTCACGCGGCTGGGCAAGCGCATCTACCGCGACGAGCTGCAGCTCGACGACGAGAGCCACGGTGGCCCCGGGCGGCGGCGCTATTGGATCTACGGGGGGGATCCCGGCTATCACGACGAGCCGGGAACCGATCTGTCCGCGATCGCCGAGGGCCGCATCTCGGTGACGCCGGTCCATTTCGACCTCACCGACGTCGACGGGATCGACGCACTCGTGGCCCACGACCTCACGCGGCTGTTGGCGCCGGCCGCCCGCGAGCTGTGGTAGGCGGCGGCCGGGAGGACCTCCCAGCCCGTGCGGACGAGCTGCGCGCGCTCATCCGCCACCACAACGAGCGCTACTACCAGCTCGACGATCCCGAGATCGGCGACGAGGAGTACGACGCGCTGCTCGACGAGCTCCGCGCGATCGAAGCCGCCCATCCCGAGCTCGTGACGACGGACTCGCCGACCCGGCGGGTCGGCGCCGAGCCGGTCGGCTCGCTCGAGAAGGTGCGCCATCCCGAGCCGATGCTGTCGTTGGCCAACGCCCGCAGCGCCGACGAGCTGCGCGCCTGGGTGCAGCGGATGCGCAGCTTCCTCGCGCGAGAGGGGATCGAGGCGCCGGCCTTCCGCTATGTCTGCGAGCCGAAGGTGGACGGGCTCGCGATGTCGGTGGTCTACCGCGACGGCCTGCTGGAGCGGGGCGCCACGCGCGGCAACGGCGAGATCGGCGAGGACGTGACCCACAACCTGCGCACGATCGCCTCACTGCCGCTGCGGATCGAGGACGCGCCGCGCTTCGTCGAGGTGCGCGGGGAGGTCTACCTGCCGCTGCACGACTTCGCCGAGCTCAACGAGCGCCGCGCGGCCGCCGGCGAGTCGACGTTCATGAACCCGCGCAACGCCGCGGCCGGCTCGATCCGCCAGCTCGACCCGCGGATCGCCGCGCGTCGTCCGCTGGCTTTCTGGGCGTACGGAGTCGGCGCCAGCGATGGCCTGGCGTTCCCAGGCCAGTGGGAGACGCTCGCCTGGCTGCGCGAGCGCGGCTTCCCGGTGAACCGTGACATCGTGCGGCTCGACCACGAGGACGAGGTGATCGAGCGCTGCCTGGACTGGCAGGAGCGTCGCGGGGTGCTCGAGTTCGAGATCGACGGCGTCGTCGTGAAGGTCGACGACGGCGAGCTGCAGCGCCGGCTCGGAGCGGTCGGGCGCGACCCGCGGTGGGCGATCGCCTGGAAGTTCCCGCCGACGACGACGGTCACGAGGCTGCTCGACGTCCGCTGGAACCCCGGTAAATACGGCGACCTCCATCCCTACGCGGTGCTCGAGCCGGTCCACGTCGGGGGCGTCACGGTCAAGCTGGCGACGCTTCACAACGAGGAGGATCTCGCGCGCAAGGACCTACGCGTCGGCGACGAGGTGATCGTGCTGCGCGCCGGGGACGTCATCCCGCAGGTGCTCTCGCCGGCGCCGCACGAGGTCGAGCGCTCGGACCGCTCAGCGCCGCCCGAGCCGCCGGAGCGCTGCCCGGTCTGCGAGACGCCGACGGTGAAGCCGCCCGGCGCCGTCTTCACGAAGTGCCCGAACCGCGACTGTCAGGGCCGGCGCTGGCAGCTCCTCAAGCACTTCGCCTCGCGCGGGGCGATGGACGTCGACGGGCTCGGCGAGCGGCAGGCATCGCTGCTGATGGAGCGCCTCGGCGTACGCGACGCCGGCGACCTCTATTCCCTCCGAGTCGAGCAGCTCGTCGATCTCGAGGGCCTTGGCGAGACCTCGGCACGGCGGCTGGTGGACGCGATCGCCGCCTCGAGGGAGCGCCCGTTCGCGAAGGTGCTGTTCGGCCTGGGCATCGAGGGCGTCGGCGAGGTGACCGGGCGCAGCCTCGCGCAGCGCTTCCGCACGATCGACGCACTGCTCGCGGCGAGCCCCGAGGAGATCGAGCAGACGCCGGGCATCGGCCCGGTCGTCGCGGCGATGATCCACGAGCAGCTCACGGACGAGAGGATGCGCGACCTGATCGCCCGCCTGCGGGGCGCCGGGCTGCGCTTCGAGGAGGAGGGCCCGGCGCCGGGCGACGGGCCGCTCGCCGGCCGGTCGCTGGTGCTGACCGGCACGCTGGGTGACCTCACACGCGAGCAGGCGACCGAGCGCATCCTGGCAGCCGGCGGACGCGTGACCTCGTCGGTCTCGCGGCGTACCGACTACGTCGTCGCCGGCGACGCCCCCGGCTCGAAGCTCGACAAGGCGCAGCGGCTCGGCGTCGCCGTGCTCGACGAGGCCGGACTGCTCGCTCTGCTGGCCGGCGAGCAGCCGGAGAGCTGACGCGGCGTGGCAGGCGGCTCCGAGTGCCCCGCGGGCGACGCCTGCGGGATGCCTCGTGCGATTCGTCAACGTCCTCAGCGCCCACGGATTCGCGCCCTGCCCGCGGGCGAAGCCGGCGGGATCGCGGTGTCGCCGCTCAGCTGGCCGGCGCGCTGAGGTACGCGGCGATCGAGCTCGTCGCCCGGTCCTGGGCGCGGTGCGCGCGCCAGACCGTCGCGTCGTTCATCAGCATGGCGAAGGCGACGACGTGCCCCTCCGCCGTCCGGCACAGCCCCGCGAGGGTGCTGACGCGGTTCAGCGTGCCGGTCTTGCCGCGGCAGGCGCCGGCGGCCCGCGTTCTGCGCATCCGGTTGCGGAGCGTGCCGCTCACGCCCGCGACGGCGAGCGACGCCTCGAGCTCCGGGCCCTGCGGGGAGCCGTGCATCGCCCGCAGCAGCGCGACTACCTGCCGCGCAGTGACGCGGTTGTCGCGCGAGAGCCCCGAGCCGTCGACGATCCGGCCGTGCTCGACGCCGAGGCGCCGCAGCTCGGCCCGCACGACGGCGGTGCCGCGATCCGTCGTGCCCTGCCGCCCGTCGGCCGTGCCGAGCCCCTTCAGCAGCACCTCGGCGTAGAAGTTGTCCGAGGGGGCGTTGGTGCGCTCCGCGATCGTCGCCAGCCTCGGCGAGCGCACGCGCGCCAGCTCGCTCGCGTCGGCCGGGGCGGTCCCGGTCGCCGTACGCCCGCTCACCCGCACGCCTGACGTCCGCAGGGTGCGCGCGAGCAACCGGGCCGCGGCCAGGCCGGGGCCGGCGCCACGGGCAAAGCCGCGTCCGACGGTCAGTGCTCCGAGCACACCGCCGATGTCCGGGTCGTAGGCGCCGCCGGTGCGGGGACCGCCGCGCAGCAGGTCGAAGCGCGACTCGTCGCCGAGCACCGAGCCGTCGACGCGGCGTACACCGGCGCGGCGCACGGCCCGTGCAAGGCGACGCATCGCCGCCGTGTCGAGCGTCGGGTCGCCGCCCCCGACCAACACGAGGTTCCCGGCGATCCGCCCGCTCGGGTCGGGCAACGCCTCGCTGACCACCCGCGTGACGAGGCGGGCGTCAGCGCCCTCCCGGCGCAGCGCCGCGGCGGTCGTGAACAGCTTCTGCACCGACGCGGGGATCCGCGGCACGTCAGGTCCGCGCTCGTAGAGCACGCGGCCGTCGGTCAGGTCATGCACATAAGCGGTCGCGTACTTCGCCTTGGCGGAGGCCAGCGACCGGTCGAGCGCGCGGCGCAGCCCGGGACCGTCCGCGGCGCGCGCCGTCTGGACGGCCGACGTCAGCCCCAGCAGGCAGACGAGCAGGAGGCCCGCCACGAGCACCGCGGCGCGGCCGGACGGACGCTGCGCGTACGGCACTGCGTGAACGGTAGGGCAACGGTGGCGCGCACGCGGCCCTCGCGCGAGGTCACAGGGAGGTCGACGACCGCGGAGCGCCCTACAATCGTTCGTCATGGGCAAGGTCGTGACGATCGACCGCGCCTCCCAGGACCGTGCCGGCACGGTGAAGGGTCAGGCTCGTAGACGCCGCGGCACTCCCAGGCGCTCGAAGATCGGGCTGGTCCTCGGCGGCGGCGGCTTCACCGGTGGGGTCTACGAGATCGGAGCGCTGCGTGCCCTCGACCTGCTGGCGGTGAACCGCACCGTCAACGAGTTCGACGTCTACGTGGGAACGAGCGCCGGCTCGTTCGTCGCGGCCCTGACGGCCAACGGCATCACGCCCGAGGAGATGATGCGAGTCGTCAACCGGCAGGGGCCTGCGCCCTTCCGGGACATCGACGCGGGCACCGTCATGCGGCCCAACCTCCTGGACTTCGCCAAGACCGGGCTGCTGCTGCCCTGGAGACTGGCGCGGATCGCCCGCGAGCTGGCTCCGCACTGGCGTCACATCTCGGCGATGGACGTCGCGCTCGGGCTCACGGGCGACCTGCCGTCGGGGATCTACTCGGGTGCCGGAGTCGAGCGCTACGTCCGCAACGTGCTCTCCGACCCGGATCGCACCGACGACTTTCGCGCCCTCGACCACGAGCTCTACCTGGCCGCGACCGATCTCGACACCTGCGAGCGGATCGTCTTCGGCGCCGACGGCTGGGACGACGTGCCGATCTCGACCGCGGTGCGCGCCTCGACGGCCCTGCCGATCGTCTACAAGCCCGTTCGCGTGCACGACCGCGAGCTCGTCGACGGCGGCGTGATCTCGACGACGAACGTCGACATCGCCGTTCACGCCGGTGCGAAGCTGATCGTCGTCGTCAACCCGCTCGTGCCGTACGTCAACGACTTCACGCGCGACGTCTCGACGCCGCTGGGCTCCCGGCCGCGTCACGTCAGCGACATGGGCATCGCGCGGATCGGCTACCAGGCGTTCAAGCTGCTCGCCTACCAGCGCCTGCACGAGATGTCGCGTCACTGGCAGGACAAGTATCCGGACGTCGACATCGTCCTGATCGAGCCCGAGCCCGACGACGAGCTGATGTTCCAGACGTCGATCATGGACTTCACCAAGCGCATCGCGATCGCGCGCCACGGCTTCCAGTCGGTCACGCTGCGGCTCGCGGAGGACTACGAGAGCTACAAGGAGATCCTCGGCCGCCACGGAATCGAGATCTCCGCGACACGTGTCAGCCAGGTCGTCAAGCACGTGACGCGTGAGCGCGAGCGCACCCGGGCGTGGCGGCGGATCCTCGAGCAGACGACGTCGACGCTGCTGCGCCAGGCGGCCTCGGAGAGCGTCGACGGCGTCGACGAGCCCGCGGGGTCGTCGAAGGGCTCCGGGTAGCGGACGATCAGCCGAGCTCCGCGGTGAGGGCTCGCAGCAGCCTGTCGGTCTGCTCGCCGCCGATCACCGCGGCGCGGACGTGGCGCAGGTCGCCGAGCGGGCCACCCGGAGCGACGTCGATCCCGCGCCGGCGTAGGCGCGCGGCGAGCTCGGCGCCCTCGAGCCCGGGTGCCGCTATCCACAGGAAGCTCGCCTGGCTGGGAAGGGCCTCGAGCGACAGCTCGCGCAGCTCGCGATGCAGGCGCTCGCGCTCGCTCGCTACGTGGGCGACGCGCCGGGCGACGATGCGCTCTGCGCTCTGGAGCGCCTCGAGCGCGCCGACCTGCGCCAGCTCGCCGATGCCCAGGGGAGGGCCGAGACGCTCCAGCAGCCACTCGCTGCCGGGGCCGCCGACGGTGTAGCCGCACCGCAGGCCCGCCAGGCCCCAAGCCTTCGAGAAGCTGCGGAACGCCAGCAGCCGCGGGTGCGACGCGCAGAGCTCCAGCGCAGCGTCGCGCCGCTCGGCGTCGACGAAGTCGCGCAGGGCCTCGTCGAGCAGCACGACGACGCGCTCGGGCAGCGCCTCGGCGAGCGCCCTCAGCTCGTCGACCGCCATCAGCTCGCCGGTCGGGTCGTTGGGGTTGCAGAGCACGAGCACGCGGGTCCGGCTCGTCACCGCCTCGAGCAGCGCCTTGGCGCGCATCCCGCGGACGGTGACGGGACGCGCGCGGGCACGGGCCGCGAGGATCGGGTAAAGGGGGTAGGAGGGCTCGTGGGTGAGCAGCTCGTCACCGGGCTCGCAGAGTGCCTGGACGGCCGCTCCGAGGAGCTGCGAGGCACCGTGGCCGACGGCGACGCGCTCGGGCGGGACGGAGTGCCTCTCGCCGATCCGCGCACGCAGCTCGCCGGACTGCCCGGTGTAGCGCTGCAGCCCCGAGCGGGCGGCGTGGGTGATCGCGCCGACGACCGCCGCCGGCGGGTACTCCGGCCAGGTCGTGCGCGAGAGGTCGAGCCGCTCGATGTGAGCCAGCGCGGTGCGCCGGCGCTCGTCGGCCTGTGCGCGCAGCCGGGCGCTGACCTCCTCGTCCGGCAGCTCCTCGAACCGGCGGTAGCGGTCGAGCAGGCCCATCAGGGCGGCGGCGGTCCCATGAGCGAGCCTGCGAGCCCGCCACCGAGCAGCATCCAGGCTCCGAACAGCGTCGCTCCGACGAGTGCGGCGTAGGCGAAGACGGGGCCGATCGCTCCGTGGCGTTGGTCGACGCCGGCCGCACGGCGGACGAGGATCCACGCGCGGTCCAGGGCCTTCAGCGCGACCAGGCCGCCGAGCAGCGCGAGGAGAATCACGACGAACGCGATCAGCAGCGCGTGGAACGGGCGCTCGGCGAGGAACGGCACATGGGCTACGACCCACAGCACGCCGAGCTCGACGGGCCCCCAGAACAGCAGGCAGACGAGCACCATCGCGGCGAGGATCAGGTGCGCGAGCAGCGCGTCCAGTCGGCGCCGACGATCGCTGCCGCGCTCGGGCGCGGCGCCGTAGTGGATCGGTCGCGTGCCTGGCCTGCGACCGACGAAGAGCCCCCCGTTGTCGGTGGGATCGGTGCGCACACGGTGAACGATACGGCCCCGGCGGCCGAGCGCCGACGAGCCGGCTCAGTCGTCGTAGAGCGCGTCGAGCCGGGCGGCGTACTTCTCGCCGACGACGTTGCGCTTGACCTTCAGCGTCGGCGTCAGCTCGCCGGTCTCCTGGGTGAGGTCGTGGTCGAGGATGAAGAACCGCTTGACCTGCTCAACCCGGGCGTACCGCTCGTTGGCTTCGTCGAGGGCGGTCTGGATCAGGTCGACGACACGCGGGTCGCGGGCGAGCGCGGGGATCGAGACGTCTTCGATTCCGTGCTGCTGCGCCCAGGGGACGATCTCCTCCTCGTCGAGCGTGATCAGCATGACCGGGTACGGACGGCGATCCCCGTGCATCACGGCCTGGCTCACCCAGCGGCATTGCTTCATGTCGTTCTCGAGGTTCACGGGCGTGAGGTTCTTGCCGCCCGCCGTGATGATGATGTCCTTCTTGCGACCGGTGATGAAGACGAACCCGTCCTCGTCGATCCGCCCGAGGTCGCCCGTGTGCAGCCAGCCGTCGACGACCGCGCCGAACGAGGCGTCGTCGTTCTTGTGGTAGCCGCGGAAGACGTTCGCGCCCTTGATCAGGATCTCGCCGTCGTCGGCGGTGCGCACCTCGACGCCCGGCAGCGGCCGACCGACGGAGCCGAAGCGGATGTGCTCGGGGCTCGACACCGTCGCGACGGTCGCGGTCTCGGTCATCCCGTAGCCCTCCACCACCGGTACGCCGCAGGCCCAGAAGAACTCGACGATCTCCTTGGCGATCGGCGCCGCGCCGCTGACCGCCTCGCGCAGGCGTCCGCCGAACGCCGCCCGCACGTTCTTGAAGAGGCTCTCCTCGGCCTGGTCGTAGTGCCGCTCGAGCTCGGGCGGCACGGCTTCTCCGGCGGCACGCAGCGCGCGGACGCGCAGGCCGACCCGCGTGGCGGCCTTGATCCGCTCGGGGTCGCCGTACGAGGTGACGAGCGTGTAGAGCTTCTCGAAGATCCGCGGGACGGACGGCAGGTACGTCGGCTTGATCTCGCTGATGTCGACGATGATCCGCTTGGTGTCGCCGGTCCAGTACGCGACGGCCGTGCCGGTGTCGGCCGCGAGCAGCATGACCACCAGCGCGAACGCATGAGCGAGCGGGAGGAAGAGGTAGACGACGTCGTTCTCGCCGCGCAGCAGGTCGCGCTGCTCGATCATGTCGAGCACCGAGCGGTAGTTGCGGTGCGTCAGCACACAGCCCTTCGGCGGGCCGGTCGTGCCGGAGGTGTAGATGAACGTGTAAGGGTCGTCCGGGGAGATCGCCTCATAGCGATCGACGAGCTCCTGCTGTTCCAGTGCGCGGCCGCGGGCGCGCAGCTCCGCGACGGTGACGGCGTCGGCGATCTCCCCGGAGCCGTCCATCACGACGAGGAACCGCAGGAGGGGCAGTCGCTCGCGAACCTCGAGGATCTTCGCGAGCTGGCCCGAGCTCTCGCAGACGACGCCGATCGACTCGGAGTTGCCGACGACCCACTCGCACTCCTCGGGCGAGTTGGAGGGGTAGACCGGCACGACGACGCCGCCGGCGGCGCTCACGGCCAGCGAGCAGACGGTCCACTCGGGGCGCGTGTTCGCCAGCAGCGACACGCGCTCGCCGGGGCGCAGCCCGATGTCGATCAGCCCGCGGCCGGTCTCGGAGACGAGATCGCCGAGCTCGGAGAAGGTGACGTCGACCCAGTCGTCGGCGACCTTGTGACGGATCGCGACGCGTTGCGCGTACTGCTCGGCCGCGCGCGGCAGGAGGTCGGCGATCGTCCTCGATCCCGTGGTGGGTGGGCTGCCGGCCTCCATCTCGCTCTCCTCCGGTCGCGACCCTGCTGGGGGCGCGATTCTACGCGCGCCGACCGGGCACGCGAAGGCGTGCCGCGACGGCACGCCCACGCTGCCGTGCCGTCGCCGCGAGGGCGTCGGCTGGGCTGGTCCTATGAGGCTCTCGGCGATGCCTCGAGCTGTCGGATGCTCGCCAGGAAGAGCGTCTTGTCGATGCGTCCCTGGAAGATCGGGACGCCGAGCTCCATGCACTTCGAGATCACTTCGCGCCGCTCGAGGCCGGACTCCTCGGCCAGCTCGGTCGGCGTCAGGTGATTGGCCATCGAAGCGTTCCCTTCTGTAGTCGGAGTGGGTCGAACGCTGATGACCAAAGGTAGCGAGCCCGGCGGACGGAGGGCAAGCCCCTGGGATGACCGGATGGACGCCGGTTGCGGGTCAGATCGGGTTCGGCACGTCGACGAAGCGGTGCTCGACGCCGAAGCGCTCGGCAAGCAGCTCGCCGAGACGCCGTACGCCGTGGGTCTCGGTCGCGTAGTGGCCGGCGGCGATGTAGTGGATCCCCGCCTCGCGGGCGCGGAGCATCACGCGCTCGACCGGCTCTCCGGTGAGGAACGCGTCGAGTCCCAGCGCGATCGCCTCGTCCAGATAGGGTGACCCGCCGCCGGAGACGATGCCGATCGTTCGGACCCGCTCGGGCCCGTCCAGGAACGCCAGCGGCTCGCGCCCGCCGGCCGTGTCGCGGGCGCGGGCGACGAGCTCCCCCGGGCCGATGCCATCGGGACCTGGGAAGCGCGCTACGACGCCGATCGCCCGGCCCGCGTGGAGGGCGAAGCCGTCGCCGACGGTCGTGGAGGAGCCATGCGACCTATCGCCGTCCCGCGGGCCGACGTCGCCGCGGGTCTCGCCGCCTTCGTCGAGTCGTTGCGCTCCCAGCGCCTGCGCGAGCAGCGCGTTGTTGCCGATCGTGGGATGGGCGTCGAGCGGCAGGTGGTAGGCGGCGAGCGAGACGTCGGCGTCGAGCAGCATGCGCAGCCGCCGGGCGGCGGGACGGTCGAGCGCGAGCGGCTGCCTGTCCCAGAACAGCCCGTGGTGGACGAGCACCAGATCGGCGCCCGCCGCGATCGCCCGCTCGAACAGCTCGGCGCCGGCGGACACCCCGGTCACGACGCGTCGCACCTCGGGGCGCCCTGGGACCTGGAGCCCGTTCGGCCCGTAGTCGGGGAAGCCCGGCGAGCCCAGCAGACCGTCGAGGTGGGCGATGATCTCGTCGAGGTCGGCCATGGCGCGGGACGCTACCGACAGCGCGGGCCGGGCCGGAGAGTCGATGGGGGTGCCGCCGACGGGGCGCGCCGCGCGGGCGCGCGCCGTCTTGCCATACTGACGGCCTCATCGGGGCGTGGCGCAGCCTGGTAGCGCGCACCGTTCGGGTCGGTGAGGTCCCCGGTTCGAATCCGGGCGCCCCGATTCACTCACCAAGTAGGAACCGACGAGAAGCGCCGAGCACGGCGCTTCTCGTCGTTCGGCGAGCTCTGCGAGGGCGCGAGCACGGTTGCGAAGGCGTGCGAAGAGTCCTTCAACCGCTATCGGGAGGACGTCGGTAGCACGGGCTCCGCAGGCCGCGGTAGCACCGGGAGCACGCGGTCCGTTGACGAACTCGCCGGCGTAGTGTCGGCCTCGCGCCAGCACACCCGCGCCGCGACTCAACCGCTCATCAGCCGGCGCGCTGCGCATCAGGCACATCGATGGTTCCTTCGGACGTCGCTCTCACCGAGCTGGCGGAAGCTCGTCGAGCGCTCGTCGAACTGCTCGCGGCCGCGCCGGCTTTTCTCACCGACGCGACCGGCGGTAAGAGTTGGGAGGAGCTGGTGAGCTCCGCGGCACGCCCCGGTCGAGGGGGACGCCAGGTTCGGGTCGACCGCGTCTATGCGACACAGGCGACCGAGGAGCTCATGGCGGAGCTCGGTCTCCCGCGAGTCGTCACCGACAAGGGTGCGCTGCTCAACTACTGGGAGGTTGATCCCGAAGGGGACGGCGCACTCGTCGTGCGCCTTTCCGGGGAGGACCTCAAGCGCGGGGAGACGGCGTTCGGCCAGGCGCATGAGCTCCGTGCGCTGACGAAGACGTGTGGCCTGCGCCCGAGGTGGCTGCTCGTCGGCGTTCGCTTGTCCGGCCGTCGGCAGTACGCCACGCGCCTTGATTTCCAGTTCATCGAGCATCACGTCGCCCACGGAGCGCTGCGGTGGGTCGCCTACCGGGACGCTAGCCGGGTCGCGCGGCACGGCCTGCCCTCGGAGTCCTTCTACGCCCGGATGCAGGAGCTCGACGTGTCGCTGTACTTCGCGGCGCTAGGTCGTCAGGTTCACTGGGCCGACGATCGCCTGTACCTCCAGGTGACGAGCATGGTCAACGAGCACGAGCGCGACCAGGCGGTCACGAGGATGTGGACCGCGCGCGAGCGGCTGTATCCGCTGGCCGGACGCGGATGGCCTGGCTCTCAGAAGTTCGGATTCGTGCGGAACGACCAGGGTTACCTCGTCGTGGACGAGGAGCAGTGGAGGTTCGTCGAGATCATCCATCGCGACTTCGGGGGCTTTGCCGAGAGCGGCAAAGGCGGCCTGCGGCAGCTCAGGGGTCACTTGGCGGCGCTCGGCTGTCCTGTCGGGATCGACCTTCTGAAGAAGATCCTCACCGAGCGGATCTACGTCGACGGCACGTGGAACCCGGGTTCCGCAGCTGATGGGCATTCGGGGGTGGTTTCGGGGTCGTGAACCCCTTGAACGAGGGGTTTCGGCTCGGCTGAGTGCGAAAATGCGTGGGCACACGGCTAGCGCTATGGGTGTAGCATTGATGCGTGGTTTGTGCTAGTTCTGTGGGCATGTACTTGCGGCGCACGCAGCGCAAGCGATCGGACGGCAGCATCGTCGGCTACCTGCAGCTGGCTCACAACGAGCGCGTCGACGGCGTCACCCGGGCCAACGTGCTGGTCAACCTCGGCCGCGAGGACGAGCTGGACCTCGATGGCCTCAAGCGCCTCGCGGGGTCGATCGCGCGGTATGCCGGCGCGGATGGCGCCCTGGAGGGCGTCGGTGAGGGGTTCGTCGTGAGCGACTCCCGCCCGCTCGGTGGCGTCTGGCTGCTGGACGGCCTGTGGAGGGCGCTGGGGGTCGCGAGGGCCCTGCAGAGCGTCGCGGGGCCGCGGCGGTTCACCACCGACGTGGAGCGGGTGTTATTCGCGCTGGTCGCCAACCGCTGCCTGGAGCCGTCGTCGAAGCTCGCGGCGGCGGAGTGGGCCACCCAGGACGCGCACATCCCCGGCCTGCAGCACATGGATGACGATCAGGCCTACCGCGCGATGGACCTGCTCGTGGAGGCCGACACGCAGGGCAAGGTCCAGGAGGCCGTGTTCTTCGCCACCGCCGACCTGTTGAACCTCGAGGTCGACCTGCTGTTCTTCGACACCACCTCGACCTACTTCGAGCGCGACACGCCCGACGAGCCCGGGGAGAACGACGCCCCGGCGTTCCGCGCCTACGGGCATTCCAAGGACAGCCGCCCGGACTTGCCGCAGGTCGTCATCGGCCTGGCGGTCACGCGGGAGGGGATCCCGGTCCGTGTCTGGGTCTGGCCGGGCAACACCAACGACATGAGCGTCGTGCAGGAAGTGAAGGACGATCTGCGCGACTGGCGCCTCGGTCGCGTCGTGACCGTCGTTGACCGCGGCTTCTCAAGCGAGGAGAACCTGAAGTACCTCACCCGCGCGGGCGGGCACTGGATCGCCGGCGAGCGGATGCGCAACGGATCCGCGAAGGCCCAGGAGGCGCTGTCGCGCCAGGGCCGCTACCGCGAGGTCCAAGACAACCTGCGCGTCAAGGAAGTCCTCGTCGGCCACGGCGACGGCGCCCGGCGCTACGTCGTCTGCCACAACCCCGCCGAAGCCGAGCGCGACAAGCTGCTGCGCGACCAGACGATCGCGCGCCTGGAAGCGGAACTGCAGCAGATCAAGACCGCAAGGGCGAAGTCCAAGAACGCCAAGGACGACGCGGCGCATCACCGGGCCGAGTGCGCGCTGCGCGACCACCCCAGCCTCGGCCGGTATCTGCGCCAGACCAAGACCGGCCGGCTGCTCATCGACCGCAAGAAGATCACCGCCGAGGAACGCCTGGACGGCAAGTACCTCCTCTCCACCAGCGACCCCGACCTCAGTGCCGAGGACATCGCGCTCGGTTACAAGAGCCTGCTCGAAGCCGAGCGCGGCTTCCGCGACATGAAGAGCACCCTCGAGCTACGCCCCGTGTTCCACCGCCTGGAACACCGCATCCGCGCGCACGTGCTGATCTGCTGGCTCGCACTGCTCCTCATCCGGATCGCCGAACGCCAGACCGACCACACCTGGCGACGCATCGCGTTGGAGCTGCAGCGCCTGCACCTCGTCACCCTCTCCGGCCCCGACGGCGTCGTTGAGCAGACGACGCCGCCGACGCCGCTGGCCGCTCAGATCCTCACGGCCACGCAGGTCAAGGCACCGCCGCGGATCACCGCGATCACCCCCTCCTGACCGCGCCTGCACCCGCTGCGAACGCCCCGCGAGCCCCGCTCGCGCGTGGGCACACGGCTACCCCCGCCCGAAACCTCGAAAACCCCAGGCCCCGCCTGACGAATCCGGTCATCCGTTCGCCCACAAACTGCGGAACCCGGG
>JANJTP010000035.1 GCA_024711025.1 Solirubrobacteraceae bacterium
CGTGCTCACCGAGATCGTCGAGCCCGCGGAGGCGCACTGAGATGACAGACACGAAGAACGAGCGCCACACGGTCACGCTCGGGTTCCAGGGCGGCGGCGGCCTCGTCATGAAGCTGACCGACGACGCGGCTCAGAAGCTGCTCGACGCCCTCGGCCGCGGCGACTGGCACGAAGTCGACGACGTCGAGGGCACCGTGACGATCAACCTCGCGCAGGTCGTCTACGTGCGGACGGAGCGGGCGGAGCACCGGGTCGGCTTCGGCCGCTGACCTGCCGGCGGCGTCTGCGGGCGCCTCGCGCCACCTGCGACGTCGCACCGTGCTTTCGCACGATCGCGACGCCGCGTGCGGCGCGATCCATCCCGCAGCCGCTCGCCGGGCCGGCGGCGTCTGCGGGCGCCTGACGCCCCCGCCTGCGATCTACCGTGCTACCGGTGCTCAACGTGGCTGCATTTCCTCAGGTATGGACAGAGGAAATGCAGCCACGTCAGATCACCCCTATGGGCGATCGTCAGATCTCGCGCCGGACGAGCTGCGTCGCGGCCTCGCGGACACGGTGGGTCAGTGGCCGTCCGGCCCAGCGCGCCGGGTCGATCTCCGTGCTGACGGCGAGGTCGCGCGCGAACTGCTCGCGCAGCTCGGCGGCGAAGCGATCGTCCTGTACGCAGAGCGTCGCCTCGTCGTTGAGCTGGAATGATCGATTGTCGAAGTTCACCGAGCCGACGCTTGCCCACGCGCCATCGACGACGAGCGACTTGGCGTGCAGCATGGTCGGCTGGTACTCGAAGATCCGCACGCCCCCCGCGAGCAGCTCGGCATACGTGTGCCGGCCGGCCACGCGCACGAGCTCCTTGTCGATGTGGGGGCCCGGTACGAGAACGCGGACGTCGACGCCGCGTCGCGCGGCGGCTGCCAGCTCGCCGCTGAACGCCGGACGGGGCGCGAAATAGGCGGCGGTCAGCTCGATCGAGCGTCGTGCGCTGGCGAGCACGAGGAAGTAGAGAGCCTCGGCGTCGGTGTCGCCGATGCCGGCCGAGGAGCGCACGACCTGCATCGGCGGCCCGCCGTCGAGCGGATCGAGTGCCGGCAGGAAGTCCGGACCGACGAGCACCTCGCCGGTCGCCTCGAGCCAGTTCTCGGCGAATGCGCCCTGCAGTGCGCGCACCACCGGCCCGCGTACGCGCACGTGCGTGTCCCGCCAGTGGGCCGGGCTCTGCGCGTCGCCGGTCCACTCGTCGGCGATCCCGACGCCGCCGATGAACCCCGTCCGCCCGTCGATGACGGCGACCTTGCGGTGCGTGCGGTTGCCGAGCCGCCGCCAGGTCCATGGCCGCAGGGGGCGGAAGCGCACAACGCAGACCCCGGCGTCCGCCATCCGCTCGATCAGGCTCGCGTCCATCTTCGCGGAGCCGACCCAGTCGAGCAGGACGTTGACCGCCACCCCGGCTCGCGCCCGCTCGCAGAGCGCTTCGGCGATCTCCTGCGCGATCGCGCCCTGCCAGTACACGTAGGTCAGCAGGTCGATCGAGCGCTCCGCCGCGCGAATCCCATCGAGCAGCGCGGGGAAGATCCGGTCCCCGTTGACGAGTAGCTCGACCTGGTTGCCGTAGGACACGGGAGCGCCCGTGAGCGCCTCGCAGGCGTGCAGGAGCTCCGCGGCGCCGACGTCCAGCCGCGCGCCGCGCAGCTCGTAGCACCTGCCCTGCTCGCGGCGGTGCCTCAGCGAGTCGCTCGCGTAGCGGGCGACGCCCGCGAGGGCGATCGCCGTCGGCCAGGAGTACCGGGCCCTGAACCTCAAGGCGCGACCACGCGGACTCGCCCCTCGCCGATCGCGACGCCGACCGCAACCGGGTCCTCGGTGGCGGCGCGGAACGCGCTGTCCGCATAGTCGGGCGGTGGGTTCACGAGCAGCGCGATTCGCACGCATCGGATCTTCGCGTATGGCGCCGCGCCGGTCACGGGGTGTCCGGCATTCGGCGGCGCCGGCCTCTTTCCCCGAAGCCAATCAGCCTGCGCACGCACGCCGCACGGCGCCCGGCCGCCCCGGGGGCCTATCGTCCTCCCGCGATGAAGGTCGGCATCGTCGGAATGCCCAACGCGGGCAAGTCCTCCCTGTTCAACGCGCTCACGAAGGCGGGAGCCGAGGCGGCCAACTACCCGTTCACGACGATCGAGCCGAACGTGGCGGTCGTGCCGGTGCGCGACGAGCGCCTCGAGCAGGTCGCGCAGGTCGTCGGCGCGAGCGAGATCGTGCCGGATACGATCGCCTTCCATGACATAGCCGGCCTGGTCGCCGGCGCTCACAAGGGCGAGGGCCTGGGGAACCAGTTCTTGGCGAACATCCGCGAGACCGACGCCATCGTCCACGTCGTGCGCACGCACACCGACGCGAACGTCGTCCACAGCGAGGGCAGCGTCGACCCGACGCGCGACATCGACACGATCGAGACCGAGCTCGTCTACGCCGACCTCGAGCAGGCGGAGCGCCGCCACTCCCGCGTCGTGCGCGAGGCGCGCGGCGGCGATCGCCGCGCGATCGCCGAGGAGCGCTGGCTGAGCGAGGTCATCGCCGCCCTCCAGCAGGGGCGCCCGGCACGGACGGTGCCGGTGCCCGACGACGCTCCCGACGTGGCGCGGCTGCTGCAGCCGCTGACCGGCAAGCCGGTGCTCTTCGTCGCCAACGTCGACGAGGGCAGCGACGAGGTCCCGGCCGACGTGCTGGCTCACGCCCGGACGCACGGGGCGCGGGCGGTCGCCGTCTCCTCGCGCCTGGAGGCCGAGCTCTCCGAGCTCGACGACGAGGAGGCCGCCGCGATGCGCGCCGACCTGGGGGCGGGGGAGCCGGGGCTCGAGCGGGTCGTGCGCGGTGCCTTCGAGCTGCTCGAGCTGCTCGCCTTCTTCACCGCCGGCGAGGGCAAGCCGGCGCAGTCCTGGCACCTGCGTCGCGGCGGCACCGCCTGGGAGGCGGCGGGCGAGATCCACAGCGACATCCAGCGCGGCTTCGTGCGCGCCGAGGTGATCGGCTGGGAGGAGCTGGCCGACGCCGGCGGCTACTCGGCCGCACGCGATCGCGGGACGCTGCGGCTCGAGGGCCGCGACTACGTGATGCGCGACGGCGACGTCATCACGATCCGCTTCACGCCCTGATCGGGCCCGGGACCGGGGCCGGATCGCCTCTCCCGGCGGGATCGGCGGCCGGTCCGGAGTTGGGGGCGGACGCGGTTCGCGTGGGCGAGCACCCAGCCGTCGGAGGGCTATCCGACGACCCGCTGCGAACGCTATAGTTGCGTATGCAACCATGGCTCGCGATGCGATCATCGACTGGCCGCTCGCTCGCCTTGCGCGAGAGCCGCTCGCCGAGGGCCTGCGGCTCGGCGCGGTCCACCTCACCGTCTCCGACCTGGAGCGCTCGCTGAGCTGGTGGCGTGACGCCGTGGGCCTGCGCCCGCGGCCGCTCGAAGGGCGCTCCGCAGGCCTGCACGCCGGCGGGGAGGACCTGGTCGTGCTCGTCGAGGAGCCGGGCGCCAGGCCGGTGCGCGGGCACACGGGGCTCTTCCACCTCGCCCTGCTGCTGCCCTCGCGCGCCGACCTCGCGCGCTGGCTGGCCCACGCGGCGGCGGAGCGGGTGCCGCTCGAGGGCCTCTCGGACCACTGGGTCTCCGAGGCGATCTACCTGAGCGACCCGGACGGCCACGGGCTCGAGATCTACGCCGACCGCCCGCCGGACGCGGGGGCCTGGACCCGCGGCATGACGACGATCCCGCTCGACGTCGAGGGGCTGCTGGCGACGATCGGCGGGCGCTCGGCGCTCGGCGGGCCGTACGAGGGCATGCCCGCCGGGACGTGCGTCGGCCACGTCCACCTGCACGTCGCCGATCTCGATGCCAGCGACCGCTTCGCGCTCGACGTCCTCGGGCTCGACCGCACGACGATGATCGGCGGGCAGGCGAGCTTCTGGTCCGCGGACGGCTACCACCACCACCTCGCGGGCAACCTCTGGGCCGGGCGCGGCGCGACGCCGCCGCCCCCGGGGAGCGCGGCGCTGCGTCACGCGACGCTGGTCCTGCCGAGCGCCGAGCAGGTCGAGCGGATCGCGGCGCGCGCGGCCGACGCGGGCGGCAGCCCCGAGGGCCGCGAGGACGGCGTGCTCGTCGCGGATCCCGCCGGCAGCCGTCTGCTGCTGGCGTCCTGATCGCACGGCGCCTCGCGCGCGCGGTGCGACGGCTAGCCGCCGGCCTTCGCGAGCCGCTCGGCCAGCCTGACCATCCCCAGCTCGCGTGCCGCCGCGGCGCCGCGCTCCCGGTCGAGCGGCGAGTCCTCGGGTCGCTCCACCGCGACCGGCTGCAATGTCGCGATCTCGCGAAAGGCTCGCAGCAGCTCCGGGTCTGTCGTCAGCGCGCCCCGCAGTCGCACGGTCAGGTCGCTGCGCGGATCGCCGGCGGCCGTCAGCACGCCCTCGAGCGAGCCGAAGCGTCGCAGCAGGTCCGCTGCGCCCTTCGCTCCGATCCCCTTCGCGCCGGGCAGCCCGTCGCTCGGGTCGCCGCGCAGCGCGATCAGGTCCGGCACCTGCGCCGGCTCGACGCCGTAGCGCTCGCGGACCTCGGCCGGCCCGATCGACTCGGGACCGCCCTTCGCCGGGAAGAGCACCCGGGTGCGCTCGCCCGCGCACTGGAACATGTCGCGGTCGCCGGTGAGCAGCAGCACGGTCCCGCCGGCCTCCTCCTCGGAGACCGCGAGCGCTCCGAGCAGGTCGTCGGCCTCCAGGTCCCCGGCGTCGAGCACTTGCCAGCCCAACGCAGCGAACAGCGCCGGAGCCCGCTCCCACTGCGCGGCCAGCTCGGGCGGCATCGGCGGGCGATCGGCGTGGTAGCCGGGGTAGAGCGCCACTCGGTAACCGGCCGCCTCGGCGCCGAAGCACATCGCCGTCGCCCGCGGCTCGTGCCGCGCGATCGCCTGCAGCACGACGTTCACCGTCCCGAGCAGCGCCCCGACCGGCGTTCCGTCGGCGCCGGCGATGCTCGACGGCAGCGCGAAGAACGAGCGATAGAGGATCGACGGCGCGTCGACGGCGAGCAGCGGCCCCGGCACGCCGCCAGCGTATTCGGGCGCCGCTCGAACGAGAATGTCGCATGTCACGCGACGACAGCTCCTGCCCGATCTAATGCTCATCCTTGGCGATCGTCAACCGAGCGGATACGCTCCCGGGGGCCTGTTGCCTATCGGGACACAACCTTCGCATCTGAAGGAGTCGTGTAGATGAAGGCCTCGCATCACGGATGGCGCGCGGTGGTGGTGACTGTTGCGGTTGGCCTGGCGGCATCGGTCACCGCATCGGCGGACGCCCCGCTTCCAGCACCCTCGCAGCTCGAGGTCGCCGCGTACGCGTCGACCTCGCGTATCTCATCTCAGCTCGCGGAGAGCCGCCTCCTCGCTCAGGCGCGGATCCCGGCGCTGGTGAGTGCAGCCCGTGCCGCACTCGGAGCAAGCTTCGGCGGTGTGTGGGTCGACAACGGCGCCGACGACCGGATCACCCTGGGCGTCGTTTCCTCGGATGATTCGTCGGGGATCTCTGCGCAGGTCGCGACGAGCGCGCAGAAGGTGATTGCCGAGGCCGGGCTCGACGGTGTGGTCGACGTTTCCCCGGTTCCACGAAGCGAAGCCTTTGTCACCGCGCTCCAGGCGAAGCTCGACGAGGAGCTCGTGTCGGTCAACGCTGGCGCCTCGGTCACGATCGACGCCGAGCCCGATGTCAAGAGCGCCAAGGTGCGGCTCAGCGTTCCTCCGGCGGCGACCGTGGCTCAGCAGGAGTTCCTACGCAGCGCACAGCACCGCTTCGGCGACGCCGTCGCCCTCGGGCCGGAATCGACCCCGCTCATTCGCGAAGTGCCTGTAGCAGCGGACGCCTGACGGCGACCCGCCGCCACGGGGTGCCATCAGGCGGTCTACAACGGCAACCGTCGGCCCGTCGGGCTCAGCCCCGCAGTGCCACGCCGTTTCGGCGGCCCGCTACGGTGAGCGTGGCGCTCTGCCGCCGCCGCACTCCGGGCAGCGAGCGCTGCGGCCATGCCCGACGAGAAGCCGACCAAGGTTCCCAGCAGCCGCCTCGCGCGCACCGCTCGCTTCGGGTCGCTGGTCGGCGGGCAAGGGGCCAGGTGGGCCGCGACCAGCGCGGTCAACCGGCTGCGCTCCGACGAGCGCGCGCAGGCCGCCACGCAGGCTCGCACGCTCGAGCTGGCCGACCAGCTCGTGCGCCAGCTCGGCCAGATGAAGGGCGCGGCCATGAAGATCGGCCAGGTGCTCTCGACGATCGACTTCGAGCTGATCCCGGAGGAGGAGCGCGCCGCCTTCAAGTCGCGCCTGGCGGCGCTGCGCGACGACGCCCCGCGGGTCGCCTTCAAGGAGATGCGCAAGGTCGCCGAGCACGACCTCGGCGGCAGGCTCACGGAGCTGTTCGCGGAGTTCGACGAGCAGCCGATCGCCGCTGCCTCGATCGGCCAGGTCTACCGCGCTCGCACACGGGCCGGCGCCGACGTCGCGGTGAAGGTCCAGTACCCCGGCGTCGCCGAGGCGGTCGAGAGCGACATGCGCAACGCGCAGCTCCTCGCGCCGCTGCTGCGGCGCATGGCGCCCGGCCTGGATGCCAAGGCGCTGCTCGCGGAGCTGCGCGAGCGGATCGCCGACGAGCTCGACTACGAGATCGAGGCGCAGAGCCAGCGGCGCATCGCGCGGGCGTTCCGCGGCCATCCGT
This sequence comes from Solirubrobacteraceae bacterium, assembly GCA_024711025.1. GTDB lineage: Bacteria > Actinomycetota > Thermoleophilia > Solirubrobacterales > Solirubrobacteraceae > F1-60-MAGs163. The sequence goes on from JANJTP010000035.1 coordinate 6,748, forward strand.
TCGTGCGCGTCCCCGAGGTCGACACCGAGCTCTCGGGTCGGCGCGTGCTGGTCTCCGACTACGTCGCCGGCGCGCCGTTCGAAGACGTCAGGGCGCTCGGCGAGCCGGAGCGCGACCGCTTCGGCGAGATCGCCTTCCGCTTCTACTACGGGCTGCTCGCCCGCGAGCGGATCGCGGCCGGCGACCCGCACCCGGGGAACTACCTGCTGTGCCCGGACGGTCGGGTCTGCTTCCTCGACTTCGGCCTCGTGCGCCACGTCGAGCGCGCCTACCTGGCCGGCGAGCGAGCGCTCGCTCGCGCCGTCGTCGAGGGAGACGCCGCACAGGTCCACCGCCGGCTCACCGAGCTCGGCTACCTGCCCGAGCCGGATGAGTTCGACCCCGAACGAGTCCTCGAGCAGCTCCAGACGGCCGGCGAGTGGTACTTCACGACCGGCTTCCGGCGGCTGACCTCGGAGTACGTTCGCGGCGCGCTCGAAGCCGGCTCGTCGCCGCGCTCGGAGTACTTCGACTACATGCGCCGGCAGACGCTGCCGCCCCAGTCGCTGCTGATCCGTCGCATGGAGGGGCTCTTGTTCGGCGTGCTCGGCGAGCTGCGGGCCGGCGCCGACTGGGGGCGCCTTGCGCTCGAGTACATCGCCGGCGAGCCCCCGTCGACGACGCTGGGCGAGGCCGAGGCCGCCTATCTGGGGCGCGGGGCCGTCGGGGCTCCCGGCTAGCCTCTTGCGTCCTGCGGGGCGCCTCCGTAGTTTCCCGGCCTCAAATGGCGGGTCCACCCGTCGATGGATGAGGGGATCCTCCCCTCGTGCAATCACATGCCAGATAGGAGCGTGCTGGACCATGTCCCACGAAGCACCATCAGGCGGCGTATTGGAGCGCCCGCGACACTTCGACGCGGCGCAGGGCGGTGAGCTGAAGGTCCTCGATGGATCCGCGTGGCGCACGAAGTCGCGCCACTCGCGCGAGTGGGAGGAGCTCTACCGCGACCGGTGGGCTCACGACAAGGTCGTCCGCACGACGCACGGCGTCAACTGCACGGGCTCGTGCTCCTGGAAGGTCTACGTGAAGGACGGCCTGGTCACCTGGGAGACCCAGCAGACCGACTATCCCTCCAACGGCCCCGACATGCCGGAGTACGAGCCGCGCGGCTGTCCGCGAGGCGCGTCGTTCTCCTGGTACATGTACTCGCCGATCCGGGTGCGCCACCCGTACGTGCGTGGAGCCCTGCTCCAGCTCTACCGCGAAGAGCTGCGGCGCACCGGCAGCCCGGTCGACGCCTGGGCGGCGATCGTCGAGGATCCCGAGAAGGCACGCTCCTACAAGTCCAAGCGTGGCATGGGCGGCTTCGTGCGCGCCACCTGGGACGAGGTCAGCGAGATCATCGCCGCCGCCCACGTCCACACCGTCGAGCGCTACGGCCCGGACCGCTGCATCGGCTTCTCGCCGATCCCGGCGATGTCGCAGGTCTCGTACAGCGCGGGCACCCGCTTCCTCTCGCTGATCGGCGGCGTCTGCCTGTCGTTCTACGACTGGTACTGCGACCTGCCCCCGGCCTCGCCGCAGATCTGGGGCGATCAGACCGACGTGCCCGAGTCGGCCGACTGGTGGAACTGCAGCTACACGATCCTCTGGGGCTCGAACATCCCCCAGACGCGCACGCCCGACGCGCACTTCATGACCGAGGCGCGCTACCGCGGCCAGAAGGTCGTCGTCGTCTCGCCCGACTACGCGGGCCACACGAAGTTCGCCGACCACTGGCTCAACGCCGAGCCCGGAACCGACGCCGCCCTGGCGCAGGCGATGGCGCACGTGATCCTCAAGGAGCACTACGTCGATCGCCAGACGCCCTACTTCGACGGCTACGCGCGCAAGCGCACCGACCTGCCGTTCCTCGTCACTCTGCGCGAGCGCGACGGCGCCTACGTCACCGATCACTTCCTGCGCGCGAGCGACCTCGGCGAGATCTCGGAGAACGCCGAGTGGAAGACCGTCGTGCTCGACGAGGCGACCGGCGAGCCGGTGGTGCCCAACGGCTCGATGGGCTTCCGCTGGGGAGAGGAGGGCGAAGGCCGCTGGAACCTCGAGCTCGGCGACGTCCAGCCGCGCCTCTCGATGCTCGGCGCGCATGACGAGCTGGTCGAGCTCGACCTGCCGCGCTTCGAGGTCGGCGAGACCGAGGGCGGCGGGGTCATGCGCCGTGGCGTGCCCGCCAAGCGGATCGGCGGCCGGCTCGTCACGACGGTGTTCGACCTGCTCTGCGCGCAGCTCGGCGTCGGCCGCGAGGGCGTGCCCGGCAAATGGCCGACCGGCTACGACGACGCCGAGACGGGAACGCCCGCCTGGCAGCAGGAGCACACCGGCGTCGACGCCGGCCTGGTCACCCGCATCGCGCGCGAGTTCGCTCGCAACGCCGAGGTGACCGAGGGCCGCTCCATGATCGTCATGGGCGCCGGCACCAACCATTGGTACCACTCCGACCAGATCTACCGCTCGATGCTGAGCCTCGTGCTGCTCTGCGGCTGCCAGGGCGTCAACGGCGGCGGCTGGGCGCACTACGTCGGCCAGGAGAAGGTGCGCCCGATCACCGGCTTCGGCGTCATGGCGTTCGCCACCGACTGGACGCGCCCGCCGCGCCAGCAGGCGACCACCTCGTTCTGGTACCTGGCGACAGACCAGTACCGGTACGAGCGCTTCCTCGCCGACGAGCTGAGCTCGCCGCTCGGCCCTGGGCGCCTCAAGGGCAAGCACTTCGCCGACACGATCGCCCAGTCGGCCCGGATGGGCTGGCTGCCGAGCTACCCGACGCTCAACCGCAACCCGCTCGACCTGTGCGACGAGGCGCAGGCGGCAGGCGTCGAGCCGGCGCAGCACGTCGTGGACCAGCTGAAGAGCGGCTCGCTGCGCTTCGCGGCCGAGGACCCCGACGATCCGGTCAACTTCCCGCGGGTGATGACCCTCTGGCGCGCCAACCTGCTCGGGTCCTCGTCGAAGGGCCACGAGTACTTCCTGCGCCACCTGCTCGGCGTCGACCGCAACGCGGTCCGTAGCGACGAGAGCGACCCCGAGAGCCGCCCGACCGAGGTCGAGTGGCGCGACGAGGCGCCCACGGGCAAGCTCGATCTCTTCACCACGATCGACTTCCGGATGAACGGGTCGGCGCTCTACTCCGACATCGTGCTCCCGGCCGCGACCTGGTACGAGAAGAACGACATCTCGAGCACCGACCTGCACCCGTTCGTGCACGCGTTCAACCAGGCGGTGCCGCCGCCGTGGGAGACGCGCACCGACTGGGACGCGTTCCGCCGCATCGCCGAGCAGTTCCAGCGCCTGGCGAAGGACCGCCTCGGCGTGCGCCGCGATCTCGTCGCCGCGCCCCTCATGCACGACACCCCCGAGGAGCTCGCGCAGCCGGGCGGCGTCGCCCGCGACTGGAAGCACGGCGAGTGCGAGCCGATCCCCGGCAAGACGATGCCCAAGCTGGTCGTCGTCGAACGCGACTACGGCACGGTCTACGACAAGATGACGGCGCTCGGGCCGCTCGTCGAGAAGGTCGGCATCAGCTGGAAGGGCATCACCTGGAAGCCCGCCCAGGAGGTCGACGAGCTGCGCCATCGCAACGGCACCGTGCGCGGCGGCGTGGCCGACGGACGCCCGGCGCTGACACGTGACGTCCACGTCGCGGAGACGATCTTCCGCCTCTCGGGCACCACCAACGGCCGCCTGGCCGTCGAGGGCTTCCGCTTCCTCGAGAAGCGCACCGGGATGCCGCTCGCCGACCTCGCGGAGGATCGCGAGGACGACCGCATCACCCTCGAGCAGGTTCGCGTCCAGCCGCGCAAGGTCATCACCTCACCCGAGTGGTCGGGCATCGAGAGCCGCACCAGGCGCTACTCGCCGTTCACGGTGAACGTCGACCGCGACATCCCGTGGCGCACGCTGACCGGGCGCCAGCACTTCTACCTCGACCACGACTGGATGCTGGAGCTCGGCGAAGGGCTGCCCGCCTACCGCCCGCCGCTGGCCGTCGCCCGCCACGAGCAGGGCGCGGTCGATCCGGGCGACGCCGAGGTCGTCGTGCGCTGGATCACGCCGCACTCGAAGTGGTCGATCCACTCCACCTACCAGGACAACCTGCGGATGCTCGAGCTGTTCCGCGGCGGGCCGGTCGTCTGGCTGTCCAAGGAGGACGGCGAGCGGATAGGCGCGGCGGACAACGACTGGGTGGAGGTCGTGAACCGCAACGGCGTCATCGCCTGTCGAGCCGTCGTCTCGCACCGGATACCACCGGGAAGCGCGTTCATGTACCACTCACAGGACCGGCACGTGAACGTGCCGATCAGCGAGACCTCGGGTACCCGCGGCGGCACCGACAACTCCGTCACGCGGATCATGATCAAGCCGACGCACCTGATCGGCGGCTACGCCCAGCTCAGCTGGGGCTTCAACTACTACGGGGCGATCGGCACCCAGCGCGACGAGCTCACGATCGTCCGTCGTCGCCGCTCGGAGGTGACCTACTGATGCGCGTCATGGCTCAGGTCGGGATGGTGATGAATCTCGACAAGTGCATCGGCTGCCACACCTGTTCGGTGACGTGCAAGAACGTCTGGACGAACCGCAAGGGCGCCGAGTACATGTGGTTCAACGACGTCGAGACCAAGCCCGGCATCGGCTACCCGAAGAGCTGGGAGGACCAGGAGAAGTGGAAGGGCGGCTGGGAGCTCGATCGCAAGGGGAAGCTGCGCCTGAAGGCCGGCGGACCGCTGCAGAAGCTGGCGACGATCTTCGCCAACCCGAACCTGCCTGACCTCGACGACTACTACGAGCCCTGGACGTACGACTACGGCTCGCTGATCAGCTCCGGCAATCGCAAGCACCAGCCGTCCGCGCGCCCGATCTCCCGGATCACCGGCGACAACCTGGACATCAAGTGGGGCCCGAACTGGGAGGACGACCTCGGTGGCGGGCCCGAGCACGCGATGCTCGACCCGAACATCCGCAACGGCGTCGAGAACCAGATGAAGGCCGAGTACGAGCAGGTCTTCATGATGTACCTGCCGCGGATCTGCGAGCACTGCCTGAACCCGGCATGCGTCGCCTCGTGCCCGTCGGGCGCGATGTACAAGCGCGAGGAGGACGGGATCGTCCTCGTCGACCAGGAGAAGTGCCGCGGCTGGCGCATGTGCATCAGCGGCTGCCCGTACAAGAAGGTCTACTTCAACTGGCAGACCGGCAAGGCCGAGAAGTGCACGCTCTGCGACCCGCGGATCGAGGCGGGAATGCCGACGGTCTGCTCGGAGACGTGCGTCGGGCGCATCCGCTACATCGGGATCATCCTGTACGACGCCGACCGCGTGAAGGAGGCCGCGTCGACGCCGAACGAGCAGGATCTGCTCGACGCGCAGCTCGAGGTCTTCCTCGACCCCAACGACCCCGAGGTGCGCGAGCAGGCCCGCCTCGACGGGATCCCCGAGGACTGGCTCGACGCCGCCGTCCGCTCGCCGATCTGGAAGATGGCGATGGACTGGCGGATCGCGCTGCCGCTGCATCCCGAGTACCGCACGCTGCCGATGGTCTGGTACATCCCGCCGCTCTCGCCGGTCATGTCGCTGGTCGAGGGCAACGGCTCGGAAGCCGACCCCGACGACGTCTTCCCGGCGATCGACGAGCTGCGGATCCCCGTCCAGTACCTGGCGAACATGCTCACCGCCGGCGACGAGGAGGTCGTCCGCGACGTCCTCAAGCGCCTTGCGGCGATGCGCAACCACATGCGGGCGCGCAATCTCGGGAACGAGCCCTCGCCGGCGATCGCGCATGCCGTCGGGATGGACGCCGACCAGCTCGAGGAGATGTACCGCCTCTGCGCCATCGCCAAGTACGACGAGCGCTACGTGATCCCGCAGGCCCATCGCGAGGTCGCCGACAACCTCCTGGCGCGCCAGGGGGGCTGCGGCCTCGACTTCGCCGGCGGGCCGGGCTCGTGCGGCCCGGGAGCGGACGAAGACGCCGACGACGGAGTTGATCTCCTCGCGCTGGCGGAGCGCGGTCCCGCGGGGCTCAGCGTGACCCAGGTCTCCAACAACGGCGGTGGCTCATGAGCCACCCGGACTCCGCGGTCCTGAAGCTCTGCTCGCTGCTGCTCGAGTATCCCGAGGACGAGATGCTGGCGGCCGGGACCGAGCTGCGCGAGGCCGCCGAGCGGCTCGACGGTCTCGCCGGTCGCGAGCTGAGGACGTTCCTCGACCGCCGGACGAGCATGGATCCGTGGGTCGTGCGCGAGGAGTACGTCGCCACCTTCGACTTCCACAAGCGCGCATCGCTTCACCTGTCGTACTTCCGCGACGGCGACCGTCGTCAGCGCGGTGCGACGCTGCTCGGGCTCAAGCGCCGCTACCGCGAGGCCGGCTTCGAGCTGAACGGCGGCGAGCTGCCCGACTACCTGCCGGCGATCCTCGAGTTCGCCGCGCTGGCGCCCGGTGAGGCCGCAGATGAGATCCTGGGCCGGATGCGACCGGGGATCGAGCTCCTACGAGCCTCGCTCCACGATCTCTCGAGCCCGTACGGTGCGGTGCTCGACGCGGTCGTCTCCGTCCTCCCGCCGCTGACCGCGGAGGAGATCGCCGAGGCACGCCGCATCGCCCAAGAGGGCCCACCCGACGAGGAGGTCGGCTTGGAACCGTTCGCACCACCCGAGGTAATGCCGCTCGCGGGGGTGTCGCGATGACTCCGCTCGCCGCAAGTCGCGGAGCCGACCTGCTCTGGGTGATCGTCCCCTTCATCGCCATCGGGGCGTTCGTCGTGGGTCACATCTGGCGCTACCGGCACGACCAGTTCACCTGGACGACGCGCTCGACGCAGATCCTCGAGAGCCGCTGGCTGAAGATCGGCGGGCCGCTCTTCCACATGGGGCTGCTGGCCGTCATCGGCGGGCACGTCCTCGGCCTCCTGATTCCCAAGGCGTGGACCGACGCGGTCGGCGTCAACGAGGACATCTACCACGTCGTCGCGGTGACGATGGGCTCGTTTGCGGGCCTCATGATGATGGCCGGTCTCGGGATCCTCATCGTCCGGCGCCTGGCGAACCCGCGCGTGGCGGCGACGACCCGGAGCTGGGACGTCGTGGTCATGGCCATGCTGGGCTTCATGGTCGTCACCGGCATGTGGAACACCGTCGGCGAGAACCTCATCGGCGGCGGCTACCACTACCGGGAGACCGTCTCACCATGGTTCCGCGGGCTCTTCCTGCTCGACCCGGACGCCTCGCTGATGAGCGGCGCCGGCGTGCCGCTGAGCTTCCAGCTCCATGCGCTCGGCGCATGGGTGCTCTTCATCGCCTGGCCGTTCACGAGGCTGGTCCATGCCTGGAGCGTCCCGGTCGCGTACCTGACGCGCAAGCCGATCGTCTACCGCTCACGGGCGCCGCGCAACGTGCGGGCAAGCGCCGGCGGCGTCGGTCCCGCCTCCCTGACACCGAAGGAAAGTCGAGCCCATGTCCACTCCTGACCAATCGTCGAAAGGCAACCCGCGGGCGCTGGCGCTCGGCACCGCCGCCTTCGGCGTCTGCTTCATCGCCTGGGCGCTGCTCGGGCCGCTCGGCCCCGATCTGCAGGAGCAGCTCGGCCTGTCGGACACCCAGCTCTCGCTGACCGTCGCCGTTCCCGTCCTGCTCGGCTCGCTGATGCGAGTTCCGCTCGGCGCGATGACCGACCGCTACGGCGGCCGGATCGTCTTCACGGCGCTGCTGTCGTTCGTGCCGCTGCCGCTCGTCGGGCTGGCGCTGTTCAACGACTCCTGGACGGCCGTGCTCATCTTCGGCTTCCTGCTCGGCTTCGCGGGCGCGTCGTTCGCGATCGGCATCCCGTTCGTCAACAAGTGGTACCCGCCCAGCCGGCAGGGCTTCGCGCTCGGCATCTACGGCATGAGCATGGGCGGAACGGTCATCGCCGGGCTGACGGCGCCGAAGATCGCCGACGCCACCAGCATCGATGTCGTGTTCTGGATCACAGCCGGGCTCGTCGCGGTGATGGCCGTCACCTTCGCGATCATGGCGCGCGATGCGCCGAGGGCCGATGCCCGGCCGGCCGGGGCGATGTTCGCCGGCCTGCGCGCCTTCCGCGGCTCGGGCGCCGCACGAGCCTGGGCGCTGACGCTCTTCTACTTCATGGTGTTCGGCGGCTTCGTCGCGATGTTCCTCTACCTGCCGAAGCTGCTGGTCGGCGTTCACGACCTCACCAAGCCCGATGCCGGAGCCCGCGCCGCGGGGTTCGCCCTGCTCGCCGTGATCGCCCGTCCGATCGGCGGCTGGCTGTCCGACCGGATCGGAGCGAGGACGGTGCTGTTCGCGTCGTTCGTGGGAACCGGCGGCCTCGCGCTCGTGCTCGCCGCGTTCTACGACCAGATGGTCCCGCTCACCATCGCCTGCCTGACGATGGCGATCTTCCTCGGCCTGGGCACCGGCGCGGTGTTCAAGCTCGTGCCGGAGTGGTACCCCGACAGCGTCGGCGCGGTCACGGGCGTCGTCGGCGCCGCCGGCGGTCTCGGCGGCTTCTTCCCGCCGCTGATCATGGGCGTCGTCAAGTCGGAGACCGGCAGCTACGCCCTCGGCTTCATCCTGATGGCCGTCGTCGCCGCGATCTCGCTGTTCGTGCTGCTGGCGATCGGTCGTGTCGGCCGAGGCCGCGAAGCCGGGGTCGGCGAGCGCGACCGGGCGATGGTCGCGAGCTGACACAGGCTCAGCGCCGCTCGACCGGGCGCGCCCCCGGGGCGGGGCGCAGATGCTGGGTGGGGACGGGGCCCAAGCCCCGGCCCCCACCCCCGCCCCCGCATAGCGGCCACGGCCCACACCACCACCCGCCAGCAACACCGGAAG
>JANJTP010000040.1 GCA_024711025.1 Solirubrobacteraceae bacterium
GCGCCGGCGGGTGCGCCGTCGGGCAGCATCGTGAGCACGGCCCCGACGAGCGCGCCGGCGCCCCCCCCTGCCAGGCATCGCCGCGCAAGCGCGCCGCCGCGGCGCGCCCGCGCGCGCTTCGGCGCCCGGGCATCGGCGCCCAGGGCGGCCGTCCGGCGCGTACCCGCGCCCACGGTCCACGCGGGATGTGGAGCGTGCGCGTCGTGCGCGAGCGTGCGATGCAGCGGCGCGTGCGTCGTCTCGCACGCGGACGGCCCCACCGGGCCGTGCTCGACGGCAGCCTCCTCGAGCGCTCCGTCGAGCGCATCGCGCAGCTCCGTGAGGCTTCCGCGCTGATCGGGCCGGGCGAGCAGCGCCCGGTCGATCGCCGCGCATAGGCCGCGCGGCAGGTCGCGGCGCAGTCGCCCGAGGGGCGGCAGCCGCGAGCCGACGCGCCGGACCGTCGCCGCCGCGCCGGGAGCGCGCACCGGGTTGACGCCGCTCAGCGCCTCGAAGAGCACGAGCGCGAGCGAGTAGAGGTCCGCGGGCGGGCCGGCGGGCCTCCCCTCGGCCTGCTCCGGAGCCATGTAGGCCAGCGTGCCGACCACGTCTCCGGTGCGAGTCAGCGCATCGTCGTCGGCGATCCACGCGACGCCGAAGTCGGTCAGCTTGGCGATCTCCGCCTCGCCGCCGGGCTCGTCGGGGACGATGACGTTCGCCGGCTTCACATCGCGGTGCACCACGCCGCGCAGGTGGGCATGCTCCAGCGCGTCACACAGCGCGGCGCCGATCCGCAGCGCGTCGTGGTCGGACAGCTCGCCGACGGCGAGCAGCTCGGCGAGCGTCCGGCCGCGCACGGCCTCGCTGACCAGGTGGACCGCGTGATCGTCGCGAGCAGCCTCGAACAGCGCGACGATCCCCGGGTGCGCGAGCCGCGCCGCGGCCTGCGCCTCGCGCGCGGCGCGAGCCGCCACCCGTTCGTCGTGAAGCTCGATCCGCTTGATCGCGACCAGCCGCCCGAGCGTCTCGTCGCGGGCGAGGTGGACGACGCCGAACGCCCCGGCGCCGAGGCGGCGCAGCGGCCGGTAGCGGCCGAGCACGAGCGGCGCGGGACCCGCGCCGGCGGCGCTCGTGACGGCGGTCTCGTCCACGGTCCGCACCATCTGCCGCGTTCGGCGGCGAGCCCCTCGCGTCCTGCGAACCGGAGCAGGAATACCCTTGGTGACGGCAAACTTGCAGTCAGCAGCCGCGCCGCGTCGTAATACTCCGCGCCTTCAGCCCGCTGTCGGGCGCCGTGAGCCATGTCCTTCTTCGATGACGATGAGCCAACTCGGGTGACCTCGGCCCGCCGCCGACCAGCCGCACCTCGCCGCCCCCGGGCGGCTGCGGACCACGCCCACGCGGCGCCGGACCGCCAGACCGCCCGCACCCGTCAGGCGGTCGCGCTCGGCGCGGGCCTGCTCGTCCTGGTGCTGATCGTCCTCGGCGTCAACGGCTGCCTGAACAGCCGCCAGGAGCGAGCCCTCAAGGACTACACGCGCGACGTGGGCGCGATCATCTCGGACTCCGACAGCCAGGTGGCCAAGCCCTTCTTCGAGCTGCTCTCCGCCGGCGGCACGAGCGGCAACGACCTCCAGGTGCAGGTCAACCAGATCCGCCTGACCGCGGAAGAGGACGCCAAGCGCGCCCGCGAGCTGAGCGCGCCCGACGAGATGAGCGCGGCCCAGCAGAACCTGCTGCTCGTCCTCAACCTGCGCCAGCAGGCGCTGACGCGGATCGCCGAGCGGCTGCCGCGCGCGCAGGGGCGCGGCCAGCAGGCCGAGCAGGCCACGGCCGACATCGCCGGCCAGATGCAGATGTTCCTCGCGTCCGACGTCGTCTACTCACAGCGCACGGCGCCGTTGATCGTGCAGGCGCTCGACGAGGCCGGGATCAAGGGCCAGAGCGTTCCCTCCAGCCGCTCGCTGCCCGGCTACGCCTGGCTGGCCCCGGCGACGGTCGCCTCGGCGATCGGCGGGGCCGGCGGATCGAGCAGCGGCGCGGGCACGCCGGCACCCGGATCGCACGGCCACGGCCTGGTCAGCGTGGCGATCGGCGGCACGACGCTGCAGGGCGAAGGCGCCACCAACAAGGTCTCCGCGAACCCGCCGGTCACGGTCGACGTCACCTTCCAGAACCAGGGCGAGAACGACGAGCGGGGCGTCGTCGTCTCGCTGAAGCTGACGGCCCCCGGGCAGCAGACGGTGACCGCCAAGAAGACGGTCAACACGACGAAGGCCGGCGAGGAGTCCCGGGTCGCGATCCCGCTGACGAAGGTCCCGTCCAACGCCGCCGCAACGCTGACCGTCACGGTCGCCCCCGTTCCGGGCGAGCAGACGACCGACAACAACAGCGGCGAGTACACCGTCTTCTTCTCCGGCCAGTAGCCGCCCGGCGCCGCGCCTATCCTGCGAGCCGGTGGACGAGCTGACGGGCACGACCGGGATCGCGGCGCTGATCGCCGGAACGCTGGCGCTCGCTGCGCTCATCGCGCTCGCGATCCTCTGGCGCCGGCTGCGCCGGCTGCGCGCCGACCAGCGGGTCGTCCTCGGTGAGAAGGGACGCGACCTCGTCGCGCACGCCGCCGACCTGGAGCGCCACTTCGAAGCGCTCCAGCAGTACGTGATCGACGTTGCCTCGCGGCTCGAGCAGCGTCTGGACCACGCGGATGAGCGCCTCGACGGGGCGATCGCGCACCGCGCGGTCGTGCGGTACGACGCGTACAACGAGATGTCCGGACGCCAGTCGATGTCGATCGCGCTGCTCGACGCCCGCCGCTGCGGCGTCGTGCTCTCGTCGATCCAGCACCGCGACCAGGCGCGCCTCTACGTCAAGCAGGTCGTCGACGGCCGCGGTTCGATCGAGCTCTCCCCCGAGGAGGCCGACGCGGTCGGCGCGGCGCTCACCGGCGAGGTGCCGGATCAACGCGACCCGGGTGGCGGATGATGCGCGTCGGATACCTCGGCCCTCCCGGGACGTTCAGCGAGGAGGCGCTGCGCGCGTCGGCGCGCGGCGCCCTCGGAGCCACCGCCGGCGAGGATCTCGTGGAGGTGGCGCTGCCGACGGTCCACGCGGTGGTCGAAGCCGTTCAGGATGGCGAGGTCGACCGCGCGATCACGCCGATCGAGAACTCGCTGGAGGGGTCGGTCAACGAGGCGCTCGACGCGCTGGTCCACGACGCCCCGGACGTGCGCATCGTCGGCGAGACCGTGCTGAAGGTGCGCTACGTGCTCGCCGCCCGCCCGGGTGTCGCGCTCGAGGACGTGCGCAGCGTGCTGTCCCACCCGCAGGCGCTGGCCCAGTGCGCAGCCCACCTGCGCGAGCGGCTTCCGGCCGCGCCGGCTCGGGCGTGCACATCGACGGCCGAGGCGATGCGGCTGGTCGCCGCCGGCGATGAGCCGTGGGCGGCACTCGGCAGCGCGCTGGCAGCCGATGCCATGGGGCTCGTGTCGCTGGAGCGCGGGATCGGGGACGAGGAGGTCAACGCGACGCGCTTCGTGTGGCTCGCCCGGGGCGCTGCGGGCGTGCCCGACGGCGTCGCGAGGCACCCCGCGACGCCCGGCGGCGAGGGGCCCGGCGAAGCGGATGGGCCCGGCGGCGTGGGCGGTCTCGCCGCCCAGCCTGGCGCACCGTGGAAGACCTCGGTCGTCTTCTCGGGCGACGGCGACGGGCGCCCCGGCTGGCTCGTGCGCTGCCTCTCGGAGTTCGCGTTCCGCGGCGTGAACCTGACGCGGATCGAGTCCCGCCCGGCGCGCCGGCGGCTCGGCCATTACCTGTTCCTCGTCGATCTCGAGGGACGCGGCGACCTTCCCGGGCCCGCCGCGGAGGCGATCGCGGCGCTGACCGGCCACTGCGAGGAGGTCAGGGTGCTCGGCAGCTACCCACGGCTCGGCGCCTGACGCGGCAGGCGGCAACGGGGCCGGGTCGTCCGCCCCCCGGCTAGACTGCTCCACGAGCGCCGATGGGCAAGGTCTTCCCAGACCCAGTCGGGTCCGCGCCGGCCAGTGAGCACCGGCCGCGCGGACGTGACGTGGGCAGGGTGCTCGTCCTCAACGCGACCTACGAGCCGGTCCATGTCTGCTCGGTGCGCCGCGCGGCAGTGCTGCTCCTCAAGGAGAAGGCGGAGATCGTCGAGCACGGCTCGTGGGAGCTTCGCTCGGAGCACACGCAGCTCCCGCGACCGGTCGTCATCCGCCTCGTGACATTCGTCCTCGTTCCCCGCGATCCGCGGCGCCGCCGGATCACGCGTCGCGCCGTGTTCGCCCGCGACGGCTGGTCCTGCCAGTACTGCGGCTCGCGCTCGAGCCTGACCGTCGACCACGTGATCCCCCGCTCGAAAGGCGGCGACTCGAGCTGGGAGAACATCGTCGCCTCCTGCGCGCCGTGCAACCGTCGCAAGGCCGATCGGCTGCCCGCCCAGGTCGGCATGCACCCGCGCCGCGCGCCCCGGCTGCCGAGCCCGAACGTCTTCATCGCGGTCGCCACGCCGACGATCCCGGCCGCCTGGCGGCCGTGGCTGCCGCTCGACGTCGACGTCGCGGCCTGAGCTGCGGAGCGAGCGCCCGCGGAGCGCCCGCGGGGGCGCCGCCGCCGTCGCGCAGGATCTCCGCTCCCGCTTGACGACGCGCGCGCGGTCGTCCGGGACGAAACATGAGCGAGGGCGCCACGGTCGACTCCGTGGCGCCCTCGCACTGCTCTCGACTGGATCGGGTCGACGTGCCCGCTTCGCCGGAGGGACCAAGCCCGGCGGCACGCCGACGGTGTCCCGGATGGGATTCCGCTAGGGACTCCAGCCAACCGCGCTAGCGGCCGGTCACCTCCAGGGTCCCGCAAAAACTCGAACTTCCGATACGGACCACCTCCTTTCCCTGGTCCGGCCACTTTACCAGCGGTCGGCGACGACCACTGCAGGTGGCGCGGGCCCGGGAGCGACCCGGCCCCGCCGTCAGGGAGTGAGCTCAGCCGTCGGGTGCGGCACCGTTGCCACCCGGCGTCTCGCCGTGCCCGTCGCCCTCCGGCGACATGCCGTCGTCGACGAGTCCGGCCCCCGTCGGGGCGTCTGCGAGCTCGGCGGGCTCCCCGCCGGCGACGGGCGCCGCGGTGTGCTCGCCGGAGTCGACGACCCGCGCGACCGCGCTGACGACATCGTCCTCGCGAGGGTTCATCACCTTCACGCCCTGCGAGACGCGGCCGTAGCGGTTGATGCCCTTGACGCTCGTGCGCTGGACCATCCCGTCGCGCGAGATGAAGACCAGCTCCTCGTGCTCGCGGACGACGAGCGCGCCGGCGAGCGCGCCCTTGCGGTCGGTCAGCGAGATCGTCTTCACGCCCATCGTGCCGCGGCCCTTGATCGGGTAGTCGTCGATCGGAGTGCGCTTGCCGAAGCCGTTCTCGGTCACGACGAGCAGGTCCTGTCCAGGACGCGCGACGTCCATCGCCAGCACGGCGTTGCCCTTCTGCGAGACGTTCATGCCCCGCACGCCGCTCGTATCGCGGCCCATTGCGCGGACCTGCGACTCCGCGAAGCGTGACGCCTGACCCGAGCGCGAGACGACGATCACGGTCTCACCGGGATCGACGCCGCGCACCGCGACCAGCTCGTCGTCGTCGCGGATCTTGATCGCGATGATCCCGTCGGCCTTGATCGGCGTGTTGTACGCGCCGAGCTCGGTCTTCTTGACGGTGCCGGCGCGCGTCGCGAAGACGAGGTACTTGGTCTCGGAGAAGTCGCGCGTGGCGAGCACCGACTGGACGCGCTCGCCGTCGCGCAGCGGCAGCACGTTGACGAGCGCGCGGCCCTTCGCGGTGCGCGAGGCCTCCGGCAGCTCGTAGACCTTCGACCGGTAGACCTTGCCGCGGTTGGAGAAGAACAGCAGGAAGTCGTGCGACGAGCAGACGAACAGGTGCTCGATGAAGTCGCCGTCCTTCATGTCCATCCCGGTCACGCCGCGGCCACCCCGCTGCTGCTGGCGGTAGGTGGCGAGCGGCAGCGACTTGATGTAGCCGGAGCTGGTGATCGTGATGACCATCTGCTGGTCGGCGATCAGGTCCTCGATGTCGAGCTCGTCCTCGCTGGCGGTGATCTCGGTGCGCCGCTCGTCGCCGAAGCGCTCCGCGATCTCGCCAAGCTCCTCCTTGATGAGGTCGAGGACCCGCTGCTCGTCACCGAGCAGCTCACGCAGCTCGCGGATCCGCTCGCTGACGTCGGCGTGCTCGCGCTTGATCGCGTCGGACTCGAGCGCCGTGAGCTGAGCCAGGCGCAGGTCGAGGATCGCCGTCGCCTGGATCTGGCTGAGGCCGAAGCGCTCCATGAGCTGCGCACGGGCGGAGTCCCGATCGCTCGCGGCGCGAATCAGCTCGATCACCGCGTCGAGGTGGTCGAGCGCGATGAGCAGGCCCTCGAGGACGTGCGCCCGCGCCTCCTTGAGCCCGAGCTCGTGCTTCGCGCGGCGTACGACGACCTCGCGCTGGTGAGCGAGGTACGCGGCGAGGATCTCGTGCAGCGGCAGCGTGCGCGGAACGCCGTCGACGAGCGCGACGGCGTTCACGCCGAACGTCGACTGCATCGAGGTGTGCTTGTACAGCTGGTTGAGCACGACCTTCGGGAGTGCGTCGCGCTTGAGCTCGATCACGAGCCGCATGCCGTTGCGGTCCGACTCGTCACGCAGGTCGGTGATGTCTGTGAGCTTCTTGTCGTGGACGAGGTCGGCGATCTTCTGGATCAGCCCGCCGTCGCCGCCCTTCTTGACCATGAAGGGCAGCTCGGTGACGACGATTGCCTCCTTGCCCTGCGAGAGCGGCTCGATGTGTGCGCGCGCGCGCACCCGCACCCGGCCGCGACCGGTCTCGTACGCGTCGCGGATTCCCTGACGCCCGAGGATCGTGCCGCCGGTCGGAAAGTCCGGACCCTTGACGTATGCGAGCAGCCCCTCCGTCGAGAGCTCCGGGTCGTCGATCAACGCGATCGTG
Organism: Solirubrobacteraceae bacterium; assembly: GCA_024711025.1. GTDB lineage: Bacteria > Actinomycetota > Thermoleophilia > Solirubrobacterales > Solirubrobacteraceae > F1-60-MAGs163. The sequence continues at coordinate 6,988 of JANJTP010000040.1, forward strand.
GCCGCGATGACCTCGCGCAGGTTGTGCGGCGGGATGTGCGTCGCCATGCCGACGGCGATGCCCGACGAGCCGTTGACGAGGAGGTTCGGGAAGCGCGCCGGAAGGACGAGCGGCTCCTGGCGCTCGCCGTTGTAGTTCGGCGCGAAGTCGACCGTGTCCATGTCGAGGTCGCGCAGCATCTCCGTCGCCAGACGGGTCAGGCGCGCCTCCGTGTAGCGCATCGCGGCGGCGGGGTCGTCGTCGATCGAGCCGAAGTTGCCCTGACCGTCGACGAGCGGGTAGCGCATCGAGAAGTCCTGGGCCATCCGCACGAGCGCGTCGTAGATCGCCGAGTCGCCGTGAGGGTGATAGTTGCCCATCACCTCGCCGACGATCTTGGCGCACTTGGAGTAGGGGCGGGTCGGACCCAGGCCGAGCTCCGACATGCCGTAGAGGACGCGGCGGTGGACCGGCTTGAGGCCGTCGCGCACGTCCGGCAGGGCGCGTCCGACGATCACGGACATGGCGTAGTCGAGGTACGCCGTCTTCATCTCCTCCTCGAGCGTCCGCGGCTCGAAGCGGTCTGTCAGCACGTCGGCGGATGCCATACGGGTCGTCGTCCTCCTGGAGGCCTCAGTGGACCATCTACACGTCTAGGTTCACGACGGCGCGCGCGTTTTCCTCGATGAACTGCCGGCGCGGCTCGACGATGTCGCCCATGAGCTTGGAGAAGATCTCGTCGGCGGCGGTCGCATCGTCGATCGTGACCTTCTGCAGGATCCGCGAAGCGGGGTCCATCGTCGTCTCGCGAAGCTGCTCGGCGTTCATCTCCCCGAGGCCCTTGAAGCGATTGAGCTGGACGCCGCGACCGGCGAGCGTGAGCACCACCTGCCGTAGGGCGCTGAACGAGGTCGCCGTGTCGGACCTGTCGGCGAGCGAGACGTGGAACGGTTGCGTGCCGGCGAGCTTGACCAGGTCGTGGTGGACCTTGACGAAGCTGCGGTACTCGGCCTGGTCGAACATCGCCACCGGCACGCGGTGGGTGCGCGCCAGGCCCGTGCGCCGCTCGACGGCTCGCACGACGAGCTCGCCGTCCGAGCTCTCCAGGACCTCCGTCGCCAGATGCGCGGTCTCTTCGTCGGGGCGCGCCAGCAGCTCCGCGGCGGCCTCGGACGTCTCGATCGCCGCGTCGAGGATCCCGGACTCCTCGAGGAAGCGGACGAGATCCTGGCTGTGCAGGCCGCGCAGCGCCGTCGCGAGCGTCTCGTAGCGCAGCAGCCCCTTGCGGAAGCCCTGCCAGCGCACGTCGGTCAGCTTGAACGCACGACCGGAGCGATCGAGGATCTCCAGCTTCTCGTACTTGTCGGCGAGCAGGACGTCCTCAAGCTCGGACTCGCGCTCGATGTAGCGCTCACGTCCACCGGTCTTCAGCTTGTAGAGCGGCGGCTTGGCGATGTAGACGTAGCCGGCATCGATCAGCTCCTGCATCTCGCGGAACAGCAGCGTCAGGATGAGGGTGCGGATATGCGCGCCGTCGACATCGGCGTCGGTCATCAGGATGACCTTGTGGTAGCGGGCGCGCTCGATGTCGAACTCGTCGCGAACGCCGGTCCCGATGGCGGTGATCAGCGCCTGGACCTCCGTGTTCTGCAGGACCTTGTCGATCCGCGCCTTCTCGACGTTTAGGATCTTGCCGCGCAGCGGCAGGACGGCCTGGGTGTTGCGGTCGCGACCCTGCTTGGCCGAGCCGCCTGCCGAGTCGCCCTCGACGACGAAGATCTCGGCGAGCGACGGGTCCTTGACCGAGCAGTCGGCGAGCTTTCCGGGGAGGCGCGAGTTCTC
>JANJTP010000010.1 GCA_024711025.1 Solirubrobacteraceae bacterium
GAGTAGAACCAGAAGACGTGCTGGTACATCAGCACGTCGCCTCCCTGCCCGGCCTGGAAGAAGTTGAAGCCGAGCGCGCGGTCCAGCAGCACCATGAACTGCGAGGCCGCGACGAACGGGGTGGCGATCACCACCAGCAGCGAGGTCGAGAAGTTGGCCCAGACGAGCAGCGGCATCCGGAAGAACGTCATCCCGGGCGCGCGCATCGTGATGATGGTCACCAGGAAGTTCAGCGCCGTCGCGATCGAGGACGCGCCCGCGAACTGAACGCCGATCGTGAAGAACGACTGCCCGATCGAGTTGGTCGTCGAAAGTGGGGCGTAGGCGGTCCAGCCGGTGGAGAACGATCCCCCGGGTGCCAGGAACGACGCCATCATCATCACACCGGCGATCGGCAGCAGCCAGAACGACAGCGCGTTCAGCCGCGGGAAAGCCATGTCCGGGGCGCCGATCATCAGTGGCAGCACGTAGTTCGCGATGCCGGAGAAGATCGGGATGATGAACAGGAAGATCAGGATCGACGCGTGGACGGAGAACAGGCCGTTGTAGGTGTTCGCGTCGACGAACTGGCGACCCGGCTCGGCGAGCTCGGCGCGGATGAGCATCGCCATCAGGCCACCGACGAACAGGAAGAAGAACGAGTTGCAGATGTACTGGATCCCGATCACCTTGTGATCGGTGTTGACGCGCAGGTAATCCCTCCACGAGCGCGCGCCGTGGTCGGAGTGGTCGTCGGTGGCGTGCCCGCGCACCCAGGCGACCCAGTAGCTGAAGGCCCCGATCCCCGCGAGGAACCAGAACGGCACGATCAGCATGCTGACCTGCACGATGCCGTCGCCGTCCCAGACGGGATCGAGGCCGAACAGCGCCCTCAGCGCGCAGATCAGCCCGATCGAGAAGCCTGCCCCGGCGACGGTGAAGAGCGTCGCCCTGTACCAGCCCGGCGTCCTCAGAAGCCCAGCCATCAGCGTGTCCTCCAGCTCATCCGCCCACGCTCTTTCGGAGATACTGGACGAGCGCGTCGACCTCTGCGCCGGTGAGGCTCTGGGCGTAGTTCGGCGGCATGATGTTTGCGCCGAAGCCCTTGGCCAGCTCGGCGTTTGGGTCGACGATGGCCGTGCGGATCCGGGCCGCGTCCCAGCCCTTGAGCGCTGCCAGGTCGGGCCCGGTCTGGGCTGTCGTGCCGGCAGCCGCTAGGGCGTGGCAGGCGCCGCAGGCCGTGGCGCCCGTCTGCGGGTTGCCTGCCGTGAAGAGCTGCTCCGCGTCGATCTTCGCCCCGGCGCCGGCTGCCGGTGCCGTGGCAGCCGGCGCCGTGCGCTCGCGCACCCAGGCCGCGTACCGCTCGCGGGAGACGACGCTGACGCTCTGGCGCATGAAGGCGTGGCCGAGCCCGCAGAGCTCCGCGCAGACGACCTGGTAGCTGCCCGTTCGCGTCGGCGTCAGCGAGTAGGAGGTCGTGATCCCCGGCACGGCGTCCACCTTGAGCCGCCATTCCGGCACCCAGAAGTCATGGATCACGTCCTTGCTTCGAACCTTGAACTCGACCGGCTCGCCGACGGGCAGGACGAGCCGGTTGGCGGCGATCCGCCTTCCGCCCTCGGTCATCGAGAACGACCACGCGAACTGCTGGCCGGTGACGTTGACGACCCTCGTCCCCTTGGCGGGCGCCTCCTGGATGTCGAGCAGCACGACCGCGGCGTATGCGGCCAGGCCGGCGATGATCGCCGTCGGCAGCGCCGTCCAGATGATCTCCAGGCGCGTGTCGCCGTGGATCGGTGGTCCGTCGAGATGCTCCTCGCCGGGCTGCGCTCGCCAGCGCCAGATGCTGAAGACGACGAGCGCCACGACCAGGACGAAGATCGGCACCGAGACGATGAGCAGCACGTCCCACAGCGTGTCGACGCTCTCGCCGTGGTCGGATGCCCGCGTGGGGAACCACCTGATCGTGAGGGCCAGCACGACGCCGACGATGGATGCCGCGAGCACGACTGCGAGCAGGGCGGCCCAGGTGCGCCTCGGGACGGGACCTCGGCGTGTCTCCTCTCCCACGACGGCCGACACTAACGCGTTGCAGGGATGGCGCGCAACGGGCTCCGGCGGCCGTCTCCGAGGGTCACGGGCGCAGCCCCGATCGGCTCGCGTCGGGCCCCGGCCGATCGTTCGCCGGGCGTTGCTAGAGCCTGCGCTCGCAGCGACGTCGCGCGTGGCTCCGGTGCCGCCGGCGCTGGACAGCGACCGCCCTACGGGCTAGATTGAGACGATCGTCACAAGCTAGGTCCCGGCCGGTATCGATCCGGCCCCGGGTCGGAGAGGAGCACCCAGCGCGATGAAGGTCGAGGAAGGGATGAGCCGGGTAGCCCTCGTCGTGGGTCCCAGCCACACCGTGCGCAGCGCGGCAGAGCTGATGGCGCAGCGCGGCGTCGGCGCAGCTGTCGTCATGATCCCCGACTCGTCCGGTCCGGCGATCATCACCGAGCGCGACATCGTCCGTGCGCTCGCCGGCGGCGAGGATCCCGACACGATGCGCGTCGGCGACCACATGTCGTCCGAGATCGTGCTCGCCCAGCCGGACTGGTCGCTGGAGGAGGCGGCGGTGACGATGGTGCGCTGCGGATTCCGGCACCTGATAGTCATCGACAGGGGGGAGATCGCCGGCGTGCTCTCGATGCGCGACATCGTGCGTTGCTGGACCGACGACGGCGCCATCTGCGAGCTGCCGGCGGGCGTCACGGAGCAGCTTCGCGACGAATCGCGGTCGCTGAGCTCGACAGGGTGAGGGGGCGAGGCGCGCCGGCAGCGGGCGGTCGACCGGGACCGACTCAGTCCCGTCGTGTCGCCGGCGCGTCTCGTGAAGCAGGCCGGCGCGGCGCCGGCGGTGCAGGCGAGTCCGACCCGCCGGGGAGGCTCAGCCCGCGCGGTCCCGGCCTCGTGAGGAGGCCAAGGCCACCACGGGAGGAGCCGCGTCAGTGATGAGCGGGCAGCGAGTCGATCTCGCGCCGGGTGTCCCGAATCCACGCGAGCACGACGACGATGAGCAGGATCGCGCCCGCGATCGCGACCGGCGGCTTCTCCACGATGCCCAGCAACACCAGCGTCAGCGCGAATGCGGTCAGCGCCGGCTTTACGCTCGGCCCCGGCAGGTGGATCTCCTCACCGGCGGCCTGGACCGGCAGTCGCTCGTCGCTCATGCCACGTAGAGGGCCGCGGCCACGAACGACAGGCCGAAGATGACGAAGATGAGCGCCGTCAGGATCAGACCGAGGCGGATGTTCTTGCTTGCGAGGTTGCGGTCCATGCGGAAGGGGATCGGGGTCAGAGTCTGACGTCTGCCACCATAGCGACGAACAGCGCCGCGAGGTAGGCGAGCGAGTAGAGGTAGAGGTGCAGTGCCGCACGGCGGTCGGCACGGCGACGCAGAGCGAGCGCCAGCCAGATGAACGCGAGGCCGAGAGCCAGCGAGGCGCCGAGGTAGACGAGCCCCAGGCCTCCCGCGCAGAACGGAAGCTGCGTGACGGCGTAGAGCAGAACCGTGTAGAGCAGGATCTGACGGCGCGTCTCGACCTCGCCGCGGACGACCGGCAACATCGGCACGCCCACCTTCGCGTACTCGTCCTTCATCAGCAGGCTGAGCGCCCAGAAGTGGGGCGGCGTCCAGAAGAAGACGATCGCGAAGAGGTAGAGCGACATCCCCGACAGCGAGCCCTCGACGGCGGCCCAGCCGACGAGCGGCGGCACGGCTCCCGCGGCACCGCCCCACACGATGTTCTGCCAGGTGTGGCGCTTGAGCAGCATCGTGTAGCCGACGCCGTATCCGACGAAGCCGGCAAGCGACAGGCCGGCGGCCAGTGGGTTGACCAGCAGCCACAGCCAGGCGACCGACGCGACGCCGAGCACGATCCCGAACGTCAACGCGGCGCGCGGGGCGATCCGGCCGGCGGCGACCGGTCGCGAGGCGGTGCGGGCCATCCGCACGTCGATGTCGCGGTCGTACCAGTGGTTGATCGCACCGGAGCCGCCGGCCGACAGGTAGCCGCCGACCAGCGTCGCGAGCACGAGGGCGACGGACGGGCTGCCGGCGACGAGCATCGTCGCGAGCGTAGTCAGCAGCAGCAGGCTCTGGACCTTCGGCTTGGTCAGCGCGAAGTAGTCGCCGACGACCTGCCGGATCCCCTGTAGCGCGACCGCGGCGGGCCGCGCCGTCGTGGCGCTCCTGACCTCCATCCGCAGACGAGACCCTAGCCGCTCGCTAGGCGTCCGCGCGGGCGCCGACGCCGACGGGCTCGCGCTCGCGACTCTGGCGCTCGATCTCGCGGCGGATGTCCTTCATCGGCTCGACCGAGCGCACACGCGGGATCACGTCGAAGTTGTTCACGGGCGGCGGAGACTGCGTGAACCACTCGAGCGTGTTGGCCTTCCACGGGTCCGGACCCGCGACTGTGCCGGCCCGCAGGCTGCGCATGATGTTCACGATCGTGACGAGGATGCCGAGCGCGAGGATGAACGAGCCGATCGTCGAGATCAGGTTGTAGAGCTCGAGGTTGTTGATGTCCGGGTACTCGTAGATCCGGCGCGGCATGCCGCTGAGCCCGGCGGAGTGCTGGATCAGGAAGGTGACCCAGATGCCGACGAGCATCAGCCAGAAGCTGATCTTGCCGAGGCCCTCGCTGAGCATCCGGCCCGTGAACTTCGGGAACCAGTAGTAGATCCCGGCGAAGAACCCCATCAGCGCGCCCCCCACGAGCACGTAGTGGAAGTGCGCGACGACGAAGTAGGTGTCGTGGAGCTGCCAGTCGACGGGGAAGGTCGCGACGAAGATGCCGGTGATGCCGCCGTTGAGGAACGAGACCAGGAAGCCGGCGGCGAACAGCAGCGGCACGCGGAACTCGATCGATCCGCGCCACAGGGTGAAGACCCAGTTGAAGATCTTCACGCCGGTCGGGACCGCCACCAGATACGAGCCGAGCATGAAGAACATCAGCACGAAATACGGGCTCGGCGTGGCGAACATGTGGTGCGCCCAGACGAGCGAGCCGATGAACGCGATGGCCAGCGTCGATGCCGCGATCGCCTTGTAGCCGAAGATCGGCTTGCGGGCGAAGACCGGCAGCACCTCGGAGATGATCCCGAACGCGGGCAGCACGAGGATGTAGACCTCGGGGTGGCCGAAGAACCAGAACAGGTGCTGGAAGAGGATCGGCGAGCCGCCGTTCGAGGGGTCGTAGAAGTGCGTGCCGAAGTGCCGGTCGGTCAGCAGCAGCGTCACGCCGGTGGCGACGACGGGCAGCGAGATCGCCAGCAGGACCGCGATCGTCAGCATCGTCCAGACGAACAGCGGGAGGCGTCCCCAGCCCATGCCGGGAGCGCGCATGTTGGCAACGGTCACGATGAAGTTGATCGCGCCGATCGCAGACCCGATGCCGGTCAGGTGGATGAGGAAGATCCAGGCGTCGACGCCGTTGGTCGGCGAGAACGCGGTCTCCGACATCGGGGCGTAGCAGGTCCAGCCGCACTCGGGCGGGCTGAAGAGCAGCGAGCCGTAGAAGACCGTGCCGCCGGCGATGAAGAGCCAGAACGAGAGCGCGTTGAGTCGCGGGAAGGCCATGTCCCGCGCGCCGATCATGAGCGGAATCAGGTAGTTGCCGAGGCCCGCGGCCAACGGCATCATGAACAGGAAGACCATCGTCGACCCGTGCATCGTGAAGAGCGCGTTGAACACCTGCGGCGAGAGCAGCGTGTTGTCGGCTTGGGCGAGCTGCAGGCGGATCAGCAGCGCCTCGATGCCGCCGACGATGAAGAAGCCGAACGACGCGACCAGGTACATGATCCCGATCCGCTTGTGATCGGTCGTCGTGAGCCAGGAGATCCATCCCCGCTGCTCGGGCCGCACGTCGTGCGCGACGATCTCGGGAACCGGGGCGATCCTCGGGAGTGGTGCGGCGATCTGCTCGGTGGCCATGCTCTTCCTTCGGCGGGTGTCTGCTTCTACTGCTGCGTAGCAGCGGCGGTCTGCTGACCGGCCTGGGCCTTGCGCTCGGCGGCCGCGAGGCGGTCAGCCTCCCTGATCCGCTCCTTCTGGCCGTTGTACCAAGCCTGATACTCGTCCGGCGGGATGGCGCGGACGCGAGCGGTCATGCTGGCGTGGTTGCGGCCACAGAGCTCGGCGCACTGGCCGAGGTAGGTCCCGGGCTTGGTGACCTTCATCCAGGTGAAGTTCGTGTAGCCCGGAACGGCGTCGTGCTTGCCGCCGAGCTCGGGGATCCACCACGAGTGTGCGACGTCGAGCGACTTGATGCGCAGCAGGACGGTCGTGTTCGTGGGCACGACCATCTGCTCGTACGCGTAGACGTTGTTGAGGTTGTTGCCGTCGCCGTCCTCGTACGTGAAGCGCCAGGCGTAGAGCTGGCCCGTGACCTCGATCGCGAGCGCACGGCGGTTCGGCGGGAGCTTCTCGCGGGCGCCGGTCGACGTCAGTACGTTCGCGTCGGTCAGGGGCAGGCCCGCGGCGCTCGAGTTCGGCGGGTTGTAGATCCCCGGCAGCTTGATCAGCGTCACGACGCTGATCACGACGAGCAGCAGCGCGGCACCCACGGTCCAGCCGACCTCGAGGCGGTTGTTCCCGTGGATCTGCTCGGCCACGGCGCCCTTGCGCGCGCGGAACTTGACCAGCATGTAGACCAGCAGCCCGGCGACGCCGAAGAACAGCAGGCAGGCGAGCGCGAAGATGATGTAGTAGAGCTGACGGATGCTCGCGGCGTTCGGCGAGGCCCCGACGTCGGGGCCCAGCAGGCCGGCGAACGCCGTGCCGGAAGGCACGAGGAGCGCGGCGACGAGGATGGGGATGCCGGTGGCCAGGAGGCGGCCGGCGCGCTGAGGACGGACGAAGACTCGCAAGGCGGGCGGGATGCTACCGCTCGGCGTGGCCGGATGAGGCTCGGCGGCTCGAGGCCGGGCTCACCGCCCGGTGAACGAGGCCGCGCGCTTCTGGGCGAACGCGAGGACGCCCTCGGCGAAGTCGTCGGTGCCGACCATCTCGTGCTGGATCTCGGCCTCGAGATCGAGCTGCCGCTCGAGCCCCTCGTGCGCCCACGCCGCGAGCTGGCGCTTGATCCCCGCATAGGCGCGGGTCGGTCCGGCCGCGAGCCGGTCGAGCAGCGCAGCCGCCCGCTCGTCGAAGAGGTCGTCTTCGACGATGCCGTTGACCAGGCCCCATGCCTCGGCGCGGGCGGCGTCGACGCGCTCGCCCAGCATCGCCATCTCCGCGGCGCGGCCGGCGCCGACTCGGCTCGTGACGAGCGCCGAGGCGCCGCCGTCGGGAACCAGGCCGATGTTGACGAACGCGAGCAGGAAGTAGGCGGAGCGACGTGCGTAGACGAGATCGGCGCTGAGCGCCAGCGACACGCCGATGCCCGCGCACGGGCCGTTCACCGCGCTGACGACGGGCTTGCGCAGCGCGCGCAGCGCGCCCAGCACGGGGTGGTAGCGCTCATGCAGGATCCGGCGGAGGTCCGGGCGGCCGGTGTCGTCGATCGTCTCGAGCGAGCCGATGCCGGTCAGGTCGGCCCCCGAGCAGAACGCCCGGCCGGCACCCGTCAGCAGCACGGCGCGGATCTCGTCGTCGTCGGCCGCCTCGATCGCCGCCGCGAGATCCTCGCCCAGCCGGGCGTCCCAGGCGTTGAGCGATTCGGGCCGGTTGAGCTCGATCTTCGCGGCGCTGTCGGAGCGCCACAGGTTGACCGTCTCGAAGGCGCGCTGAAGCTCCATCCGGGCCATGCCGAACATCCTATGCTGGCCGCATGGCTCGTCCGGTGATAGGGATCGGCGGTGCCCTGGAACAGGCCCGCTGGGGCGTCTGGGACCAGCCTGCGGTGCTCGCGCCGCTCGCGTACGTGCGCGCGGTCCAGATCGCCGGCGCGCTGGCGCTGCTGGTGCCGCCGGATCCGGCGTACCGCGAGGACCCGGGCCAGCTCGTGGACCTCGTCGACGGCCTGATCCTCGCCGGAGGCGGCGACGTCGATCCCGCGCTCTACGGCGCCGAGCCACACCCCGCGACGACCGGCGCAGCGCCGGCGCGCGACAAGGCCGAGATCGCGCTGACGCTGGAGGCGATCGATCGCGACGTGCCGCTGCTGGGCATCTGTCGCGGCATGCAGGTCCTGAACGTCGCCCGTGGGGGGACGCTGATCCAGCACCTGCCGGAGAGCCACGGGCACGAGGGGCATCGGCCCAACCCCGGCTCGTTCGACGGCTCCGAGCACGACGTCCGCCTGAAGGAGGGCTCGCTCGCGGCCCAGGTCGCCGGCGAGCTCGTGCACGTCACCAAGCAGCACCACCACCAGGCCGTCGACGAGATCGGCGAGGGCCTGGAGGTCACCGGCTGGTCGGCGATCGACGAGCTGCCCGAGGCGCTCGAGCTGCCGGGGCGGCGCTTCGTGCTCGGGGTGCAATGGCATCCCGAGGTGGATCCCGACTCCCGCGTGGTCGAGCGTTTCGTCCGCGCCTGCGCCGGCGCGCGCGCCTGAGCCCGGTCCACGCGTCGTCGGGTCGGCGGCGCGAGCGGCTCGGCCGGCGCTCTCACGTCCAGCGCGGCGCTTATACTCGCGCGCCCATGCGCCGGTCGAGAGCCCTGAGGATCTCGGCGTGGGCGCTCGTCGCCGCCGGGATCGCGGCGCCCGCGGTCCGCCGCCGGGCTCGCCTCCCGAAGGCCGCGGTCGCGACCGCCGCCTGGTCGGCGCCGGTCGCGCTCTGCGTCGCCTTGCCCCGCTCCCGTAAGCGGGACATCGCCGCCTGCCTGCTTCAGATGTGGGCGTACATCGCGATGTACGAGATGCCCGCCGACGATCCCGCCGCGCTGGAGCGGCGCGTCCACGTCGACTATCCGGTCGCCGCCGACCGCTTGATCGGGCTCGGTGAGCTGCCGGGTGTCCGGTTGCAGCGCCGCTTCGCCCATCCGCCGCGGCTGCGCGGGCCGGAGAAGCTCCTCGTGTGGGCGCACTGGGTCTGGTTCGCCGTGCCGCACGGGACCGCCGCGTACGTGCTGTTGCGCCATCGCGATCGCTTCCCGCGCGCCGCCACGCTGATCTACGCGACCTTCGACGTCGGGGTGCTCTTCTACTGGATCCTGCCGACCGCCCCTCCCTGGTACGCCGCGCTGCACGGCCGCCTGGGCGGCTCGCGCCCGGACGTCGACGACGCCCCGCCCGAGCTGCGGCGTCTGATGCTCGACTACGGCGAGCAGTTCTGGCGCGGCGGCTGGTCGCGCCTCTACGATGGACTGGCCGGCAACCCGCTCGCCGCCATGCCGTCGCTGCACTTCGCCACCTCGGTCACCGCCGCCCAGGTGCTCCGCGAGATCGGGCCGATCCACGGTGCGGTCGGCTGGGCGTACGCCGGCACGCTCGGCACGGCGCTCGTGTACCTGGGAGAGCACTACGTCGTCGACCTGCTCGCCGGGCTTGCGCTGGCCGAGGGCGTTCGCCGCGCCGCGCCGCGCGTCTCGCCGCTGGCTCGCGCCTTCTCACGAGCCGTTCGCGCCCTCGAGCGCACGGCGCACCGGTCATGAGGCGGGCCCCCGTCGACGTTCCGGAGCGCGACGCCCGGGGCGCCGACGAGGGCGAGATGCCGCGTGCGCGGATCACCAGGCGCACCGCGATCGCGCTCGGCGTCTTCGCGGTCGCGGTCGTCGCGTTCCTTTACGTGGTGCTGCCGCGGATCGCCGGTCTCGACGAGACGCTGCAGCACGTGCGCGAGGGGGATCCGGCGTTCCTCGCGCTGTGCCTGCTGTTCGAGCTGCTGTCGTTCGGCGGCTACGTCTGGCTCTTCCGAGCGGTCTACGTCCGCGGCGGGACGCTGATCGACTGGCGTGCCAGCTACCTGATCACGATGGCCGGGCTCGCGGCGACGCGGCTCTTCGCCGCCGCCGGCGCCGGCGGCGCGGCGCTCACAGCCTGGGCGCTGCGCCGTTCGGGCATGGAGCCGAGGACCGTGGCGACGCGGATGGTCGCCCAATACGTCCTGGTCTACGGCGTCTACATGGGGAGCCTCGTGCTGTTCGGCCTCGCGCTGCGCGCGGGGCTCCTGTCCGGGCCGTCAACGGTTGCCCTGACGGTCGTCCCGGCCGTCTTCGGCTTGACCGTCATCGTCATCTTCCTCGCCTCGATGCTCGTGCCGGCGGCCGTCGACCACCGGCTCGAGCGCTGGGCGCGCGGCTCCGGACGGCCGGCTCGCATGCTGGCTCGCGCATCGAAGGCGCCCGCCGCGATCAGCGAGGGGACGCGCGAGGCGCTGAGGATCGTGCGGGCTCGCGAGTGGGGGCTGCTCGGCGCGGTCGCCTGGTGGTACTTCGACATCCTCACGCTGTGGGCGGCGTTCCTCGCGTTCGGAGACCCGCCGCCGTTCGGCGTGCTGGTCCTCGCCTACTTCGTCGGGATGCTCGGGAACCTGCTCCCGCTGCCGGGCGGGATCGGGGGCGTCGACGGCGGGATGATCGGCGCGCTGATCGCCTTCGGCGTGCCGGCGAGCCTCGCGATCGTCGCCGTGCTGACGTATCGGGCGTTCGCCTTCTGGCTGCCCACGATCCCCGGGGTGTTCGCCTACGTGCAACTGCGCAGGACCGTGCAGCGCTGGCGAGCGAACGGCGATCGTCCCGGGCCGTGGCCGTCGGGAGAGGATCGCGCCGGCGATTCCGTCGCCCGGAGCCGCTACTATACAAAATGAAGTGACTAAGGCGCGACCGGAGACCAAGAGCCCATGAGCAAGATCGAGAACGTCGTCATCGTCGGCAGCGGCCCGGCCGGCTACACGGCCGCGCTCTACACGGCCCGCGCCAATCTCGATCCGCTCGTCGTCGAGGGCTGGCTGTGGGGCGGGCTGCTCCAGCAGACGACCGACGTCGAGAACTTCCCCGGCTTCCCGCAGGGCGTCATGGGGCCGCAGCTGATGCAGCAGATGCGCGACCAGGCCGAGCGCTTCGGCACGCGTTTCATCACCGACCTGGCCACGGGGCTCGAGCTCGCGGGCGAGCCGGGGGGCGTCCACCGCGTGCACGTCGGCGGCGAGGTCGTCGAGGCCCGCACCGTCGTCCTGGCGATGGGGGCCGAGCACAAGAAGCTCGGGGTGCCGGGCGAGGACCTGCTCAGCGGCAAGGGCGTCTCGTACTGCGCGACGTGCGACGCGGCGTTCTTCGCCGGCAAGGAGACGCTGATCGTCGGCGGTGGCGACTCCGCCATGGAGGAGGCGATCTTCCTCGCCAAGTTCGCCTCGAAGGTCACGATCGTGCACCGCCGGGACGAGTTCCGCGCCTCGCAGATCATGCTCGACCGTGCGCGCGAGATCGACAAAATCGAGTGGCTGACGCCGTACACGGTCGCCGAGCTCCTGCCAGACGACGCGGGCGCACTGGCCACGGCCGTGCTGGAGCACTCACAGAGCGGCGAGCGGCGCGAGGTTCCGATCTCGGGCGCGTTCATCGCGATCGGCCACGTGCCGCAGTCCGAGATCGTCGCCGGCCAAGGGGTGCGTCTCGACGACGAGGGCTACGTGGTCGTGGAGGCGCGCTCGACCCGGACCGGTGTGCCGGGCGTCTTCGCCGCCGGAGACCTCGTGGACCACACCTACCGCCAGGCGATCACCGCCGCGGGCTCCGGCTGCCAGGCGGCGCTCGACGCCGAGTGGTATCTGCGCGACACCCCGCAGGTGCCGACGCCGGCGGGAATGCCCACGGGCGACCTTGCCGAGGCGCACTACGCGCCGGTCGCCGATCTCGGGCAGGCCTCCGCCGGCTAGCCGCGTCCTAGACTCGCGCGGTGGATCTGACGAACGGGGACCGGCCGGCGCCGACCGACGCGGCGCGCCGTGAGACGGAGCGCCGCCGATGAGGGCGCTGCTCGTCGGCGGCGGCTGCCGCGGGCTCGACCTCGCGCGCTCGCTGGGGGCGGAGGGCCATGCCGTCCGGGCCGTGACCCGCAGTGAGGCGGGCCGTCCGGCGATCGAGCGGACCGGCGCGGAGTGTTGGATCGGCGATCCGGACCGGATCGGAACGCTGCGCTACGCGCTCGAGAACGTGACGCTTCTCTTCTGGCTGCTCGGCACCGCGAGCGGCGCTCCGGAGAAGGTCGCCGCCCTGCACGGGTCGCGGCTGCGGATGATGCTCGAGAAGACGACCGACACGACCGTGCGCGGCGTCGTCTACGAGGCCACGGGAACGCTCTCGCCCGACACCCACGCCCAGGGAGTCGAGGAGATGCGCCACGCGCAGCGAACGAACGAGATTCCGTTCGCGCTGCTGCGGGCCGACCCGCGGGGCGACCGGTCGGCGTGGCTCGCCGAGGCCCATGCAGCGGCCTTTGGCCTGCTCGCCGGCCCGCGGCGCGTCTCCGCGCCGGGCTGACCGCCGGCCCCAGCGCCCGGAGCGCCACCAGACGAGTGCGCTGGATGCGCGGCGTGCTAACCTCGCGGAGAAATACCTAAATCCCGACCGGATTTCTACGCAGAGGAGCCCGCCGCCATGTCCGAATACGCGAAGGACGTGCTCGTGACGACCGCCTGGGTCGAGGAGCACCTGAACGACCCCGGCATCCGCATCGTCGAGGTCGACGAGAACCCGGCGCTCTACGCCGAGGCGCACATCCCCGGTGCGATCGGCTTCGACTGGCAGCGCGACCTCCAGGACCAGGTACGTCGCGGCTTCCTCGACGCCGAGGCGTTCGGCGCGCTCTTCGGCGCGCACGGCATCTCGAACCGGCACACGGTCGTGCTCTACGGGGACCGCAACAACTGGTTCGCCGCCTACACCTACTGGTACCTGAAGTACTACGGCCACGACGACGTGAGGCTCGTCAACGGCCCGCGCGAGAAGTGGATCGGCGAGGGGCGCCCCACGACCTCCGACGTACCGTCCTACGAGCCGGCGACCTTCATCGCCGCCGAAGGTGACGCCGCGATCCGCGCCACCCGCGACCAGGTGCTCGCCGCGCTCGACAACGGAACGCGCCTCGTCGACGTCCGCTCACCCCAGGAGTACTCCGGTGAGCTGATCGCCATGACCGGCTACGAGCAGGAGGGCGCCCAGCGCGGCGGCCACATCCCCGGCGCCGCCTCCGTCCCCTGGGCACAGGCCGTCAACGAGGACGGGACCTTCAAGAGCGCGGACGCCCTGCGAGAGCTCTACACCAACAAGCAGGTGCTGCACGACGGCCAGCCGATCATCGCCTACTGCCGCATCGGCGAGCGCTCGGCCCACACCTGGTTCGTCCTGCACGAGCTGCTCGGGGAGGACGCCGTCCGCAACTACGACGGCTCGTGGACGGAGTGGGGGAACCTCGTCGACGTGCCCATCGAGAAGGGCCCGGGGGCGTCTGCGGGCGTCTGACGTTTCCGCTGCCCACCGTGCTGTCGCGGCGGCGCCTGACGTCCCCCGCCGGCGACCCGCCGTGCTGTCACGACGGGTCGCCCGAGCCGCTACTCGAGCCCTGTGCGCCCGACGCGCGCAAGCAGGTCGGCGAGGATCCGCGCGGTGGCGCCCCAGACGATGCGATCGCCGACGACGTACGTGTCGGACCGGATCGGCAGTCCTGCGCGAAGCAGCCGCCGCCGCCGGTGACCGGCGCGCAGATCGGCGAGCGCGGGCTCCAGCACGGTCGCCACCTCGAAGTCCGACGGCAGCCACTCGTGCCCGGCCTCGATCAGGCCGACGAACGGGTAGATCGCGTAGCTCGTCGCGATCGTGGGCGTCGGCGGCAGCGCACCGACGATTCGCACCGCATCCGCCGGCAGCCCGATCTCCTCGCGGGCCTCTCGCAGCGCTGTGTCGCGCAGGTCCTCCTCGTCGACGTCCTGGCGCCCGCCCGGGAACGAGATCTCCCCGGCGTGACGGCGCAGGTCGTGCCGACGCTCGGTCAGTACGACGTGCAGGCACCCATCGTTCTCGTACAGCGGGACCAGCACCGCCGCATCGGTCCGGCCGTGGACGTCGAGAGCCGCGGCCTGCGCGGGCTCGAGCAGGACGGGTTGCAGTATCCGCGCGAGCTCAGCTCGCGAGCGAGACTCGCTCGACACGCTCGTCGAACATGACCTCGCCGTCGAGCGTGCGGTGCACCGGGCACTTCGCCGCGATCACCGTCAGGCGGATCACCTGGTCATCGGTCAGGTTCTCGGGCAGGCGCAGCACGATCCCGAACCGGGTCGGCGTGCCGCGCTCGGCCGGAGTGAACTCGCACTCGACCTCGAGGCCTCCGACGTCCCAACCCTTGCGGTTGGCGTACATCTCCATCGTCACGGCCATGCAGCCGGCCAGGCTCGCCGCCAGCAGCTCCAGCGGGCTGGGAGCCTCGTCGGTGCCCCCCAGCTCGCTCGGCTCGTCGATCATGAGCTCGTGCTGGCGAATCCGGACGCTGTGGCGGTAGCCGTCCTGCCGGGTGGCGATGGCCTTCATGACGTCGAGTATGACAGCGGGTTGAATAGGAGCCCGGTCGGCACCTTCGGGACGAAGAACGTCGACTTGGGCGGCATGTTCACGCCTGCGGCCGCGATCTCGCGGATCTGGTCGACCGACGCGCCGGGAAGCAGGAACGCCGCGTCATAGGCTCCCGAGCGGACGAGCTCGATCGCCTCCGCGTCGCTGCGCGAGTAGCCGAGCCCCCGCAGGTGGGAGATGTCGTCCTCGGTCAGTCCGAGCGGACCCGCGAGGATCAGCGCCTCGACGATCGCCGTGTCGAGGCGGCGGTAGGGCTCCGGGAACGCGGCGAGCGCGCGATCGGCGACCGCCTGGTCCTTCAGCGTCAACCGCAGCGGCCGCTGCAGGTGGGCATCGATGTAGCCGAGCTGCAGCGCGCCCGCGCCACGCGGCGGCGGCAGCTCTTCGACGCTCGCCAGCTCGCTGATCTCGAAGCACTCGCGCACGGTCGCGGCGAGCGCCTGCTGGCGCGCCGGGTCCTCCCGCAGACCGCTGACGAGGCGGTGCGTCGGGAAGACCTCGAGCCCGGGGTCCTCGAAGGCCACGAGGTGCGTCAGGACGAAGCGGTGCGGCCCCTCGCCGCCGATCTCCTCGGCGTAGACACGCGCCGTCTCGTAGCGATGATGGCCATCGGCGATCAGCAGCTCGGCCGGCTCGAGCGCGGCGTGGTAAGCGGCGATCGACCCCGCATCTGCGATCCGCCACAGTCGGTTGACCGTGCCGTCGGGGTCGGTCTGCTCCGCGAGTGGTGGGCGCTCGAGCTGCTCCGCGAGCGCCGCCCGAGCCGCGTCGTCCGGGTCGGCGTGCAGCGCGAAGATCGGCGAGAGGTTCGTCCGCGTCGCGCGAGTGAGTCGCAGCCGATCCTCCTTCGGGCCCGGGTGCGTCCGCTCGTGGGGGCGGATCCGCCCGGCGCCGTACTCCTCGACGCGCACCCGGGCAAGGACGCCGGTGCGTGTCCGCTCGCGTCCGTCGGGGCCGAGGAACCGCTGTGCGAGTGCCCAGAGCGCCGGCTGCTCGTCCTGCACGAGTGCCCCGCACGCCCGCCAGTCGCCGATCAGCGCCGCCGCGGCCGCGTAGGGGTCGCCGCCGGGCTCGGCGGCCTCCGGCAGGTCGACGCGCACGACGTTGTACGGCGAGCGTGCGGCGAGGGCGGCACGCTGCTCGGGATCGATGACGTCGTAGGGGGGAGCGACCACGCGATCGAGACCGCCGACGAGATCGAGGTCGTAGCGCAGGGCGGTGAGGGGCTGTACGTCGGCCATGGCGCCGCACGCTAGACGAGGTTCCCGCGCCGTGCGGTCCCGGACCGACGACGTGCGCGGTCGCTGCCCGTACCATTGCTGCCGTTCGGGGCGTGGCGCAGCCTGGTAGCGCACCTGCTTTGGGAGCAGGGGGTCGCCGGTTCGAATCCGGCCGCCCCGACTACATGAGGCCCTGGCGCCGGTTCGCGGCGCAGGCGAGCGCGCCCGGCCCGGCCCGGCGCGCGGCAGGCGGGGCGCCTATTCGAAGTCGCTCACGACGTAGACCGGCTTGCCGATCAGCAGCGTCGGCGCATCCGACTGTGCCTTCGTGAAGACGCAGTACGGCAGGTGGCGCCCGAGGTCCAGGATCGCGATGACCTCGACGCCGTCGACGGGGTCGGCCTGCCCGACCTCGAAGGTGCAGTCCCGTCCCGCATGGCGGCAGGCGAGCATCCGGATGCGACGATCGCTGGGCTTCGTGCCGGTCGCCCGGCGCGCGCACAGCCGGAGCCGGCCGTACTCGCTCTCCTGCTGCCGGGCGTCGGTGCCGGGGAGGAAGAAGGAGGTGGTTGCCGCGGTATGGGAGTTTGAGGCGATTCGCACATTCTACCGCGGTCGGGGTGGGCGCTCGTGTCGGACCGCCGAAGGCGCTACAGTGGCACCACACGTCGAGCACACCGCACGGCATCAAGCAGTGCACGCGTCCGCAGTTGTTGCTCACCAGCACCCTCCGCGTTTCGCAGCACACGAGGAGGCAGAAATGGCAACTGGAACCGTGAAGTGGTTCAGCGACGAGAAGGGCTTCGGCTTCATCACGCCGGACGAGGGTGGAAAGGATCTCTTCGTCCACCACCAGGCGATCGTCGGCGACGGCTACAGGTCGCTCGCCGAGGGCGCGAAGGTCTCGTATGACGCCGAGGCCGGGGACAAGGGTCCCAAGGCCGTCAACGTCGCTGTCATCTAGCGTTCACACGCATCTGCAGGACGCGACGGCCCGCGCGAGCGGGCCGTCGTCCGTTCTGGGCCCGTTCCGCCACTGAGCCGACGGGGCGGGGCGGGGCGCGATCGCGTTCGACCCGGCCGTCAGTGGTTGCGGAAGTCGATCACGAGTCGTGCCGGGCTCTTCAGCGTCAGCACGCGGAAGTCGACGCGGTCTTTGAGCCCCACCGCCCAGGTCAGCACGCCCTCGAAGCCGCCCGCGCTCACGAGCTCGACGACCTCCGGGCTCCCCGGGGAGAAGCGGTCAGGGCCCGTGTACGTGCGCGGGGCGGATTCCTTGCCGAGGTCCGCGTCGAGCGCGTGCTCCATGCGGATCCGAGCGATGAACCTGCCATTGACCGTCGTCTCGCTGCCGGAGCCGTCCTGGAGCAGCGGCCGCTCGACATAGCGCACGTCGTAGCCGGGCAGTGCGTTGCGGAACTCGAAGACGACGCGGTCGAAGCCCTCGTGCCGCGCGGCACGGACATCGGTGAGCAGGGCGGTCTCCTTGTTCGTCGCGCGCACGACGACCGGCGCGGTCGATGCGCCCTCCAGCGTGTCGATGCCCCCGCCTGCGCCCGTCTGCCCCGTGGTCGTGCCGGTGCCGGTCTGCCCGCTCGTCCCGGTGCCCTCCTGGGTGGGGGTCGACGTGCTCATCGAAGAGCGCTCGTCGCCGCCGTCGTCGCCGCCGCAGCCCGCCAGCCACAGGGCAGTGACTGCGAGCACGACGAGGAGGCGAGGCGAACGTGCGATGCGGGGAGCTTAGAGAGGGATGCGGCGCCACCGCTCGTCCGCGCATGCCCCTGACGCATGTGGGTCACGGCCCGTCGTGGGGCCGTCGTGCCGCGCGCCGGCCCGCGCGTCGTGTCGCGCCCCGGTCCGCACCGGCTAGCGCCCGAGCCCGACGAGCGCACCGGCCCGCAGACGGGCCGCATCGAACGCCGCGCCGAGGGCATCGGCGACGCCGTCGGTCAGCCGCCGCGGCGCGGGGGCGCCCAGCGCGAGGGCGATCGCGGCGCCGAGCACGGCGCCCGCGACCACGTCCATCGGGTAGTGCACGCCGATCACGACGCGGCTCACGGCGAGCGCGGTCGCGGCCAGCAGCGCGAGCGCCCCCCAGAGCCGGTTGCGCAGCAGGATCGCGGTGGCGATGGCGAACGCCGCGGTGGCGTGGTCGCTGGGGAACGAGGGGTCCGCCGCGTGCGGCGCGAAGAGGTGCACGAGCCCGGGGTGGGCGACGAAGGGCCGCGGGCGATCGACGAGGTGCGAGAGGAGCTGGGCGGCGAGCAGCGCCAGCGCGGCGCTCGCCCCGGCCGCGACGGCCGCCCGACGGGCGAGCGTGCGCAGGCGCCCCCAGACGACCGCGAACAGCCCGACGAGCAGCAGCAGGAAGAGCGCCTCGGACGCGTACGCGTAAGCGGAGATCGCGTCCTCGGGGCCGTCATGGCGCACCGCCCAGGAGTTCAGCGCGTGCGCGATCCCGAGATCGTCCACGCCCTCCAGCCTACCTGCGCTCACGACTCCGCTGACGCGGTTCGACCGGCGCAAGGGGTCCGCGATAGCCTGCGGCGGGCCGTGGGGGGGCGGGCCCCGGGCCCCCCCCCCCCACCCCCCCCCCCCGCCCGCCCCGGGCGGGCGGCGGGGGGGCGCGGGGCGGGGGGGCGCCCCGGGCGCGGGGGGGGCGCCGCCCCCCCCCCCCCCCCCCCCCCACGCCGGCAACGCGCCGACCCAGAGGGACAGGACCATGCT
>JANJTP010000014.1 GCA_024711025.1 Solirubrobacteraceae bacterium
GCCCGCGGCGATCGTCCCCGCCGGCAGGTCGCCGGTCACGACGCTGTTGGCGCCGACGACGCAGCGCGAGCCGATCGTCACGCCGCTGGTCACGACGACGTGCGCGCCGAGCCAGACGTTGTCGGCGAGCCGCGTCGGGCCTTTCGTGGTGAAGCCCTGCCAGGTGACCGGCCCCTGCGGATCGTCGAAGCGGTGGTCGGAGTCGGTGACGACGCAGCCGTTCGCGAGCATGCAGTGGTCGCCGATCTCCACGAGCCCGCTTGCGGCGACCATCACGCCCTGGTTGAGGAAGACCCCGGAGCCGATACGGATCCGGCCGCTCTCCCCGCCGGTCAGCCAGACGCCGCGCTCGAGCAGCGTGTGCTCACCGATCTCCAGGCGTCCCTCGCGCAGCATCTCCAGGACCTCGCCGTTCAGCGGCCACTTGCCGAACGCGCGCCGCCGCGCGAGCTCGGCGTGGATCAGCGCGCGACGCCAGGGCAGCGCATCGCGCTGGTACCAGCGCCACTTCGACCACCAGATGCGCGCGTCGGCGGCGCTCAGCACGGTACGGCGGCCTCCCCGGCGGTCGCGAGGCTCACGCTCCCCCCTACGCGGCCGCACGTGCGCGCCGGCCGGCGGCCCGCCGCGCGCCGCCGCGTCGCGCCGCCGGGCGCACCAGCTCGGCGAGGAACTCGCCGGTGTGCGAGCCGGGCGCCGCGGCGATCTCCTCGGGCGTCCCCTGCGCGACCACGAGGCCGCCCTCCTCGCCGCCCTCCGGGCCCATGTCGATGATCCGGTCAGCCGTCTTGACCACGTCGAGGTTGTGCTCGATCACGACGACGGAGTTGCCGGCGTCGACGAGCCGCCCGAGGACGTCGAGCAGCCGTTGGACGTCGGCGAAGTGCAGGCCGGTCGTCGGCTCGTCGAGGATGTAGAGCGTGCGGCCGGTCGCAACCTTGGACAGCTCCGTCGCGAGCTTCACGCGCTGCGCCTCGCCGCCGGACAGCGTCGTCGCGGGCTGGCCGAGCTTGATGTAGCCGAGCCCCACGTCGCTCAGCGTCTGCAGCCGACGGCGCACCTTCGGGATGTGCTGGAAGAACGCGAGCGCCTCCTCGACCGGCATGTCGAGGACGTCGGCGATCGTCCGGCTCTTGAAGCGCACGTCGAGCGTCTCGCGGTTGTAGCGCTTGCCGTGGCACTGCTCGCACGGCACGTAGACGTCCGGCAGGAAGTGCATCTCGATCTTGATCTGCCCGTCGCCGCGGCAGACCTCGCAGCGTCCGCCCTTGACGTTGAACGAGAACCGGCCGGGCTTGTAGCCGCGCGCGCGCGCCTCGGGCGTCTTGGCGAAGAGGTCGCGGATCACGTCGAACAGGCCCGTGTACGTCGCGGGGTTCGAGCGCGGCGTGCGGCCGATCGGCGACTGGTCGACCTGGATGATCTTGTCGAGCTGGTCGAGCCCGAGCACCGCCGTATGCGCCCCGGGGCGCTGGCGCGCGCGGTGCAGGCGGTTGGCGACCGCCTTGAACAGCACCTCGTTGACGAGCGTCGACTTGCCCGAGCCCGACACGCCGGTCACGCAGGTCAGCACGCCGAGCGGGACCTGTACGTCGATGCCGCGCAGGTTGTGCTGGCGCGCGCCGCGGATCTCGAGGCTGCCGGCCGGCTTGCGGCGTCGCTCCGGCACCTCGATCGTGCGCCTGCCGGCGAGGAACTGCCCGGTCAGCGACTCCGCGATCCGCTCGACCTGCGCCGCGGTGCCTTGGGCGACGATCCGCCCGCCGTGCTCGCCGGCGCCCGGGCCCAGGTCGACGAGGTGGTCGGCGACGCGCATCGTCTGCTCGTCGTGCTCGACGACGAGCACGGTGTTGCCGAGGTCGCGCAGCCGCTGCAGCGTCCGGATCAGCTTCGCGTTGTCGCGCTGGTGCAGCCCGATCGACGGCTCGTCGAGCACGTAGAGCACGCCGACGAGCGCCGAGCCGATCTGCGTCGCCAGGCGGATTCGCTGCGCCTCGCCCCCCGACAGCGTCGCCGCCCCGCGCTCGAGGGTGAGATAGCCGATGCCGACGTCGTCGAGGAAGCGCAGTCGCTCGGCGATCTCGCGAACGACGAGCCGCGCGATGTGGCGCTCGGTCTCGCTCAGCTCGACCTCGTCGAGCCAGGCCAGCGCCCGGCGCACCGAGAGCCCGGTCAGCTCGTGGATCGCCATGCCGCCGACGAGCACCGCCCGTGACTCCGGGCGCAGCCGCGTGCCCTTGCAGGCCGGGCACGGCACCATCGCCATGAACTCCTCGATCTTCTCGCGGACCTGCTCGGAGTCGGTCTCGCGGTAGCGGCGCTCGAGGTTCGAGACGATCCCCTCGAACCGCGCCGCGTACGAGCGCTGGCGCCCGTAGCGGTTGCGGTAGGTGACGTGGACGCGCTCGCTGCCGATGCCGCTCAGGAAGATCTCGCGCTGCTCGGGCTCGAGGTCCGCCCATGGCACGTCGAGCGGCACTTCGTACTGCTCGGCCAGCGCCAGCGTGATCTGCTCGTAGTACTGCGACGCGCTGGCCGCCCACGGCGCGAGCGCGCCCTCCCCCAGCGCGAGCGTCGGGTCGGGCACGACCAGCTCGGGATCGATCTCCATCTGCGAGCCCAGTCCGGTGCAGCGCTCACACGCGCCGTGCGGGGAGTTGAACGAGAAGCTGCGCGGCTCGAGGTCGGGCATCGAGGTGCCGCACTTCAGGCAGGCGAAGCGCTCGGAGAACGTCATCGTGCGCGACTCGCCCTCGCCGTCGCGCGCCACGATCTCGATCTCGACGATCCCGTCGGCCAGCCCGACCGCAGTCTCGATCGAGTCCGCCAGGCGCCCGCGCACCTCGCCGCGCATCACGAGCCGGTCGACGACGACCGAGACGTCGTGCTTGTAGCGCTTGTCGAGCTCGATCTGCTCGTCGAGCATCCGCAGCTCGCCGTCGATCCTCGCGCGGGCGAAGCCGTCGGCGCGCAGCTCGGCGAGCAGCCGCCCGTGCTCGCCCTTGCGCCCGCGGACGACCGGCGCGAGCACCATGAAGCGGGTTCCCTGCTCGAGCTCCATCACCTGGTCGATGATCTGCTCGGCCGACTGCCCGGCGATCGGCGCGCCGCAGCGATGGCAGTGCGGGTGGCCGATCCGCGCCCACAGCAGCCTCAGGTAGTCGTAGATCTCCGTCACGGTGCCGACCGTCGAGCGTGGGTTGCGCGAGGTCGTCTTCTGATCGATCGAGATCGCCGGCGAGAGGCCCTCGATCGAGTCGACGTCGGGCTTGTCCATCTGCCCGAGGAACTGGCGCGCGTAGGCGCTCAGCGACTCGACGTACCGACGCTGGCCCTCGGCGTAGATCGTGTCGAACGCCAGCGACGACTTCCCCGAGCCCGACAGCCCCGTGATCACCACGAGGGCGTCGCGCGGCAGCGTGACGGAGACGTCCTTGAGGTTGTGCTCGCGGGCGCCGGTGACGACGATCGCGTCGGATGGCGGCATCGATCCGATTCTACGAACCCGAACGGACGTTCGCGTTCGACTACCAGACGTAATCCGGATCGTCGGCCGCTCCCATGATCCGCCGGCGGCGTACGCCGGACTCGCCCAGGCCGACGGGGTCGCTCTCGAAGGCCGCTTCCGGCGATCGAAGTCGGAAGCCAGATGCTGCGATGCGCAGGATGGTCATCTCGGCCGCTCCCCGGGGAGATCGTGGCGAGGCCCGGGAGCCTCGCGCCGCTGAGCCGCCTCCCGCCGCGCGTCCCGGATCACGAACCCGACGAGCACCGCGGCGATCGCCAGGAGCGCAGCCCCAAGCCCCAGGTGATTCCACACGGTGTTGTCGGAGCTGAGGTCGAACAGCCCCCGCCAGATCACGACGGCGCCGAGATATACGGGCGCCAAGGCGATCACCAGCAACGCGACATGAGCGGGCCGAAGCCTCACACCCTCGACACTACGCAACGGCCTGGCGGGGCGCCAGCCCTCCGCGCCGGGAGCGACCTCCTCAAGCCACGGTCGCGCTGTGACGCGGACGTCATGGTGATGCCGCGAGCCAAGGCGTGCTCAGCCCGGCGCCCGTGTGAGCAGCCGAACGCGCTCGACGACAGCCTTCAGCGTGCTCGGACGAACGGTGCCCCAGCGCTCTACGAGCCGCCGACGCGAGATCGACCGCACCATTTCCGGCGTGGCCCAGCACCGCTCGCGCATCCCCCCCTCCGGGGGGACGATCTCGACGTAGAGGGGGTTCGGACGATCGGTCGTCGTGAGCGGGACGACGATGCACAGATCGCTGGGCCCGGAGCCGATCTGGTCGACGCTGACCACCAACGCCGGCCGCCGACCTGCCTGCTCGCGACCCACGAGCGGGTCGAGATCGACGAACCACACCTCGCGCTGCCGCGCGTCCGGCACACGCTCGCTCACGTGCGTGCGCACCCATCGTACGCGCTTCGACCGTCGCCTTCCACCGGCCCCCGTCCGCTCAGGTGCGTGCGAGGCCGTCGCCGGTCACACCGTCCCAGACCTCGACCTCTCCCCGGTGCTCCTCGCCGTGTGCCGCGAAGTGGTCGTTGGCCGCAGCGAGCAGGTCATCGGCCTCGGCGCGCTCGGCCAGCTCATCGAGGAGATCCGGCATGCTCAGCCCACGACGACGGCCGACCTCGGCAAGACGGTCGCGCGTCGCCGTTCGTGCTCGTAGCGTAGTCGTGCGCATAGCAGACAGCGTAGATGAAGACGTCTACATCAGAATGCGCTCCATTTCCTGCTCGGTCGGCCATCGTGAGCATCTGTGCGGGAGCGACGCCGACCGAGGAAGCAATGCGTCGGCCCCTCGGCACACGAATCCCGCACGAATCCGGGTGTGCTGCGCTCGCCAGTGGGGTGCAAGCAATGATGGCGCCGATCCGCGCGCTGCTCCCGCTCGTCCTCTTCGCCGCCCTCGGCCTCGGCGCCTGCTCCCCGGGGGGCGGCGACCGCGGGACGACCGACGCCCCGCCGCCGGCGGCGGCGAGGCCCCCTGCGGAGCGCTCGCACGCCGTCCGCGGGACCACGGTCTGGGCGGTCGGCGACGCCTATCCGACGCCGGGCGGCAGACGGCTCGCCGCAAGGGTGCGCGGCGAACGCCCGCGCCTCTTGCTCTACCTCGGCGACGTCTACGAGACCGGCACCCCGAGCGACTTCCGCGAGCGCTACGAGCCGCTATACGGCACGCTGGCACGGCGGACGCTCCCCACACCCGGCAACCACGAGTGGCCGAGGCGCGCGACGGGCTACCGGCCGTACTGGCGCGCCAAGCTCGGCCGGCCCCAGCCCGACTGGCAGCGGCGCCGCATCGCCGGCTGGGAGATCCTGCAGCTCAACAGCGAAGCGCCCCACGCGCCCGGATCGGCCCAGGTCCGCTGGCTGCGCCGCGCCGTGGACGGCCCGGGCACATGCCGCATCGCGATCTGGCACCGGCCGCGCTGGAGCACCGGCTGGCACGGCGATCAGGCCGACGTCGCACCGCTCTGGCGAGCGCTGCGCGGACGGGCGCGGCTGGTGCTCTCCGGCCACGACCACGACCTGCAGCGCTTCGCCGACCGCGACGGGCTGCGCCAGTACGTCGTCGGCGCCGGCGGACGG
Organism: Solirubrobacteraceae bacterium; assembly: GCA_024711025.1. Classification (GTDB taxonomy): domain Bacteria; phylum Actinomycetota; class Thermoleophilia; order Solirubrobacterales; family Solirubrobacteraceae; genus F1-60-MAGs163. The sequence continues at coordinate 5,609 of JANJTP010000014.1, forward strand.
CCCAATGTCCCGCTGCCGCGCCGCTCGGCGGCGCGGGCGCGCTTCACGAGCCGCTCCGGAGCCGGCGGCCTGCGGCTGCGGCTGCGCCGCGGCGCGGCGACGATCGAGATCGTCTCCGCCGGCGGCCGCGTCCTGGACCGCAGCGCGGTCCGCTGCGAGCCGCTGCGATAGCGCCGTCAGCGCGCGCGGACCGCGCAGCGAGTCGCGTCAGAGCGCGCGGATCTCCCGGCGCGCTCTGACTGCGCGCGGGGATCTCTCGGCGCGCCCGGCGGCGCCACACGCCGCTGCGGCCGCGCCTCCGCCGTCAGCGCGCGCGGGACGCGCAGCGCGTTGCCGTGGCGCCCTTGCGCCGGCAGCCCTCCAGACGCAGCGCGACTCGCCGGTAGCTGCGCAGCGCCGGCTTGTCGAGGACCCTGCCGTCGCGCTCGTAGCGCAGGCCGGCGTAGTCGAACGCGTATGTCGGCGAGCGGTCGGCGCTGAACCAGGTATACCACCAGACGCCAGCGATCCGCAGCCGTCGGCGCTCCCGCGCGAGCAGCGCCAGCGACTGGCGCAGTCGCAGGGCCTGGCGCCTGCGATCCGCCGCGGACTGACGGCCGGCGACGATCGGGGGGCTGACGGGCGGCCATGCGGAGACCTCTCCGATCAGCACCGGCATCCGCCCGTCACCGTTGCGCCGCATCACGGCGCGGTTGTACTCGATGATCTTGATGATGTTCCGCGGCAGCTTCGTGAACGGATGCAGCGACACGAGATCGAAGGCGCCGCGCGCACCGAGCCGGTAGATCGCGGCGAGATCCTCCCAGCTTCGGTTCGGCAGGCCGGCGAGCACGACCCGCGCACGACGGTCGGCCACGGCCAGCGCATCGTGCGCCGCGCGCAGCAGGTCGACGTACGCCCTCATTCCCCAGCGCTGCGGCCAGAACTGGTCGATCCCCGGCTCGTTCCAGACCCGCCAGTCACGGATCGGACGGCGCGGCAGGCTCCGGTTCCCGCGCCAGAAGCTCCCGCTGGCTCCGTAGCGCCCCGCGAGCCGGCCCATGAAGCGCGCGTATGCGCCGGGATCGGGCGGGAGCCGCGGGTCGGTCGCGTCGCGGGTGGCCCATATGGGCGTCCACAGGACGACCGGCATCAGGCGAAGGCCGCGCTGCGCGGCGATGCGCACGAGCCGGTCGGAGCTGCGCCAGTCGAGCGGGCCGTCGGCGGTCGGCTGGATCTCGTGCCAGGCGAACTGCGCGGCGATCGACTCGACGCCGGTCCTGACCATATCCCGGGCCTGCTCCGCGAGCGGGAAGCCCGGATCGAGCGCGCCGTCGTTGACGTTGACGCCGAAGAAGCCCTGCGGGACCTGCCGCCCGGCCGCCTCGGCCGCCACCGTCCCGGGGCCGGCCGCCGTCGCGAGGGCCGTGGCGGCCACGCAGGCGAGCGCGACCAGCGCTCGCGAACGGCGAGCCTTCGCGAGGCGTGCTCTCATCCGCCCTCGCCCGCGGCGGTCTGCGCAAGCAGCCGTGCCGCGTCGATGCCCGGGAAATCGGCCAGCAGCTCGCGCTCGGCGCGCTCGCGCTCGACGCCGCGCGCGACCAGGTCGAGTGCGACGATCCGGGCGCTCACGGGCACGCCCGAATCGAGCGTGCCCTCCTGCGCCCGACCAGCCGCAGCCTCCTGCGCCCTGGCCGCCGTGGCCGCGCGCTCGGACTGCACCCGAGCCGGCTGCTCTCGGGCGTCCGCCGCCTGCGCGTCGCGCTCGTGGAGCGCGGCCCGCGCTCGGGCCAGCTCGGCGCGCACACGGGCGACCGCGACCCGAACGCCCTCGGCAAGCTCCGCGACCTCGCGCTCGGCCACCTCGATGCGCGCCAGCGCCTCGTCACGCGGCTCGCTGGTGTCCTCGCTTCCCGCCACCCCGCTCATCGCCGCGGAATCTAGCGGCGCCGGGGCGAGCGGGGCGCCGGACGAGCTCCTGGGGTCAGCCGAGCGACGCGTCGATGACGATCTCCAGCTCGTCGCGCACCTTCAGGGCGCCCATCAGCCCGCGGTAGGGCTTGATGCCCCACTGGCTCTGGGTCAGCGGGATCGTCCCGCTGACCCGGCCGTCGGCGCCGACGCTCAGCTGGACGCCGATCGCCCGTGTGTTCCCGCCCATCGTGAGGTCGCCCTCCACCGCGACGCCCCCGGCGCCCTCGGCTTCGCGGACGGCTGTCGAGCGGAAGCTGATCGGCTGGCCCTTGAGCGCCTTGTCGTCGATGAGCTTGTGGATCTCCTGGCGGTCCTTGTCGGTGAGGGGCTTCATGCCCCTCAGGCCCTCACGGACCTCGAGCGAGCGCGGGTCGGCGCTCAGCTCGATCGACGAGCCGTCTGGACCGGCGGCGATCTCGACCTTCGCCTCCCATCTCGCGACTTCGATGACGAGGTCGTGGCCGACCTTCGCTGCGACGCCCTCGCGATACGTCTTGACCTGCAGCGAGGCGTTCTGCGGTCCGAGCTCGTACGTCCCAATCGTGATAGGCACGAGCACATCCTCCCACGTCGGCGGGCGCGCGGCGACTCGGCGGACGCGGCCGACGAGCCCAGTCAGTCCTCGACGGCCTCCAGCCCGACCGCCTCCACGGCGTCGAGCTCGCGTCGCAGCTCGCGGATCTCGTCGCGCAGTCGCGCCGCGTACTCGAAGCGCAGCTCGTCGGCGGCGGCGAGCATCTCCTCCTCGAGCTCGACGACCGTGCGCCGGAGGTCGTCCGGGCCGAGGTTCTTGCGTCGGGCGCGCTCGCCGCGTCGGCGCTTGCGCGGCGCCTTGCCCTCGGCGACGAGGAACTCGGCGATGTCGCTCACGCCCTTGACGATCGAGGCGGCCGTGATGCCGTGCTCCTCGTTGTAGGCGAGCTGGATCGCACGGCGCCGGTCGGTCTCCTCGAGCGCCGAGCGCATCGCCGCGGTCTCGCGGTCGGCGTACATCAGCACGGTCCCGTCGACGTTGCGCGCGGCGCGGCCGATCGTCTGGATCAGCGAGGTCTCGCCGCGCAGGAAGCCCTCCTTGTCGGCGTCCAGGATCGCCACCAGCGACACCTCCGGCAGGTCCAGCCCCTCGCGCAGCAGGTTCACGCCGACGAGCACGTCGTACTCGCCCAGGCGCAGGTCGCGGATGATCTGGATCCGCTCGAGCGTGTCGACCTCGCTGTGCAGGTAGCGCACCCGGAAGCCCATCTCGAGCAGGTAGTCGGTGAGGTCCTCGCTCATCTTCTTGGTGAGCGTCGTGACGAGCGTGCGCTCGGAGCGGTCGACCCTCCGGCGAACCTCGTTCATGAGGTCGTCGATCTGCCCCTGCGTCGCGCGGACCTCGACCTGCGGGTCGACGATCCCGGTCGGGCGCACGATCTGCTCGACGATGCGCGTCGCGTGGCTTCGCTCGTACTGGCCCGGCGTGGCCGAGAGGAAGACGATCTGACGCGTGATCGAGAGGAACTCGTCGAAGGTCTGTGGGCGATTGTCCATCGCGCTCGGCAGGCGGAAGCCGTAGTCGACGAGCGTCTGCTTGCGGCTGCGGTCGCCCTCGTACATCGCTCCGAGCTGCGGCACCGTCTGGTGGGACTCGTCGATGAAGCAGACGAAGTCCTCGGGGAAGTAGTCGATCAGGCAGTAGGGCCGGTCGCCCGGGCGACGCCCGTCGAGGATCCGCGAGTAGTTCTCGATGCCGTTGCAGAAGCCCATCTCCCGCAGCATCTCCATGTCGTACTGCGTGCGCTGGCGCAGCCGGTGGGACTCGAGCAGCTTGCCCTGCGCGTCGAGCTCGGCACAACGGATGTTCAGCTCGTCGCCGATCTCCTCGACGGCGCGCTCGATCGTCCCCTCCTTGACGTTGTAGTGCGTGGCCGGCCAGACGGCGACGTGCTCGAGGTCGTCCTTCAGCAGCTCGCCGGTCAGCGGATCGAACTCCTGCAGGCGCTCGACCTCGTCGCCGAACAGCGTCGCGCGGTAGGCGGTCTCGGCGTAGGCGGGAAAGACCTCGAGCGCCTCGCCGCGCACGCGGAACGTGCCGCGGCCGAGCGCGGTGTCGTTGCGCGCGTACTGGATCGCGACGAGCTTTCGCAGCAGCTGGTCGCGGTCGACGGTCCCGCCCTTGGTCAGGAGCTGGACGTTCGCGTCGTAGGTCTCCGGCGAGCCCATGCCGTAGATCGCCGAGACCGAGGCGACGATCACGACGTCGCGGCGAGCGAACAGCGCCGCCGTCGCCGCGTGGCGCAGGCGGTCGACCTCCTGGTTGATCGCCGAGTCCTTCTCGATGTAGAGGTCCTTGCTCGGGACGTACGCCTCGGGCTGGTAGTAGTCGTAGTAGCTGACGAAGTACTCGACCGCGTTGTCCGGGAAGAACGTGCGGAACTCGTTGCAGAGCTGCGCCGCGAGCGTCTTGTTGTGCGCCAGGACGAGCGCCGGGCGCTGGAGGCGCTCGATGACCCCCGCCATCGTCATCGTCTTGCCGGTGCCGGTTGCGCCGAGCAGCGTCGTCGCGCGGTCGCCGGCGACGATCGCCTCGGCGATCTGCTCGATCGCCCGAGGCTGGTCGGCGGTCGGCGTGAAGGCGGCATCCAGCTTCAGCGGCGGCACCGGACAAGCGTAACCCCGCCCCGAGCGCTCCGACTGCGCGCGCCCTCGCGCACTCGGCTCGCGCGTCAGTAGCCGAGCTCGTCGGCGTAGCGCCTTCGGTAGCGCTCCCGCGTGTCGAGGACCTTGCGCACGTAGGCGCGCGTCTCCGGGAACGGGATGTCCTGCGACCGCAGGCGCGAGCCGCCCCAGCGGTCGGCGTTGCCGGGCCCGGCGGTGTAGGCCGCGAGCGCCGCGGCGACGTCGCCGTCGTAGCGGTCGAGCAGCTCGCGCAGGTACCAGGCGCCGTAGGCGATGTTCACCTGCGGGGTGTCGAGGTCCTCGACGACGAACGCGGTGCCGCCCGAGCGACGAGCGATGTCACGAGCCGTCGCCGGCGTTATCTGCATCAGGCCGACGGCTCCCGACCGCGACGTGCGCCCCGGCACGAAGCGCGACTCGGCGTAGATCACGGCGGCGATCAGCGCGGAGTCGACCCGCTTGTCGCGCGCCTGCTGGCGGATGATGTCGTCGTGACGCAGCGGCAGCGTGACCTCGTTGACCGCCTTGTCGACGTGCGGCGAGATCAGCGCCACCGCCAGCCCGGCGAGCGCCACGAGCGCGGCGAGCGCCAGCATCCGCCGGCGCCGCACCGTTCGCCGCCTTGCCCGGCGGGCGCCGCGGGCCGCGGACGCCGCTGCACGGGCGGCGCGGGTCACCGTCGAAGGCGGTCGAGGATCGCGGCGAGCTCGCGCTCGAGCTGCTCTACGGAGCCGTCGTTGCGCACGACGTACGTCGCGCGGGCCGCCTTCTCATCCTGGCTGAGCTGCCGGGCGGCGCGTGCCTCGACGGCCTCGTGGCCGCGGGCGGCCGCACGAGCCTCGCGCAGGTCCTCCGCTGCGACGACGGCGATCGTCGCGTCGTAGGCGCCGTCGAGTCCCGCCTCGAACAACAGCGGCGTCTCGACGACCGCCGCCACCGGCGGTCGATCGCGACGAGCGAGCTCCTCGCGCCAGCGCGCGACGCGCTCGCCGACGAGCGGCCAGAGCAGCTCCTCGAGCCAGCGGCGCTCGTCGGGCTCGGCGAAGACACGTCGGGCGACCGCCGCGCGATCGACGACGCCGCCCTCTGCGATCTCCTCCCCCCAGCGAGCGACGAGCGCGTTGCGCACGTCGCTCGAGCCGTACAGCTCGTGAACGACGGCGTCCGTCGAGAGCGTCGCGGCGCCGAGCCGCGCAAAGGCGGCCAGCGCCGTCGACTTACCGGCCCCGAGCCCCCCGGTCAGGCCGACGAACGGGAGGCTGCGGGGCGGGACGGACAGGAGGATCTATTCGTCAGGCCGGGGCGTCCTCGCCCGCGGCGGCCGGATCCTCGTCTGGCGCCGCGGCCGCCTCGACCGAAGCGTCCTCGACCGGCGCGTCCTCGGCCGACGCAACCTCGACCGGCACGTCCTCGACCGGCACGTCCTCGGCCGGCACGTCCTCGGCCGGCACAACCTCGACCGGCGCAGGCGACCCGCCGGCGAACACGTCGTCGCTGAGTCCGAGCTCGGGCACGTCGTCGAGGTCTCCGGGGCCCGCCGGAGCGGGCTCGCCCACGTGAGCCGAGAGGATCTGCCCCTCGACGCGCTTGACGGACAGCGACAGCCGCCGCCGGCCCGAGTCGATCTCGAGGATCTTGACGCGCACGTTGTCGCCCGGCTGGACGACCTCCCGCGGGTTCTCGACGTGGTGCGCGGCCAGCTCCGAGATGTGGACCAGGCCCTCGACGCCGTCGAGGATCTCCACGAACGCGCCGAACGTGACGACCTTCGTGACCTCCCCCTCGAGCTCGTCGCCGACGCGGTAGGTGTCGACGACCCGCTGCCACGGGTCCTCCTGGGTCTGCTTGAGACCCAGCGAGATGCGCTGGCGATCGCGATCGATGTCGAGCACCTTGACCTGCACGGTGTCGCCGATCGAGAGGATCTCGCTCGGGTGGTTGACGTGCGACCAGCTCAGCTCGGAGATGTGGATCAGGCCGTCGATGCCGTTGAGGTCGACGAACGCGCCGAAGTCGACGATGTTCGAGATCTGGCCCTCGACGACGAGGCCCGGCTGCAGGCGGTCGAGGATCTCCTGGCGCTGCTCCTTGCGCTCCTCCTCGAGCACCGCGCGGCGGCTGAGGACGACGTTGTTGCGCGAGCGGTTCAGCTCGATGACCTTGCACTCGATCGTCTGGTGCAGGAACTCGTCGAGGTTGGCGACGCGACGGATGTCGACGAGCGACGCGGGCAGGAAGCCGCGCACTCCGAGGTCGATGATCAGGCCACCCTTGACGACCTCGATGACGTGGCCCTCGACCGGCTCGCCGGACTCGGCCGCCGCCTCGATGCGCCGCCATGCCTTCTCGAAGCGCGCGCGCTTCTTGGACATGATGAGGCGGCCGTCCTGGTCCTCCTTCGTGAGGACCAGCGCGTCGACCTCCTCGCCCAGCTCGACCTCGTCGTTGGGATCGACGTTCTTGCGGATCGACAGCTCGTTCGAGGGGATGACCCCCTCGCTCTTGTAGCCGATGTCGACGAGGATCTCGTCCTTGTCGATGCGGACGACGAGGCCGCTGACGACGTCGCCCTCCTTGAAGGGTGTGAACGTCGCGTCGTAGTTGGGGACGATCTGACCGTCGACGTCGAGGAGCAGGCCGTCGGAGCCGGGGACGACCTTCGCCTCGGTCGGGATGTCGGTAGTGGTGGTGGTCATGAGTCCGGCAAGGGTAGCGCGATCACCGCTCCGTAGAATGCCCGCCAAATGCCGGTCCGAGCGACGAAGCGCGGCGCCGAGCGCACTCCCCTGGAGGGCTCGTTCGACGTGGTCGTGTGCGGCGCCTCGTTCGCCGGGCTGACCGTCGCTCGCGAGCTCGCCGGCGCCGGCGCGAGCGTCCTCCTGCTCGACCGCTACGAGATCGGCGAGCGCCAGACGTCGGCCTGCGCCGCGCCGACCGAGTGGCTGGCGCGCCTGGGCCTCGAGCGCTCGGTCCGCCAGACGTTCGACGAGGTCGTCGTCCACACCCCGTCGGGCAGCTCCCACTGGCGGCTGCCCTGGACGTTCTCGACGTTCGACTACCGCGAGTTGTGCGAGCTGCTGTGGGCGCGGTGCGGCGAGGCGCGGTTCGAGACGGCGACGGTCAGCGGGCGTGCGTCGGCCGACGGCGCGGCGCCGGCCGACGAGATCGTGGTCCGGACCGATCGCGGCGACGTGCGCGCACCGCTCGTCGTCGACGCGCTCGGCTGGCGGCGCGTGCTGTCGACCGCCCTCGATCCGATCCAGCCCCCGCAGGCGCGGCTCTCACGCGGCCTCGAGGTCCATCCGCGCGGCCGCAGCCCGCACATGGAGCTGTGGCTCGACCCGCGCTACGTCGCGCCCGGCTACTCGTGGAGCTTCCCGGCCGGCGACGAGGTGCGTATCGGCGTCGGCTCGTTCGACCCGCGCCTCCACGTCAAGGAGCCGACCGTGCGGCTCGCCGGCGACGTCGGCCGCCCGCTCGTCGGCTACCAGGGCAACTGGATCCCGCACGAGATGCGCGACCCGGTCGAGGACGGCGTCTTCTTCTGCGGCGACAGCGCCGGCCACTGCATACCGACGACCGCCGAGGGAATCCGGCCCGCCTTCTACTTCGCGCTCGCCTGCGCCCGCGAGCTGCGGCTCGTGCTGGAGGGAGCCCAGGCGCGCGAGCAGGCGCTCGAGCGCTACGCGGCCTTCTGCGAGGGCAAGCGCCGCGCCTGGCGCTGGATGGCGCGCATGCAGCGCGCGGTCGGCCCGCTCAACGAGCGGGGCCTGTTGGCCCTCGGCGCGCGCGCCGTGAGCCGCCCGCGCCTCACGCGCTGGGCCTTCGGGCGCTACCTGGGCATCTGCCCGCCGGAGCTCGCCGACGAGCGGCCGGTCTGCGGCTCGGGCTCCTGCCGCGGGGCCTCCCGCTAGCCGAGTGAGCGACGGCCGGGAGCCGCGACGAGCGCGGGGACCGTCAGCAGCATCACCGCCTGCAGCGCTGCCAGTGCGATGAACGGCACGGTGAACGCGCCGGTCGCGTCGTACAGCGCACCGGCTGCGAACGGGCCGACGGCGCCCATCGCGTAGCCGACGCCGAGCGCCATCCCTGCCATTCCATGGGCGGCCTTCGTGTCGCTCGCGCAGTCGGCCGGCAACGTCAGGGCGATCGCGAACAGGCCACCCATCGCCGTTCCGAGCAGCGCCGTCAGCAGTGCCGGCGCCAGCTCCGGGACCAGCGCGAGGAGGACGAAGCCGATCCCCGAGAGCGTGAGCGAGACGACGAGCGAGCCTCGACGGCTACCCGTGCGGTCGGTGATCCAGGGGACGAGGATCGCCCCCACGATCTGCCCGCCGTTCATGATCGCCAGCAGCCAGCCCGCCTCGAACTTGCTCCGTCCGAGCGACTCGAAGAGCGGGGAGACCCACGTGAGGGCCGAGTAGAACGAGATCGCCTGGACGCCGAAGAACACGGTCACCAGCCAGGCGCGGGCGTCGCGCCACGGCAGGGCGCCGGCCGGCTCCTGGGGACGCGCGGGTGCGCCTCGCGACACGGGGCGCCAGACGACGAGCGCGAGCGCGGCGAGCATCGCCCATGACGCCAGCGCGCCGGTCCACGAGCCGATCAGCTCCTCGAGCGGGACGGTCAGGCCCGCCGCCGCCGTCGCCCCCGTCGTCAGCCCGACGGTGTAGATGCCGGTCACGAGCCCGACGCGATGCGGAAAGCGGTCCTTGACGAACCCGACGAGCAGCGTGCCCGCCAGGGCGATGCCGGTGCCCGCCCCGAGGACCGACGCGAAGAGCGCGATCACGTTCCCCCCGGCCAGGCGCAGCAGCGTCGAGACGCAGATGATCAGCACGCCCCAGCCGATCGAGCGCTCGATGCCGAAGCGCCCTGCCGCGACGGCGGCGAGCGGAGCGAGCAGGCCCATGCAGAGGACCGGGATCGTGGAGAGGAGCCCCGCCACCGCGGCCGAGAGCCCGAGGTCCGAGCGGATCGTCTCGAGCAGCGCGGCGACCGAGCTGAGCGCGGGACGCAGGTTCGCCGCGACGAGGAACAGCGCGACCAGCGTCGCCGCGTGCGGCGACGCACGTCCGAGCCGCGGGCGCGGCCTCCTCACGCCCACGAGCCCCGCCGGGCCCGCGGCGTCGCGCGCCGAGAGGGCGGAGCCGTCTGCCGAGCGCGGCGGCGCGCGGCCCCC
>JANJTP010000009.1 GCA_024711025.1 Solirubrobacteraceae bacterium
GCCAAGCTCCGCGGGATCGTCTCCAGCGGGATGATCCTCGCCGAGGACGAGCTGGCGATCGGGGTCGAGCACGACGGGATCATGGTCCTCGCCGACGGCGCCGCCCCCGGCGCGCCGCTCGACGGCGTCCTGCCGATCCAGGACGAGGTGCTCGAGCTGGAGGTGACGCCGAACCGCCCCGACTGCCTGGGCGTCTACGGCCTCGCGCGCGAGATCCACGCGATCACCGGCGCCCCTCTCGGCCCGCCGCCGTGGGCCGACGACCCGGGCTCGGTCGAGGGTGCTCCGGTCGGCATCGAGGTCGTCGTCGAGGCGCCCGAGCTGTGCCCGCGCTTCACCGGCCGCGTCTTCGAGGACGTCGCGATCGGGCCCTCGCCGGCCTGGCTCAAGGCGCGCCTCATGGCATCGGGCCAGCGTCCGATCAACAACGTCGTCGACATCACCAACTACGCGATGCTGCTGACCGGGCATCCGCTGCACGCCTTCGACCTGGACCGGATCGCCGGCGGCCGGCTGGTCGTGCGCCGCGCGGCCCCCGGAGAGGTCGTCCGCACGCTCGACGGCCAGGACCGCGTGCTCGACCGCGACGACTGCCTGATCGCCGACGCCGCAGGGCCGACGTCGATCGCCGGCGTCATGGGCGGCGAGCGCAGCGAGGTTCACGAGGGCACGACCCGCGTGCTGATGGAGGTCGCGACGTGGGACGGGCCGAGCATCAACCGCACCTCGTGGAAGCTCGGGCTGCGCAGCGAGGCCTCGGCGCGGTTCGAGAAGGGGCTGCCGCCCGAGGGCTGCGTCGAGGCGCAGGCGATCGCGACGCGGCTGATGCTGGAGCTGACCGGCGCGCGCGTGGCGCCCGGCACGCTCGACGTCGGCTCGGCCGGCGAGCCGGCGCCGTCGCTGCGCCTGCGCGACGCGCGCGTCAGCGGCCTGCTGGGGGCCGAGATCCCGCGCACACGGTGCGCTGAGCTGCTGCGGGCGCTCGGCTTCGAGTCGCGCGAGGTCGACGACGGCCTCGAGGTCGCGGTGCCGCACTGGCGCCGACGCGACGTGACGCGCGAGGCGGACCTGATCGAGGAGGTCGCGCGGATCGACGCGCTCGAGGCGCTGCCCGCGACGATCCAGCGCAACCGCACCGGCCACGCCGGCGGGCTGAGCCCCGCCCAGCGGCTGCGCCGCCGCGCCGAGGATGCGCTCGTCGGCCGCGGGCTGCTGGAGGTCGTCGGCTGGTCGTTCACCGACCTGGGGCTGCCCGACCGGTTGCTCGCGCCGGACGGGGACCCGCTGCGCGACCTCGTCGTGCTGGAGAACCCGATGTCCGCCGAGCAGGCGGCGCTGCGGCCGACGATCGTCGGCTCGCTGCTGGACGTCGCCCGGCGCAATCGCGCCCACGGCCAGGGCGATCTGGCGATCTTCGAGTCCGGCGCGGTCTACCGCCGCGGCACCGGCGAGCTGGCGGACGAGCACCACGCGCTGGGCGCGCTGCTCGTCGGCTCCACGCGTCCGCCGAGCTGGCGCGACGGCGCTCCGCCGCCGGCCGACGCGTTCGCCGCCAAGGCCCTCGTCGAGGCCGTCCTCGGCGCGCTCGGCGTGCCCTGGTCGGCCCGTCAGGCGCGGCGCCCGTTCCTGCACCCCGGGCGCTGCGGGGAGGTCGTCGGGCCTGTCGGCGAGACGCTCGGCGTGTTCGGCGAGATCGATCCACGCGTCGCTGCCGGCTGGGAGATCGACGACGTCGCCGCGTTCATGGCGATCGACCTCGGCCGCGCGATCGCGGCGGCGCCCGCGTCGGTGAGGTACGCCGACCTCACGACATACCCCGAGCTCCGCCAGGACCTCGCGGTGATCGTCGGCGAGGACGTTCCCGCCGGCGCGGTCGTCGACGCCGTGCTCCGGGCCGGAGGGCCGCTGGTCGCCGACGCGACGGTGTTCGACGTCTACCGCGGCGAGCAGGCGGGCGCGGGCCGCGTCTCGCTGGCGCTGCACCTGAGCTTCCGAGCGGCCGACCGCACGCTGGCCGACGCGGACGTCGCACCGCTCCGCGAGCGGATCGTGACGGCACTGCGCGACGAGCTGGGCGGTGAGCTGCGTGGCTAGGCCGCGGGTCCTCGTCGCCGGGGCGTCCGGCTATGCGGGCGCGCTGGCCGCACGGCTGCTCGCGCGCCACCCCGAGCTCGAGCTGGGGCCGCTGACGTCGCGCTCGGACGTCGGGCGGCGCTTGAGCGACCTCTACCCGCACCACCGCGTCGACGCGGTGCTCGAGGAGCTCGACCTGGATCGCCACGGCGACGTCGACGCGGCGATCGTCGCCTACCCGCACGGCGCCGCGGCGCCGGTCGTCGCCGCGCTTCGCGAGCGCGGTGCGAAGGTGGTCGACCTCAGCGCCGACTTCCGTCTGCGCGACCTCGCGACGTACGAGGCGTGGTACGTGCCGCACACGGCGCCGGGCCTGATCGGCGAGGCCGCCTACGGGCTGACGGAGCTCAACCGCGAGCGGATCGCGGGCGCCGACCTGGTCGCGAACCCGGGCTGCTTCCCGACCGCGGCTCTGCTCGCGCTGGCCCCGCTCGCTCGCGCCGGCCTGATCGCCGACGTCGTGATCGACGCCAAGACCGGCGTCAGCGGCGCCGGTCGGGCGGCGACGCAGACCACGCACTTCGTGAGCGTCACCGAGAACGTCGCGCCGTACAAGGTCGGCGAGCACCGCCACACGCCGGAGATCGACCAGGAGCTCGCCGCGCTGGGCGCGCCGGTGCCCGTCACGTTCGTGCCGCACCTGCTGCCGATCGACGAAGGCGAGCTGGCGTCGTGCTACGTCACGACGTCCGAGCCGGTCGCCGACGGAGCGCTGCGCGAGCTCTACCGGGAGGCCTACGGCGACGAGGCGTTCGTCGAGATCGTCGGGTCGCCGCCCGGCGTGCGCGATGTGCGCGAGACGAACCTCTGCCGGATCTTCACCCGGGTCGAGCCACGCACCGGCAGGGCGATGGTCTTCGCTGCGATCGACAACCTCTGGAAGGGCACCTCGTCGCAGGCGATCCAGAATCTCAACCTGATGCTCGGCCTGCCGGAGACGGCGGGGATCGAGCCATGAGCGGACGGCGGCGGGACGAGCGATGAGCGCACGACAGGAGTCACAGGGATCCGGCGGCGACGCCGCGGGCGCATTCGACAGCCGCTGGGCGCCGCTGCCGGCGCATGCGCGCACGGCGTCCGACCCCGACGTCCTGCCCGCCGGCTTCCGCGCGGCGGGGGCCGCCGCCGGCCTCAAGGCATCCGGAAAGACCGACGTCGGGCTGCTCGTCTGCGATTCGGAGCAGGCGACGAGCGCCGCACGGTTCACGCGCTCGGGGACCGCCGCCGCGCCGGTCCTGCTGACGCGCGAGCGCTGTAGCCTGGGCGCGCTGCGCGCGGTCGTCGTCAACTCCGGCAACGCGAACGCCGCCACCGGCGCCCAGGGCTATCAGGAGGCGGCCCGGATGCAGGGCGCCGCCGCGGCCGCGGCCGGCGTGGGGGAGGATCGCGTCGCCGTCTGCTCGACCGGCGTGATCGGCGTTCCGCTCGACGGGAGCGTCGTCGTGAAGGGCCTGGCGGCGCTGCGCGGCGAGCTGCGCCGCGACGGTGCCGGCGACTTCCAGCAGGCGATCCTGACGACCGACCTGTTCGAGAAGCGGGCCGCGCTCGACGTCGAGCTGCCGAGCGGCGTCGTGCGGCTGACCGCGCAGTGCAAGGGCGCGGGGATGATCCAGCCGAGCTTCGCGACGATGCTCTGCTTCGTCCAGACCGACGCGGCGATGAGCGCGCAGACCGCCGACCTGCTGCTCGGCGTCACCGTGAAGCGCAGCTTCGACCGCATCTCGGTCGACGGCCAGCTCTCGACCAACGACACCGCGATCCTCATGGCCAGCGGTGCGAGCGGGGTGCTGGTCGAGCCCGAGAGCGAGGACGAGGAGCGCTTCGGCGAGGCGCTCGACGCGCTGCTGCGCCATCTCGCGCTGCTGATCGTCCGCGACGGCGAGGGCTCGGTCCGCGTCGGTCGCGTCGTCGTCCGCGGCGGCCACGGGCCGAACGTCGAGCGCGCCGCGCGCGCCGTCGCCAACTCGCCGCTCGTCAAGTGCGCGCTGAACGGCGGCGACCCCAACTGGGGCCGGATCGTCCAGGCGGTGGGGATGGCGCTCGCCGACACCGCGCCACTTCCGGTCGACGTCGCGATCGAGGGCGTCCAGGTCTGCGTCGCAGGCCAGGTCGTGCCCTACGACGAATCCGACCTTGCCCGCCGCGTCGCCCGCGAGGAGGTCGAGCTCGTCGTCGGCCTGCCGGGCGACGGCTTCGAGACCGAGGTGCTGTTCAGCGACCTCGGCCACGAGTACGTCCGCATCAACGCCGAGTACAAGACCTGAGCCCATGAACCTCCAGCCCCGGGGCTTCGCATGACCCCCCTCCAGCCGCACGGCGACATCGCCACGATCCTCGAGGCGCTGCCGTACATCCGCGAGTTCCACGGCCGCACGATCGTCGTCAAGTACGGCGGCGCGGCGATGGACGACCCGGCGCTGCGCGAGGAGGTCGCGCGCGACATCGTGCTGCTCAAGTACGTCGGCATGAACCCCGTCGTCGTGCACGGCGGGGGCCCGGAGATCACGTACTACATGGAGCGCCTGGGCCTCCCGGTCGAGTTCCGCGGCGGGCTGCGAGTCACCGACGAGCAGGCGATCGACGTCGCCAAGATGGTCCTGGTCGGCAAGGTCAACAGCGACATCGTCAAGCGCATCGGGCGTCACGGGCAGCCGGCGATCGGCCTCAGCGGGGAGGACGCGGGGCTGTTTCGCGTGACCCGAAAGACGGCGCCGGATGGCAGCGACGTCGGCTTCGTCGGCCAGATCGACCGCGTCGACGTCGACGTGATCAACCACGTCGCCCAGGACTACATCCCGGTGCTCGCCTCGATCGGCCTCGACCGCGACGGTCAGAGCCACAACGTCAACGCGGACGAGGCGGCGGGCGCGGTCGCCGCGGCGATGGGTGCGTACAAGGTGCTGTTCCTGACCGACGTCGAGGGCTGGCTGAGCGACCCCGCCGACCCGACGAGCCTCGTCAGCGAGGCGACCGCCGACGAGGTCGAGACGGCGCTCGGCGCCGTCTCCGGCGGCATGCGGCCCAAGCTCCAGGCGTGCGTCGAGGCGATCCACGGCGGTGTAAGCAGCGCGCACGTCGTCGACGGCCGCGTGCCGCACTCGATCCTGCTGGAGCTGTTCACCGTCGCCGGCTACGGCACGAAGATCAGGCCGGCCCGATGAGCCTTGCCGAGCTGCGGCGCCTGGACGCCGAGCGCGTCATCGGCACGTACGCCCGGCTGCCGGTCGAGTTCGTCCGCGGCGAGGGCTCGTGGGTCTGGGACGACGAGGGCAACCGCTACCTCGACCTGCTCTGCGGGATCGGCGTCACGAGCCTCGGCCACTGCCACCCGCGGATCGTCGCCGCGGTCTGCGAGCAGGCCGGTCGGCTGATGCACGTCTCCAACCTGTTCCACACCGAGCCGGCGATGCGGCTCGCCGAGCGGCTCTCGACGAGCTCGTTGGGCGGCAAGGTGTTCTTCTGCAACTCCGGAGCCGAGGCCAACGAGGCGGCGCTGAAGCTGGCGCGCCGAGCGAAGCGCGGAGGCGACGTCGTGAGCGTCGCCGGCGGCTTTCACGGGCGCACGTTCGGCGCCCTGTCGGCGACCGCCCAGGAGTCCAAGCAGGCGCCGTTCGCGCCGCTCGTGCCGGGCTTTCGCGCCGTGGCGCCGAGCGCCGAGGCGATCGCGGCGGCCGTCGACGACGGGACCGCCGCGGTGCTGCTCGAGCCGGTGCTCGGCGAGAGCGGCGTCCACCCGCTGGCGGCGGACGCGCTGATCGCCGCCCGCGAGGCGTGCGACCGGCATGGGGCGGCGCTGATCTTCGACGAGGTCCAGACGGGGATGGGCCGCACCGGCTCGCTGTGGGCCTACGAGCAGACCGGCGTCGTGCCGGATGCGATGACCAGCGCGAAGGCGCTGGCGGGCGGGCTGCCGATGGGCGCGCTGATCACCGGCGAGCGGCTCGCCGACGTGCTGCAGCCCGGCGACCACGGCTCGACCTTCGGCGGCGGGCCTGTCGTCGCCGCGGCCGCGCTCGCCGCCCTGGAGGAGACCGCCTCGCCGGATCTGCTGGCGCGCGTGCGCGAGCTCGGCGAGCGCCTGCGTGCCGAGATCGCGGCACTTCCCGGCGTGATGCGTGTGCGCGGTCGCGGGCTGATGATCGGCTTCGACCTCGACGGCGGCGGCGCGCCCGAGCTAGTGCTCGCCCTGCTGACCGAGCACAGGCTGATCGCCAACGCCACAGGGCCCGAGACCGTTCGCCTGCTGCCGCCGCTGACGCTCTCCGACGACGAGGCCGGTGAGGCGCTCGAGCGCCTGGGCGCAGCGCTCGGGGCACGCGGCGGCTGACGTGCAGAACGAGGCTTGGTGGCCTCTCGAGCGGTCGATCGAGTGATCAGCGTCGAATGGCTCGGTGTCTTCTTCGTGGCTGGGTTCGGTTCTGCGCGTGGGCCGGCTCCCGGGTCGTGGCTTTCGTCATCCGCTCTCTGAGCCTGATCCTGTCGGAGGCAGACGCTGAAGCCTGGCGACAGGATCTGGCGCGTCGATGGGGCTTGTCGGCGTCGGGTGGAGTGGTGGAGGGGACGGGCACGGCCGAGTTGCGAGGAGTCATCGCGGTGGCCCGTGAGGTCGGCTGGTTCGAGGGCACACCGGGCGTCCTGATAGGAGTGGAGCTCTGGAGAGACGGCGTATGTCTGCGCCTGGCCGCCGAGACCGGCGAGAAGGCGTACCGCGCGGAGGAGGACTTTCGGAGGGCTCTCGAGGCCTGGGGAGCCGTCGCAACACGCGAAGGACGCGAGGCTCGGGAACGGCGCCGGAGGCGCCGAGAACGTTTCTGGACCTGCCCTTGTCCGTGTCGGACGACCTCGGTACGAAGTACGCGGCGATGAGCTGCTCGGCAGGAGGCAGCGGTACCGAGCTGCGCGCGGACTGGAACTTCGCTCCGGCGGTGCCGATCGAGGCATCGGTGTTGAGGGCCTGCTTCGAGGGTCAGGAGGAGAAGGCGCTCGAGTTTCAGCTGCGGAGACTCGGCGGGTGAGCCCGACGATGCTCATCGGCTCGGCGATCCGGCGCTGACCGGCGCCGTCGCCGAGCGCCGAGACGATCGCGGCCGCCACGGAATCGGCTCGTGAGGCGGATGCGGTCGCCGGCCACTTCGTGGGGTCAACGTCAAGTTCGTTGAGGCCGCAGCTCACCGGTCTGCGAAAGCCACGCCCTGAGGGGGTCGACGTAGATCGGCGGCCGCTGGGTGATCCGAGCTTGACATTTCCCACACGCCACGTCCGTCCGAGGCGCCGCCGACTCCGCCGCCCCCGCGTCGTCGCTCCCCGCTCCGTCGCCCGCCCGCTCCCGGCTCCGTCGCCCGCCCGCTCCCGGCTCCCCGCTCCTCGCTCCGACGCCCGCCCGTTCCCCGCTCCTCGCCTGTCGCTCCTTGCTCCCCGCTCGTCGCCCGCCCACGCCCCCGACCTGTCACTCCGGCAGCAGACCCTCCCTGCGCAGCCGCCGCACGAGCGTGATGAGCGTCCGGGCGAGCAGCGGCTCGGGCTCGCGCTCGCGCCAGACGAGCCCGATCGCGTGCTCGCGCCGCGGCTCGACGAGCGGGGCGGCGTGCAGGCCGGCCGGCAGGCCCGGCGGGCGCAGCCAGCTCTGCGCGACGATCGCGCAGCCGACGCCGGCGCGCACGTGGTCGACGAGCGTCGAGATGGAGTTCGTCTCCAGCACCGGGCGCGGGGCCGCTCCGGCCTCGCGCATGATGGAGTCGACGATCCGGCGGTTCTGCATGTCCGGGCTCAGCAGGCACAGCCGCCGCGCCGCGGCCTCCTGCCAGGTGACTTCGGGGCTTTGGCCGAGCGGCTCGTCGGCGGTCGTCAGCAGCAGGTAGCGCTCCCGGTAGAGGCGCAGCGTGCGAACGCCGCTCAGCGGCTCGTTGTCGAGGTAGGTGATCCCGGCGTCGAGCTCCGCCTGCCGCAGGCCCTGCTCGATCTCGCGCGAGCTCATCGACAGCACCGACAGCTCGAGGCCCGGCCGTCCCGCGCACAGCGGCGCGCTGAGCGAGGAGACGACGGGGAGCGACGTCGGGATCGCGCCGATCCGCAGGCGGCCGGTGAGGCCGTCGCGCATCGCCCGCAGGTCGACCTGCAGGCCGTCGACGTCGGCGGCGATCCGCTGCGCCCAGGCGAAGACGCGCTCGCCCTCGGCCGTCAGCCCCTCGAAGCGCCGTCCGCGCAGCACGAGTCGGGCGCCGAGCTCCTCCTCGAGCCGCTGCAGACCAGCCGACAGCGTAGGCTGGGAGACGTGGCAGGCCTCGGCCGCGCGGCCGAAGTGGCGCTCACGCGCGAGCGCCACCAGATAGCGAAGCTGCGCGATCTGCACGGGTGGGCATGATAGTCCCGCTCTATCAGCTCGTTGAGGATCGCGCTTGCGCCCCGTGACGGCGAGCGGGATGCTCCGTTTGTCCAGCAGCCGTCGATCCCGCCGAACGAATGTCTCGCAACCTCACAGCGCTCGTCGCGCGCCACAGCTCGCTCGGCGAGCCGACCGCGGTGGAGCTTCTCGCGCAGGCCGTGCGCGAGCGCGGCGCCGTCGTCGCCGACGACGTGCGCGACGTCGCCGCCAGGACGGGGCTTCCGGAAGCGACCGTCCACGGCATCGCGACCTTCTACGACGACCTGCGCGAGCCGCGCGGCGCTCTCGACGTCAGGGTCTGCACCGGCACCGCGTGCTTCGCCGCGACGGGCGGCCGTCACGTCGCCGAGCTGAGCGACGGGCTCGGGCTCGCGCTCGGCGAGCGCAGCGAGGACGGCTCGGTGTCGCTCGGCGAGACGGTCTGCCTGGGCTTCTGCCACTGCTCGCCGGCGGTCCGCGTCGGCGACGTCGTCGACGCCGGGCCGCAGGCCGTCGCCCGCGTCCTCAGCCGCGAGCCGCGCCAGGCAGCCGAGCCGCAGGCGCAGAGCCTGCTCGCCGAGCCGGTGCTGACCCGCGCCGGCGATTGGTCCGGACTGCGCCGCGTCCTGGCCGAGCTGACGCCGGACCAGCTCGTGGAGGAGGTCGCCCAGGCCGGCGTGCTCGGTCGCGGCGGCGCGGCGTTCCCGGCCGCCGTCAAGTGGAGGCTCACGCGCCAGGCCCCGGCCGCCGAGCGCTTCGTCGTCTGCAACGGCGACGAGGGCGACGCCGGCTCCTACATCGACAAGCAGCTGATGGAGCACTCACCCGAGCTGCTGCTGGAGGGCATGGCGCTCGCCGCGTATGCGATCGGCGCGCGGCACGGGGTCGTCCTCGTGCGGTCCGAGTACCCACGCTCGCGTCCGGCACTCGAAGAGGCGGCCGAGCGCGCCCGGGAGCGCGGCCTGCTGGGCCCCGACGCGCTGGGTGACGGGATCCCGTTCGACGTCATCGTCGTCGACGGCGCAGGCTCTTACGTAGTCGGCGAGGAGACCGCGCTGCTCGCCTGCCTGCAGGGGCTGCGCGGCGTGGTGTCGTCGCGTCCGCCGTACCCCGCCCAGAGCGGAGTGCGCGGTCTGCCGACGCTCGTGCACAACGTCGAGACGCTGTGCAACATCCCGTTCATCGCCGCCCGCGGCGCGCAGGCGTACCGCGAGCTGAGCCCCGGCGCGACGCCCGGCTCCAAGCTCGTCTGCTTCAACGAGCGCTTCGCGCGGCCCGGCGTCTTCGAGATTCCGTTCGGCACGAGCGTGCGCGAGCTGTGCGAGGACGTCGCCGGCGGCCTGCGCGACGGCGCGCGGCTGAAGGCGGTTCAGATCGGCGGCCCGCTCGGCGGGATCCTGCCGGCATCGCTGCTCGACACCCCCTTCGACCTCGAGCCGCTCGCCGCGGTCGGCTGCATGGTCGGCCACGGCTCGCTCGTCGGCTTCGACGAGGAGACCGGGATGCGCGACCTCGCCCGCCACCTGCTCGGCTTCGGCGCGCAGGAGAGCTGCGGCAAGTGCTTCCCGTGCCGCGTCGGCCTGACACGCGCTCACGAGATGGTGCAGGGCGACGCCGCCGTCGACCGCGCGCGCCTCGAGGAGCTGCTCGAGGCGCTCGAGCTCGGCAGCCTGTGCGCACACGGCGGCGGCATGCCGGCGCCGATCCGCAGCCTGATCGCGCACTTCCCCGACGAGCTGGGGCTCGCGTGATGCGCGTCGAGGTCGACGGGGCTCCGGTCGAGGTCCCCGAGGGCGCGACGCTGCTCGAGGCCGTGCGCGCCGCCGGGGCGCGCGTGCCGACGCTCTGCTTCGACGAGCGCCTGGCGCCGTTCGGCGCCTGCCGCGTCTGCCTCGTCGGCGTCGAGGGCCAGGACAAGCCGGTCGCCTCGTGCACGACGCCGTGCCGCGACGGGATGCGGATCGACACGCGCGACCCCGCGGCGCGGCGGGTCGCCGGCGCCGTCGTCGAGCTGGTGCTCTCCGAGCTGCCCGAGCCGCCTGCTGCGCACACCGAGCTGGCGGCCGTCGCGCGCGAGCTCGGGGTCGGCGAGCTGCGCTGGACGGGTCGGGTCCACGAGAAGCGGCACGACATGCGCCACCCGTACCTCGCGCTGCAGAACGAGCTGTGCATCTCCTGCGGGCGCTGCGTGCGCATCTGCGACGAGGTCCAGGGCGCGTTCGCGCTCACGGCGACCGGGCGCGGCTTCGAGGCGAACATCGCCGCGGGCATCGACGCCGGCTTCCGCGACTCGACGTGCGTCTCGTGCGGCGCCTGCGCCGACACCTGCCCGACCGATGCGATCACCGAGCTCTCGCTGCTGGCGCTCGCCGGCACGACGACCGAGGAGGCACAGGCATGAGCACCGAGCGGTTCGACTCGACGATCACGACGACGTGCGGCTACTGCGGCGTCGGATGCCGCCTCGACGCCCATGCCGTCGCCGGCCGGATCGCCTCGATCTCGCCGGCGCTCGACGGGCCGGCGAACCGCGGGCACGCCTGCGTCAAGGGGCGCTTCGCGCACCAGTTCTCGCGTTCGCGCGAGCGCCTCACCGCCCCGCTCGTCCGCGAGGGCGGGAGCTTCCGGATCGCGACCTGGGAGGAGGCGCTCGACCGCGTCGCCTCCGGCCTGCGCCGGATCCGCGACGAGCACGGTCCGGACGCGATCGCCGGCCTGGCGTCCTCACGGGCGACCAACGAGGACTGCTGGGTGATGCAGCGCCTGATGCGCGCCGCCATCGGCACGAACAACATCGACAACTGCTCGCGCGTCTGCCACTCGCCGACCTCCTACGCGCTGCGCCGCTCGTTCGGCATGTCCGGCGCGACCGGCTCGTTCGACGACATCGACGCCGCGGGCGCGGCGATCATCATCGGGGCCAACCCGACCCAGGCCCACCCGGTCGTCGGGGCGCGGATCAAGCAGGCCGCGCTGCGCGGCCTGCGGCTCGTGACGATCGACCCGCGGCGCATCGAGCTGGCCGACCATGCCGTCGTGCACCTCTCGGCGCGCGCCGGCACGAACGCCGCCGTGATGCTCGGCCTCGCCCATGTCGTCGCCCGTGACGGCCTGCTCGACCGGGACTTCATGGATGCCCGGACCGAGGGCTGGGACCGCGTCGAGGAGCTGCTCGAGGCGTACGAGCCGTCCGAGGTCGAGCGGATCACAGGCGTCCCGGCGGGCGACCTCGAGCTTGCCGCCCACGTCTACGGCGAGGCCTCGACGGCCAGCATCTTCTGGGGGCTGGGCGTCACCGAGCACCGGTACGGCTCCGAGGTCGTGCAGCTCCTCGCCAATCTCGCGCTGATGACCGGCAACGTCGGCCGGCCGGGCAGCGCGCTGCTGCCGCTACGCGGTCAGAACAACGTCCAGGGCTCGTCCGACATCGGCGCGCTGCCCGACACCTACTCCGGCTACCGGGCGGTCGGCGACGAGGCGACCGCCCGCGCCTTCGAGGAGCGCTGGGGCGTCCCGCTGTCGCGCGAGAAGGGGATGACGATCCCGCAGATGTTCGACGCCGCGATCGCCGGCGACCTGCGGGCGATGTTCATCATGGGCGAGGACGTCGCCCAGACCGATCCCGACAGCGCTCACGTCGCGCGCGCGATGGAGTCGCTCGAGCTGCTCGTCTGCCAGGACATCTTCGAGAACGAGACGACGCGCTTCGCCGACGTGATCCTGCCGGCGTCCGCGTTCCTGGAGAAGGAGGGCACGTTCATCAACGCCGAGCGGCGCATCCAGCACGTCCAGCCGGCGATCTCGCCGCCGGGCGGCGCCCGCACCGACTTCGACATCATCACGACGCTCTCGCGGATGCTCGGCCACGAGATGGGACTCGACACGCCCGCCGACGCGATGGCCGACATAGCGGCGCTGACGCCCGAGTTCGCCGGGGTCACCTTCGAGCGCCTCGGCCGGCGCGGCCTCCAGTGGCCGGTGTCGCCGGATGGCGTCGACTCGCCGATCCTCTTCGAGCACGAGTTCGCCCTGCCGGGCGGGCGCGGCCATTTCGCCGCATTGCCGTACAAGCCGTCGAACGAGGAGCCTGACGAGGAGCTGCCGCTGATCCTCGTAACAGGGCGGCGACTCGAGCACTACAACGCCGGCACGATGACTCGGCGCACGCGCAACCTGGATCTCATGCCGACCGACTGGCTCGAGATCCACCCCGATGACGCGGCCGCCGCAGGCATCGCCGACGGAGAGCTCGTCGAGGTTCGCAGCCGTGTCGGCCGGATCGAGATCGAGGCGCGGCTGACCGAACGGATCGAGCCCGGCCACGTCTTCACCGCCTTCCACTTCCCGGAGATCAGGACCAACCTGCTCGTCGGCGCGGAGATGGACATCAACACCTCGTGCCCGCAGTACAAGGTCGTCGCGGTAGCCGTGAGCCCGCTCGGGCGGCCGGTGGCGGCGGCTGCGCCGGCGGTGCTCGCCGAGGCCTGATGGCCGTTCCGCCGGACGCCGGGCTGGCGCGGATGATCGCGTCGCTCGTGCGTGACGGCGTGCGCGACGACGTAGCGGTCGAGGAGCCGCTGGAGATCCGCGTTCGCGGCGAGGCGATCGCCGTGACGATGCGCACGCCCGGCGACGACGAGGAGCTCGCACTCGGATTCCTGCACGGCGAGGGCCTGCTGGCCGGGCCGGCGCCGGCCGGGCCCACCGAGGACCTGGCCGGCAACATCGTCGAGGTCGACGCCACGCTTGTGCGCCTCCCGCCGACGAGGCGCTTCTACGCGACGTCCTCGTGCGGCGTGTGCGGCAAGGGGGCGCTCGACGAGGTCGCCGTGCTCGCACCGCCGGCGACTCCGGGACCGCGCGTGGCGCGCGAGCTGCTCGCCGAGCTGCCCGTGCGGCTGACCGAGGCGCAGCCGGGGTTCGCGCGCACCGGCGGCCTGCACGGCGCGGGCCTGTTCGACGAGCACGGCGCGCTGATCGTCGCTCGAGAGGACGTCGGTCGCCACAACGCGCTCGACAAGGTGGTCGGGCGGGCGCTGCTCGACGGGCTCGTACCGCTGCACGGGCGTCTGCTGTGCGTCAGCGGCCGGCTGTCGTTCGAGCTCGTCCAGAAGGCGGCGGTCGCCGGCGCGCCGCTGCTGCTGGGCGTCGGCGCTCCGACCTCGCTCGCGGTCGCGCTCGCCCGAGACCGCGGGATGACGCTCTGCGGCTTCGCGCGCGGTGGGACGGTGAACGTCTACACGGGCGAGCAGCGAGTCGCCTGAGCGACCGCCGGGCTTCAGGTGGCCGGGGCGGTGCGCGCCGCGCGCAGCAGGACCGGGAGGATCATCAGCCCGAGGATGCCGCCCGCGACGGACAGCGCGGCGTAGCCGGCACCGGCGACGACCACGCCGCTCGAGAGGCCGCCGGCCGCGCCGGCGAGGGCTACGACGAGGTCGACGTTGCCCTGCGTTCGCGCCCGGCTCTCCAGCGGGATCGCGTCGGTGAGCAGGGCGGTGCCGCCGATGAAGCTGAGGTTCCAGCCGAGCCCGAGCAGGGCGAGCGCAAGGGTCAGCAGCGGCATCGACTCGACGGGCGCGGAGGCGGCGAGGAGTCCCGACGTGAGCAGCACCAGTCCGCCGGCGGCGATCACGGGCTGGCGGCCGTAGCGGTCGGCGAGCATCCCTGTGAGCGGTGAGGGCAGGTACATCAGGGCGATGTGGACCGCGATGACCAGCCCCGTCGCGCCGAGCCCGTGGCCGTGGTCGCGCATGTGGATCGGGGTCATCGTCATGACGGCGACCATCACGACCTGACTGAGGACCATGGCGGTGGCCGCGAGCGAGATGCCGCCTTCGACCGAGCGCGGCCGACCCCCCGGAGCCTCTGCGGCCGAGGATCCCCCGTGTGCGGTGGCCTGCTCGGCCAGTGCCCGGGCGATCAGCAGCGGATCGGGTCGCAGGAACAGGCTCAGGGTCAGCGCCGCCAGGCCGTAGGCGCCCGCCGCGAGCGCGAACGTTCCCGCGAGCGCGGGAATCCCGGCGCTCACGGCCAGGTCGCCCATGACGTCGACGAGGTTGGGTCCCAGGACCGCGCCGACCGTCGTGGCGACGAGGACCGCGCTGACGGCGCGGCCGCGATGTGAGGGCTCGGCGAGGTCGGCGCCCGCGTAGCGGGCCTGGAGGTTCGTCGCGATTCCCGAGCCGTAGACGACCAGCGAGAGCAGCAGCAGCGGGACGCTGTCGACGAAGGCGGCGACGACGACGCCGGCGGCGCCGATCGCTCCCACGGCGAAGCCCGCGGAGAGCCCGACGCGCCGCCCGGCGCGATGCGAGACGCGGCCGACGAGCAGAGCCGCGACGGCGGCGCCCACGGTGAACAGCGCCGCCGGGAGGCCCGAGAACCTCGTCGAGTGGAGCATGTCCTCGGCGAGGAGCGCGCCGACGGTGATTCCGGCGGCGCCGCCCGCGCCCGCGAGCATCTGCGACACCACGAGCACGCGGATCGTCCGTCGCTGCAGGCGCCGGGTGTCGTGCACGGCTATCGCGTCGCTCCGCGGGTGATCAGCGAAAGCTACACGCGGAGGCCGCGACGCCCCGTGGCGGCCGTGTTCCTAGACTGCGGCGCGATGACCGAGAGCTCCGAGTCGCGCAACACCCGCACCGCCAGCTACCTCGCCGAGCCGGGGGAGGTGCGGCGCGTGCTGCTCCTCTACTCCGGCGGGCTCGACACGAGCGTGATGCTCAAGTGGATCCAGGACGAGTACTCGGCGGAGGTTGTCGCGCTGACGGTCAACCTCGGCCAGCCCGGAGAGGACTACGGCGTCGTCAAGGACAAGGCGACGCGCCTCGGCGCCGTGGCGGCGGAGGTCGTCGACGCGCGGGAGGAGTTCGCGCGCGACTTCATCGCCCCGGCGATCAAGGCGAACGCGATCTACGGGCTCGGCTACCCGCTCTTCACCGCGCTGGGGCGCCCGCTGATCGCCAAGCTCGCGGTCGAGCACGCGCGCCGGCACGGCTGCGACACGATCGCCCACGGCTGCACCGGCAAGGGCAACGACCAGGTCCGCATCGAGGCGACCGTCGCGACGCTGGCCCCCGAGCTCAAGGTGATCGCGCCGGTGCGCGGCTGGCAGATGGGGCGCGAGGAGGAGATCGCCTACGCGCGCGAGCACGGCATTCCGATCAAGGGAGGCGCCGAGCAGACGCCCTACTCGATCGACGACAACCTGTGGGGTCGGTCCTCCGAGGGTCGCTGGATCGAGGAGCTCGACCATGCGCCCGAGGACGACGTCTTCCAGCTCGTCACTCGTCCCGAGGACGCGCCCGACGAGTCCGAGACGATCGCGCTGGGCTTCGAGCGCGGGCTGCCGGTCTCGCTGAACGGCGAGCGCCTGGGTCTCGTTGAGCTGCTCGAGCGGGTCGCCGAGATCGGCTGCCGCCACGGCGTCGGGATCGTCGACCACATCGAGGATCGGATCGTCGGCCTGAAGGTTCGCGACATCTACGAGGTGCCGGCCGCGGCGATCGTGCTGCCGGCGCACGCCGAGCTGGAGCGGCTCGTCGGGACGATCCACCAGAACCAGTTCAAGTCCGACGTCGACCGCCAGTGGGGCTACCTCGTCTACGCCGGGCTGTGGTGGGAGCCGCTGCGCGAGAATCTCGACGCCTACATGGACGCGGTCAACGAGCGCGTCACCG
Organism: Solirubrobacteraceae bacterium; assembly: GCA_024711025.1. Lineage (GTDB taxonomy): Bacteria > Actinomycetota > Thermoleophilia > Solirubrobacterales > Solirubrobacteraceae > F1-60-MAGs163. The sequence goes on from JANJTP010000009.1 coordinate 16,174, forward strand.
GCACGATCGGCATGAAGCTGTACAAGGGCTCGGCGCGGGTCGTGACCCGCGAGAGCCCGAACGCCGTCTACGACGCCCAGCTCGCGACGTTCGAGACCAGCGGCGGGCTCTTCAGCCAGCAGGCGAGCCCGGGCTTCATCGAGCTGTGGTCGCTCCAGTCGCGCATGGCGTGGCGCTTGAGGCACGGTCAGGGCGACTAGGCTCAACGGGATGCCGGCGGCGCGCACCTACCAGGTGATCGGCTTCCTGACCTACCACGGGGTGAGGCTGTACCTGCGCGAGAGGCGTCCGAAGCTCGTCCGTGCGGGGCTGCTCGTCGGGGCGCTCGGCGGCGCGGCGCTCGTGCTGGGAACTGCGCGTCGGCGCTCGCGCCTGCCGACGGTCTAGCCCGTGGCGAGTGGGATGCCGTTCGGCGGGGACGACCGCCGGGGGCGAGCCGAGGGCGTCGGACGGCTTCACCGCGTGCCTGAAGGGAGGATCGGGCGCGGGGGCTTCCTGACAGCCGCACCCGTCGGTACGCTCGATCGCGTGACGTCTGATCGAGCGCCGCAACACGAGTCCCCCGCGGCCGCCGACGCGGCGATCCTCGCCGAGCGCAGGGCGAGGAGGGCCGAGCTCGCCGAGGGCGAGCTGCGCGAGCGCCTCTCCCGCGCGGAGGAGCGCGTCGCCGAGCTCGAGCACGCGGCTCACGAGATCGTTGCCCTGCGGGCCAGGCTTGCCGAGCGGGCCGAGCGCGACGCGCGTCTGGCGTCGGTCGTCGCCAGCGCCGCAGGGGCGCTGCGCGCGGCGCGCGTGGCGATCGACCGCGAGGTCGAGGCTCGCAGCGCCGCTCAGGCGGCGCTGGTCGCCGAGCGGGCCGGGCGCGAGGCGGCCGAGCAGGCCATCGCCGCCGAGCGCGCGGCGCGCGATGCGGCGACGAGCGCGCTGACGGCCGAGCGAGCGCGGATGCTCGCGACGACGCACGCGCCGCCGCCACAGGTGGGCACGGCTGCGCCCGCTGCCGCCACCGCCGGGCCGGCCGCTCAGCCCGCGCCACCGGCGACCCAGACCTTCCCGCCGGTTCCCGTCGCTCCCGCCGGGGCCGGCGTCGCCGGAGAGACCGAGCGGCTCATCGCGGGGCTCGCGGCGGCCGCCGAGCGCCTGCGCGCGCAGGCCGAGCCGGTCGACGACGCGACGTCTTCAGCGCAGCCGCAGGAGCCGCCCGGGGGCGAGCCGGCGCCGGTGCCTGCGGCGCCGGTGCCTGCCGCGCCGGTGCCTGCCGCGCCGGTGGTCGCTGCGCCGGTGGCTGCTGTGCCGCTCGCTCCGGTGGCGGATGTCGAGCCGGCGCCTGCCGCGCCGGTGGTCGCTGCACCGCCGCCTCTTGTGCAGTCCGCTCCGGTAGCGGATGTCGAGCCGGCGCCGGTCGCGCCGCTCCCGCCGGCTGCTCCTGTGGAGGGCGTCGGACGGCCTTCGCCGCCGCCGCACTGGCCGGCCTCGGCACCGCAGCCGGCGCCCCGCCCACCCGCTCGGCACCCGCGCAGGCCCGCCGGCGGAGGCCTGCTCGGCCGGCTCGAGCGGGTGCTGTGGCGGCGCGGCTGAGGCCGTCTCGCCGTCCGGCACGACCCCTAGGCTTCGCTCTCCCGTGACCGCTTCGGCCTGCGTCCACCTGCACGTCCACTCCGAGTACTCGCTGCTCGACGGGGCCTGCAAGATCGATGCGCTGGCCGAGCGCGCGGCGGCCTTCGGCCAGCCGGCGATCGGCCTGACCGACCACGGCGCGATGAACGGCGTCGTCGAGCTTTACCAGGCGGCCCGCGGCCACGGCATCAAGCCGATCGTCGGCTGCGAGATCTACTTCGTCGACGACCACGCCGAACGCGGGCGGCACGAGCACAACCACCTGACGCTGCTTGCCGCGACGAACGCCGGCTACCGAAACCTCGTGAAGCTGAGCTCCGCGGGCTTCCTCGAGGGACTGAACCGCGGCAAGCCGACCATCGACATGGAGCAGCTCGCGTCGCACGCCGATGGCCTGATCGCGCTGACCGGATGCCTGGCCTCGCGCTTCACCAGCCGGCTCGCGGACGGGCGCGACGACGAGGCCCGCGCCCACGCCGACGAGCTGCTGCAGGCGCTCGGTCACGACAACGTCTACTTCGAGATCCAGAACAACGGCATCGCCGCGCAGGACCGGGCGAACGAGGGCATCGTGCGGATCGCGCGGGAGGTCGGCCGCCCGATCGTCGGCACCGGCGACGTGCACTACCTGCGGCGCGAGGACCACCACCACCACACGGCGCTGCTGTGCGTGCAGACGAAGTCGACGCTCGCCGCGCCGAAGATGAGCTTCGAGACCAACGAGTTCTACCTGCGAACCAGCGAGGAGATGGCGCAGGCCTTCGGACCCTGGCCCGAGGCGCTCGCATCGACGATCGAGATCGCCGAGCGCTGCGACGTCGAGCTCGAGCTGGGCCGCCAGCTCATCCCGCGGTTCCTCCCCGACGGGGATGACGAGCGCACGTACCTGCGCGAGCGGGTCGTGGAGGGGTTGCGGGCGCGCTACGGCGACCCGCCGCCGGCCGCGGCGCTCGAGCGGATGGAGATGGAGCTCGAGGTCATCGACCGGATGGGCTTCAACGCCTACTTCCTGATCGTCTGGGACTTCGTCGCATGGGCGCGCGCCAACGGCGTCGCCGTCGGCCCCGGCCGCGGCTCGGCCGCGGGCTCGCTCGTCGCCTACTGCCTGCGGATCACCGACATCGATCCGCTCCGCTATGACCTCCTGTTCGAGCGCTTCCTGAATCCCGAGCGCGTCTCGATGCCGGACATCGACATCGACTTCTCGGTGCGGGGTCGCGAGCGCGTGATGCAGTACGTGAACGAGAAGTACGGCCGCGAGTCGGTCGCGCAGATCATCACGTTCGGCAAGATGGCGGCGCGCGCCGCCACGAAGGACGCCGCACGCGTGCTCGGCCACGGCTACAGCGAAGGCGACCGGCTCGCCAAGCTGATCCCGGAGCCGATCATGGGCCGCCCGCCGAGCCTCGAGGACTGCCTGGCGCCCGGCGAGGATCTGCGCGCGGTCTACGACGCCGAGCCGTCGGCCAAGCAGATCATCGACGTCGCCCGGGGGCTTGAGGGCGTCGCCCGCAACTCGTCGATCCACGCCGCGGCGGTCGTCATCGCCGACCGCCCGTTGACCGACATCGTGCCGGTCCAGCTCGCCGACGCGAACGCCAGGGGCGAGGACGGCGAGCGCGTCTACAAGGTCGTCACGCAGTTCGCGATGGGGCCGGTCGAGAAGCTCGGCCTGCTCAAGATGGACTTCCTCGGGCTGCGCAACCTCGACGTCATCGAGGACGCCCTCGACATCGTCGAGCGCTCGACCGGCGAGCGGCCCGACATGGCGACCCTCCGGCTCGACGACGCCCGCACCTACGAGATGCTCGGCCGGGGCGACTCCGTCGGCGTCTTCCAGTTCGAGTCCGAGGGGATGCAGGACGCGCTGCGCAAGGTGCGTCCCACGGCGTTCGACGACCTCGTCGCGCTCGTCGCCCTCTACCGCCCGGGGGCGATGGACCAGATCCCGACGTACGCGCGCGGCAAGCGCGACCGATCCGCGGTCGCGATCCCCGACGAGCGCCTCGAGCCGATCATCGGGCCGACCTACGGCGTGATCCTCTACCAGGAGCAGGCGATGCAGATCGCCAAGGCCCTGGCGGGATTCAGCGGCGCGAAGGCCGACGACCTGCGTAAGGCGATCGGCAAGAAGAACCGCGAGCAGATGGCCGAGCTCGAGCCCGAGTTCCGCGCGGGCTGCCGCGCATCGGGCACCGACCCGCAGGTCATCGACTGGCTGTGGACGACTAACGAGAAGTCCGCCGACTACTCCTTCAACCGCTCGCACGCCGCCTGCTACGCGCTGATCGCGTACCGGACGGCGTGGCTGAAGGCGAACCACCCCGCCGAGTACATGGCGGCGCTGATCTCGTCGGTCATGGACACGAAGGACAAGGTTCCGTTCTTCGCCGCTCGCTGCGAGGACATGGGGATCCAGATCCTGCCCCCCGACGTGAGCCTCTCCGACCACGAGTTCGTCGTCGTCGACGGCGCCATCCGCTTCGGTCTCGACGCCGTCAAGGGCGTCGGCTACCAGGCGGTCGAGGCGATCAAGGAGGCGCGCGAGCGCGGCGGGCCGTTCACCTCGCTGTGGGACTTCTGCGCCCGCGTCGACGCGCGCGTCGTGAACAAGCGCGCGATCGAGGCGCTCATCAAGTCGGGCGCGCTCGGCTCGACCGGCGCGAGCCGCAAGGGCATGCTGGCCGTCCTCGAGCAGGCCCAGTCCGCGGGGCAGCAGAGCCAGCTCGACGCCCAGATCGGCCAGGGCTCGATCTTCGACGTCCTCGGGGGGGGAGACGACGGGGGAGGCGCGCCGTCCAGCGCGATGACGGCGTTTACGCCGGCGCACCCGCCGATCCCAGCCGAGGAGTTCGATCAGCGCGAGCTGCTCGCGATCGAGAAGGAGGCGATCGGCCTCTTCGTCTCGACCCACCCGCTCAAGGAGGTGCGCGAGGCGCTGCGCGCCGCGGTCGACGGATCGCTCGCCGAGCTGCCCGCGCGGCGCGACGGCGACTGGGTGACGGCCGGAGGGATCGTCTCCCAGGCCAAGAAGATCCGCACCCGCAGCGGCACGACCATGATGTTCGCCACGCTCGACGACCTCGAAGGCGAGCTGGAGATCATCGCCTTCGAGAAGACGATCGCCGAGTGCGAAGGCGCGCTCGCCGTCGACGAGATCGTCCTCGTCCGTGGGCGCATCGACCACAAGGACAAGGACAAGACCTGCCTCGTCGTCCAGAGCGTCGAGCGCTTCGACCCCAGTCCCGAGCAGGTCGCCGCGGCGCGGGAGGCCGCCGCGCGCGAGCCGCGGGAGACGCTGCCCCAGCCGCTGCGCCTGCGCCTCGACGCCGCCTCCGGCGGCGTGCCCGCGAGCATCATCGACGATCTCAAGCATGCCCTCTCGAACCACGTGGGGGAGAGCGAGGTCGTGCTCGACGTGCGCACCTCCCACGGCGAGCGGACGCTGCGCTTCGGCGAGGCCTACCGCGTCGCGCCGACGCCGAGCCTCAAAGCCGAGCTCGACCATCTCTTGGGCGCCGCTTCCGCGGGCGCCTGAAGCGTCAGCCGCGCGCCGCCAGGCCCTCCTCGCGCAGCCGCAGGCAGAGGGAGACCTCTTCGGCGGTCGGGCCCTTGCGCTCCGGCCCCGGGGTTTCGAGCACGCACGGCAGGGCGTCGAAGCGGGGCTCGCTGAGGAACACGCGGCAGCCGTCGAGGCCGAGCTCGCCCTGGCCGACGTCGGCGTGACGATCGCGGTTCGAGCCGAGCGGCGTCTGGCTGTCGTTCAGATGCAGGGAGCCGATGCGGCCCGGCCCGACCTGCGCCTCGCATGCATCGACCGCCGACGCGAGCGCCTGTGCGGTGCGGATCTCGATCCCCGACGCAAGCATGTGACAGGAGTCCAAGCAGACGCCGAGGCGCGCATCGCCGCCCGCCGCGTCGAGCAGCGCCGCCAGCTCCCCGAACGAGCGCCCCAGCGTCCCGCCCGCGCCCGCGGTGTTCTCGAGATGCAGCGCGCAGCCCTCCGACTCGGCGAGCGCCTCGCGGAACAGGCTGCCCGCCCGCGCGATCGCAGGCCCCACGTCGCCGGTCTTCGCCGATCCCGGATGCAGCACGACGGCATGCGCGCCGAGCGCCGCACCGGCGCGCAGCGACGCCACGAGCGACGTCAGCGTACGCTCGCGGATCTGCGGATCGTCGCTCGCGGCGTTCAGCAGGTAGACCGCGTGGATCAAGAGCGCGTCCACCGGCCCGGCCGCGAGCGCCTCGCGAAACGCCTCCACCTGCTCGGCTGAGTAGACCGTCGGCTTCCAGGCACGTGGGTTCTGGTTGAAGATCTGGATCGCGCGGGCGCCCAGCGCCTCGCCGCGCTCAACGGCCTTCGCCGGGCCGCCGGCAGGGGAGACGTGTGCGCCTATCAACATGCGGCCGCGTAGATTGCCAGGTCCATGCGCGTTCGCTTCGCTCCCTCACCAACCGGCACCCTGCACATCGGCGGCGCTCGCACAGCGCTCTACAACTGGCTCGCCGCGCGCCATGCCGGCGGGCGCTTCACGCTGCGCATCGAGGACACCGATCGCGAGCGCTCGACGCCCGAGAACGTCGCTCAGATCTACGACGCCCTGCGCTGGCTCGAGCTCGACTGGGACGAGGAGCCGGTCTCCCAGAGCGACAACGAGGAGCGCCACCGGCTCGTCGTCGAGCGGCTGCTCGAGAGCGGCAAGGCGTACCGGAGCAGCGCGACCGGCGAGGACGTCCGCGCCTGGAAGGCCGAGCACGGCGCCGGTCGCGGCTACCGCGGAATGCCCGAGGCCGACGGCGCCGTGCGTCTGCGCGTGCCCGACGAGGGTCAGACCGTCGTCCACGACCTGATCCGCGGCGACACCGTCTTCGAGCACCGCCACCTCGACGATCCCGTCATCGCGCGCGCCGACCGCAGCCCGCTCTACAACCTCGCCGTCGCCGTCGACGACCACGACGCGGAGATCACCCACGTCATCCGCGGCGAGGATCACATCTCCAACACCCCCAAGCAGCTGCTGGTTCTCGAGGCGATCGGCGCGCCCAAGCCCGTCTACGCCCACCTGCCGCTGCTCCACGGGCCCGACGGCAAGAAGCTCTCCAAGCGTCACGGCGCCGCGAGCGTGCAGGAGCTGCGCGACGCCGGGTACCTGCCGGAGGCCGTGCGCAACTACATCGCGCTGCTCGGCTGGGGCGACACCGAGGACGAGACCCTCATCGCCACCGACGAGCTGGTCCGTCGCTTCGACCTCACGCGCGTGTCGAAGAGCCCCGCGCGGTTCGACGAGCAGAAGCTGCGCTGGATGAACGGCCGCTACGTTCGCGAGCTCGGCACCGAGGAGCTCACCCGTCGCCTCGAGGAGTTCACCGGTCGTGACGGGCTGGACGCCGCGGTCGGCATCAGCGAGGAGAAGATCCAGACCCTCGCCGACTTCTGGCCCCTCGCGGGGTTCATCCTCGACGGGCCGGCAGACGACCAGGCCGCCCGCGAGCGGTGGCTCGACGGCGGCGGCCGCGGCATGCTCGCCGACGCCCGCCGGGTGCTCGGCGAGCTCGGCGCCTGGAACGTCGAGACGCTCGACAAGGCGCTGCGCGAGGTCGTCGCCCGTCGTGAGGCCAAGCCCCGCGACGTCTATCAGCCGCTGCGCGTGGCACTCGCGGGCACGACGGTCTCGCCCGGCATCTTCGAGACACTCGACGTGCTCGGCCGCGACGAGGCGCTACGGCGCATCGACGCCGCCCTCGCCGGCTGAGCGCCGGCCTCGCTCATACTTCCGCCGAGCCCTGCCGATAGGGGGGCAAGGGCTCCGCGAGGGGCCGTTCAGCCCCAGGCCAGGACCGCGAGGATGCAGTCAGCGAGCGCCACAACAGTGCAGGCAGTCGAGACGACCGACGCGGCAGTCGCGCGTCACCAAAACGAAGGGCACGGACGTCGGTTGACGGCCGCCTTCGAGGCGCTCGAAGGCTTCCCGGCGCTCGCCGAGTCGCGTGATCGCGTCCTGCGCCTCGTCGGCGACGAGCAGCTCAACCTGGGCGAGATCGTCGCCGCCGTCGAGAGCGACGTCGCGCTCGTCATCGCCGTCCTGCGGGTCGCCAACCAGCAGGAGGGACGCGGCCGCGGGCGCATCGAGACCATCGTGCAGGCGGCCGAGGTCCTGTCGCCCGAAGCGGTCCAGTCGATCGCCACGCGAGCCCGCACGTTCGACTTCTTCGAGCGCTCCTCCGTCTGGGACGGCGCGCCGGAGCGTCTTCGCCTGCACGCCGTCAGTACCCAGCGAGCGGCCGAGCGGCTCGCCGTCGAAACCGGGTACGAGCAGCGCGACCGGCTGATCGTCACCGCGCTGCTGCACGACATCGGCAGCCTCGTGCTCACCCACGCGTACCCCGGCTACCCCGCGCAGGTCCACCAGGGGGCTCGTACTCCCGAGGAGCGGGTCAATCGCGAGCGTCGCGAGCTCGGCGTCGACCACGCCCTCGTCGGCGGCGTGCTCGCTCGCCGCTGGGGCCTGCCCCACAGCGTCGCCTCGGTGATCGAGCGCCATCACGCCGATGACGCGAGCGGCGAGACGGCCTATGTGCGGCTCGCCGACATGCTCGCGCACTACGCGCACGGCGACAGCATCAACCCCGCCGAGATGCTCAAGTGCGCGCGGGCGATCGACCTCGACATCGAAGATCTGCGCGGCGTCATGTACGACCTGCCCTACCCGGCGACGCGCAGGATCCGCCAGATCGACCCGTGTCCGCTCTCGAGCCGAGAGGTCGAGGTTCTGCGCCGGCTCGCCGAGGGCAAGGTCTACAAGCAGATCGCCCACGAGCTGGAGCTCTCCACGAGCACCGTGCGAACCCATCTCCACAACGTCTACGGCAAGCTCGGCGCCGTCGATCGCGCGCAGGCCGTGCTGATGGCGACCGAGCGGGGCTGGATCTAGACGGTCGGCGCCGCGGTGGCCCGGAACCACCGGGCTCGCCTCCCGATCAGCTCGTGGCCGCGCCGTCCGTGCGTACGCGGCGCCGACGCCACATGAGCCAGGCGACGGCGACGCCGGTGCTGTCGATCAGGACATCGACAGGTGTGCCGTGGCGGCCGTCGACGAACGCCTGGTGCAGCTCGTCGGTTGCGGCGTAGGCGATCGCGATCGCCGCGGCGATCGCGGGCCGCCTCCAGCCCAGGGCGCGCAGGAGCAGCAGGAAGAGCAGGCCGAACTCGCCGGCGTGGACGAGCTTGCGGCCGACCAGGTCGATGGTGCCGAGGCCGCTGCTCAGGTTCGGCTGGGCGCTCAGCGCGTAGATCAGCGCCATCAGCGCGATCGGCGGGCCTACGCGCCATGCCGCTCGGGCGGTTGGGCCGGTCGTTGTCATAGGATCGAGGGGCGAGGGTATAGGCCGATGATCACGATCACGACGAAGTCGCCGTACGCGCTGCGGGCGCTGGCCGAGCTCGGTCGGTCCGGCGACGGCCCGGTGCCGATCGGCGAGCTCGCCCGCCGCCGCGAGATCCCGCCGCAGTTCCTGGAGCAGCTCTTCGCCTCGCTCCGCCGCGCCGGGATACTCAGGAGCCAGCGCGGCGTGAAGGGTGGCTACTCGTTCTTGCGCGAGCCCTCGTCGATCAGCGTGCTCGAGATCGTCGAGCTGCTCGACGGGCCGCTCGGCCGCGGGGCCGAGGGCGTCTTCGCGGAGGCCGCCGACGCCGCGCGCGAGGTCCTCGTCGGCGTCACGGTGCAGGACGTGATCGACCGAGAGCTCGCCGAGGCCGGGCAGGCGATGTACCACATCTGAGGGGCCGGCTCAGCGGCTCATTCCTCGCCCGAGCGCAGCACGAACGCCACTTCGTCGATCACACACCACGACCAGCTCTCGCCCGGCTCGACCGAGCGCAGGATCGGATGGCCGGCCTCGCGGGCGTGGCGACTGGCGTGTCGATTGGGAGAGGAGTCGCAGCAGCCGATCTTGCCGCAGCTCTGACACATGCGCAGATGAAGCCATCTGCCGCCGATCTTCAGGCACTCCTCGCAGCCTGCGATCTCGCTCGGCGGCTCGAGCAGCCGGACCTGGTCAACGTGGCTGCACGGGACCATCGCGATCTCCCGATCGGTCGGCTCGGAACTGGCTGCGCAGGCTGGGAGCTACGTCGTCGACCAGCTCCGGGTTGCGCCTGACGTACGCCGCCGCGAACGGGCAGATCGGGATGACGGTCCTCCCGTCGGCCCGGGCGGCGTCGAACACGGCGCGCGTCAGCAGGCCGCCAAGTCCCTCGCCGGCGTGCTCCGCGGCCACTTCGGTATGGGCGATGATGACGCTGCCGCCCGCGGGGCGGTACTCGGCCCAGGCCACCGTCTCGCCATCGACATGCAGCTCGTAGCGGCTCTCACGCGGGTTGTCGACGAGCTGCGGTGCCATCTCAGGCGGTGGGTCCCATGAGATCGGTCAGCCAGCGCGCGGAGCGCGCGAGATCGCCGGCGGTCAGCGCGTGACCCGCGCCCGGCTCGGTGCTCGCAGTCACGGCGGCGCCGGCGTCGCGCAGGATCTCCACGAGCCGCGCGGTCTGCTCCGCCGGCGAGTGGACGTCGCCCTCGCCGGTCGCGACCAGCACGTCGGTGCCGGTGAGATCGGGGACGAGCTCGGGCTCGTAGGGCAGCATCGGGCGCAGCAGCAGCGCTCCGCGCAGCAGGCCGGACCGCCGAAGGAGCAGGCTGACCGCGATGTTCGCCCCGTTGGAGAAGCCGACGGCGACCACGCGGCCGGGGTCGAGGCGATGGGCGCGGACCGCGGCCTCGAGGAAGTCGGCGAGCTCGTCGGTGCGCTCGAGCAGGTCCGGGATGTCGAGCCGGCCGACCGCCAGGCGGCGGAAGAACCGCGGCATGCCGTCCTCGAGCACCTTTCCACGCGGCGAGACGAGCGCGGCGCCGGGTGCGAGCCGCCGGCCGAGCCCGATCAGGTCGTGCTCGTCGCCGCCGGTGCCATGCAGCAGCAGGAGCGTCCACGGCCCGACGCCGGGCTCGAAGAGATGCACGAATCCGAGGTCGCTGCCCGCAGATGCTGGTTGGTCCATGACCGGGTCTCCGCCCGCGCCGCGCACCGCCGATCACCGACGGCCTACGGCGAAGACGAGCATAGACGCGAGTCCGGTGGTCCGAGAAAGCCGCAAGGGTGGCCGGCCCGCGGCGGGTGCGGGCACGGCTCGCGGCAGGCGCGATCCGCTCGCGTCGCGAGGCGCCGCGCCCCGGTAGGCTCGCAAAGCGCCATGAGCCGTCGCGAAACCGCCTTCGCCCTCGTCGCCGTCTACGGCGATCAGGACGCGGCGCGCGCCGACGTCGAGATCGTCGAGGAGCTCGCGACCGACCACGACCTGCGCCTGCACGACATCGCGATCGTACGGCACGAAAAAGGCGGCGCGATCACGACGTTGCAGCGCGACGCCCGCTCCAGCCTCCACGGGGCGGAGGCCGGAGCGCTCGTCGGGGCGCTCGTCGGGATCCTGTTCCCGCCGGCGTTGGCCGGCGTGCTGGTCGGGACGGCCGCCGGAGCGACGATCGCGGGGCTCGTGACCCACCTCTGGCGCGGCCTGGCGCGCAGCGACCTGCGCGAGCTCGGCGAGGCGATCGAGGAGGGGGAGTGCGCCGTCGTCACGATCGGTACGGCGCCCGCGATCGACCTCGTCGAGGGCGCGCTCGCCGGGGCCACGAGGATCGTGCGGCGTGAGATAGACGCCGACCTCGGCGAGCTCGACGAGCGCTCCGCCGGCTGAGGGCGAGGCGCGCCGACCGACCGCCAACGCGGAACCACGGATCGAACCGCGCTCGACGTGCCCGCCGGCCGCTTCACGCCGATCATGCGCAGGCCCGCCGTCGGCGCCGGCAGGTAGGCTGACCGCGCAAAATGTCGCAAATCCCGGTCAACATTGCCGACCTGGTCGGTGGCACGCCGATGGTCGAGCTGACCCAGCTGCTCGGCGACCGGGCCCGCGAGCAGGGCACGCGGCTGTTCGGCAAGCTCGAGGCGCTCAACCCAGGCGGATCGGTCAAGGACCGGATCGGCGTGGCGATGATCGACGCCGCCGAGCGCGACGGGCTGATCGAGCCCGGGCGCACGACGATCGTCGAGGCGACATCCGGCAACACGGGGATCGCGCTCGCGTTCGTCTGCGCGGCCAAGGGCTACGAGCTGCGGATCTTCCTGCCGCAGGGGATGAGCCGCGAGCGCGAGGCCCTGCTCAGGCTGTACGGCGCAAAGGTCGAGGTCGTCGAGTCGCTCGGCGGGATGAACGAGGCCGTCGACGCCGCGCGTGCGCTCGGCGCTCGCGCCGACCACTTCCTGCCCGACCAGTTCTCCAATCCCGCCAACCCGGAGGCCCACCGGCTCACCACCGGGCCGGAGATCGTGCGGGCGCTCGACGGCAAGGTCGACGTGCTCGTCGCCGGAGTCGGCACCGGCGGCACGATCACCGGCGCCGGCGAGGCGATCAAGCAGGCCTGCCCGACGGCTCGCATCGTCGCCGTCGAGCCGCGCTCCTCGGCCGTGCTGTCGGGCGGCCGGCCTGGTCCACACCGCATCCAGGGGATCGGGGCCGGCTTCGTGCCCCGCGTGCTCGACCGGGACCTGCTCGACGAGGTGATCGCGGTCGGCGACGAGGACGCGATCGGCTCCGCGCGCCGGGCCGCGGCGCGGGCCGGGGTGCTCGCGGGGCTGTCCTGCGGTGCCGCCCTCTGGGCCGCGCTACAGGTGGCGGACCGCCCCGAGTCACGCGGGTCACGGATCGCCGTCGTGCTTCCCGACTCCGGCGAGCGCTACATCTCCGCGCCGTTCTTCGCGCCGGAGTCCTGACCCCGCGGCACGCGCCGCGGCCCCCGTCGCCAGGTCACCCGACCCCCTCGAGGTCCGGGCGGCGCCCTCGCCTCCGCCGGTGTTCGCCGGGCGCGTCGTCGAGGCGGGCGCCGGCGTCCCGTCTCGACCGGGGCGAGCACGCGCGGCGAGCTACGCTTCAATCGTGGCCGGCCTCGGGACAGCCAGGCGGGTCGCGCGCGAGCTGCGCCGCGACATCGCCTCCGCACGCGAGCGGGATCCTGCGGCTCGCGGCGTCCGGGGCGCCGAGATCCTCGCCGTCTGGCCGGGCGTGCACGCGCTGGTCGCCCACCGCGTCGCCCACGCGCTCCACGGAGCGGGGGTGCCGCTGCTGCCGCGCTCGATCGCCTACGTGAGCCGCGCGCTGACCGGAATCGAGATCCACCCGGCCGCGCAGATCGGCCAAGGACTGCTCATCGACCACGGCACGGGCGTCGTGATCGGTGAAACCGCCGTGATCGGCGAGGACGTGACGCTCTACCAGGGCGTCACGCTCGGCGGCACCGGCTTCGCGACCGGCAAGCGTCACCCGACCGTCGGCGATCGCGCAGTGATCGGCTCCGGCGCCAAGCTCCTCGGGCCGATCGAGGTCGGCCGCGACGCCAAGATCGGGGCCAACAGCGTCGTCATCACCGACGTGCCCGACAACGCCACCGTCGTCGGCAACCCCGGCCACGTCGTACGCGTCGACGGCCGTCGCCCCGAAGGCCCCGACGCCGACTGGATCCACCTCCCCGACCCCGTCGCCGACGCGATCCGGGAGCTGTCGACCCGCCTGCGCGAGCTCGAGGCCGCCGTCACCGAGCTATCGGGCGGCCAGCGCCCGCCGGGCGAGGTGCGCGAGCTGCGGCCGGTCAGGGGCCGCCACCCGGCCGGCGGCTGACCGGCGGCCGCGGGCCGTCGCCGGGCGCGGTCATCGGCCGGGTTCGTGCGGAGCACTGTCCCCGGCCTGCTTCCCGTGCCGGGCTCGGCCCGGGGCCGCCGGGAGCTTCTAGCGAGAGACGGTGCGCCGGAAGAGCACTGCGCACAGCACGGCGACGATCGCAGCGACCACGGGCAGCCCGGCGCCGAGCACTCCGAGCGCGGCGAGCAGGACGCCCACGACGGCGACGACGGACGCGGCGCCGCCGACTACGACGAGCCTGAAGGCGCGCTGCTCGCGCCGACGGCGGGAGGGCAGGGAATCGGGACGGCGGTCGAGATCGCTCATGGTCGCTCCGGGGTGGGCTGCTTCAGCAGGCAACCGTAGCCGTATCGCCGTGATCGGGCCGCCTGCGGTCGGTACCGTCGTGACCATGCAGCGACGGAAGTGGAGCGAGCTGACCGCGACCCAGCGCCGGACGATAGGCGTCCTCGCGGCCGTCCAGTTCGCGCTCGCGGGCGCGATGCTCCGCGACCTGCGCCGTCGGCCCGCCGACGAGGTCTGCGGGCCGAAGCGGCTCTGGCTGGGGGCTGCGTTCGTCAATGCGATCGGTCCGCTCGCGTACTTCGCGTTCGGTCGTCGCCGTCAGTAGTAGACGCAGCGGCAGCGGTGCCGCGGAAGGGCCTTGTACGCGCGGCTCTGCCCCCGCGTCCAGAGGCGATGGTCCAGATCGCGCTCGGTGATCCCCAGGCGCCCGGCGATCTGTGCGCAGGCGTGCACCGCGCAGGCTCGGATCTCGCGCTCCTGCGTCCCCATGCGCAGCTGACGGCCGGCGTCGACGTGCGCCGCGAGCCGCTCCTCGTAGACGAGGACACCGTCGCAGCGCAGGACGTGCGGGACCAGGTTGTCGGCGAAGATCGTCAGCGCGTCGAGGTCGCCGAAGTCGGCGACCGCGGCCAGCGCGAGGTTCGAGGGCACGATCTGGGCTCGCTTGTAGAAGCCCGGATCGGCGAACAGCGCCATCCCGTCGGCCAGCTCGCGTGCCAGTCGCGCGGCCGAGCCGCCGGCACCCGAGACGACCTCGAGTGCGGCCCGCTCGCCGAGGAAGCGCCCGAGCTCGCGCAGCGCCTGCGCGTACAGCGCCATCAGCTCGTGATCGCGCGGCTGGCCGAGCGTGTCGGCGATCGCCTCGGTGCGCATGGCGCGCAGCTCGGCGGTCGACCAGGGACCCGCCTCGCGGAAGCGGTCGGCGAGCGCCCAGGCGACGGTGAGGTAGCCGGAGCAGTGGCGGCGCTTGCGCAGCGTGGGGAACCACCCCGAGCCGAAGTTGATCGAGTCGAGCGTGAGGAAGTAGGCCGCGACGTCCTCGGGGGAGCCCTCCAGGTAGTGGCGCTCGCCATCGAGCGCGGGGGGCGGGCCGGGGTCGAGCTCCTGGAGCGCGTCGAGGTCGATCCGCACTGAGCGCGCGCCCGCGGCGATCCGCGCGCAGCTCGCTCGCACCTCTTCGGGCAGCGTCGGCACGCGCCCAGTGTGGCGCCTCGCGCCGCCGCCCGCAGCCGTACCCTGGATGCCGATGGGGCCGATCGACACCGACGCGCGCCTCGAGCAGCTGCTCGAGGGCCTGAACGACCCCCAGCGAGCGGCCGTGACGCACGAGAGCGGGCCGCTGCTCGTGCTGGCCGGCGCCGGATCGGGCAAGACCCGCGTGCTCACGCACCGGATCGCGTGGCTCGTCGAGACCGGCCGAGCCCGCGCCGGCGAGATCCTCGCGATCACGTTCACCAACAAGGCCGCGCAGGAGATGCGCGAGCGCGTCGAGCTGCTGCTCGGCCACTCGACGCGCGCGATGTGGGTGATGACGTTCCACTCGGCGTGCGCACGGATCCTGCGAGCCGAGGCGCCGCGGCTCGGGTACACCCGCCAGTACACGATCTACGACCAGGCGGACAGCCGCCGGCTCGTCAAGCAGTGCCTCGACGAGCTGGGCGTCGACACCAAGCGCACGACTCCGGCCGCCGTCCAGAGCCAGATCTCGACCGCCAAGAGCCGGCTGCGCGACGCGGCCGCCTACCGCGAGCTCGTCGGGAGCTGGTTCGAGCAGACCGTCGCCGACGCCTACGAGCTCTACGAGCGCGAGCTGCACCGGATGAACGCGATGGACTTCGACGACCTGCTCGCCCGCACCGTCGACGTCCTGCGGCTCTTCCCAGAGGTCCGCGAGCGCTACGCGGAGGGCTTCCGCCACGTGCTCGTCGACGAGTACCAGGACACGAACCCCGCGCAGTACGAGCTGCTCAAACAGCTCTCGCCGGGCGAGCGGCCGGAGCTGACCGTCGTCGGCGACCCGGATCAGTCGATCTACGGCTTTCGCAGCGCCGACATCCGCAACATCCTCGACTTCGAGCGGGACTTCCCGGCCGCTCGCGTCGTGCGCCTGGAGCAGAACTACCGCTCGACGCAGACGATCCTCGATGCCGCCAACGCGGTGATCGTCAACAACCGCGGGCGCCTGGACAAGTCGCTGTGGACCGATATCGGCGCCGGCGACGAGATCGTTGTGCGCGAGCTCGACGACGAGCACGCCGAGGCGCGCTACGTCGCGGGCGAGATCGAGCGCCTCGTCGACGAGGGCCTCAGCCGCTCCGAGATGGCCGTCCTCTATCGCACCAACGCCCAGTCGCGGGTGCTCGAGGACACCCTGGTGCGCCGGGAGATCGCCTACCAGGTCGTCGGCGGCACGCGCTTCTACGAGCGCGCCGAGATCAAGGACGCGATCGCCTACCTGGCGCTGCTCTCCAACCCCCAGGACGCGGTGAGCTTCCAGCGGGTGGCGAACAGCCCGCGCCGCGGCATCGGCCAGACGTCGCTCTCGCGCGTGCTGACACATGCCGCGACGATGGGCGTGAGCGTCTGGGACGCGGCGGCCGAGCCGGCGGCCGTGCCCGGCCTCGGCAAGCCGGCGGTCAAGGCGCTCAGCCGCTTCATGGACACGATGGACGGCCTGCGCGTGCGGGCCGAGCAGCGCGTCCCGATCGGCGACCTGCTCGAGGCGGTGCTCGGTGAGAGCGGCTACCTCGAGGCGCTCGAGGTGGAGCGGACCTTCGAGGCGCAGGGCCGCATCGAGAACCTCGGCGCGCTCGTCGAGGCGGCGCGCGAGTTCGACGCGGCCGCGCGGGACGAGGAGGACGGGCTCGACCTCTTCCTGCAGCAGGTCTCGCTCGTCGCGGACGCCGATACGCGCCGCGACGACGAGGGGCTCGTGACGCTGATGACGCTGCACAACGCCAAGGGCCTCGAGTACCCCGTCGTCTTCATCATCGGGATGGAGGAGGGGGTCTTCCCGCACTCCCGCTCGATCGACGAGGGGACGCTCGAGGAGGAGCGGCGACTCTGCTACGTCGGCGTCACGCGCGCGATGCGCAACCTGACGCTGACCCACGCCCGCCGCCGGTCCGTCTTCGGCTCGACGACCTACGGCATGCCGAGTCGTTTCCTGCACGAGCTGCCGCCCGAGCTGCTCGACCGCGAGGAGGCGCCGACCGGTTGGTCGGGTGCCCGCGCGGCCGCGCTGGGTGCCGCGACGCGCCCACGGCCGGGATCGTGGCCCGACGTCGCCCCCCCTCGCGGGCGGGGCGACGGGGCCGGGGACGGGCAGCCGGCCTTCCGGATCGGCGAGGACCTCGTCCATCCGGCGTTCGGCGAGGGCGTCGTGACCGGCATCGAGCCCGGCGGCATCGTCGTCGTACGCTTCGCCGCCGACGGGTCCGAGCGCAAGCTGATGGCGCAGTACGCACCGCTGGCGCGGCGATGAACGGGGGATGCGCCCACCGCCGCCGCCCGGTCGACGCCCCGCTTCACGCATCGGGACGACTCCCGACCGAGCGATGATCTAGGGTGCGCGCCCGATGAGCGCGCAACTGATCGATGGCAAAGCACTGGCGGAGCGCGTTCGCGCTCAGATCGCGGTCGACGTCGGCGCGTTCGTGGAGCGCCACGGACGCCCTCCGGGCCTCGCGACGATCCTTGTCGGCGAGGATCCGGCGAGCGCCGTCTACGTCGGCGGCAAGCAGCGGGCGTGCGCCGAGGTCGGGATTCGCGGCTTCGACAACCGGCTGGCGGCCGACGCCTCGCGTGCCGAGGTCGTCGAGCTGATCGAGCGCCTGAACGCGGACGACGCGGTCAACGGGATCATCTGCCAGCTGCCCGTGCCGGGTCACCTCGACGGCGTCGAGCTGACCGGGCTCGTCGACGCCGGCAAGGACGTCGACGGGCTGACCGCACTGAGCGCGGGCCTGCTGGCGCTCGGGCGCCCGGGCCTGCGGCCCTGCACGCCGGAGGGCGTGATGCTGCTGCTGGCCGATGCGGGCGCGAAGCTCGAGGGAGCCGAGGCGGTCGTGCTCGGCCGCTCCAACCTCTTCGGCAAGCCGATGGCGCAGCTCCTGCTGGCGGCCAACGCGACCGTCACCGTCTGTCACTCGCGTACGCACGACCTGCCGGCGGTCTGCCGTCGCGCCGACGTGCTGATCGCCGCGGTCGGACGTCCGCGGATGGTCGGCGCCGATTGGGTGCGGCCCGGCGCGACCGTGATCGACGTCGGCATCAACCGCGTCGACGGCGAGCTGTGCGGCGACGTCGACTTCGATGCCGTCGGCGAGGTCGCGGGCGCGATCACGCCGGTACCCGGCGGCGTGGGGCCGATGACGATCGCCTGCCTGCTGGGGAACACGCTCAAGGCGGCCCGCATGGCCGCCGGCGAAGACGTGGGATGAGCCGGCTGCGCGCAGCCGACCTGCTCGTCGCGGCGGCGGCGCTCGGGCTGCTCGCGACGCTGTTCCTCGACTGGTTCTCGGTCGACCGTGACGGCATCCCGACCCCCGAGGGCTGGAACTCGTACGTCCCGCTCGATCTGGCGCTGAGCGGCTGGTCGTCGCTCGGCTGGCTGCTCGTCGCGCTGCTCTGCCTGCTCATCCTCCTCGGGATCGTCGTCGTCGCGCTGCTCGCGCTCGGCGTGGCCGATCTGCGTAACCTGCCGGTCGCCGTCGTGCTGTGCGCGCTCGCCCCGCCGATCCTCGTCGCGGCGCTGATCCGCGTGCTCCTCGCCCAGCCGGGGCTCGGCGCCGGCCTGCCGAACGATGCGGTGGGCGTCGCGGCGGGCGGCTGGCTCGGCCTGGCCGCGACGACGCTCCTGGCGTTCGCGGCGTGGGCCTCGCTCGGCGCCGATCGCACCACGTTGCCGAAGCGGGCGAGCCTTCCGCCGGCCGCGCGCCCGGCGCCGCCGGCCACGTAGCGGGAGCGGCGCCGGCCGGGCGACCTGACCTACACTCCGGCCCGCATGATCGACCGGGATGACGTCCTCCATGTCGCGCGACTGGCACGCCTGCGACTCTCCGACGCCGAAGCCGACCGGATGACGGGCGAGCTGGCGAAGATCCTCGAGCACGTCGAGCGCATCGGCGAGCTCGACCTCGACGGCGTGCCGCCGACGGCGCACGTCGTCGCCGTCGAGCACGAGCTGCGGCCGGACGTCCCCGGCCCGTGCCTGTCGCGGGAGGCCGCGCTCGCCCAGGCGCCGGCTACGCAGGACGGCGGCTTCCTCGTTCCCAGCCCGCAGGCCGGATGACCGCGATCCTCGACCTCACGGCCGCACAGGCGGCCGCCGCGATCGAACGCGGCGACCTCGATCCGGGGGAGCTGTTCGGCATCTACCGCGAGCGCGCCGCCGCTGACGAGCTGGGTGCGTGGACATGGGTCGCCGACGCGGCGCCTGTCGCGTTCGACGTCGGCGCGCCGCTGCGTGGCGTGCCCCTCGCGGTCAAGGACCTCTTCTGCACCGAAGGCGTGCCCAGCCAGGCCGGCTCGCGGATCCTCGAGGGCTACCGGCCGCCTTACACCGCGACGTGCGTCGAGCGCCTTCAGACGGCCGGCGCCACCCTCCTCGGAAAGACCAACCAGGACGAGTTCGCGATGGGCTCGTCGAACGAGAACTCGGGCTTCGGCCCGGTGCTCAACCCGTGGGACCGCTCGCGCGTGCCGGGCGGCTCGTCGGGTGGCAGCGCCGCCGCCGTGGCGGCCGGCAGCGCGCCGTGGGCGCTGGGCACCGACACCGGCGGCTCGATTCGCCAGCCCGCCGCGCTCTGCGGGATCGTCGGCCTGAAGCCGACCTACGGCACGGTCTCGCGCTTCGGGATGATCGCCTTCGCCTGCTCGCTCGACCAGGCCGGTCCGCTGACGCGCGACGTGACCGACGCGGCGCTGCTCTACCGCCACATGGCCGGCGCGGACGCCCGCGACGCCACCGCGGTCGGTCACCCCGACGAGATCGGCCTGCCGAGCGCGGAGCGGCTCGACGGCGTCCGCCTCGGCGTGCCGGTCGAGCTGGCGGGAGGCGAGGGAATCGAGCCGGGCGTGCTCGCGGCGTTCGAGCGCTCGCTGGCGCTCGCCCGCGAGCTGGGCGCGACCGTCGAGGAGGTCTCGCTGCCGACCGCCGACCGGGCGCTCAGCGCCTACTACGTGATCGCCCCGGCCGAGTGCTCGTCGAACCTCGCGCGCTTCGACGGCGTGCGCTACGGCCTTCGCGTAGAGGCCGACGACCTGCTGACGATGTACACCGAGACGCGCCACGACGGCTTCGGCGACGAGGTCAAGCGGCGGATCCTGATCGGCACCTACGCGCTCTCCTCCGGCTACTACGACGCGTACTACGGGCGCGCGCAGCGTGTGCGCACGCTGATCGCGCGCGAGCTCGCGGCGGTCTTCGAGCGGGTCGACGCGATCGTGACGCCGACCAGCCCGGGCGTGGCCTTCGAGCTGGGCTCGAAGAGCGCCGATCCGCTCGCGATGTACCTCAACGACTTCTTCACGGTGCCGATGTCGCTTGCCGGCGTGCCCGCGATCTCGATCCCCTGCGGCCTGGCGGACGGACTGCCGGTGGGCCTGCAGGTCGCCGGCGCAGCGTTCAGCGAGAACCGCCTGCTCGATATCGCCTACGCGCTCGAGCAGGGGCTCGGATTCGACGGGTCGCCGGCGCGCGGGGGGGCGACGCCATGAGCGACGTGCGCTACGAGCCGGTCATCGGGCTGGAGATCCACGTCCAGCTCAGCACGCGGACGAAGATGTTCTGCGCCTGCCCGCTGAGCTTCGGCGAGCCGCCGAACACGCGGACCTGCCCGGTCTGCCTGGGGCTGCCGGGAACGCTGCCGGTGGCGAACGCCGAGGCGATCCACCACGGCCTGATGATCGGGCTCGCGCTGGGCTCGCAGCTCGCCGCGCGCTCGATCTTCCATCGCAAGAACTACTTCTACCCGGACCTGCCGAAGGGCTACCAGATCAGCCAGTACGACGAGCCGCTTTGCAGCGGCGGCCGGCTGGGAGAGGTGCGCATCCACCGCGTACACCTCGAGGAAGATGCCGCGAAGCTGACCCACGTAGGCGCGAGCGGGCGGATCCACGGCTCGGATGCGTCGATCGTCGACTTCAACCGCGGCGGCACGCCGCTCGCCGAGATCGTCACCGAGCCGGACCTACGCTCGCCCGAGCAGGCGAGCGAGTGGCTGCGCCTGCTGCGCACGACGCTGCGCCGGCTCGGCGTCAGCGACGTGAACATGGAGGAGGGGTCGCTGCGCTGCGACGCGAACATCTCGATTCGCCCGACGGGCAGCGATGAGCTCGGCACCAAGACCGAGCTCAAGAACATGAACTCGTTCCGCTTCATCGAGCGCGGCATCCGGGCGGAGATCGCTCGCCAGGAGCAGTTGCTGCGCGCCGGCGAGCCGGTTGTGCAGGAGACGCTGCACTTCGATCCGAGGACCGAGGCGATCACGTCGCTGCGCTCCAAGGAGGAGGCGCACGACTACCGCTACTTCCCCGAGCCGGACCTGCCGCCGGTGACGATCACCGAGGCGATGCTCGAGCGCGCGCGCGCCGGGCTGCCCGAGCTGCCGCTCGAGCGTGAGCAGCGACTCGCCTCCGAGCTCGGGCTGAACGCCGAGAGCGCCCGGCTGCTGAGCTGGCGCTCCGAGCTGGGCGACTACTTCGAGGCGGCGCTGGCGGCCGGCGGCGGCGTCGAGTCCCAGCCGCTCGCCAACTGGCTGGGCGAGCTGACCACGCGGGCCGGCGGCGAGGACCCCGCGGCGACGGGCGTCGAGCCGGCGCAGCTGGCCGCGCTGGCCGCGCTGGTCTCCTCGGGCGCCGTCACCCAGGGCGCCGCCCGTCAGGTGCTGGATCGGATGGTCGCGGCCGGCGGCGGTGACCCGGCCGCGATCGTCGAGGCCGAGGGGCTGGGGGCGGTCGGCGGAGCCGACGAGCTGGCGCCGATCGTCCGCGCGGCGCTCGAGGCCAATCCGGATGTCGCCGAAAAGCTCCGCGACGGCGACATGAAGCCGATCGGCGTGATAATCGGCCACGTGATGCGCGAGACCCGCGGCCGGGCCGACGGCAAGGAGGTCACCGCGATCGTCCGCGCCGAGCTGGGCCTGGGCGGCTGACGGTTCGCGCGCCGGGCACCGAAGGACCGCGAGACGGCAGGATCGGTCGGCCTCGCCGGTACCCTGGGCGCATGGTCGAGAATCCCGGTCCCTCGCTCGCCACGCGCGCGCTCGCGCTGGTCGTCCTGCTCGTCGCGGCATACGTCCTGCTGCGGATCGTCGTCGGCCTCGTCGCCGGCCTGGTCTGGATCGTCCTGCTCGTCGTGGCGGTCTTCGGCGTGCTCTGGGCCTGGCGCACACTGCGCCGGTAGGAGGCTGCGGTGGCGGGCGGCGCCTATGTGGTCATCGCGCTCTTCTTCGCTCTGGCGGGCGGCCTCGTCGGTCGGCTGAAGGGCCACTCGTTCTGGCTCTGGTTCCTGATCGCCGGCGCCGTTCCGATCTTCGGCCTGCTGGCCGCGGTGTTCGCACGCGACGAGCGCACGGTCGAGCGGATGCGCTGTCCGGGCTGCGCCGCGATCGTGCCGATCCACCAGGCGATCTGCACGCGCTGCGGCACGGAGCTCGAGCTGCCCGGCGACCCGCAGGGGATCCTCCCGCCGGAACGGGCTTGACCGCCTAGGACCGCCTCCGGCGCGAGCGGTCGAGACTCCGGGCCGTTGGTACCATCGATGTCTCCGAGCCGCCACGCGTGGCGGCTCGACTCGTACCCGCCCAGCGACCAAGAACCCCCCGGAAGGAGGCGAAGGATCCGATGCGTGCCGTTGACGCGATCGTCGAATGCCTGAAGGCCGAGGGCGTCGAGGTCGTATTCGGCCTTCCGGGCGGGGCCAACATCCCGACGTACGACGCGCTCTACGACGCTGACATCCGTCACGTCCTGGTGCGTCACGAGGCCGGCGGCGGCCACGCCGCCGAGGGCTACGCGAAGGCGACCGGCAAGGTCGGCGTCTGCCTGGCCACGTCGGGCCCCGGCGCGACGAACATCGTCACGCCGATCCAGGACGCGATGATGGACTCGGTTCCCGTCGTCTTCATCACCGGCCAGGTGCGCACCGACCTGCTCGGCACGGACGGCTTCCAAGAGGCCGACGTCATGGGCATCACGATGCCCGCCGTCAAGCACTCGGTGATGCTCCGCCACCCGCTGGAGATCCCGCGCGCCCTGCACGAGGCCTTCTACATCGCGCGCACCGGTCGGCCGGGTCCGGTCGTCGTCGACATCCCGATGGACCTCACGCGGGCCGACATCCCGTACGAGCCGGTCGAGGACATCCACCTGCCCGGCTACCAGCCGACGACCGAGGGCAACGCCAAGCAGATCCGTCAGGCGGCCAAGGCACTGGCGGCGGCCGTGCGACCGGTGCTGTACACCGGCGGCGGCGTGATCAGCGCCGGCGCGAGCGACGAGCTGCGGGAGCTCGTGGAGGCCGGCGGCTTTCCCTTGACCTGCACGCTGAACGGGCTCGGCTCGTTCCCGGCGCCCCACCCGCTGTGGCTGGGGATGCTCGGCATGCACGGGACGCGCACGGCCAACTACGCGATGGACGAGGCCGACCTGATCGTGGCGATCGGTGCGCGCTTCGACGATCGCGTCACCGGCAAGCTCAGCGAGTTCGCCCCGCGGGCGAAGTTCGTCCACATCGACGTCGACCCCGCGGAGATCGGCAAGAACGTCCCCGCGCACATCCCGATCGTCGGCGACGCTCGCAACGTCCTGCCGCGCCTGACCGAGGAGTACCGGGCGCTGGGCGCCGAGCAGGCGCGGCTCGAGAGCTGGTGGCAGCGGATCCACGCCTGGCAGGAGCGCCATCCGCTGCGCTACGACGACACGACCGACGACGAGATCCGCCCGCAGTTCATGATCGAGTCGCTCTACAGGGCCACCGACGGTGACGCGATCGTGAGCGTCGACGTCGGTCAGCACCAGATGTGGGCCGCCCAGTACTACCACTTCCGCCGGCCGCGCAAGTGGCTCAGCTCGAGCGGCCTCGGGACGATGGGGTTCGGCCTTCCGGCGGCGATGGGCGCGAAGGCCGGGATGCCGGGCGAGCAGGTCGTCTGCATCACCGGCGATGGCTCGATCCAGATGAACATCCAGGAGCTGGCCACCTGTGCGCAGGAGGGCATCGACGTCAAGGTGTTCATCATGAACAACGGCTATCTGGGCATGGTGCGCCAGTGGCAGGAGCTGTTCTGGGACCGCCGCTACAGCGCCGTCGACCTCGGCCGCTGGCCCGACTTCGTCAAGGTCGCCGAGGGGATGGGGGCGACCGGAGTCCGGCTCTCGAGCAAGGTGACGCTGGAAGCCGACATGCGCGAGGCGCTCGAGACGCCGGGCGTCGTCGTCGTCGACGTTCCCGTGACCGCCGAGGAGAACGTCTACCCGATGATCGTGCCCGGCGGCGCCGCGCGCGAGATGGAGGGCTGAGCCGTGGGCGAGCCCGGGACACCCGAGCTGTTGAGCCTCGAGGAGCTCGAGGCGTCGGGCGGTCTGCGGACCGGCCGCAAGCACATCCTCTCGATCCTCGTCGAGAACAAGCCGGGCGTCCTGACGCGGATCGCCGGGCTGTTCGCCAGGCGCGGCTTCAACATCGACACGCTCACGGTCGGGCCGACCGACGACGAGCGGTACTCGCGGATCACGCTCACGCTGGACGGCGCGCTGCATCCGATCGACCAGGTCACCAAGCAGCTCCACAAGCTCGTGAACGTGTTGAAGATCCGCGACCTCGAGCCGGCGGAGACGGTGGCGCGCGAGCTGGCGCTGTTCAAGCTCGCCGTCGACGGCGCGAGCCGGGCGGAGGTCCTGCAGATCTGCGAGATCTTCCGTGGCAAGGTCGTCGACGTCAGCCGCCGCTCGATCACCGTCGAGATCACCGGCACCACCGACAAGATCGAGGCCTTCGACCGGATGCTGCGGCCGTTCGGGCTGGTCGAGATGATGCGTACCGGTGAGATCGCGATCAGCCGGGGACGCGCCGAGACCTGAGCCTCGCCGGCGCCGCGCGGACGGGCTCCGCACGGCGCCGGTCCGAGCCCGCGCTCCGATGCACCCGACGAGCACCGCGGCGCCCGGCGCCTTTGCGCTGACCGACGCGAGCGCGCGCAGGCTGCGCGGCCGGGTGGAGGTGGCGCTGCGCCGGGCGCGGCGCGGGCGAGCGGGGGGCGTGCTGGCGACGGTCACCGTTCCCGCTCCGCGCGATGCCGACCCGACCGCGGTCGCGGTCGCCTCGCGCGCCGGGGGCGAGCCGTGGTTCGCCTTCGAGCAGCCCGCGCGCGAGGGCGCGGCGCTCGCGACGCTCGGGGCGGCGATGAGGATCGCCGCGTCCGGCTCGGCGCGCTTTCGCGAGGTGTCCGCTCGCTGGAGGGGCGCGATCG
Source organism: Solirubrobacteraceae bacterium (assembly GCA_024711025.1). Lineage (GTDB taxonomy): Bacteria > Actinomycetota > Thermoleophilia > Solirubrobacterales > Solirubrobacteraceae > F1-60-MAGs163. The sequence continues at coordinate 41,296 of JANJTP010000009.1, forward strand.
CCGATGCGGCGTGCGACACGTCCGATGGGCCGCGCGGCTCGGGACTGGTGGCGGTCGGCGGCTTCGCGTTCGCGCCGGATGGCGGTGCCGTGCCGCACTGGAGCGGCTTCCCGCCGGCGCTGCTGGAGGTTCCGGAGGTCGCGCTCGCGCGGCGCGCCGACGAGGTGCGGCTGACGCTCGCCGCGCTCGTCGGCCCGGACGACGATCCCGACGAGGTCACCGCCCGTCTTGTCGAGCGGGCGGCGGCGCTGCGCCAGGCGCCGCTGCCGCTGCTCGACCCCGATCCGGCGCGCTCCTGCCGCGTAGTGAGCGCGATGCCACCCGAGCATTACGAGGCCGCGGTCGCCGCCGCGGTCGAGCGGATCCGGGCCGGTGGGCTCGACAAGATCGTCCTTGCCCGTGAGGTGCAGGTGCACGCCCCGGGCTCGCACGACGCCGCGGCGATCCTCGGCGTGTTGCGCGAGGCATTCCGCGAGTGCCACGTGCTCGCGGTCGGCCGCGGCGCGGACGTGCTGCTGGCCGCGAGCCCCGAGCTGCTCGTGCGGCGTGAGGGGCTGCGTGCCGGGACGCTCGCGCTGGCCGGCTCCACGCGCCGCAGCGCCGACCCCGCGGTCGACGGGCATCTCGGCGAGCAGCTCCTGCGCTCGGAGAAGGATCGCGAGGAGCAGGCGATCGTCACCCGCAGGATCGTCAGCGCGCTACGACCGCACAGCCTCTGGGTGACGCCCGCCGACGAGCCGGTGCTCGCGCGGATCGCCAACATCCAGCATCTCGCGACTCCGATTCGCGCGCAGCTGCGCGAGCCGATCAGCGTGATCGATCTGGCCGGGCTGCTGCATCCGACGCCGGCGGTCGGCGGCGAGCCGCTCGCCGCCGCCGCGCCGTTGATCCCCGCGCTGGAGGGGCTGGACCGCGGCTGGTACGCGGGGCCGGTCGGCTGGGTCGACGAGCACGAGGACGGCGAGCTGTGCGTCGCTCTGCGCTGTGCGCTGCTCACCGGGTCTGTGGCGCGGTGCTTCGCCGGGGTCGGCGTCGTGCGCGACAGCGACCCCGC
>JANJTP010000021.1 GCA_024711025.1 Solirubrobacteraceae bacterium
GCGACGGCCGCCCGCGCGACGGTCGGGGGCTGTGCCCCGGCCTGTCGGCCGGCCGGCTGGGGCGTTGCGCGGCCGGCCGCGCAGCGCCGCCTCTGCTCACCCCCGCTCGAGCGGCGCCATCGTCAGCCCCGCCGAGCGCAGCTGATCCCAGTAGTGCTCGGCGAGCTCGCGGTGCCCGCTCCAGACGATCGCGAGGCCGCTGTTGTGGATGCGGTACGCGATCCGGTGGCCCTCGTCCAGCGTCACGCCCGGGATGTGGCGCGCGAGGGTCCCGGCCACGTGATCGAAGGTGTTGTGGTCGTCGTTGCACACGATGACCAGCCACCGCCCACCCGCTCCCTGGACGGAGTCCGGCGCGCGCGGAAGCTCGACCACCCGGGACATCGCGTCACCGGCCGCCGGAGGCGCCGTCCGCCTGCGCCCGACGGCGCCGGTAGAGCGCGAGCCCCGCGTACAGCGCGTCGGGCGGCATCGCCTGGACGTACGCGGCGAGCAGCTCCCGGTCGACCCGCTCGCCGAGCCATGCGAGCAGCTCGGCCTCGTAGGCGCGCGCATCCAGCGACCGCGAGCGCTCTCCCGCCACGGCAAGACGCTCGCGCAGCGTGGCGAGGTGCTCGCCGACGCCCTCGTGCACGCCGAAGTGCGTCAGCGCGAGCCGCGCCGGTGCCCAGCGCTCGATCAGCCCGATCGAGCGCTCCCAGGCCTCGAGGTCGATGTCCGGCGGCGGCGTCGGCGCGAGCACCGGACCGTCGGCGATCCGCACCCCGGCGACGTCGCCGCAGAACGCGGTCCCCGTGGGCTCGTGCAGATACGCGACGTGATGCTGGGCATGTCCGGGGGTGTAGGCGACCCGCCAGGCGCCGATCGCCTCCCCGCCGCGGAGCACGCGCAGGTTGGCCTGCGGCACCGGGACGATCTCGCCCCAGAGGTTCGCCATCTCCTCGCCGTAGAGCCGCGTCGCGCTGGCGATGAGCCTCGACGGGTCGACGAGGTGCGGCGCCCCGCGCTCGTGCACCCAGACCTCGACGCCCGGCCACCGGCGCACGAGCGCGCCGACGCCGCCGGCGTGGTCGAGGTGGATGTGCGTCAGCAGGATCGCCCGCGGCGCCGAGTCCGAGAGCGCCTCGACCACGGCGCCGAGAGACACCTCCGGCCCGGGATCGACGATCACGTCGTCCTGGCGCAGGCAGCAGATGACGCGCTCGCGACCGAGATGCCGGACGTCGATCTGCTCGGGGCCGACGCTCACCGGCGCGCCACCAGCGCGTCCTGCGGACCGAGCCCGCCGTCCCGCGGCACCCACGTCCCGTGCCGGATCCCGGCCGTGCGGAATCCCGCCTCGGCCACGCGGTCGAGCAGCCACTCCTCGTCATGGGCGACGCCGATCTGGGCGCTCGGCGGCTCGCATCCGGCTCCGCCGCCGCCCGTCTCGGCGAAGTGCGGCCGCGCGCTCCCCTCGGCGATCGCCCCGCGAGCGACATCGTCGAGCAGGTACGCGGTCGCGAACAGCCGCCCGTCGATCGCGAGCACGCGCCGCGCCTCGCCGAGCAGGATTCGGATGCGGTCCTCGGCGAGACGCTCGACGACGCCCGCTGCGATCACGAGGTCGAAGGCCCCGTCGGCGAAGGGCAGACGCACGCTCGGCACGTCACCGGCGGCTCCGGCGAGCGGATGGCGTTCCTCCGCCTCGACGAGGGTGAAGGCGAAGTCCGGGCGGTCGCGATAGGCGTACCGGCACCAGGCGAGCGCCTCGGGGCCGGTTCCCAGCCCGTCGTACGAGCCGCCGGGGCCCAGGCAATCCGCGAGCGGGCGGGCGAGCCGTCCGGCCCCGCAGCCGACTTCGAGGACGCGATCGTCGGGACGCAGCTTGGCGAGCCGCACCAGCCGGCTCAGCAGCTCGTCGCCGACGGCCACGAAGTCGCCGCCGTGCGCGCGCAGCCGGTGGGGCGGGACCAGCGGATCACGCCGCCCGGCGACCAGGTCGATCGCATCCCGCGCGCGCAGCTTGGCCTTCCCTGCAAGACCCAGGCTCACTGCGAGCTGACTATACGATCCAGGAATGAGCCATCGTCTTCCGGACCGCGACGAGCCGTGGATCATGCGCACCTACGCCGGCCACTCGACGGCGGCGAAGTCGAACGAGCTCTACCGCTCGAACCTCTCCAAGGGCCAGACCGGCCTGTCGATCGCGTTCGACCTGCCGACCCAGACCGGCTACGACCCTGACGACGAGCTGGCGCACGGCGAGGTCGGCAAGGTCGGCGTGCCGGTCGCCCACCGCGGCGACATGATCGCGCTGCTCGACGGCATCCCGCTCGACCGGATGAACACGTCGATGACGATCAACGCGACCGCGGCATGGCTGCTCGCGCTCTACGTCGTGGCCGCCGAGGAGCAGGGAGTCCCCCAGGAGGCGCTCTCCGGCACGACGCAGAACGACATAATCAAGGAGTTCCTGGCGCGCGGCACGTACGCGTTTCCGCCCGAGCCCTCGATGCGGCTGATCGCGGACATGATCGCCTACGCGGTCGAGCACGTGCCGAAGTGGAACCCGGTCAACATCTGCAGCTACCACCTGCAGGAGGCCGGTGCGACGCCGGTCCAGGAGATCGCATACGCGATGAGCAACGCGATCGCGGTGCTCGACGCCGCGCGCCGGCGGGTCCCGGCGGAGCTCGTGCCGGCGGTCTTCGGACGGATCTCGTTCTTCGTCAACGCGGGCGTGAGGTTCATCGAGGAGCACGCGAAGCTGCGCGCGATGAGCATCCTCTGGGAGGAGCTGGGCCGCGAGCGCTACGGGGTCGAGGACCCCAAGGCGCTGCGCTTCCGCTACGGAGTGCAGGTCAACTCGCTCGGCCTGACCGAGTCCCAACCCGAGAACAACGTCCAGCGGATAGTCCTCGAGGCGCTCGCCGTGACGCTCGGGCGGGACGCCCGGGCCCGCGCCCTCCAGCTTCCGGCGTGGAACGAGGCGCTCGGGCTGCCGCGTCCCTGGGACCAGCAGTGGTCGCTGCGCATCCAGCAGGTCCTGGCGTACGAGACCGACCTGCTCGAGTACCCGGACGTCTTCGAGGGCTCGAAGGTGATGGACGGCCTGGTCGCCGAGCTGCTCGACGGAGCGCGCGCCGAGATGGCCGCCGTCGCCGAGCACGGCGGCGCGGTCGCCGGGGTCGACTACATGAAGGCCGCGCTGGTCGACTCGCACCGTGAGCGCCTGCGCCGCATCGAGAGCGGCGAGCAGGTCGTGGTCGGGCTCAACCGCTTCGCCGAGAGCGAGCCCTCGCCGCTGCTCGAGGGGCCGGGCGGCGGCATCCTCACCGTCGACCCGCGCGTCGAGGTCGAGCAGCGCGCGGCGATCGAGCGCTGGCGCGCAGAGCGCGACTCGGCGGCTGCGGAGGCGGCTCTCGCCGAGCTCGCCCGCGTCGCCCGCGCACCGGAGGAGAACATCATGCCGGCGACGATCGCGGCTGCGCGAGCCGGCGTCACGACCGGCGAGTGGTCGCGCGCGCTGCGCGCGGCGTTCGGCGAGTTCCGCGCGCCGACCGGTGTCGGCGAGGCCGCGGCGGCGCTGGCCGGCAACGACGAGCTCGCCGCGCTGCGCGACGAGGTCGAGCGGGTCAGCGAGGCGCTCGGCAGGCGCGTGAAGATCCTCGTCGGCAAGCCCGGCCTCGACGGCCACAGCAACGGCGCCGAGCAGATCGCGGTGCGCGCGCGCGATGCCGGGATGGACGTCGTCTACGAGGGGATCCGCCTGACGCCGGCGCAGATCGCGGCGAGCGCCCTGCAGGAGGGCGTGCACGTCGTCGGCCTGTCGATCCTCTCCGGCTCGCACCGCGAGCTGATCCCCGCCGTGATGGCCGAGCTCGCTCGGCGCGACGTGGACGTGCCGGTCGTCGTCGGCGGGATCATCCCCGACGCCGACGTCGAGCTGCTTCGCGCCGCCGGCGTGGCGGCCGTCTACACGCCGAAGGACTTCGACCTCACGCGGATCATGCGCGACGTCGTTGCGCTCGTGGCGCAGTGGCACGGCGCCGGCACGCCGGCCTAGGTCGCCGCGGAGCTCCCGGCGCCATGACGAGCACGATCGACGGAAGCGAGATCGGCGCCCGCCTGCGCGCCGGCGACCTCGGCGCGGCGCCGCTCGCGCTGAACGTGCTCGAGAGCAGCGCGCCCGCCGATCGCGAGCGGTCGGCCGCGTTGCAGCGAGCGCTCTCGCCCGCCGCGCTCGGCCACGAGGCCGACGGCCACCTCATCGGCATCACCGGACCGCCGGGAGCGGGCAAGTCGTCGCTGCTCAGCGAGCTCGTCGCCGCCTGGCGCAGGCGAGAGCGCACGGTCGCCGTGCTCGCCGTCGACCCCTCGTCGAAGCGCACCGGCGGAGCGCTGCTCGGCGACCGCGCCCGGATCTCGTTCGACCCGCGAGACGAGGGCGTGCTGATCCGCTCGACGGCGGCCGCCGGCCGGCTGGGCGGCCTCGCGCCCGCGACGCGCGAGGCGGCGCTGGCGCTCGCGGCCGCGTTCGACGTCGTCGTGGTCGAGACCGTCGGCGTCGGCCAGAGCGAGACCGACGTCGCCGAGCTGGCCGATACCGTCGCGGTCGTCGTCCAGCCGGGGTCGGGCGACACGCTGCAGTTCCTGAAGAGCGGGATCATGGAGGTACCCGACGTGCTCGTTGTGACGAAGGCGGACCTGGGCGACATAGCCCTGCGCGCGCGGCGCGATCTCAGCGCCGCGCTGCGCTCGATCGGCGGGCGCAGGACAAGGGTTCTCGCGGTCTCGGCGCTGCCGCCGGCGAGCGGGATCGACGAGCTCGTCGAAGCGCTCGACGAGCACCGCGCGCGCGTCGACCTCCCCGCCCGCCGATTGCGCTCCCGCCGAGCGGCGGCGCTGGCGGAGTTCGGCGCCGAGCACGGGGAGCGCGGGCTGCGGGCGCTCGGCGGGGCGCGCGCGGCGCAGCGGCTCTTGGACGCCGCCGACCCCGGCGCCGACGCGCCGACGCTGGTGCGCCTGCTCGAGCGGCAGGCGGCGATCGCATGATCCGGTGGCCGCTCCAGCTGCTGATCCTGATCGCGGCCTTCGCGATCGCGACCGCCGTCGCCGCGGCGCTCGGCGCCGCGAACTTCGGCACCGCGCTCACGTTCGGCCAGCTCGCCTTCGCCGCGACGCTCGTCTGGCTCCTGCTGCGAGCCTGACGTGCCGCCGGCCTCGACGGCGGTCCGCCGCTACCTCTACCCTGATCAGGCGTTGTAGCCGACGACCCGCCGCCGTCCAAAGGCAGCGGGTCGTCTCGTGACGAACTTCGACGGAGGGGAGCGGCCAATGCCGCACATCGCTCAGACTCTCGCCTATCTCGACCCCGGGAGCGGCAGCATGATCTTGCAGATCGTGCTCGGCGGCTTCGCCGCGGTCGGCGTGGCGCTCAAGATGTACTGGAAGAAGATCACCTCCATCTTCCGTCGCGACAACGGCGAGCCGGCCGACCCGGGGATCGCGCAGACGGCGTCCGAGTCGGGCGAGCCGGATCCGTCGGTCGAGTCGCCCGGGCGTCAGACCGTCTGACGCCGCTCGGAGCCTGCGGAGCGAGACGACGACGACCTTGCCCGCGATGAGCGAGGCGACGCCGCAGGCAGGCCGTGACGCGACGGCGGCCACGGGCGAGCGCGCCGCGGCGACTCCGTGGCCCGGGCTTGCGGTGCGCGGTCTGCAGCTCGCCGCGCTCTGGGCGCTCGCCGTCGTCCAGCCGCTGTTCGACGTCGTCGACGACGACGCGGCGTTCTTCGTCGCGCGGGGCAACACGGCGGGCGACATCCTGATCCTGTCGATCGGGCTCGTCGTCCTGCCGCCGCTGGCGATGACGCTCGTCGAGGGCCTTGCGGGCGCCGTCTGGCGGCCCGCGGGCCGTCTGGCTCACCTGGCGTTGATCGCGCTGCTGACGGGCGTGCTCGCGCTCCAGCTCCTCAAGGGCCCGCTGCCGAACGACAGCGCCCTGCTGATGCCGCTCGCGCTGGCGGTCGGCGTGCTGCTGGCGATCGCCTATGCGCGCGCCCAGGGCGCGCGCACCTTCCTGACGATCCTGACGCCGGCGCCGCTCGTCTTCCTCGGCCTCTTCCTCCTCGTCTCGCCGGTGTCGAGCATCGTCTTCCCCGAGAAGGGAGCCGGCGCCGTGGCGCAGGCCGCCGGCAACGACACCCCGGTCGTGCTCGTGATCTTCGACGAGGTGCCCGTGTCGATGCTGATGGACGGCTCGGAGCGGATCGATGCCGCGCGCTTCCCGAGCTTCGCGCGGCTCGCGCGGACCTCCACCTGGTATCGCGGCAACACGACCGTCGCCGACGGGACGTTCGTCGCCGTGCCGGCGATCCTGACCGGAGAGCGACCGGGCGAGAAGATCGACCCGGGGCGGCGCTTCAAGAACAGCGTCTTCACGATGCTCGCCGGCACGCACGAGGTCCACTCCGTCGAGCCGGTCACCCGCGTCTGCCCCGACAGCATCTGCAAGCGACGCGCCAGCGGGTCGGTCCGCTCGCGGCTGAGCAGCCTGGTCCACGACCTGACGATCGTCTCGGGCCGGATCACGCTGCCCGCGGACCTCGCCGACCGCCTGCCGGCCGTCGACACCGACTTCGAGGGCTTCGACAACGCAGACGACGTGCAGATCGGCGAGAAGGACGCATCCAGCGCCGGGCGGCGCGTGTCGCTCGCCGGAAGGCCGATCGTGGGCAGCAGCCTGTCGAACCAGCGGCTGCGGGAGATCGCGACGCAGGTCAAGGGGATGCGCCAGCGCAGCCGGCCGCCGTTCTACATGCTGCACATCGAGCTGCCGCACGTGCCGTGGCGCTTCCTGCCGACCGGCGACCAGTACCCGACCGAAGGCCCCAAGATCGTCGGCCTGAACGACCAGACCTGGACTCGCGACACCTACCAGACGGGGCTCGGGCTGCAGCGCTTCCTGCTCCAGGCGCGCTACATGGACCGCGTTCTCGGCGCGATCCGCTCACAGATGCAGCGCACCGGCCTGTGGGACCGCTCGCTCGTGATCGTCACCGCCGACCACGGCGTGAGCTTCCGCGCCGGCGATTCGCGCCGGCCCGTGACGCCGACGAACTTCGCCGACATCGCCAACACGCCGCTGTTCGTGAAGCTGCCCCATCAGCACGACGGCGCGATCAGCGACGCCCCCACGGAGTCGGTCGACATCGCGCCCACGATCGCCAAGGTCACCGGCACCGGCGCCGGGATGCGCTTCGACGGCGTCCCGCTCGGCGACCCGCCCGGCGAGCGCACCCCGGCGGTGCGCAACGGACGCCGCTCGAAGTTCGTCAGCGTCTCCGCCGCCCAGCTCGCGAGCCAGCGTGCCTCGTGGGTCAGAACGCAGACGGCGCGCTTCGCCCCCGGCAACGAGTCGCTCTATCGCTTCGGCCCCAACGCGAGCCTGATCGGCCGGCGAGTCCCGGCCGGGGGCAGGCTCGGAGCGCCGCGCGCGAGCATCGACAACGCCGGCTTCTACACCCGCATACGCCCCGGCAGCGGTGTCCTGCCGGCGTACCTGACCGGACGGATCGCCGCTCCCGGGGTCCCGCTCGCGGCCGCGGTCAACGGCCGGATCGTCGCGGTCGGGCGCAGCTATCGCACGCCGCAGGGCACGCGCTACTCGATCGTCCTACCGCCCTCGGCCCTGAAGCGGGGGTCCAACCGCGTGCAGCTCTTCGCCGTCGGGGCAGGCAGGCGCCTGACGCTCGTCGGATCGGCCGGCAGGTAGGGTTCGCCACCGTGCCCATCGGCTGCTTCGTCTCCACAGGACGCTCGCTGACCACGGCGATCGACCGCGTCCGGCTCGCCGAGGACCTCGGCTACGACTCGGCGTTCGTGACGCACATCGCCGCTCGCGACGCACTGCAGGTCTGCATGGCGTACACGCAGCACACGGAGCGGATCCGCCTCGGCACCGGCGTCGTCCCGATCTACTCGCGCACTCCGGCGACCATGGCGCAGGAGGCTGCGACGATCCACGAGGCCAGCAACGGCCGCTTCGCACTCGGGATCGGCGTCTCGCACCGTCCGGTCGTCGAGCACTGGCACGGCCAGCGGATCGACAAGCCGGTGACGGAGATGCGTGAGTACACCGGGCTCGTACGCGCGATCCTGCGCGGCGAGCAGCCGCCGGAGGGCGCCAAGTGGCGGACGAGCTTCCAGCTGACGGGGCTGGGCCCGTTCCCCCGGCTGCCGCTGCTCGTCGCCGCGCTGTCGCCCAACATGCTGCGCCTCGCCGGCGAGATCGCGGACGGCGTCGTGCTCTGGCTCTGCAACCCCGCGTACATCCGCGACGTGGTCGTGCCATCGGTCCGCGCGGGGCGCGAGCGCGCCGGCAAGGGCATGGACGGCTTCGAGATCGTCGCCGCCGTGCCGGCCGCCGCGACAGACGAGCCGCAGGGTGCGTACGAGTCGATGCGCCGCGACCTGCTCCCCTACTTCGGCCTGCCGTTCTACAGGGCGATGCTAGAGCGATCGGGCTTCGCCGCGGACATCGCCGCCTACGACGCCGGCGCCGGCGACCCGCAGGCCATGGGCGTCGGGATCACCGACGAGTTCCTGGGCGTGCTGACGGCGATCGGCGACGAGTCGGCGGTGCGCGCCGGCGTCGAGCGCTACCGCGACGCCGGGGTGACGCTGCCCTGCGTCGGGGCGATCCCGCGCACGGACTTCGAGGCGACGCTGCGCGCCGCCTCCGGCGCCCGCTGACGCGCGAGAGCCTCCTTCTCCGCACCCCCGGCCGGCGCCTCCCCGCTCCTCGCGCTAGAGCCTCCTCCCCGCCGGCCGGCTCCCCCGGCTGCTCCCTGCGGCCGACTCGCAGGACGGCCCCCACCCGAACGCCCTTCCCCGGGCGGATCGCCGCGGCCCTGCGGCCGCCCGAGGACCCGGTCGCGTCCGGACGCATGATCATTCCCGCTGAACGTCCTGTAGCCTGTCGGGGCATGGCACGTGAGCAGCTGGTCGACGGTCACGGAAGGCAGATCGGCGACGTTCGCGTATCGGTGACCGATCGCTGCTCCTTCCGCTGCCAGTACTGCATGCCGGCGGAGGGCATGCCGTGGCTTGCGCGCGACGAGCTGCTGCGCTTCGAGGAGATCGAGCGACTCGTGCGCCTGCTCGCGGAGATGGGCGTCGGCGACGTGCGGCTGACCGGCGGCGAGCCCCTCGTGCGGAGGGACTTCCCGCGGCTCGCGGGCATGCTGGCGAAGATCCCGGGGGTCGCCGACCTGTCGATCACGACGAACGGCTTCCTGCTCGAGCGCGACTCGCAGGCGCTCGTCGAGGCCGGGATCAACCGCTTCAACGTCTCGCTCGACGCGCTCCAGCGGGACCGCTTCTACGAGATGACGCGACGCGACGCGCTGCCCCGCGTGCTGCGCGGGCTGGAGACGCTCGCGGCCTTCCCCGAGGCCCACCCGATCAAGATCAACGCGGTCGCGATCCGCGGCTTCACCGAGCAGGAGATCCCGGCCTTCGTGCGCTTCGCCCGCGAGCATCCCTACGAGGTCCGGTTCATCGAGTTCATGCCGCTCGACGCCGACCGCAACTGGAAGCCGGAGAGCGTGCTGCGCGGCGAGGAGATCCGCGCGCTGGTCGAGCAGATCGAGCCGCTCGAGCCCGAGACGCGCGAGCCGCACGCGACGGCGCGCACCTACCACTTCGCCGACGGGCGCGGGCGCATCGGCTTCATCAACCCGGTCAGCGAGCCGTTCTGCGCCGACTGCAACCGGATCCGGCTGACCGCCGAGGGCAAGCTGCGGACGTGCCTCTTCTCGATCAACGAGACCGACCTGCGCGGGCCGATCCGCGACGGCGCGAGCGACGACGACCTCGAGGAGATCATCCGCGCGGCCGTCTGGCGCAAGGAGCTGAAGCACCGCGTGAACGAGCCGGGGTTCATCCAGCCGGCTCGCTCGATGTCCGCGATCGGCGGCTGAGCGCGGTCCGCCAAGCACGGGTCGGCGGCGCCCCCGGTCAGTGCCGGAGGCGCCCCCGACAGCACGCTATGGCGTGATCACGTCGATCGTCCCGGCGGCGTAGCACTTCGCGCCGGCGACGTTCAGGCCCAGCGCCCAGCCCTCGCCGCGCCGCAGGGGCGAGCGCGGGCGCCGGCTCGGCGGCGAACGGCGCCCCTGAGATGGCCGGGGCGCCGTTCGCCGACCGACCTCCTACGGCGTGATCACGTCGACCGTCCCCGCCAGGTAGCACTTCACTCCGACGACGTTGAGCCCCAGTGCCCAGCCCTCGCTGTTGATCGAGAGCATCGTCCCGTCGGGTGCCATCACGTAGCCCTGGTCGATGTTGCTGTTGACGTTTGGCGTGGCGCCCGTCGGCCTCACGTTCTGGATCAGGACGCGATCCTCCTCGAGCGTCGCCGGCTGCAGGAAGTTGGCTGCCGCCGCGCCTCCCGGCAGGTTGTCGTTGCCGTTCAGGAACGAGTTCGCGACGGTCGTCTTTGCGAGCAACCGGACGCGATCGCTACCGGCGGACTGATCGCACTTCGCGTCGATGCCCACGCCCCCGGCGGCGATCAGCTCACGTGCCTCGCCGACCGCGAGCTTCACCGAGAAGCTCCGGTGCTGGCTCGTCGCAACATAGGCCGATGGCGGCTGGCCACCGAGCTTGTCGGCGTCCGCGGCCTTCGCGGCGGTGGCGGCCTTCGGCACCGTGCCGAGCGTGCTCTCCTTGATCTGCTTGCCGGTCAGGCTGTTCCGCTTGATCCGGTCGGCCGGGATCGAGCCCTTCTTGATGCTCTTGCCGCTGATCTTGGTGGCCGCGTAGCCGGCGCCCGACAGGGCGACGAACAGCGCCACGAAGGCCAGCACAATGGATGCCGACGGACGACGCGGTCTCATGAGGCACCTCCACGGCGGGAACGGGATGCCCGCCCGCGGCGCCCCGCCGGCGCCGCCGGCCGGATGCCAGGCGCTCGAACCGTGCGAGCCTAGGGCAGCGGTACGGTAAGAACGAGTCGACCTGTACGGACGTACAGCGCCCGGCGGGGGCGAGCCGGTCAGACCGCGATCAGTGAGCATCGGTTGCGTCGTCTGGCGCGGACCCGGAGGCTCGTTGAAACCCGGCTTGTTCTCATTGGCGTGCTTGTTGCAGCCGCGGGCGAGCTCGGGTCGCCGGCCCGAGACGCTTTCGTGCGGGTCAGCGAGAGCGCGTGACCCGCTCGCAGTTGCGGACCCTGTCGCTCCTGTCGACCCGCGCCCGGTCGTGCCCGCGGCCGCACGAGACGAGCTCGGCACGCCTGTTCATCGCGTTGACGACGTCGTTGCCGGCGCCGGCGTCGTATCGGTTCACGCCCGAGCCGCCGACAAGCACGTCGGCGCCGGGGCCGCCTGTCAGTCGGTCGTGTCCGGGACCCCCGAGGAGGCGGTCGTTCCCGACGCTTCCGACAAGGCAGTCGTCGCTGCCGCGGCCGCGGATCAGGTCGTTCCCTCCCAGCCCGAAGATGAGCTCGGACGCATGCGTGCCGTTGAGGATGTCGGAGCGTCTCGTGCCCTGCCGGACCATGGCGCAACCGCCGCTCCGCAGCGGGTCCCTCGGCCTGCCGAAGCCGGCACGCGGGAAATCCTTCGTGCCCTGAGCGCCGTCACCGCCCGGAAGGCCGCCTCCTCCGGATCTGCCGTCCCGCACGCCGTCGCCGTTCTCATCCCCCAGGCCCGGCACCGAGACCGTGTTGCCGGTTACCTCGAAGGTGTTCGATCCGTGATAGCCGAAGCCGCCGTCGAAGCAGGAGGCCTTGAGCCTCGGCCGCATGCGCCGCGGCAAGCTGCGGCGCATGACCGGCTGGCTGTCGCTCCCCGACGCATGAGAGGTGCCGCCCATGTAGACCACCTCGTGGGAGTCCACGTCATCGAGGTTCAGATTGCCGGTGAAGAGGGCATTGCCGGGCGCCGGGCCCGAGCAGTTGATGCTCCAGTCCACGATGACCGCCCACGTGCTGTTGCTGAGGCGCTCGCCGAGCCGCGCCGACACCTGCGGGCTCGCGGTCACGTGATTCGCCAGGGCGGGCGCCGCTGGCAGCGCGACTGGCAGCGCGACGAACAGGGCCACAGAGAAGACCAGTGCGCGGCGCACGCTTCCAAGGTAACTACCAGAACGTGCTCAGGTCCAGGCGACAAACGCGATCGAATCCGTCGCCAAGCAGACCGGGGGTGTGCAACCTCCATCGCGACGGACCAGAGCGCGCCGACAACGTGCGCTCCCGATCGCCTGCAAACCCGACGAAACCCACGCTGCCGAGCCGCCCGACAGACCCGACGAGCACCACGAAGACGACCTGCTCAGGGGGCCAGGTCAGCGAAGCCGAGGCGCGTCGTCGACGATCCGGTCCTTCGGGCGATGATCGGTGCGCCGCGACGTCCTCGTACGGACGGCGCGACGCCGACGACCGCCGCCCGTCTCCGTCGAGGGCTCCGTTTCCGTCGAGGGCTCCGTCTCCGTCGGGCGCCGCGTCTGCGTTGGGAGCGGCATCTCCGTCGGGAGCGGCGTCTCCGTCGGGAGCGGCGTCTCGCTCGACGGCGTCGCGCTCGGTACGGCCCCGCTCGCCAGCTCGTCGAGCTGGGCGGCGGCGGCGGCGCGGAAGCGCTCGACGCCGGCGAGCTTGACCTGCTCGTAGCCGCGGATCAGGTCCGGCAGCGCGGCTATCTCCGCCACGCGAGCCTGCGTGTGGGGCGAGAGGTGCTCGAGCGCGTCCCGAACCAGATCCCGGTACTCGTCGATCAGCTCCCGTTCCAGCCGGCGCATCGACATGTGCCGGAACGGGTCCAGCGGCGTGCCGCGGAGCCTCCGCGCGACGCGCAGCGCGGCGAACAGCGGCCGTGTGCCACGGCCCAGACGGATCTTGCGATCGAGGCCGATCGCGCGCAGTAGCGGCGGCTGGAGCAGCACCTCGGCTCGGGCGCCCGCGCCGAACGCCTCCTCTCGCCGGGCGACCTCGAGTGCGTCGAGATGCAGCCGGGCGACCTCGTACTCGTCCTTGTAGGCCATCAGCCTGTGGAGGCCGCGCGCGTAGGCCTCCGTCACCGGCCCGTCCGCCGTCGCCAGTCGGTCGCGCTCGGTGCCGAGGACGTCGAGCACGTCGTCGACATAGCGCCGCGCGTAGCGCTCGCTCTGGTAGGCCTGCAGGTCGGCGGCGCGCCTCTCGATCAGACGGCACAGCTCACCGTCCAGCCCGGCCTGCTCGAGGATCGCGCGCGCGCCGCCCGCGAGCGGCGGCGCGTCGTCGAGCGCCTGAGTCGCGCGGGCGCCGGTCACCGACGCAGCGGCCACGGCAGCGGCCACCGTCTCGGGATCGACCGCGGCAGCGCGGCCCCATCGGAACGCCGCCAGGTTCGTCTCGACGGCGGTGCCGTTGAGGCCGATCGCCCGTTCGAGCGCGTCGGCACCCACCGGGATGCAGCCGTGCTGGTACGCGGCGCCCAGCAGGATGACGTTGGCCGGCATGTGGTCGGCGAACAGCCGCTCGGCCATCTCCCCCGCGTCGACCCACAGGGCGCGCTCCGCGCGGGTGGCGCCCTCGACCCGCGCGACCAGCTCGTCCAGCGGCGGCGACGGTGCGTCCGGGTCGGTCACCATCGCCGCCGTCGCGGTCACGTGCAGGTTGACGACGGCGATCGTGCGCCCCGGGTCGAGCGTCAGCAGCGTCTCGGGCGTGACCACGCCGAGCAGGTCCAGCCCGAGCAACAGGTCGACCTCGCCGGCCCCGGCTCGCGGCGCCGCGTCCGACGGCCGCGGACCGATGCGCACGTCCGAGATGACCGGGCCGCCCTTCTGCGCCACACCCGTCTGGTCGAGCCCCGAGACCCAGCGGCCGTCGATCACGGCGGCCATCTGCAGGATCTGCGAGACGGTCAGCACGCCGGTCCCGCCGGTCCCCGGCATCCGGACCAGCACCTCTGCGGACGGATCGAACGAGGCGACGGGCTCGGACAGCGCGAACGGGACCTCGGGCGGTGCGGAGGGGCGCCGCGCGGCGCGTGCCGGCGTCACGAGCAGGAACGACGGGCAGTCGCCCTCCAGACAGGCGAGGTCCTGGGTGCAGGAGGACTGGTGGATCTGCGTCTTGCGACCGAGCTCGGTGTCTACCGGCACTACCGACAGGCAGGTCGACTTGCGCCCGCAGTCGCCGCAGCCCTCGCAGACCCGCTCGTTGATCCAGACGCGCTGGGCCGGCGTCGGCAGCTTGCCACGCTTGCGCAGGCGCCGCTCCTCGTTGGCGCAGCGGTCGGTGTGCAGCAGGACGGTGACGCCTCCGGTCAGCGCCAGCTCCTCCTGCGCCGCCTGCAGCTCGCGGCGGTCGCGGACCTCCGCGATCGCCGGCAGCTCCTCTCCCGCCAGCGAGCCGGGATCCTCGCCGGTGATGATGATCCGGCTCACCCCTTCGAGGGCCAGCAGGCGGGTCAGGTCGGCGATCCCCATGCGCCCGGGGGCCCGCTGGCCGCCTGTCATCGCGATCGCGTCGTTGTAGAGCAACCGGAAGGTGATGTCGAGATGGGCGGCGACGGCGGCGCGGATCGCCAGCGAGCCCGAGTGGAAGAACGTGCCGTCGCCGAGGTTCTGGATGTAGTGGTCGTCGGTCGTGAACGGCGCCATCCCGATCCACTGCGCGCCCTCGCCGCCCATCTGCGGGGCGCCGAGCAGGCGCCCGCGCATCCCGGCCGGATCCACGGCAATCAGCGTATGGCAGCCGATCCCGACGCCGACGAGCTGATCGGCCGGCGTGCGGGTGGAGAGGTTGTGGGGGCAGCCGGAGCAGAAGAACGGCGTACGCGCCAGCGGCAGGGGCTGCATCGCGCTCCTGGCGCGCTCGCTCGCCACGCCGAGCCTGCGTCGCGAGGCCTCGGGCAGGCGGTCCGCCCAGCGGCGACCCAGCAGCCGGCTGAGCGAGTCGCCGTCGACGGCGCCCTGGATCGGCACGAGCGGCCGACCGGACTCGTCGTGCTTGCCGAGCACGAGGGGGCCCCCGGCCCGCGAGTACAGCGCGTCGCGGATCTGACGCTCGACGAACGGGCGCTTGTCCTCGACGACGATGACCTCCTCCACCCCGTCCGCGAATCGGCTGACGTCGTCGGGGTGCAGCGGCCAGGCCAGCTCGATGCGAACCAGGCGCACGCCGAGCGCCTCGAGCTCGGGCTCGCCCAGCGCGAGCAGATCGAGCGCCCGCAGCACGGTGGCGAACGACGGGCCGGGGGCGACGAGCGCGACGCGCGGCCGCGTCGGCTCGAACACGACGCGGTTCAGCCGCTGGTCGCGGCCGTACGTCCGGGCGCGCTCGAGGCGAGCGGTCATCAGGTCGTGCTCGGCCGCCACCGAGCTGGCGCCGAGCAGCACCGGCGGACCGCCGCGACTCTCGCTCGGCGGCATCGGGATGCCGGTCGCGGCGTCGTCGAGCGCGACGGCGGCGCTGGAGTCGGCCACGTCCGCCACGATCTCCACGGCGGTCCAGAGCCCGGCGTGGCGCGACATCGCGACGGCGTGCAGGCCGAGCCGCACGACGTCGGCGACGCCGGCCGGACTGAGCAGCGGCAGCATCAGGCTCTCGCACATCGGCCCGCACGAGCTGGGAAGCGTCGAGGACTTGCACGACGGATCGTCGCCGATCAACGCGACCGCGCCGCCGAGATGCGACGTGCCGCTGACGTTGCCGTGCCTGATGGCGTCGGCGGCGCGGTCCAGGCCGGGCGACTTGCCGTACCAGAACCCGACCACGCCGTCGTGCAGGCGTCCCGGCAGCTCGCCGACGAGCTGCGTCCCGGCGACGGCGGTCGCCGCCAGCTCCTCGTTCAGGCCCGGCTCGAAGACGACGCCGGCCGGCTCGAGGTGGCGCCTGGCGCGCGCGATCTCGAGATCCAGCCCACCGAGCGGCGAGCCGGGGTAGCCGCTGACGAACACACGGGTGTCGAGCCCTCGGTTCTCATCGAGCCTGCGCTGGTCGAGCAGCAACCGGACCAGCGCCTGGATCCCGCTGAGCAGGGCGCGACCGCCGCGCGCGGTGTAGCGATCGTCCAGCTCGACGCTCGCCGGCGCGTGAGCCACGGCGCCGGTCATGCCGCCAGCGGTGCTTCGCGGTCCCGAGGCGCCCCATCGCCGAACGGCCGCCGACCGGCGCGGTCGAGCTGCGCGTACGCCGCCCGCTCGGCGACCTCCAGCGGCGTGACGCCCGCATGCGCCGCCTCCTCGAGAATGTCGCCGGAGCGCCTTCCGATGTCGAGCAGCGCGGCACGCAGCCGCGCCGCGGGCCAGCGGTCGCGCAGCGCACGAACGTGGATGACCCCGCCCGCGTTGGCGACGAAGTCCGGGACGTGGGCGATGCCGCGGGCGGCGAGCTCCCTCGCGAGTCGCGGGTGGTCGAGGACGTCGTTCGCCGAGCCGACGACGACCCGCGCTCGCAGGCGCGAGATGGCCGCGCCATCGATCACGCGGGCGACGGCGCACGGCGCGAACACGTCGCACGCCGCCGCCACGACCTCCTCCGGTGCTACGACCGAGCCCGTTACGTCGCGCGCGACACGAGCTGCGCGGCGACCGTCCGTGTCGGCGACCAGCACGGCCGCCCCGTCTTCGGCAAGCAGCCGCGCGAGCTCCGCGCCGACGTTCCCGACCCCCTGCACGAGCACGACGACGCCCTCCAGCGACGGCGCAAGACCGGTCGTCCGGACGGCTGCGGTGATCGCCGCGTGAACCCCGACGGCCGTTGCCGGAGACGGATCGACGTCGTCGCAGGCAACGTCGGATGCGGTCTCGGCGACGATCCGCAGATCCTCGACGCTCGTTCCCATGTCAACCGCGGGGATGTAGGCACCGCCGGTGCGCGCAGCGAACCGACCGAACGCGCGGAGCGCGGCGGCGCGGCCGCCCGGCGGAGCCGCATGGAGGATCACCGCCTTGCCGCCGCCGAAGCCGACGCCGGCCAGGGCGTTCTTCAGCGTCATCACGCGCGCCAGCCGCCGGCACTCGGCCACCGCAGCTTCCTCGGACGGATAGGCCAGCATCCTGATGCCGCCGAGTGCCGGCCCGAGCGTCGTGTCGTCGATCGCGATGACGGCCACCAGGCCGCTGGCGCGATCTCGGCAGATGACGAGCTGCTCGGTCTCGGGAACCATCTCAACCCCCTCGTGCCAGGATCGCTGCGGGCTTGATCTCCGGCAAGCCGCCGTCACAATCGGGCGTGGAAGACGCAGGCTTCGCTCTCGGATCGACTCGTGGACGCAGGTTTCCGCTCATCTGACCCCAAGACCGGTCACCCTCCGGATCCGCTCGACCTGCGCATCCTGGCGCTGTTGCAGGAGGACGGCCGGCGCACGGTCGCCGACATGTCAGGCCGCTTGGGCCTCTCCCCCACGGCCGTCAAGCGGCGGATCGAGCGGCTCGAGGCGGCCGGCGTCATCACCGGCTACTCGGCGCGGGTCGACTACACGAGGCTCGGCTGGGGCATCTCGGCCTTCACCGAGCTGCTGTTCTCCGGCACCACGATGCCGGACGAGATGGACCGGCTGGTCGCGCGGCTGCCTGAGGTGACCGCCGTCTACACGACGGCCGGAACGCCGGACGTCGTCGCACTCGTGCGCGCGACGAGCGTCGCGCACCTGCGCGACGTCATCGACCGCCTGAGGGCGATCCCCGGCCTGCGGGGGACGCGCACGCACGTGATCCTCGACGCCCACGTCAAGGACGACTGGCGACCCGAGCTGGACTGACCCCGGCGCGACCCGCGGACTCGCGGCCCCGACCGCACCCCGCTCAACCACACCCTCCCCGCGCACCGCGCCCTCCCCGCGACCGCGCCCTCCCCGCGACCGCGCACCGCGCCCTCCCCGCGACCGCGCACCGCGCCCTCCCCGCGACCGCGCCCTCCCCGCGACCGCGCACCGCGCCCTCCCCGCGACCGCGCACCCTCCGCCTGACGGCGCCCAGGCGACCCGACCGGGCCTCACGACCGAGCCGAGCGGGCCCGCCTACCGACGCGCCACCCCCCCCCGAGCGCCGTTGCCGAGCAACTCGGCGACGGCAGCGAGGTCCTGCGGCGTGTTCACGTTCCGCAGCAACGAGCCGTCGACGTCCAGCAGCACCGGCCCGAGCGCCTCGACCTGCGGGACGGCGCGCCCGCTCGCGTCGAAGCCGGCGAGCAGCTCGAGCGCCCGCGGCTCGTAGCGGGCGCAGAGCGGCTGTATCCGCCCGTCCGCCCGTGCGACGACCGCCGGCGCGTCCAGGGAGTCGGCCGACGCAAGCAGCCCGACGAGTCCCGCGTCGACGAGCGGGAGATCGCAGGCGAGCACGACGACCGGCCTCCCGGCCGCCCAGCGCAGCGCCTCCACGACGCCCGCGAGCGGATGGCGCGGCTCCTCGGGCTCGCGACGCACGACGACGTCCGCGAGCGGCGGAAGCGCCGTCGACGCCTTGGCGACCACCGCGATCTCGCCGAGTCCTGCGGCTTTCAGCGCATCGAGCGGCCAGGCGATCAGCGGCCGTCCCGCGAGCGGAGCGCCGGGCTTTGCGCCGCCCATGCGCCGCCCCGCGCCCCCGGCGAGCACCGCGCCGACCGGCCCGGCCGTCCCGTGAATCGCCGCGTCCGCCATCGGCCGATCGTAGACCAGGGCCACGACTCGCATCCGGCTCCTAGAATGGCCCGGTGGCCGTGGAGACGAAGGCGTGGCTGCGCTGCTACCGGTGCTGGTCGACGAACCTCGAGGTGCAGGTGCACTACGAGGGCATCCACCGAATCGACCCGCAGACCGGTGAGCGCGCCGAAGTCGTGGACGAGGTCCAGGAGGCCGTCGTGCAGTGCCTGGACTGCATGCACGACCAGCCGCACCTCGGCTTCCGCGAGAATCGCGTCGAGCCGATCGAGGACCGCTGGGAGCGGATGATCGCGGGCACCCCCTGGGTCGCCTCCTGCACCGTCGCCGTCCACGCCGACGACGTCGAGAGCTGCTCGGGCCCCGACGCCGCCGACTCCCTCTCGTATGCCGCGTTCGGTGACTTCGGCACGCGCGAGTTCTTCACGCACGTGCGCTTCCACAAGCACGAGGGCGATCTGATCGTCGTGCACCTGCTCGTCGAGCTCTACGCGCGATCGATCGAGGAGGCGGCCGAGGTCCTCGAGGAGACCGCTCGCGGCAGCCTCGCGATCACCTCGCTGGCCGAGGAGTCGCGTCCGCCGGCGGCGGCGAGCGAGGGACACGGGCACTAGACCGCGCACGCTCTGCGACAGAACCGCGCCACCTCCGTACAGTCGCCGTCGCGACGGGAACGTCGTACAGTCGTCGTCGCGACGGGAACGTGGCTGCAGAAACACAACCCATACCTGAGCTACTGCAGCCACAACCTCGCGGGCGTGCCGCTCTGACGCCTCCGCGGCGACGACGAACGCGCCGAGCGCTGGGAGGCAGCCACAACCTCGCGGGCGTGCCGCTCTGACGCCTCCGCGGCGACGACGAACGCGCCGAGCGCTGGGAGGCAGCCACAACCTCGCGGGCGTGCCGCTCTGACGCCCGGCGCGTCAGTGGGCGTCGGCGCGGGCCCGAAGCTCCGCGAGATCAGCCGGCGTGTCGACGTCCGCCGGCTCGGCGACGTCCTCGCAGGGAACCCCGACGACGTCCGCGCCGGACAGCACCGCACGTGCCCCGACATCGCCGCGCAGGGCCAGCACGGCCGGCAGCACCTCACGTTCGAGCAGGACCGGGTGCCCGGCGACGCCGTCGTACGTCGCCCGCACGGCTGCGCTCCCGGGACGTCGCGCTCGCAGGACCCGCTCGATCGCCGCAGCGCCGACGAACGGCTGGTCGACGAGCGTGACGAGCACACCGTCCACGTCGCCGAGCGCCGCGATCCCGCAGCGCAGCGAGGCGGCCTGCCCCTCCGACCAGTCAGGGCAGGTGACCACCCGCGCCCCGTCGAGCGAGGCGGTCCGCGCGATCAGCTCCGCGTCGGCACCGAGGACGAGAACCACGTCGTCGAGCTCGCCCACGCTCGCCATCTGACGGACGGCGCGCTCGACCAGCAGCTCGCCACCGACCGTGGCGAGCTGCTTTGCCCCGCCGAAGCGTCGCCCGGCGCCGGCGCCGAGGATCAGCCCGCCGATCACGGGTCTCCTGCTCAGGCGGCCGACCCGGAGCGCGCCACGTGACGGATCGGGCCGCTGGTCCGCGAGAGCGGCTCACCCCGCCGGCCCGCTCGGCTCGCGATGATCTCGCCGAGCACCGAGACCGCTGTCTCGGCGGGGGTCGAAGCGCCGATGTCGAGCCCGCACGGCGCCGAGATGCGCCCGATCTCCTCATCGCCCAGGCCGCTTGCGCGGAGTCGCTCGACCCGGCCCTCGTGGGTGCGTCGACTGCCGAGCGCCCCCACGAAGCCCGCACCGGAGCGCAGTGCCGCCAGCAGCGCCGGCTCGTCGAACTTCGGGTCGTGCGTGAAGACGAGCACGGCGTCGCGCTCGCCGAGCTCCTGCGAGTCGAGATAGCGGTCCGGCCAGTCGACGACGACGTCGGCGACCTCGCTGAACCGCGCGCTCTTGATGAACGGCTCGCGCGCATCGCAGATCGTCACCTGGTAGCCGAGGCCGCGGGCGAGCCAGGCGGTCGCCACCGAGAAGTCGATCGCCCCGAAGATCACCATCCGCGGCGGAGTGGCGAACGAGGCGACGAACACGCGCAGGGAGTCGCCGAGCGTCGCACCGTCGAGCCCGTAGCTGCGGATCATCGAGATGCCCTGGTCGAGCAGCCCGGCCGCGTCGCGCCGCACCGAGTGGTCGAGCAGCTCAGTCACGCCGAAGCCGCCGATCGCCTCACCGTCGACGAGCGCGAGCCGCCTGCCGACCATCTCGCCGTCGAGCAGCGTCGCGAACGCCGCCGGCCGACCGGCGCGGACGGCGTCGAGCACGGCCTCGACCGCGACCGCGTCCTCCGCCCGCAGCTCCGCGACGCAGATCCGCACCGTCCCCCCGCACATCAGGCCGACGGTCCCCGCAAGCTCGTCGGAGATGCCGTAGGTCTCGACGCTGGCGGCACCGCCGGCGAGCGCGCGGCCGGCGACCTCGACCAGAGCACCCTCGACGCAGCCGCCGGTGACCGACCCCTCGAGCGCGCCGTGCTCGTCGACGAGCATCGTCGCGCCGACGTCCATCGGTGCCGATCCGACGACCTCGACCAGCGTCGCGGTCGCGACGCGACGACCCTCCGCCAGCCACTCGAGTGCGGTCGACAGCCAGTGATGCGACAGCGCGGCGCTCATGCAGACGCTCCAATCAGGTCGAACGACAGGAGGTCCTCGCCGCTCGAAAGGTGGTCGATGTACGGCAGGACGGCCTGCATCCCGCGTGTCAGGGGCTCGAAGCCGGGGTCGGCCGCGAGCGGGTTGAGCCAGACGATCTTCCAGGCCAGGCGGTCGAGGCGCGCCATCTGCAGCGCGAGCAGCTCGGGATCGCCCGTCTCCAGCCCGTCCGAGCAGATCACGACGAGCGCGCCCCGCGCCATGCCGCGGCGGCCGTACTCGTCGACGAACACGCGCACGCATTCGCCGATCCGGGTCCCGGCGTCGCGGTCGTGAAGCTGCTCGGCGACGCGCTCGAGCGCGATGTCGCCCGACGGCAGGCGCAGCTCGTGGGTCAGCCGCGTTAGGCGCGTGCCGAATGCGAAGACCTCGACGTGACGGCCGGCGCGCGCCGCGACGTGGCCGGCGAGCAGCCAGCGACGTGCGTGCTCGTGCATCGAGCGGGAGACGTCGACGAGCATCACGATGCGACGGGGCCGGGTGCGCTGGCGCCGGTGGACCAGCTCGACCGGCTCGCCGCCGCGCCTGAGAGCCCGGCGCAGTGTGCGCGCGACATCGAGGTCGCCGCGGTGAGCCGCGCGGGTCCGGTACGAGCGGCGCCTCGGCAGCAGCGGCCGGGCGCTGCGCAGCCGGGCCTGCTCCTCCTCGTCCAGGGCGTCGAACGGCTTGTCGTGCAACACCTCGAGCGGGCTTGCGAGCTCGGCGTCCACGGAGACGCCCTGCGACTCGTCCTCTCCGTCCCGCGCGTCCTCGTCCCCGCGCTCCTCGGCGGACGACGGCTCCGGCGCCGGGGTCGGCGGCACCGGTGCCTGACGACCGAAGAACTCGGCGAAGACGCGATCGTAGACCGGGATCAGCTCCTCGTCCGGAGCCATGGTCGCGCGGCCGGCCCAGTAGAGGTCGGCGGGCGAGACGAGCGCCGCGGCCGTGCAGAGGTCGATCACCTGGGCCGGACTCGCGGGCAGGCCCGCCTCGCGCAGCGCGCCGCCAAAAGCGGCCAGGCGTGCGACGGGCTCACTCACGGGCGAGCTCCGAGAGCGCCTCGAGGACGCGGTCGCGGTCATCGTGGTTCTTGATCACCCAGCCGAGGGTGTCCTGCCACGCCTCGCGACTGCCGTTCAGCTCCTCCACGCCGAGCAGCGCGAGGGCGCCGGCCCAGTCGATCGCCTCGGCCGCGCCCGGCGGCTTGACGAGGTCCAGCAGCCGCAGCCGCGCGACGGCGCCGGCGACCGAGCGTGCGAGGCGCGCGGAGGCGTCCGGGACGCGCAGCCGGATCACCTCGATCTCTCGCTCGATGTCGGGGAAGTCGATCCAGTGGTAGAGGCAGCGGCGCGCCAGCGCGTCGTGCAGCTCGCGCGTGCGGTTGGAGGTGATGACGACGAACGGCGGCGTGGGCGCGGCGATCCGCCCCAGCTCGGGGATCGTGATGGCCATCTCCGACAGCAGCTCGAGCAGGAACGCCTCGAACTCGTCCTCGGCCCGGTCGAGCTCGTCGATCAGCAGGACCGCCTCGTCGCCGGCCCGAAGCGCCTGGAGCAGCGGGCGCGCGAGCAGGAAGTCCTCGGTGTAGAGCGCGGCGCCGCGAACGTCGTCGGCGGTCCGCGCCAGCAGCAGCTGGCGCGCGTGGTCCCACTCGTAGAGGGCCTGCGAGCGATCGATTCCCTCATAGCACTGCAGCCGGATCAGGCGACGGTCGAGCGCCCGCGCGACGGCCTTCGCGACCTCGGTCTTGCCGACGCCCGGCTCCCCCTCGAGCAGCAGCGGCCGCCCCATGCGGCCGGCGAGGAACACGGCGACCGCAAGGCCGCGATCGGCGATGTACGACGCGTCGCGAAGCCGCTCCCGCGTCTCGCCGACGCTCGAGAACGGCGACGGGATCAGCATCGGCGACGGAGTGCTCGAACCATGGCTGCTCATGTGAGCGTAGTGGTACCGCCGTTTGCTTTCACCCGCTGCCCGGCCACGACCGAGGCCCGCGGATCCCCCTCGATGCGCCGCGCGCGCCGACGAGCGCGCGCATGAGCTGCGCGCTCCGACGAGCGCGCGCATGGGCGCGCGCTCGATCGAGCCCGCGCCCTTCGCTGAGCATGGGCGGGGCGCGACCGAGGTCGCGCCCCGCCCATGCTGCTGGTTGCTTCGCGCCTCAGGCGTTGACCGCCTCGGCCTCGCCGGCCGGGTCGCGCGAGAGAAGCCGGTCGTAGACCGGGGTGTTGTAGCTGTAGTACTTGACGTACAGGTCGTTGCGCATGTCGCGCAGCGTCGGGACCGCGATCCGCGCCTTGTCGACCTCGCTGAGGTCGAGCGTCGCCGAGAGGACGATGTCCTGCTCGTCGCCGGCCGCCGCGATGACCTCGCCGAACGGGTTCACGATCATGCTGCCGCCGAAGTACTCGTTGTTCCACTCCTTGCCGGCGCGGTTCGAGTACACGGTGAACATGCCCGTGTCGACCGAGCGCATGCGGTTGAGCATCTCCCAGTGGACGCCCGAGGCGTAGCCCGGGGCAGCCGTGGGGACGAACAGGACCTCGGCGCCGAGCGTCGCGCAGATGCGGGAGCTCTCCGGGTAACGACGGTCGTGGCAGATGATCGTCGAGACCTTGGCGTGCGGCTCCTCGGCCATCTCCCAGACCTTGAACTCCGTGCCGTTGCGGAAGTAGATCTTCTCGAGCGCCTGGACGCCCGCGACGTGCACCTTGCGGTAGTTCTGGATGACCGTGCCGTCCGGGCCGATCGTCGCAGCCGCGTTGTAGTAGATGCCCGGCGCGGCGCGCTCGAACATCGGGTAGATGATGTAGACGCCGTAGCGCTTGGCGATCTCGCCGAGCAGGTCGGTGGTCGGTCCGGGGATCGACTCCGCGACCTCGAAGTACTCGGGGTCCTTGGAGTAGAACTTCTCGTAGTCGGTGTCCGCCAGCTCGCCCGGCATGATGATCTGGCAGCCATCCTTCGCGGCCTCCTCGATCAGCCTGGCCTGCACCTCGAGCTTGTCGTCCTTCGACGAGCCCGGCATGGTGCCCTGCTGGACGGCGGCGACCTTGACTTCGCGCTTAGCCACCTTGTGTTCTCCTTGTTTCGTTGGTTGTCTGACTTTCCCCGGGCAGGGACACGCCCTGGCCTTCGCGAGGCAGGAAGACGCCTTGACCCGGGTTGGCCTTCAGCTCGCCGTCCTCGACGAGCACCGCGCCGCGCTGCATGACCAGCGTGGGAGCGCCGACACACTCACGGCCCTCCCACATGCTGTAGTCGGTCTTCAGCCCCTGCTCGGCCGCACGAATGACGTGCTTCGCGGTTGGGTCGAAGACGACGAGGTCGGCGTCGGACCCGGGGCTCAGCGTGCCCTTTCTCGGGTACATGCCGAAGATCTTGGCCGGCGCCTCGCAGAGCACCTCGACCAGCTTGGGAAGAGTGATCCGCCCCTCGTTCACACCCGCGTCGAAGACGATCGACAGCAGGTTGCCGATGCCGGGGAGACCCGATGGGGACTTGAAGACGTCGTCCCAGATCGGCTCCTTCTTCTCCTGCGTATGACCGGCGTAGTCGGTCGAGACGACCTCGATGACGCCGTCGGCCACTCCCTGCCAGAGGGCGTCGAGGTCCTCCTGCTCGCGCAGCGGCGGACCGACCTTGGCCAGCGACCCCCGCTTGCGCAGCTCCTCGTTCTTGAGCGTCAGGTAGTGGATGCAGGTCTCGGTGTAGAGCGGGGTGCTCGAGCCCCACGAGCGCCAGAGGCGCACGAGGTCGACCGACTGCCGCGCGCTCAGGTGGACGAGGTAGAGCGGGCAGCCGACGGTCGACGCGAACGTCGCGATCCGCATGACCGCCTCGGTCTCGGCGAGGTTCGGCGCCGACAGCGAGTGGTACTCGGGCGTCGTCTTGCCCTGCGCGATGAACTCGTCCTGGAGATGGTCGAGCAGGCTCCCGTTCTCGGCGTGCACCTGGAACAGACCGCCGTTGGCGGCGACGATCTCGAGCACCTGGAGCAGCTCCGGATCGTCGAGCATCATTCCGCGCTTGCGGTAGGCCATGAACCCCTTGAACGAGGTGATGCCCATCTCGACGAGCTGGGGGATCGTCTCCGGGAGCAGCTCGAGGTCGTCGCGGCAGAGACTGCCGTGAGCGGAGAAGTCGATCATCGACTTCTCCTCGCCCTCCGCGATGAAGGTCTTGACGGCATCGACGATCGTGCCGGTCCCGCCCCACGCCTTGATCGCTCCGATGAAGCCGATCAGGGTCGTCGTCCCGCCGAGCGCGGCGGAGGCCGAGATCGTGTCGATCCGGTCGGTGTAGACCGGGTGGAGGTGAGCGTCGATGATCCCGGGCAGCACGTAGCGCCCGGTGGCGTCGATCACCGTCTCGGCGTCGGGCGCCTCGCCGGGGGGCACGACGGCCGCCACGATGCCGTCCTTGATGACGACGTCCCGTCGGCGCATGCCCTTGCCGTCGACGACGACGCCGCCGCTTACGACCACGTCGGGGGTCTGCTTCGGATCGCTCATGTCCTGTCCTATCGCTCGGCCGGTGCGAGGAAGTTGTGGGGGTCGAGCAGCGCCTGTGCCGTCTCGCGATCGACGATGCCCATGTCCGTCACCACGTCGACGACGGGACGGCCCTGGTCGAGTGCCGCGTAGGCGACCTTCGACGCCGCGTCGTAGCCGGTCACCGGCAGCAGCGCGGTGGCGAGCACGGGGCTGCGCGCGGTCATCTGCGCGCACGTCTCGACGTTCACCTCGATGCCGTCCACGCACATCGTGGCGAGCGTGCGGGCCGCGCGCTCGAGCAGCCTGAACGACTCGAGCATGCAGTACGCGACCATCGACCCGTGGGAGTTGAGCTCGAGCTCTCCGTCGGACACGGCCAGCGACACCGCATCGTCGTATCCCGCGACGAGGTACGCCGTCTGGTTGACGAGCATCGGCACGACGGGGTTGACCTTGCCCGGCATGATCGACGAGCCTGACTGGACCGCCGGCAGGCGGATCTCGTTGAGGCCGGCGACGGGGCCCGAGCCCATCAGCTTGAGGTCGGTGGCGATCTTCGACATCGAGATGCCGGTGACGCGCGCGCGGCTCATCAGGAAGGCCATCGGCTCGTCGTTCTGCGTCGCCCCGACGAGGCTCTCCGGCAGGCGCCAGGTGCGCCCGGTGACCTCGGAGAGAAGCTCGACGACCATCGACTGGTAACCGGGCGGAGTGGCAAAGCCGGTGCCGATCGCCGTCGCGCCGAGGTTCACGACCTCCAGCGGCTCGAGCTCGCGCCGCAGCGCCTCGCGACAGCCGCGAATGGCGCTCGCGTAGCCGGTCCAGATCTGGCCGAACGAGATCGGCAGAGCGTCCTGGAGGCAGGTCCGCCCCATCTTGACGAAGTCCGCGTGCTCGGCCGCCTTGCGCAGGAACGACTGCTCCAGCTCCTCGAGCGCCACCGAGAGCCGCTCGACGAGCTGCGCGGCGAGCAGGTGCAGTGCCGTGTGGATGACGTCGTTCGTCGACTGCGAGCGGTTGACGTGGTCGTTCGGGTGGATCGGCGAGTACGAGCCGAGCGGTGAGCCGAGGATCTCGCTCGCGCGGTTGGCGAGGACCTCGTTGACGTTCATGTTGTACGAGGTGTCGCTCGGCGCGAGGACGTCGACGATCAGCTGGTCGAGCAGGGCGCCTCCGAGCACCTCGTCGCAGGCCTGCGTGATCGCCGCCCCGTGCTGGGGCTCGATGACCCCGAGCTTCGTGTTTGCGGCGCAGGCGGCCTTCTTCACGAGGACGATCGCGTCCGTCAGCAGCGGGTACGCGCCGATCGAAGCGGCCCCCGGCACCACGCCTTCGGACGCTCGCTGGCTGTGGGCACCCCAGTAGGCGTCGGCGGGGATCTCGACGTCCCCCAGCAGGTCGTGCTCCACGCGGACGGCCTTCGCGGCAGTGGTCTCGCCCATATCGCTCTCCAGGGTCGTCATTCCGTGCCTCTCGCTTGGGCGAGCAGCTCGCCGATGTCGTCGACCTGCTCGAGACTCCAGGCCAGATCGCGCAGAGCCGTGACCTGCGCTGCGGGCAGCGTGCGGCCCGCGCAGTCGAAGAACTTCTCGTCCAGCTCCGCGCTCGTGAGCTGATTGCCGGGGTTGCCCCTGGCCGCGTCGACCCGGCGACGGTGCACCTGTCCGCCCGCGGTCGTGATCTCGACCGATGCGGCGGGCCAGCGCCGGCTCGTGGGGCGCTCGAGATCGGTGTCGACGAAGACCTCGCAGCGGCGCATCAGATCCCGGATGGCCTCGTCGCCCACGATCTCGTCGGTGAAGTGCTCGAGTCCCAGACGCCCGTTGGAGAGCGCGACGGCGACCGCGAAGCCCATGCTGAACTTCGCCTGCGACCCGCTCGTCGGCCAGGGATGGAGCAGCTCGCCGGGAACCTCCGGGGTCGTGCCGATGCGGACCGACTCGACGTCCGCCGGCGCGATCCCCTCGTCGGCGACGATCGCGAGCACCGCGTCGACCGCCGGATGGCTGCCGGTGCATGACGGATAGCGCTTGAAGGCGACGCCGTCGGCGACGATCGCCAGCTCGTCCACCCCGGCCACGGCCTCGGGCGGCCGACGATCCGCGAACGCGGCGAAGAACCCCAGTCGGTCCTCGAGCGCCGTCGGGCACGCGGTCAGACCGGCCTGCGCGAGCAGCGCCGACTGCACGCCGTCCGCGGCGGCCATCCCCGCGTGGAACGGCTTGACCGTGTAGCCGAAGTTCGCCTTCAGCCCCGAGGCCCGGCTCGCGGCGATGCCGAGCGCACAGGAGAGCTGCTCGCGGCTCAGCCCGAGCAGGCTGCCGGCAGCGATCGCCGCGCCGAACACCCCGATGGCGCTCGTCAGGTGCCAGCCGCGGCGCGCGAACTCGTCGGTCAGCGACTCGCCGATGCGAGCAGCGACCTCCAGGCCGGCGACGTAGGCGGTGATCAGATCGCGCCCGCTGCTTGCGCGGGACTCGCCGATCGCCAGCGCGGCCGGCAGGATCACGGCGCTCGCGTGGCCGATGTAGGTCCAGCTCGTGTCGTCGTAGTCGAGCGCGTGGGCGAGCGTGCCGTTCGCGAGCGCGGCGCCCTCCGGGGCGACGCTGCTCGTCGTGCCGAGGATGCTCGACGGTCCCTCTCCGTACGAGGAGCGAACATGCTCGAAGACGATCGAGCTCTCGTCCTCGCTCCAGCCGGCGAGCGCGACGCCGAGGGTGTCGAGCACGCAGGCCTTGGCCTGGGCGATCGCCTCATCGGGCAGCGCGTCGAAACGCAGCGCGCCCGCGACGTCGAGCAGCCCGCCGGTGAAGGTCGCGACGCCGGAGCCCTCCGGGGACGACGGGGCGCGGCCAGTGCCGTCGCCCTTCCTCGATGCCTCACCGATCCTGTTCATTGCAAGCGAACGTTTAGCGAGAAAGAACACTGCTGTCAACCCGAGAAAGCCGCAGAGCAGCCTCGCAGGCGCCACTCCGGCCCATCAGCCGAGTGCGCTCGTCAGCTCGCCGAGGTCGGCGAGCTGCTCGAGGCGGGCGACCGTGCCCACCACGGTGCTGCCACGCCCGTCGAGCACCGGCGCGGTGAGCGAGAGGAACTTGTCTGTGACCTCCGAGCGCGGCACGGGGTTCGCCGCATCGCCGCGCAGCGTCATCGCCTCGCGCGTCAGCCGGCGCCCGTCCTTCAGCGCGATCGACACCTCCGCCAGCGGCTTGCCGCCGTCGCGCAGCGACATGCGCTCGTCGGTCTTCAAGGTCACGCGCGTGGCGAGAGCGAGCACGCGCGGGTCCTCGCGCGCCGGCAGCTGGAACGCGGCCACGTCCGTCGCGCCGAGCGCCAGCGAGGCGGCCAGCGCATAGGGGATGGAGAACTTGGCCGCGAGCATCGTCTTCGGTGCCGGGTCGGTCAGGCCGGCCGCGGTCGGGAATGTCGTGACCTCGATGCGCTCGACGTCGTCGGCCTCGAACGGGCTCTCCTGCCTGAGCGCCGCGAGCAGCTGCAGCGGCGCGTGGTTGTACAGGCAGCAGGCGTGGAACTTGAAGTAGCCCTGCTGGATGCGAAACGGGGCGCCCCATCCCTCCAGCACCGCCTCGGGCTCGAAGCCGTCTCCGAGCACCCTGCCGAACACGTCGCTCGGCCCGTCGGCCAGCGCCGTGTAGCCGCAGCGGTGCAGATGCGCGGCCAGGACGCCCTGGAGGCCCGACCGGCCCGGGTAGAGGTTCCGGACGGTGGCCCCCTCGAAGCACGGCGTCCACGAGTTCGCGGGGCTCATCGACGCGGCGAGGCTCACGACCGCGCGGACGTCGCGCTCGTCGTAGCCCAGCACCTTCGCGGTCGCGACGGCCGCGCCTACCGCTCCCCAGGTCCCGTGCGGATGCACGACGTCGCGCAGGTGCGTGGCCGTGCCCATCCGCGAGTAGACCTCGTAGCCGGCGACGACCGCTTCGAGGAAGCGCGCCCCGGAGGCGCCCGACTCCTCGGCCGCCGCCAGCGCCGCGGGCACGACGTGGACCGCGGGGTGACCGCCTCCGTGGCGGTTGCCCTCGTCCATCTCCAGCGACACCCCGGCGGTGCCGTTGACGAGCGTCGCCAGCAGCGGCTCGGCCTTGAGGCCGTGCCCGATCAGCGTCGCGGTGGGAGAGCCGGCGCGGGCGGCTGCCCAGCGGGCGGCGTTCGCATTGTCCTCGAGGGCGCTGCCGGCGAGCATCGCGCCGAGCGTGTCGAGCACGACGCTCTTCGTCGCCTCGAGCGCCGCCGCGTCCAGGTCTGCGAGCGAGAGCTCGCAGACCCGGCTGGCGACGCGGTCGAGGTAGTCCATTGGTGCGCTCGGCTCAGGAGGCAACCGGAACCGCTTTGCCCGACGACTCCTTCTCGGCGGCCGAGAGCACGGCGCGCACGATCCCGGAGTAGCCGGTGCAGCGGCAGAGGCTCCCGCGCATGTAGTGGCGCACCTCGAGCTCTGTCGGGTTGGGGTTCTCGTTCAACAGAGCGCGGCTCATGACGACCATCCCGGGCGTGCAATAGCCGCACTGGACGCCACCCTCGTCGAGGAACGCCTCCTGGACCGGATCGAGCTGCCCGTAGCTGCCGATCCCCTCGACCGTGACGACCTCGCGACCGTCGACGTCCGCGGCGAGCACGATGCACGAGAGCAGCGGCTGACCGTCGACGTGGACGGCGCACGCGCCGCACTCGCCGATTCCGCAGCCGTACTTCGTGCCGGTCAGGCTCTCGCGCTCCCGGACCACGTTCATGAGGAGCTCGTTGGGCTCGACGAGGATCTCCCGCGGCTCGCCGTTGAGAACGAACTTGATCAGGTGCTTGTTCACGAGATCTCCTTTCCTCCGGCCCGGAGCCAGGCGGACTCGAGCGCGTCGCGAACGATGGTGGCGACGATCCGACGGCGGTACTCGTCGGTCGAGCGCACGTCGGTGATCGGCGCCGACTCCGAGGCCGCGATCCGGCCGGCCTCGTCGAGCAACGCCGCATCGACCTGCTTGTCGCGCAGCGACCCGGCGGCCTCCATCGCCAGGAGCGGCGTCGGAGCGACCGAGCCGAGCGCGATCCGGGCCTCGGTGATCCTGTCGCCGTCGCGCACGACCCGTACGGCCGCCGCGACCTTCGAGATGTCTGCCATGACGCGGGCGACCTTGACGAACGCGCTCCCGGTCTCGGCGCCGCACCGCGGCAGGCGCACCGAGCGCACCAGCTCGTCCGCACGGATGACCGACTTGCCCGGCCCGGTGAACAGGTCCGAGAGAGCGACGGCACGCTCGCCGGACTTCGACACCAGGTCTACCACCGCGTCGAACGCCAGCAGCGCGGGCGCGCTGTCGGACGCCGGCGAAGCGTTGCGGATGTTCCCGCCGATCGTGGCCATCACCATGACCGGGACCGTGCTGAACGACTCACACGCCTCGGCCAGCGCCGTGTAGCGCTCGAGCACCGGCGCCGACCGGGCCACGCTGCGCACGCTCGTGGTCGCGCCGATCGTCAGGCCGTCGTCGGCCGTGATGCCCCGCAGCTCCGAGACGCTGGCGAGGCTGATCAGCCTCGCCGGGCTCAGGCGCTCCATCTTCATCTGCACGATCAGGTCGGTGCCGCCCGCGATCAGGCGGGCGTCGTCCCCGTGCTCGGCCAGCTCGGAGCAGGCCTCCTCGACCGACGCGGGCCGGGAGTACTCGAACTCGGTCACCAGCACGCGCGTGTTGGTGGCGGGCAGCACCCCCTCGTCGCCGGATCTCGTGACTTTCAGAACCTCTGTCGTCATCAGCTGGTCACCATCGTCGTCTCGCGCCGCGCCTCGACAGGCGCGCCGGTAGTGGCTTCGTTCTCGCGCAGCGCGGCGAGGATCTTCTCGGGGGTCACCGGCAGGTCGTAGAAGCGCACGCCGAGCGCGCCGTAGAGCGCGTTCGTGTAGGCCGCGGCCACCGGGTTCATCGAGGCCTCGCCGATGCCCTTGGCACCGAACGGGCCCGTGGGCTCGTACGTGTCGGCGAAGTCGATCGTCACGTCGCCCAGCAGCGGCGCCTCGGAGACCGACGGGGTCTTGCCGTCGATCCAGAAGCCCTTGCTGTCGAGCTGGCCGGTCTCGGGATCCCAGCCGATGTCCTCGATCAGCGCGTAGCCCGCGCCCTTGCTGAGCCCGCCCTCCATCTGGCCGGCGGCGAGGATCGGGTTGACGACCGTGCCGCAGTCGGCACCGAGCGCCGCCCGCAGCGTCCGCACCGCGCCGGTGTAGGTGTCGACCTCGACCTCGATGAACTGGGTGACGTAGGCCGGCGGCGCCGTGACCTGGCGCACGCTCTCGACCGCGGCGATCGTGCCCCAGCTGTTGACGTGCGAGTGGCGCGCCACCTCGCCGACCGTCACCTTGTGGTCGGGCATGCCGGGGCAGAAGATGACGCCCTGGCCGAGCTCCTCGTCGGGCTCGATCACCAGTGCGTCGGGCATCACCTCGAGCATCCGGCCGGCGAGTGCCAGCAGTTTGGCCTTGGCGGTCTTCGCGGCCTTGTGCGCGGCCGCGCCGCCGGCGTAGACGCCGCGGGTCGCGTGAGTCGTCACGTCGTAGACGGTCGTCTTCGTGTCGACCGGCGAGATGCCGACCTTGTCGAGCGGGACGCCGAGCTCCTCCGCGACGATCTTCGCGATCGCCTCGAGCGTGCCGCCGCCGTGGTCCATCAGTGACTGGGCGAGGTCGACCGAGCCGTCCTCGTTGATCTTCACGATCGCGCCGGAGTAGTCGATCATCTCCGCGCCCTGCGCCTTGGGCTGGCCGACGCCGCTGGTGTGGAAGCCGCGTGCGAGGCCGATGCCGCGCCGGTGGCGCCCGGTCTGCTCCTCGGGCCTCGGCCGATCGGCCCAGCCGATGTGCTCGGCGCCGCGCTCGAGCAGCTCGGGAACGCCGTCGCTGAGGATGATCGACTTGACGGTCGGGCCGTGGCCCCAGAACGTCCCGCCGAGGCCGACGTAGTTCTTCAGCTTCATCTCGAGCGGGTCGATGCCGAGCTCGACCGCGAGCTCGTCCATCAGCGACTCGACGGCGAAGTGGACCTGCGGAGCGCCGAAGCCCTGCATCGCGCAGGACGGGGTGCGGTTCGTGTAGACCGCCTTTCCGTTGTAGCGCATGTGCGGCATCTTGTAGAGCGAGGCGAAGAAGCCCGCGAGGACGCCCAGGAAGGGGAACGCCTGGATGTTGTGCGCGCCGATCTCGATCGTCGCGTCCATCTCGCCGGCGACCACCGTGCCGTCGCGCTTGACGCCCATCTTCAGCGTGAGCTGCGACGGGTAGCGCAGGTGGCTGTGCATGTCCTCTTCGCGCGTCGACGCGATCTTCACCGGGTGACCGGACTTGAGCGCTAGGCCGACGCAGACCGGCACGACGGAGTTGACCTGGATGCTCGAGCCGAACGTGCCGCCGACCAGGGTGCGCCGGACGTTGATCTTGTTCAGCGGGATGCCGTAGATCTCGCCGAGCAGGATGCGGACGTTGTGGATCGACTGGGCGCTCGCCCAGACGGTGATCGAGCCGTCCCGCGCGGGCTCGCAGAGGACCGACTTGGGCTCCATCTGCGCGTGGTACTGCGGGACCGTCGTATACGACCGCTCCAGGATGAGGTCGGACTCGGCGAAGCCCTGGTCGACGTCGCCGACCTCGACGTGGCGCCGCACGGCGACGTTGTTCTCGATCGCGACCTCGCCGGTCCCGAGGATGACCTTCTCGTAGAGCGCGTCCGCCTCGGGGCTCATCGCGGCCTCGGCGCTGAGACTCGCCTTGAGGGGCTTGTATTGGACGTCGATCGCGCGCAGCGCCTGCTCGGCCAGCGCCTCGGTCGGCGCCGCGACCGCGGCGATCGGCTCGCCGACGTGGCGCGCCTTGTCAGCCAGCACGTACCGGTCGCGGTACAGGTGCGGCGGGGTGCTCACGATCCGCTCGTTGTAGCGGACCTTCGGCACGTCGTCGAAGGTGAGGCAGACGGCACCCATCGCCTCAGCGGCGCTGGTGTCGACGCTGACGATCTCGGCGTGGGCGAACGGGCTCCTCAGGACGCGGCCGAACCACTGGTGCGGAACGGCGACGTCGGGGGCGTACACCTGGGTTCCGGTGACCTTGGCGATGCCATCCTTCCTCCAGGCCCCATTACCTATCGTGTGCAGTTTCTGCTGCGTCATCGTCTTCCTCCTCTGATCAGGTCGTGGCGGCCTGGGAGCTCGCCTGCGCCGCGCGCAGCAGCGCGCGGACGTCGTTGGGCGTAATGGGCGTGTGGTCGACCTCCACGCTGAAGGGGCTCAGCGCGTCGGCGACGGCGTTGACCACAGCCGCCGGCGTGGCGATGATGCCGCTCTCGGCGACCCCCTTCATGCCGCTCGTGGTCGCCGGGGACGGCGTCACGACGTGCGCGATCTCCACCGAGGGCACGTCGCCCGCCGTCGGGTACAGGAAGTCCTTCAACGTGCCGGACAGGAGCTGGCCGTCGACGTCGTAGGCGAGCTGCTCGAGCAGCGACTGGCCGATGCCCTGGGCGACGCCGCCCGCGATCTGGCCGTCGACGATCATCGGGTTGAGGACCACGCCGCAGTCCTCGACGAAGACGATCCTCTCGGTCTTGACGATCCCGGTCTTAACGTCGACCTCGACGACCGCCACGACCGTCCCGTTCCCGTACGTCGGGTCGGGGTCGTACGACCGCGTCGAGACGAGCGCGGGCTCGCCGATGTCCTCCGGCTGCTTCTCCGGCGCGAAGTAGGCGATCTGGGCGATCTCGCGGAACGTCAGCGCCTGCGACGGAGCGCCGCGAACGCTCGCCTTGCCGCCGCCGAACTCGATGTCCTCGACGGCCGCCTCGAGCTGGTGGGCGGCGATCTGCGCCATCTTCTCGCGCAGGTCCTCGGCCGCGCGCAGGATCGCGCCGCTGCCGACGACGCCGCTGCGGCTGCCGCGGGTGCCCATGCTGAAAGGCGTGCGCTCGGTGTCCGCCTGTACGACGCGCACCTGCTCCAGATCCGCCCCGAGGGCGTCCGCCGCGAGCTGCGCGAAGGTCGTCTCGTGGCCCTGGCCATTGGGCGTGAGGCCCGTCGCGACGACCACGGACCCGCCGGGCTCCACGGTCAACCGGACGAGGTCGATGAACGGGCGGTCCGCGCCGTGCGCGCGGTAGGTCTTCGACCCCCAGGCGCCGTGCTCCATGAAGTTGCAGATGCCGATGCCGATGTAGCGGCCCTGCTCGCGAAGCTCCAGCTGACGTTCCCGCAGCTCGTCGTAGCCGAGCACGTCGCGCGCCTTGCGCAGGCACTCGGCGTAGCTGCCTCCGTCGTAGTGGTGGGGGCCGATCGGATTGACGCGCGGCTCGTCGCCGATGCAGTTGCGCAGCCGCAGCTCGAACGGGTCGATGTCGAGCTTGCGAGCGACGTCGTCGACGATGCTCTCCCGCGCGCACTGGCCGACCGTCTGCCCGACGCCGCGGTATGCGCCCGTCGGGCACTTGTTCGTCAGCACCGCGTCCGTCGTGTAGCCGACGTTGTCGATGTCGTACGAGCCGAGCATCGACTTGGCGGCCATTCCGACGTCGATCCACGGCGTGTACGGAACCGGCGAATAGGCGCCGACGTCGCCGAGGAACTTCATGCGCAGTGCCAGCAGGCGGCCGTCGTCGTCGGCCGCGGCCTCGATGTCGCAGAAGACCTCGCGAGCGTGGTTGCTGGCCGCGAGGTTCTCGTAGCGGTCCTCGATCCACTTGACGGGGCGATCGAGGGCGCGCGAGACGAGGGGGATCACCACGTCCTCGGTGAAGAGGTGCGCCTTGAGCCCGAAGCCACCGCCGACGTCGGGGACGATGACGCGCAGGCGGCCCTCGGGCATCTGCAGCAGCTCCGAGAGGTACGTGCGCATCAGATGCGCCATCTGATGCGAGATCCAGACGGTCACGCCGCGATCGGCGCCCGTCGTCCAGTCGGCGATGATCCCGCGCGGCTCGAGCGGAGCCGGGTGGCAGCGCCCGTGATGGAAGCGCTTGCGGAAGACGTGCGGCGCCGAGTCCATCGCCGCCTGGACGTCACCGGTCTCGAAGTCCTTGTGGACGATGTTGTTGCTCGCGAGCGCCTCGTCGACCCGCGGCGAGTCGTCGGAGAGCGCCTCGTTGGCGTCGACGACGGCCGGCAGCGGCTCCCAGTCGACGTGGACGAGCTCGCAGGCGTCCTCGGCGAGGTAGCGGTCGCGAGCGACGACGACGGCGACCGCGTCGCCGACGTGGCGGGCCTTGTCCGCGGCCAGCAGCTGACGCTTGGTCTCGAGCAGGTCCGAGCCGAGCGTGGCGCCGCCGTAGTCGTTGCGGCCGGCGATCAGCGGGCCCGCGAGATGGTTGAGGTCCTTGCCGGTGAAGATGCCGAACACGCCGTCGAGCGCGAGAGCCGCC
Source organism: Solirubrobacteraceae bacterium (assembly GCA_024711025.1). GTDB lineage: Bacteria > Actinomycetota > Thermoleophilia > Solirubrobacterales > Solirubrobacteraceae > F1-60-MAGs163. The sequence continues at coordinate 36,197 of JANJTP010000021.1, forward strand.
TCGACGTCGATGCCGTTGATCCGCGCGTGCGGGAACGGGCTGCGGACGAACGCCGCGTGAGCCATCCCCGGCAGGTCGATGTCGTCGACGTACTGGCCCCGGCCGCGCAGCAGGCGCGGGTCCTCGACGCGGACGAGGCGCTCACCGACGTAGCGGTGCTGCGGAGTCTGGACGCTCATGCCCCGCCCCCGTCGGCGGAGGCGATCTCGCGTGCGGCCTGCTGGACGGCGGCGACGATGCCCGCGTATCCCGTGCAGCGACAGACGTTGCCGGAAAGGTGCTCGCGGATCTCGGCCTCGGAGGGATCGGGGTTGGACTCGATCAGGGCGCGCGTCGTGATCAGCATGCCCGGAGTGCAGAACCCGCACTGGAGGCCGTGGTTGTCCTGGAAGGCGCGCTGGATCGGGTGCAGCTCGTCCCCGTCGGCGATGCCCTCGACCGTCTCGATCCGCGATCCCTCGACCTGGGCGGCGAAGGTCAGGCATGACCTGCAGAGCTCGCCGTCGACGAGCACCGTGCACGATCCGCAGACGCCCTGCTCGCAGCCGACGTGCGTTCCGGTCAGCCCGAGCTCGTGGCGCAGGAAGTCGCTCAGCAGCGTGCGCGACTCGGCCATGCCGGTGTGCGTCTCTCCGTTGACGACCACGCGGATGACCCGCAGGTCCTGACTCCCGTCCGAGACGGGCGCGACGTTGCTCACGCCGGGACTCCTTCCTGCGTAGTCAGTTGGCGCAGCGCAAGGCCGACGCGGTCCGCCGCGAGCTCGCGGCGGTACTCCACCGATCCCTGGACGTCCGGAATCGGGTCGATCTCCTGCGCTGCGTGGCGAGCGGCCTCGGCGACGATCGAGTCGTCGAGCTGCTGGCCGCGGATCAGATCCTCGACCCCGCTCGCGCGGAACGGCACCTCGCCGACGCCGAAGAGCACGATCCGCGAGGAGCGCACGCGCTTGTCGTCGTCCATCTGCGCGACTGCGACGACCCCGACGAGCGCGAAATCACCGCGTCGCCTGACGACCTCGCTGAACACGCTGACCACGCCCGGCTCGCGCCTGGGGAGGCGGACCTCGGTCAGCACCTCGTCCTCGGCGAGATCGGTCGTGAAGTGCGCGATGAACAGGTCGTCGGCCGGGATCACGCGCTCGCCGCCCGGGCCCTTGGCGACGACCTCGCCGCCGAGCGCGAGCAGGACGGCCGGGATCTCGGCGGACGGATCGGCGTGCGCGATGCTGCCGCCGAACGTCCCGCGGCTCCGCGTCGCCGGATGGCCGACGTGCGACAGCGCCTCGGTCAGCACCGGCCAGGCGTCGGCGACGAGCGGCGAGGCGGCGACCGACGCCTGGCGCGTCGCGGCCCCGATCGTCAGGCCGCCGTTCGCGGATACGCCGCTGAGGCTCGCGATCCGGCAGACGTCGACCAGGGCCGTCGGCCTGGACATGCGCATGTTCATGAGCGGGATGAGGCTCTGCCCACCCGCGAGGACCTTTGCGTCTCCGCCATGCTCGGCGAGCACGGCGACCGCTTCATCGATGTCAGCCGGGGCTACGTACCGGAAGGCTGCGGGCTTCATGCCCACCGCCCCGGCAGCCGCCGGCATCGCTGTCCGCGATCGAGCGCGGATGACTGCTTTCTTGGAATCACGGCAAGAGCGACCACATACGGTTGTTTAGCGCAACTCAACAGCGTGTGTCAAGACATCACACCGCCGGAGTGCGCCCGACCAGCCCCACGGTACACCCGGCGGCTGGTCGTTTCGACGAGCCTCTACGATCCGTCGCATGACAACCAAGGGGACCGAGCGGCCGGAGCGATTCGGGCGTCCGGCCAAGGCGGCGGCGCTGAAGGCCTCCGGGCCCGACCTCAAGGCACTCGGGCAACGGATCCGGGCCACTCGTGAGGCCAGCGGAATCGGCCTGCGCGAGTTGGCGCGAAGGATCGAGTGCTCGCCGGGGCTCGTCTCCCAGGTCGAGAACGGACTCGTCGCTCCCTCGGTCGGGACGCTCTACGCGATCACCACCGAGCTCGGCGTGCCGGTCGACGAGCTGTTCCACGGGGCCCCCGTCCCCGTCCTCGCCAGCACGCCGGCTGCGCCCCCCGAGGTGCCGAACGGCCACGAGCCGCCCGCCCCCGCCGGGCGCAAGCCGCCCTCGCCGGGCGCCGGCACGTATGACCTGGTGCGCTCGAGCTCGGGGCGGCGTGTCCAGCTCCCGCATGAGGTCAAGTGGCGGATGCTGGCCGGGGGAAGCACCGATCTCATCGAGTTCCTGGAGATCACCTACCCGCCCGGCGCGATGTCCTGCGCCCTTGGCGAGATGCTCAGCCACGAGGGCGAGGAGCACGGATTCGTCGTCGAGGGCCGCTTCGACCTGCAGATCGGCGACGAGTCGATCGTGCTGTACTCCGGCGACTCGATCGCCTACGACGCCCACGTCCCCCACCGGCTCAGCAATCCGACCGACCAGACCTCCCGCGGCGTCTGGATCGTCGACGCACGCCACGGGTCCCATGCCGACCATCACTGACCGCCGATCGCCCCGCGCGGTCGCGCGGGTCTCTGCGAGTCAACGCCGCGTCGCGGTCGCCGGCCCCTGACGGCCTCGTAGCGGCGCACCGATCGACCCGTTGGGCGGCCTTGCCCCGCCCTGTGGAGCCGAGCCGAGCGGACGACCGGGGACTCGTCGGATGCGCCGACCGGCCGCCGCATCCGCGTTCGCGGCCCCGCGCCCCGTCCCGGGCCCGCCCCGAAGACCGGTCGAGCCCACCGGTCGCCGACCCTCCGGGAGAACCACGTGCCGTATCGTGGAGGTAAACTACGGTTGACCCCTTCGTTTGTCAGCGCTAAACACTGCGCCGTGTGAATCTGGGTCGGTTCGTGGCCCCTGAGGAGAGAGGTAGGCACACATTGGCAACGCCTGACAAGTCCCGCGACGAGCGGGGCACTTCAGCGGACGCTCGCCTGACGCGGCGCTCCCTGATGCGCAAGTCCGGAGCCTCGGCGCTCACGGTCGCCGGGTTGCCGGCGTTCCTCGCCGCCTGCGGCGGCGAGGACAAGGCCGCTACGACGAGCGGCTCGAGCACCACCAAGACGACCGCCGCCAAGCTCAGCGGCTCGATCACCGTCGCCTCCTGGGGCGGCACGTACAACGACGACCTGCAGAAGTACTTCGGCGAGCCGTTCACGAAGAAGACCGGCGTGCAGGTCAAGTTCGTCGCGAACACCTCGCTGGCGGGGCTCAAGCGCCAGGTCGCGGCCGGCAACGTGCAGTGGGACGTCGCCGAGCTGGCCGGATCGGACTACGCGATCGGCGTCAAGCAGAACGTCGGGTTCGAGCCGCTCGACTTCAACGTCATCGACAAGGCCAACATCCCGCCCTACGCCGTCGGCGACTACGGCATCCAGTATGCCTTCTTCACCTCGGTGATGAGCTGGGACAAGCGCCAGGTCAAGACGCCGCCGACCAGCTGGGCGGAGTTCTTCGACGCCGGCAAGTACCCCGTCAAGCGCTCGCTGTACGACGCGATCTACGACAGCTTCATCCTCGAGTTCGCGCTGATGGCGGACGGCGTGCCGCGCGAGAGCATCTACCCGATCGACGTCGACCGGGCGCTCAAGTCGCTCGAGCGGCTGCCGGCCGACAAGATGCTCTGGTACTCGACCAACGCCCAGGTCATCCAGCAGCTCAGCGACAAGGAGTCCGGCCTCGGAATGGCGTACACGCGGCGCGTGATCGAAGCGGTCAACGGCGGCATCCCGCTCGACTACACGACGACGGACGGTGGGGCGCTCGGCGACTACTTCGTCGTCCCCAAGGGGGCGAAGAACCGCGACGCGGCGATGGCGTTCATCGGCTTCATCTGCTCCGACGTCGACGCGGCCGCGGCGTTCATGAAGACGAGCTATTACGGCGTCTCCAACCTGAAGGCCGTCGAGTCCCTGCCGGCCGACGTCAAGTCGCAGATCCCCACGAGTCCGGAGATGCAGGAGAAGATCCTGATGCGCGACGACAAGTGGTGGGCCGACAACCTCGAGGCCGTGACCCAGAAGTTCCAGGCCTGGCAGGCCAAGTACAAGAGCTGAGGGCTGTGCGCTCTTTCCTGAGCACGCGACTGGGAGGACGGCGACTGCTCGTCCTCCCAGTAGTCGTCTTCTTCGGCCTGATGCTGGTGTGGCCGCTCGTCGAGCTGCTCCAGGCGGCGATCCAGGGCGGCGGCACCAGCTTCGACAAGCTGCAGAACAACCCGACGACCGGGCTGATCGTCAAGAACACCCTCGTGATCAGCGCGTGGACGATGCTGATCGTCGTCGTCCTCGGCTACTTCCTGGCGTTCTGCGCCTGGCGCGCCAAGGGCGCCCAGCGGGCGCTGATCATCGCGTTCGTGCTGCTTCCCTTCTGGACCGGGGTGCTCGTCAAGAACTTCGCCTGGACGATCATCCTGCAGGAGCACGGCGTCGTGAACACCGTGCTCAAGTCGCTGCACATCATCGACGACCCCCTGACGCTGCTGCACAACCGCTTCGCCGTCATCGTGGGCATGGCCCACTACTGCCTTCCGTACGCGTTCTTCCCGATCTTCGCGGTGATGATCCCGCTCGACCCGCGCATCGAGCGCGCCGCCGAGAGCCTCGGCGCCAGCCGCTGGCGGCTCGCGCGCCACGTGATCTTCCCGCTCACGTTCTCGGGGATCCTGGCCTCGGCGCTGCTCACGTTCATCATCTCCGCCGGCTTCTTCATCACGCCGGTCATCCTCGGCAGCCCGAGCGATCGGATGATCGCCAACATGATCGACCAGTACCAAAGCCAGTTCGTCGACCTCAACACGGCGTCGCTGCTCGCGATGCTCGTCACGGCGGCCTTCTCGGTGCTCGTCCTCCTCTACAACCGGGTTCCGAAGGAGGGGCAATATGGCAATCTCTGAGGCGGCCCCCGAGCTGGCCGGGACCCGGCCCCGGACGCTCTCCGTGAACTGGACGAAGATCGTGATGTGGGTGGCGCTCGCCCCGGTCTTCGTCTACCTGGTGCTGCCGTCGCTCATCGTCATCCCGATCGCGTTCACGTCGTCGAAGGTGATCGAGTGGCCGCCGCCCAGCCTCTCGCTCGACACGTTCGGCAAGTTCTTCGCGGACGACGCATGGACATCCGCGATAGCGAGCTCGTTCCTGATCGCGCTGATCGTGATGGTCGTCGCCACGATCGTCGGCACGCTGGCGGCGATCGGCCTGTCCGGCAAGCCCTTCCTCGGCCGCGGCGTGCTGGTCGGCGTCATCCTGATGCCGCTGGCGATCCCCGTCGTCGTCCTCGGGCTGGGCGACTTCGCCTTCCTCGCCCGCGCCGGCCGGATGCTGAACGGGCTCCAGCTCGTCGGCACGCGGCCCGGCATCGCCGTCGCGCAGAGCGTGCTCGCGGTGCCGTTCGTCTACGTCGTGATGTCGGCGGCGCTCGCCGGCCTCAACCCCCAGCTCGTGCGCTCCGCGCAGAGCCTCGGCGCCGGCACGTGGTCGCTCTTCCTCCACGTCTACTTCCCGGCCGTCAAGATGGGGCTCATCGCCAGCGCGCTGTTCGCCTTCATCGTCTCGTTCGACGAGCCGGTCGTGGCGTACTTCCTCCAGGGCCCGGACGCGATGACGCTCCCCGTCAAGATGTACACGGACATCCAGTACAACCTGACGCCGCTCATCGCCGTCTCATCGACGATCCTCCTCGCCGTCTCGACGACGATCTTCGTCGCGCTGATGCTCTTCGTCGGTCGGCGCTCAAAGGCCGTGCCGCTCCCCGGCGCGGCGATTCCCACGACCTCTTCCTCATCGGGGAACTGAATATGACCAAGACCGAGACCGCCGAGTCGCCGACGAAGCGACCTCAGACAGCTGGTGACGAAGTGCCGGCGATCGAAGGCCGCCACCTGTCCAAGTCCTACGACGGCCCCCTCGTGCTGGACGACGTCAGCTTCGCCGTCCAGCACGGCGAGTTCGTGACGCTGCTCGGGCCGAGCGGCTCGGGCAAGACGACGACGATGATGATGGTCGCCGGGTTCGAGCGCCCCACCTCCGGTGACATCCTCGTGGAGGGCAAGTCGGTGATCGGAGTGCCGCCCAAGCGGCGGAACCTCGGCATCGTCTTCCAGAGCTACGCGCTCTTCCCGCATATGACCGTCGTCGACAACGTGGCGTTCGCGCTGATGCTGCGCGGCATGGAGAAGAAGGAGCGCCGCAGGCGTGCCGGCGAGATGCTCGAGCGCGTCGGCCTCGGGCAGTTCGCCGACCGCAAGCCGGGACAGCTCTCGGGCGGTCAGCAGCAGCGAGTGGCCGTCGCACGCGCCCTTGTGTTCGATCCTGACGCGCTGCTGTTCGACGAGCCCCTCGGTGCGCTCGACAAGCGCCTGCGCGATCAGCTCCAGGTGGAGATCAAGGAGATCCACCAGCGGATGAACATCTCCGTGCTCTACGTGACGCACGACCAGTCCGAGGCGATGATGATGTCCGACCGCATCGCGGTCATGCGGGACGGCCGCATCGAGCAGATCGGCAGTCCCGAGGACCTCTACTCGCACCCTGCGACCGCCTTCGTCGCGACGTTCCTCGGTGAGACGAACCTGCTTCCGTGCTCGATCACCGGCCGCAGCGGCGAGTACGCGACGGTCACCCTCGAGGACGGAGGTCGCGCCGAAGCCCACCTCGGCGCCTCGGCACGCAGTCACCAAGGCGACTGCGTGCTGTCGGTCCGCCCGGAGCGGGTGCAGATCGTCACCGACGGCGAGACGGCCGACTGCCGGATCTCCGGTACGCTTCGCGACCACACGTACCTCGGCTCGATGCACCGGCTGACGGTCGACGCGCTCGGGCGCGACATGGTGCTCACGCTCCCCGACAGCGCGGAGCTCCCATCTGTCCGGCCCGGCGATCAGGTGAAGCTGGGCTGGAGTCGGGCCGACGCCCAGATCCTCGCCAAGGAGGCCTAGCCCCGTATGAAGCTCACGAACGCAGTTCCCATCGACGTTCCCGCGGACGATCTCTTCGAGTTCGTCTCGGACATCGAGCGCGTCGCGCCGTGCCTCCCCGGAGCACGGATCGACGGACGCGACGGCGACGACTACCTCGGATCGATGAAGGTGAAGGTCGGCCCGATCGTCGTCTCCTACAAGGGGATCCTGCGGTTCGAGGAGCTCGACGCCACCGGCCGCCGCGCGGTCATGAGCGCCCAGGCCGACGAGGTCAGCGGCACGGGCGCCGCGAACGCCCGGATCATCACCGCTATCGAGCAGGTCGAGCAGGGAAGCCTGATGCACCTCGACACGGACCTCGAGGTCCGTGGGCGCGCGGCGCAGTTCGGGCAGGGGACCATCCAGAAGATCTCCGAGCGGATGATCAAGCAGTTCGCCGACAACATCGAGAGCCGCGCCCGCGCGGCCGCTCCGGAGGCGGCCGCCGAGGCCGTCGCAGCCGCCGTGCCGGCGGCGGAGGGCGAGGCCCCCCCGCGCCCCGCGCCGGAGCCGGCCGCCGAGCCGGAGGCGCTCAACGCGTTCGACCTGCTCCTCAGTCCCGAAGCCAAGCGCTGGGTGACGCTCGGCGCGATCGGTTTCGTCGGGCTGCTGCTCGGCCTCCTGCTCGGCCGCGCCCGCTCCGGTCGCTAGCCGCGACCGAGCCGCGCCTCGCATGAGCCGGGCCAGATGAGTGACTTCGCCGCCCTGGTCCGGCGCCAGCTCGCCGCTGACCTGCGTGCCCTGCCGGCCCGGGTGCGCGGCGCCGGCGGCACGCAGCAGCGACTCGGCCCGCTGCGGACGATCGCGGACGTGCGCGGCGCGGCGCGGCGCGCCCTCCCCCGCGCCGTCTTCGACTTCGTAGACGGAGCGGCGAACGACGAGCTTGCGATGCGCCGCAACCGCGCCGCCTTCGAGGAGCTGGCGCTGCATCCGCGGTTCCTGGTCGACGTGTCGTCGGTCGACACCCGGACCAGCGTGCTCGGCAGCGCCGTGCCGTCGCCGCTGCTCGGCGCGCCGACCGGGCTGTCGGGTCTCGTGCATCCCGGTGGCGAGGCTGCGCTCGCGCGCGCCGTCCAGCGAGACGGCTCGCTCTACGTGCTCTCGGGAATGGCCTCCTACTCGATCGAGGAGGTCGCCGAGGCCGCTTCGGGCCTGCGCTGGTTCCAGCTCTACGTCTGGAAGGACCGCGGCTTCGTGCGCGATCTGCTCAGGCGAGCCGCGGACGCCGGCTACCGGGCGCTCGTCGTCACGGTCGACGCGCCGCGATCGGGCGCCCGCGAGCGCGACGTGCGCAACGGGTTCAGTCTCCCGCCCCGGATCACGCTGCGCTCGCTGCTCGACGGCGCGCTGCATCCGCGCTGGTCGGCCGGCTTCGTACGCCACTCGAGGTTCGTGCTGGCCAACACCCCGCCGCGCCTCGAGCCCGGCGACGGCGGACAGGACCCGCTGGCGCTCGTCGAGTACTTCGCCAGCCAGTTCGATGCGAGCGTGACCTGGACCGACCTGAGCTGGCTGCGCGAGCAGTGGCCGGGGCCGCTCGTCGTCAAGGGACTGATGCGCGGCGACGATGCGCTGTCCGCAGTCGAGGCCGGAGCGGACGCGATCTGGGTCTCCAACCACGGGGGGCGCCAGCTTGACGACGCGCCGTCCGCGCTCAGCGCGCTGCCCGCCGTCGCAGACGCCGTCGGCACTCGCGCCGAGGTCTACTTCGACAGCGGCATCAGACGTGGCAGCGACGTGATCAAGGCGCTGGCGCTCGGCGCACGCGCGTGCTTCGTCGGCCGGCCGCTGCTCTACGGCCTGGCCGTCGCCGGCGAGGAGGGAGCCCACCACGCCTTCCGGCTGCTGAGGCGCGAGCTCGAGCTCACACTCGCTCTGACGGGCTGCGCCTCGGTCGCCGACCTGCCCTCGGCGTCGCTGCTGAGCCCGGGCTCGGGCGGGCGCGCGTCGTCGCCGGCCGAGGCGTCCTAGGGCCGCCCAGAGCGCCGCTCTCGACCGATCGACGTGACCGGCTTGACCGAGACGTTCAGCCTTAGTAAACAATGCCCTGGAGCTTGATCGCCCACCCGATGTGGGTGTGGCCAGGTACTCGACCACCGGAGGAATGATGGCCCAGCCGACGCACACCTACGACGAGTGGCGCACGCAGGCGACCACGCTGCAGCCGCGGACCCAGGCTTTCATCGATGGCGAGTACGTCGATGCCGCCGACGGCGCCACGTTCGACTGCATCAGCCCGGTCACCGGTCGCTCGCTGGGTGCGATCGCGGCGTGCGGCTCCGTCGACGTCGACGTCGCCGTGCGGGCTGCGCGTCGCGCCTTCGACGACGGCGAGTGGTCGCGCGCCGCGCCGGATGAGCGCAAGCGCGTCCTGCTCGCGCTCGCCGATCTGATCGACGCGCACAACGACGAGCTGGCGCTGATGGAGTCGCTGGACATGGGCAAGCTCGTCGAGGACGCGGCGACGGTCGACATCCCGGGATCGGCGGCGTGCTTCCGCTGGTATGCCGAGGCGGCCGACAAGGTCTACGGCGAGATCGCGCCCACAGGCCCGGGCGACCTGGCACTCGTCACACGCGAGCCGGTCGGAGTCGTCGGCGCGGTCGTTCCCTGGAACTACCCGCTGGACATCGCCGTCTGGAAGCTCGCCCCGGCGCTGGTCACGGGCAACAGCGTCGTGCTCAAGCCCGCCGAGCAGTCTCCGCTGACGGCGCTGCGACTCGCCGAGCTGGCCGCCGAGGCCGGCATTCCGGCGGGTGTCCTCAACGTCGTCCCCGGCATGGGCGAGACCGCCGGCCGCGCGCTGGGCCTGCACCCGGACGTCGACTGCGTCGCGTTCACCGGCTCGACGGCCGTCGGCAAGCTCTTCCAGCAATACGCCGGCCAGTCGAACATGAAGCAGGTCTGGCTCGAGTGCGGCGGAAAGAGCCCCAACCTCGTGTTCGCCGACGTCGACGACCTCGATGCCGCGGCCGACATGGCCTGCATGGGCATTTTCTACAACCAAGGCGAGGTCTGCTCGGCCAACTCGCGGCTGCTCGTCGACCGCCGGATCAAGGACGATCTCCTGGCGCGGCTCGTCGAGCGTGCCAAGGCGATCCGGCTCGGCGATCCGCTGAACCCCGACAACACGATGGGCGCCATGGTCGACGGGCACCACACCGGCCGCGTCATGGAGCACATCGAGCGCGCCCGCGGGCACGCCGTGCTCGTCACCGGCGGCGAGCGAGTCTCGGTCGACGGCTCGGACTGCTACGTGCGGCCGACGATCTTCGACGATGCCCGCAACGACACGCCGCTCGGCGCCGAGGAGATATTCGGGCCGGTGCTGGCCGTCATCCCGTTCGACGACGAGGCCGAGGCGGTGCGGATCGCGAACGCCACGCCGTACGGACTGGCCGCGTCGGTCTGGACCTCCGACCTCGGACGGGCACACCGCGTCGCCGCGTCGCTGCGTGCGGGCACCGTCTCGGTCAACACGATGGACGCGCTGAGCTTCGCGACCCCGTTCGGCGGGTTCAAGCAGTCCGGCAACGGTCGCGACCTGTCGCTCCACGCGCTCGACAAGTACACGGCGCTCAAGACCACCTGGATCAAGTACGGAGCGTGATCGTGGGCAACGTCGCCGTCGAGCGCCGCCTCGGCGGCGACGTCGTAGCGGAAAGCCTGGCGGCGCTCGGTGCGAGCGCCGCGTTCGGTGTGCCGGGCGTCCACACGCTCGCGATCTGGGAGGGGCTGCGGCGGCTGGGCATGCGCTCGGTCGCCCTGCGCACCGAGACCAACAGCGCGCTCGCCGCCGACGGCTACGCGCGCGTGCTGCACAGCCCCGCGCCGCTGCTGCTCACGACCGGGCCCGGGGCGCTGAACTCGCTGATGGGCATCGTCGAGTCGGCCTCGGCGCACGTGCCGGTGCTGGCGATCGCCAGTCAGCTCCCCCGGGATCGCATGGCACGCCGGCAGGGCGGGCTGCACGAGGTGCCCGATCAGACCGCGTCGTTCACGCCGCTCGTGAAGTGGACCGGCCGGCCGACGAGCTGCGAGTCGCTGCCGGGAGTCATCGCCGAGGCGTGGCGCCGGGCGCTCGAGCCCCCATCGGGGCCGGTCTACGTCGAGATCCCGTATGACCTGCTCGACGCGCCGACCGACGTGCCGGCGGCCACGGCTGCCGACGCTGCTCCGCCGGCGCCGAGCGCTCCCTCGACGGAGCTGCTCGATCACGTCGCGGAGTTGCTCGACGGCGCCGAGCGGCCCGTCATCTGGGCCGGCGGCGGGGTCGTCCGCAGCGGCGCCTGGGACGAGCTGGCGGCGGTCGCCGAGCTCTTGCAGTCGCCGGTCGCGACCACCTACATGGGCAAGGACGCGATCCCGTACGACCACCCGCTGGCCGTGGGCGCGATGTGCGACGACGGGCCGTTCGCCGATCTGCTCACCGGGGCCGACGTGCTGCTCTGCGTCGGAACCGAGCTCGGCGAGTGGACGACGCAGCAGTACGGGCTGCGCTTCCGCGGGCGCCTGATCCAGATCGACGCCTCGCCCGAGCGGATCGGCGCGACGTTCCCGGCGCTGCCCGTCGTCTCCGACGCCAAGGCCGCGCTCGCCGGCCTCGCCCAGCGGCTCACGCGGCGGTCGGCCGACGAGGCGCCGACCGAGCGCATCGCGGAGATCCGCCGCCGGATCCGCGAGGGCCAGGCGGCGGCCGGCCACGAGCGCGAGCACGCGGTCATGGACGCGCTGCATGCCGGCCTCCCCCGCAACGCGATCGCTTCGGTCGACATGACCGTCGCCGGGTACTGGGCTGCGGCGCACCTGCCGGTCTACGAGCGGCGGAGCTTCCTCTACTCGCTCGGCTCCGGCGCGCTCGGCTACGCCGTCGCAGCGGCCGTCGGCGCGCAGGTCGCGGCTCCCGAGCGACCGGTCTTCACGATCGTCGGCGACGGTGGCTTCATGTACGCGCCGCAGGAGCTCGCGACGATCCGCGAGCACGAGCTTCCCGTCAAGCTCCTGGTGATCGACGACGGCGGCTACGGGATGCTGCGCGAGATCCAGGACAGGCGCTTCGGCGCGACCTACGCCGTCGATCTCTTCCGGCCCGACTTCGGCGCCCTCGCCGGAGCGTTCGGGGTCCCCGTCCGCGAGACGAGCGTCGACGATCTGGCCGACTCGCTCGAGTGGGCTACCTCGGTCGACGGCCCGGCGATCGTGCTGCTGCCGACGACGCTGCAGATGTACCGCCCGATTCGCTAGGCAACGGCCCGGCGGGGACCGACCAGGGCGTCGCGTCGCGTCGCGTCGTCTCGTACCGGCGGTGCGTCCTTTCGCGGGGGCGACGCTTCGCGCGGCGACGCTTCGCGGGGGCGACGTTTCGCGGGGGCGACGTTTCGCGCGGCGACGTTTCGCGCGGCGACGCTTCGCGGGGGCGTCCGGCACCGTGTGCCGTTCCCGACCTCGCGGCCGGAAACGGCACACGTGAGCGTCAGAGCTGCTGCTCGAGGCGCGCGAGCTCGTCGCGCAGCGAGCCCGGCAGGTCGTCGCCGAAGCGATCGAGGTGCTCGCGGACCTGCGGGAGCTCGGTGCGCACGGCGTCGGCATCGACCGCCAGCAGGTCGCGCAGAGCCTCGGGGCTGATGTCGAGGCCGGCGACGTCGAGCTCGCCCGCGGCCGGCACGAGGCCGATCGGCGTGCGGACCACTTCGCCCTTCCCGTCGCAGCGCCGGAAGATCCACTCGAGAACACGGCTGTTCTCCCCGTATCCGGGCCACAGGAAGGAGCCGTCCTCGTCCTTGCGGAACCAGTTGACGTAGAAGATCCGCGGCAGCTGCACGCCTTCACGCTTGCCGAGCTCGAGCCAGTAGCCGAAGTAGTCGGCCATGTTGTAGCCGCAGAACGGCAGCATCGCCATCGGGTCGAAGCGCAGCTGGCCGACGCCGCCGGCCGCCGCGGCCGTCATCTCCGAGCTCATCGTCGCGCCGAGGAACACGCCGTGCTGCCAGTCGAACGCCTCGCGGACGAGCGGGACGACCGTGGCGCGGCGCCCTCCGAACAGGAAGGCGTCGATCGGCACGCCCGCCGGGTCCTCCCACTCGGGAGCGATCGCGGGATCCTGGCCGGCCGGCGTCGCGAAGCGCGCGTTCGGATGCGAGGACGGACGCCCCGAGTCGGGCGTCCAGTCGTTCCCGTGCCAGTCGATGAGATGCCCCGGCGTCTGCGGGGTCATCCCCTCCCACCAGACGTCGCCGTCGTCGGTCAGGGCGCAGTTGGTGAAGATCGTGTTGGCGCGGATCGTCGCCATCGCGTTCGGGTTCGTCTCCTCGCCGGTCCCGGGGGCGACGCCGAAGAAGCCGGCCTCCGGGTTGATCGCGTAGAGCCGGCCGTCCTCGCCCACCTTCATCCAGGCGATGTCGTCGCCGATCGTCTCGACCGTCCAGCCCTCGATCGTCGGGATCAGCATCGCGAGGTTCGTCTTCCCGCACGCCGACGGGAAAGCGCCCGTGATGTACTTGACGCCCCCTTCGGGCGAGGTCAACTTGAGGATCAGCATGTGCTCGGCCATCCAGCCCTCGTCACGGGCCATGACCGAGGCGATCCGCAGGGCGAAGCACTTCTTGCCGAGCAGGGCGTTGCCGCCGTAGCCCGAGCCGTACGACCAGATCTCGCGCGTCTCCGGGAAGTGGACGATGTACTTCTCCGCGTTGCACGGCCACGAGACGTCCTCCTGGCCGGGCTCGAGCGGAGCGCCGACCGTGTGCACGCAGGGCACGAACTCGCCGTGCTCGCCGAGCACGTCGAGTGCGGCCCGGCCCATGCGGGCCATGATCCGCATCGAGACGACGACGTACGGCGAGTCGGTCAGCTGGACCCCGATGTGCGACTTGTCCGAGCCGAGCGGCCCCATCGAGAACGGCACGACGTACATCGTCCGGCCGCGCATCGCTCCGTCGAACAGCCCGTCGAGCGTCGCGCGCATCTCGTCGGGTGCGCGCCAGTTGTTCGTCGGGCCGGCGTCGCGCTCGTCGCGCGAGCAGATGAACGTGCGGTCCTCGACCCGGGCGACGTCGCCCGGGTCCGACCAGCCGAGATAGCTGTTCGGGCGCTTGGCGTCGCTGAGCTTGCGGAAGGTCCCGTTGTCGACGAGGAGCCGGCAGAGGCGGTCGTACTCCTCCGCGGAGCCGTCGCACCACTCGACCCGATCCGGCTTGGCTCGCTCGGCGATCTCGTCGACCCAGGCGACGAGCTTCTCGTTCTTCGTGGGAACCGTGACGTGGGACACGACGGGGTCAGCCTCCTGCGCGCTCGTTCAAGGGATTCGCCGATTCAAAGACCCGGAAACGGCGATGGGGGCGCGCTCTGCAGCCGCCCCCTTGACCGAGCAGCCTACCGCGCACCCCGCCGCAGGGGCGTCAGGGCGTGCCCGGGGTCGAGATCCGTAGAGGCCCGCAGAGGAAGGCGTGGCCGCCGACCTTTGGTCGTGCGGTCCGACGTGGTGCCTAGGGTAAGCGGGCCCTGGCTGTCAGGAAAGGATCTCCGTTGCGCGTTCGGCTTCTGTCCCTCGCCCGCCAACAGCCGATCGCGCTGCTGGCGCTGTTCGTCGCGCTGGGCGGCAGCTCGTATGCCGCTGTCTCCGCGCGCGATGCCCGTCCGTCCGGTGAGGTGATCCAGGCGTGCGTAGGCAAGAACACCGGCCGTCTGCGTGTCGTCGACAGCCCGATCCGCTGCGGCAGCCTGGAGGCGCCGCTGGCGTTCAACCGCGAGGGGCGCCGCGGCTCGCAGGGCAAGATCGGCCCGCGCGGCAAGCGCGGCTTGCAGGGCGACGCCGGGCCCGCCGGCACCCCTGGTGAGGCCGGGCTCGCCGGCACCCCTGGTCCACAGGGGTCGGCCGGCCCCCAGGGTCCCACCGGCCTCCAGGGTCCCGCCGGCCCGCAGGGCGACCGGGGAGACACCGGCGCTACCGGTCCGCAGGGCGACCAGGGAGACACCGGCGCCCAGGGCCCGGCCGGCACCAACGGCCTGTCGATCTCGTGGGAGCTCTGGTCCACGGCGGCCTGGACCGAGACGCCGGCGAGGACCTGGACGCAGATCGGCCAGCAGTCGATCCAGGTCCCCAAGGCCGGCTACCTGGCGATCGCGGTGACCTTCGACGTAAGGAACCCCGGCAACAGCCTGGGCGAGGTCAACTGTGACGTGCAGGTCGACGGCGGCGGCCCCTCCGGCGAGTTCACCACCGCAGACCTGCTCGGCTATCAGCGCTCGCAGCTCGTCTGGATGAAACGTAGGTACCTCCAGGCCGGCGCACACACACTGTCGCTGCACTGCTGGACCGCCCTCGACATGCAGGCCGTCACCGCCTCGGGGATCGCGGTGCTCACCACCAGCTGACCCGGCACGGTGCTGGCGCCGGTGCCCATGCGCCCGCCTGCCGTCCGCGCGCATGGGCACCGCGCGATCCGCCAGGCGGCGCCTGCGATCGCCTACGCCGACCTGATGGCCGACGCCGACTTACAAACCGACTACGTGGCGCCCGCGAGCGCTGTACCGCGCTCCCGCGGCGCGCTAGCCCTCGACAGGGGCGCCCGGCACGCGCTTGGGCACCAGCACCAGGCGCTTGAACTCGGCGACCAGCAGACCGTCCTGGTTGAACACGCGCGTGTGGACCTTGACGACGCCGCGATCCGGCTTGGAGCGCGACTCCTTCTTCTCGAGCACCCCGGTCTCGACGAACAGCGTGTCGCCGTGGAAGACGGGGTTGGGGTGCGAGAGCTCCTCGGTGGCGAGGTTCGCGATCGCCTTGCCGGAGACGTCGCTCACGCTCATGCCGAGCGCCAGCGAGTAGACGAGCGGGCCGACGACGACGTTGCGCCCCTGCTGCGACTGCGACGCGTAGACGTCGTTGATGTGCAGCGGGTGGTGGTTCATCGTGATCAGGCAGAAGAGGTGGTCGTCCGCCTCGGTGACCGTCTTGGCCGGCCAGTGCTTGTACGTCGCGCCTACCTCGAACTCCTCGAAGTAGCGCCCGTAGGAGTGCGCGCCCGAGGCCTCGCGCTCGGCTTGGTCGATCGTGAAGGCGCTGCTCTGAACGGTGTCGGACATGGCTCGCTCTGGCTCCTGGACGGTGGACGAGGACGTGAAGCATGCCGTACTGCCCGCCGCGTCGACTGGCGAGTCAATTATCTTCCGCGAGCCGTCCTAGACCGCCACCAGCCCGGAGACCGCCGTGCGCCACCCACGTGACTTCTTCAAGCCGCTCGCCGCAGGCGCGCCCGACCCGCTGACGGAGATCCCGTTCCCGCCGTCGCGGATGATCCACTTCTTCGACGCGGGCAACGAGAAGATGCGCGCGAAGCTGCCCGAGATCGCGGCGAAGAGCGACATCGTCCTGGGCAACCTCGAGGACGCCGTGCCGGTCGACAACAAGGAGGCCGCGCGCGAGGGGCTCGTCACCGTCGGCAGGGAGATCGACCTCGGCGACACGCAGCTATGGACGCGCGTCAACGCGCTCGACTCCCCCTGGGTGCTCGACGACCTGACACGACTCGTCGGCGAGATCGGCGACAAGCTCAGCGTGATCATGATCCCGAAGGTCGAGGGCGCCTGGGACATCCACTACGTCGACCGCCTGCTCGCGCAGCTCGAGGCGAAGGCTGGCGTCCGCCGGCCGATCCTCGTCCACGCGATCCTCGAGACCGCGCTCGGCGTCGCCAACGTCGAGGAGATCGCGTACGCGAGCCCGCGCATGCAGGGCATGAGCTTCGGCCCGGCCGACCTCGCGGCCTCGCGGCGGATGAAGACGACGCGCGTCGGCGGCGGCCACCCCGGCTACCGCGTGATCGAGGACCCCGACCCCCAGGTTCCGGACGCGCCGCGCGCAAGCGCCCAGCAGGACCTCTGGCACTACTCGATCGGGCGCATGGTCGACGCCTGCGCAAGCGCCGGCATCCTCCCCTTCTACGGTCCGTTCGGCGACATCAAGGACGTCGCCGGCTGCGAGGCGCAGTTCCGCAGCGCGTTCCTGATGGGCTGCGTCGGCGCCTGGTCGCTGCACCCGGTGCAGATCGACATCGCGAAGAAGGTCTTCTCGCCGGATCCCGACGAGGTCCGCTTCGCCCGCAAGGTGATCGCCGCGATCCCCGATGGGCGCGGGGTGCACATGATCGACGGCAAGATGCAGGACGACGCGACCTGGAAGCAGTGCCAGGTGATGGTCCAGCTCGCCGAGATGCTGGCGCGCAAGGACCCCGAGCTGCGCGAGGCATACGGGCTCGACGGCCCGACGGGCTGATCGGGCCCGGCTCGGCAGCGCGGCGGGCTGATCGGGCCCGGCGCGGCGGCGCGGTGGGCTGATCGGCACGGCGCGGCGGCGCGGCGGGCCTTGGCCGGTGGCAACCGCCGAGGCGCCTATTCGTCGCCTGCCGTTGACGATCGATCGACACCCTGTCAGATTCGCCGCGCCGGTTACGCGGGCGGACAGACGAAAGGGCAGGGAAGCATGAGGTCGCGACGACTGATGGTCGGCTTGCTCACCACGCTGGGGGCGCTGGCGGCATCCGGCAACGCCTGGGCGGTGACGACCGTCTCGCGCTCGGGCAACGTGATCACGATCACCGGCGGCCCGGAGGCCAACTACGTCGACCAGCCATCGTTCGGCGACAGCGGGCCGCTGCTCTACAGCGATCCGGCCGGCATCAACTACGGGCCCGGCTGCGCCGACAACCACACCGGCAACACCGTCGTCTGCGGTAACCTGGGCCCCGGCCTGGTCGCCAACGTCTCGCTCGGCGCCGGCGACGACACCTTCCGCCCCGAGGCGACGATGACGACCTCGCCCCGGCTGGTCGTCGACCTCGGCCCCGGCAACGACACGACGTGGGGCTCGGCGCACGGCGACGTGCTCGGCGGCGGTGACGGCAGCGACAGCATCAACGGCCGTGGCGGCAACGACACGATAGACGGCGGCGCGGGTCAGGACCAGCTGATCGGCGCCGGCGGCGACGACACCGTGATCGGCGGGCCGGGACGCGACAGCCTGTTCGGCGACGGCGAGTTCACCGCTTTCAACTACGGCAACGACACGTTGCGCGCGCACGACGGCGAGGTCGACGCGCTCTCCTGCAGCTTCGGCGCCGACGTCGCCGAGGCCGACCCGACCGACGTCTTCGACGTGCTCGGCGACTGCGAGCAGGTCGATCGCAGCGGAGCCGGCGGGGGCTCCGGCGGGGGCGACCTCGCCGTCACCATCGGCGCGCCGTCCGGCACGAAGCTCGGCGCGCTGCTGCGCGGCAAGTCGCTGCGCTTTCGCTCGACCTTCTCCGCGCCCTGCCGGGCCGCCGTGGGCCTCGTCGTACGCCGTCGCGAGGCGAAGCGGCTGGGCGTCGGGCGCAGTGACACGATCATCGGCCGCGCGGGCGGCGACGTCCCCGAGGCGGGCGCCTACGCGACGACGCTGAAGATCGCGTCCAAGTACCGACGCAAGCTGCGTCGCGCCCGCAGCGTCACCGCCTACATCGTGCTTGCCTGCACAGACGAGGGCGGTGCCACCGGAACCGCCGCGCGCAAGGCCGTGCTGCGCCGCTGACCACGCCCGCCACCCGATCCGCCGGCCGCCGGCGTGGCGTCCTCGAGGACCACGACCGGGGTCGCAGAACCGCGGCCGCCGTCCGATCCGCTGGCCGCCGCATGAGCCCGCCGCGCCGCGCCGCTGTAGGGTTCGCCGCCGCTCCGTTCCCCGCTATCCGAGGTTCGATGAGGTTCTACGAGTACGAGGCGCGCGAGATCGTCCGTCGCGCCGGCATCCCGGTGACCGACTTCGGCTTCACGCGCGACGCGCGGGAGGCCGCCACGATCGCCGAGCGCATCGGTGGGCCGGTCGTCATCAAGTCCCAGGTGCTGACGGGCGGCCGGATGAAGGCCGGCGGCGTGAAGTTCGCCGATGGCCCGCAGGAGGCCGAGGCCCACGCGCGCGACATCCTGGCGCTCGAGATCGGCGGGCACATGCCGCGCGGCGTGCTCGTCGACCCCAGGGCCGACGTCGCCCAGGAGTACTACGCCGGCGTCGTCTGGGACGGCGCCGCCAAGCAGCCGGTGATCATCTTCTCGCCGGTCGGCGGGATCGACATCGAGCAGGTCGCCGAGGAGCAGCCCGACAAGGTCGGCCGGCGGCACTTCTCGAACGTCCTGCCGTTCAGCGAGTTCGCGGCAAAGGAGGTCATCGCCGCGACCGGCGTCAGCGGCGGCGACCTGAACCGGCTGGTTCCCATCGTCGCCAAGCTCGCGCGGCTGTTCGTCGAGTACGACATGACGCTCGCCGAGATCAACCCCCTGGGCCGGCTCGCCGACGGCTCGTTCGTCGCACTCGACGCGCACATGGACATGGAGA
Organism: Solirubrobacteraceae bacterium; assembly: GCA_024711025.1. GTDB lineage: Bacteria > Actinomycetota > Thermoleophilia > Solirubrobacterales > Solirubrobacteraceae > F1-60-MAGs163. Next base: position 55,541 of record JANJTP010000021.1, read on the forward strand.
ACGAGGCACGCGGCCGCCACCGGAAGCTGCTCCACGAGCTCGGCGTAGGCGACGAGGAGACGCGCCAGGCCCGCGAGGCGACGCCGTTCGAGCTCGCCGGCGAGGCCGTCGACGCCCAGGACCACCGCGGCGTCGCGGGGAACGTCACCGAGTTCGACGGGAACCTCGGGCTCGTGATCGGAGCCGGCGGCGGCTCGCTCACGCTGTTCGACGCCGTGCGGGCACACGGCGGCCGGCCGGCCAACTACTGCGAGATCGGCGGCAACCCGTCGGTCGCCAAGGCGTGCGGGCTGGCGAAGCTCGTCCTGCAGAAGCCGGGCGTCGACAAGATCGCGGTGATGATGTCGATCGTCTCGAACACGCGCGTCGACATCGTGGCGCGCGGCGTCATCAAGGCCTGCCTCGAGCTCGGGTACGACCCGGCCGAGAAGATCGCGATCTTCCGCATCCCGGGGGCCTGGGAGGAGGAGGGCTTCAAGATCCTCGAGCGCTACGGCGTCGAGTACGCCGACCGATCGGTGTCGATGCACGAGGCGGCCCGGAGGGCGGTCGCGAAGATCCAGGGAGCCGGCGCATGAGCATCCTCATCGACCAGGACACGACGTTCATCGTCCAGGGGATCACCGGCCGAGAGGCGGTCAACCTCACCCGCGAGTGCCTCGACTACGGCGCCGGCGCGAAGATCGTCGGCGGCGTCACGCCCGGCCGCAAGGGTCGCGAGGTGCACGGCATCCCGGTCTTCGACACGGTCGAGCAGGTCGTCTCGGCCCACGGCGGGCCGATCTACGGCTCGGTCGTCACCGTCCCCCCCGCATTCACCAAGGACGCCGTCTTCGAGGCGATCGAGAACGGCATCAGGCTGATCGTGATCGTCACCGAGCGCATCCCGCGACGCGACGTCGCGCAGATGGTCGAGCTGGCGACGCTGCGCGGCGCGCGGATCATCGGCCCCAACTGCCTCGGGATCATCGTGCCCGACGTCGTCAAGATGGGCGGCATCGGCGGCCCGGCGAAGGACGCCGCGAAGGCCTACGCCCCGGGTCCGATCGGCGTGATCTCCCGCTCCGGCGGTATGACGACCGAGATGTCCTCGACGCTCACCGCGGCCGGCCTCGGCCAGTCGACGGCGGTCTCGATCGGCGGCGACGCGATCATCGGCTCGTCGTACGCCGAGCTCATGCCGCTGTTCGAGGCCGATGAGCAGACGCAGGGCATCGTGATCTACACCGAGCCGGGCGGGCGGATGGAGGCCCAGCTCGCCGCCTGGGTCGTCGAGAACGATTCGCGCCTGCCGATCGTCGCCTTCATGGCCGGCCGGTTCATGGACGAGATGCCCGGCATGAGCTTCGGCCACGCCGGCACGATCGTCGAGGGCAAGGAGGACACGGCCGCCGAGAAGATCGCGCGGCTCGCGGAGGCTGGGATCACCGTCGCCGAGGAGATCTCGCAGATACCCGACCTGATCCGGGCGAAGATCGCACAGAGGAGCGCGGCATGAGGCTGGACGGGACGTTCATCGGGGTCGAGGTCGACGATGCACGGGCGGCCGACGCGCAGGTCGCGGCGAAGCTCACCGAGGTCTGCCCGGTCGACATCTACGCCCAGAGGCCCGACGGGACGCTCGAGCTCGTCCAGGGGAACCTCGACGAGTGCGTCCTCTGCCGGCTCTGCCTGGACGCGGCGCCGGGCGCCGTCCGGGTGCTGAAGCTGTACGACGACGGCGCCGAGCTGTAGGCGGCCCCGCGGCGCACCGGGCGCAGCGCCGCCGCCTCGGGAGGGCCGGGCGCCACGCGGGACGGGCGGACACGGGCGCTCAACCCGAACGCGGCTGCAGAAGCTCAGGTATAGACCGCGTTTCTGCAGCCGCGTCCGCCGCCTGCTCCTGCTGCTGGTCGCCGCGCTCGTCGTGCTCAGGCATAGACCGCGTTTCTGCAGCCGCGTCCGCCGGGATCAGTGGCGCGCCTTCTTCGTCCGCGCCCGCTCCTCCTGGCGCTCGACGACCTGCGCGATCAGCTGCAGGTACTGCTGCACGCCCGTCACCTTCACGCGGCCGGTCGACAGCGCGGCCCGCCAGTCGGCGAGCTGGTTCTTCTCGGCGAGGCGGTTGAACTCGTCGCGACGCAGCTCCACGCGAACCTTCGCGTCGGTCGGGAGCTCCTTCGTCACGCTCACGTCGGGGAGCTGCAGGCGCAGCTCCTGCACGTCGCCGCGACCGTGCAGCTCGACCGCGACCACGAGCTTCAGCGGCTTCAGCGCGGGAACCTCCTCCAGTAGGCCGCGAACCGTCCGGGCTACCAGGGTGCGCGTGTCCTCGCTCATGCTCGCCCTCAGATCCTGTGACGCTCGAGCAGCTTCTTGCCGATGACCATGCGCTGGATCTCGCTCGTGCCCTCCCCGATCAGCAGCAGCGGCGCGTCGCGGTAGAGGCGCTCGATCTCGTACTCCTTCGAGTAGCCGTAGCCGCCGTGGATCCGGAACGACTCCTCGACGCAGAAGCGCCCGGCCTCGGAGGCGAAGAGCTTTGCCATGCCGGCCTCCATGTCCGAGCGCTCGCCGGCGTCCTTGAGACGCGCCGCGCGGATCGTCAGCAGCCGCGCCGCCTCGACCTGAGTCGCCATGTCGGCGAGCTTGAACTGGATCGCCTGGTGCTGGGCGATCGGCTTGCCGAACGTCCGGCGCTCCTGGCTGTACCTGAGCGCCAGCTCGAGCGCGCGCTGGGCGATCCCGACGCCGCGCGCGGCGACGTTCGCCCGGCCGACCTCGAGCGCGTCCATCATCTGCGAGAAGCCGCGGTTGAGGCCCGCCTCGACTCCGCCCAGCACGTTCGCGGCCGGGCAGCGATAGCCGTCGAAGACCAGCTCGGTCGACTCGACGCCCTTGTAGCCGAGCTTCTTGATCTGCGGCGGCACGGTCAGCCCCGCGTGCTCCCCGGTGTTCTCGTGGACGCCCGGCTCCTTCTCGGCGATGAAGCACGTCATCCCGCGGTGGGCAGGCTGGGCGTCCGGGTCGGTCTTGACGAGGACGAAGACGAGCCCGGAGCGCAGGCCGTTCGTGACCCACATCTTCTGTCCGTTGATCTCGAAGAAGCCGTCGCCTACGTCCTTGGCGGTCGTCTTGATCGCCTGGACGTCGGAGCCGAGCTCGGGCTCGGACAGCGAGAACGCCGCACGGAGCTCGCCGGTCGCCATTTTCGGCAGGTACCTCTGGCGCTGCTCCTCGGTGCCGTACTTCATCAGCAGGTAGCTGCCGATGAAGTGCGTGTTGATCACGCCCGAGATCGAGATCCAGCCGCGCGAGAGCTCCTCGACGATCATCACGTACGTCGTCAGGTCGAGGCCCATACCGCCGTACTCCTCGGGGATCGTCACCCCGAACAGCCCCAGCTCCTTCATCTGCTCGACGATCGCCTCGGGGAACTCGTCCGCGTGGTCGTACCGCTCCGCGTTCGGCAGGATCTGCTCGTCGGCGAACTGGCGCACCATCTCGGTGATCGCCTTCTGCTCGTCGGTCTTCTCCTCGAACGGAACGGCAGCGACCATCTTGGGCTCCTCCTCGGATGAGCGACGGATCAGGTGGCGGCCACGGGACGGCGCCGCCGCGAAGGATACGGGCCGGCCGGCCGGGCCGCCCCTTGACCGGAGCCGTCCGATCCGGCCGCCGACCGGGAGGCCGGCCGTCGCGCGTCCCTGGCAGACTGCCGGCCATGGACATCTGGGACTTCGTGCTGTGGATCCACCTGCTGGCGATGGCGATGTTCGTCGGTGGCCAGTTCTTCCTCGGCCTCGCGGTCGTGCCCGTCTACCTGAAGCAGGGCGGTGCCGGCAGCCCGGCCGTCGAGTGGCTCGTCCCGGTCGCGCGTCGCTACGGATACGCGTCGCTGGTGGCGCTCGCGATCGCGTTCGTCACCGGGACGATCATGGCCTCGCATCTCGACATCTGGAGCGAGACCGAGATGAGCATCAAGATGGGCCTCGTGCTCGTGGCGATCGCCCTCGTGTCGCTCCACGTGTTCATCGCCCACGGCTCGAATAAGCTGCTGCAGGGGCTGATCCTGCTCGACTCGCTGGCGATCGTCTTCGTGGCGACGCTCATCTGAGCGATGGCCGGGCGACGGTGAACTTCGCCCGCGACGTCGTCGAGGCCGCCCCGCCGGGAGCCCTCGCACTCGTCGAGCTCGCGCGCGACGGCTCGCGGCGCGAGTGGGCCTTCGGCGAGATCGCGGCCGGAGCCGCGGCGATGGCCGGCGCGCTGGATGCCGCCGGCGTGCGTCGTGGCGACGTCGTCCTGACGCTCGTCGGCAACCGCCCCGAGTGGGTGATGACGATGGTCGCCTGCCTGCGGGCCGGCTACGTGGCGCTGCCCTGCACCGAGCAGCTCCGGGCGCACGACCTGCGCCTACGGCTGGACGTCGCCCGGCCCGCCGCGATCGTCTGCGACGAGCGCAACCGCGATCAGCTGGAGGCGGCCGGGCCCGGCTGCCCGGTGATGCTGATCCCCGACCCTCGACTGTTCGATCCGCGGGCGCAGCCGGTTCCCCCGCCGCACGCGGCACTCGACGTCGCCGAGCCGTCCCTGATCACGTTCACCAGCGGCACCGCGGGAGAGCCGAAGGCGGTCGTCCACGGCCAGCGCTACCTGACCGGCCAGGCGCTGCAGGCCGAGAGCTGGCTCGACGCGCGTCGCGGCGAGCTGGTGTGGTGCACCGCCTCGAGCGGCTGGAGCAAGTCGGCCCGCAACGTCTTCATCGCGCCGTGGCTGCGGGGAGCGCCGGCGCTGCTGCACGACGCCCGCTTCGACCCGTACGAGCGACTCGCGATCCTCGAGCGGGAGCGCGTCGGCGTCCTGTGCATGGCGCCGACCGAGTTCCGGGTGATCGTGGCGCGTGCGCAGCCTCGCCGCGTACCGTCGCTACGCGGCCTCGTCGCTGCCGGCGAGGCGCTGAACCCCGAGGTCCTGCGTGCCTTCCACGAGGCGACCGGACTGTGGATCCGCGACGGCTACGGGCAGACCGAGACCGGCCAGACGACCGGCCAGCCGACCGGCGAGGCCCCCAGGCCGGGCTCGATGGGCAGGCCGCTGCCGGGGGTCGACCTGTGGATCGAGGACGGCGAGCTGTGCCTCGACCCGCGCAGCGACCCGACGTTCTTCGTCGGCTACCTCGGTGACGGGGTCCGGCGCGCGAACGGCGGCGGCTGGACGATCGAGGCCGACCGGCGCGACGGCGGCGTGTGGCGCACCGGCGACCGGGTGACCCGGGACGAGGACGGCTATCTCTTCTTCGAAGGGCGTGCCGACGACGTCATCATCTCCGCGGGCTACCGGATCGGCCCGTTCGAGGTCGAGTCCGCGCTCGTGGCGCACCCGGCCGTCGCCGAGGCCGCGGCGGTCGCGGCGCCGGATGACGAGCGCGGCTCCGTCGTGCGCGCGGTCGTCGTGCTGCGCGAGGGCCACGCGCCCGGCGCCGCCCTGGCCCGCGAGCTCCAAGAGCACGTCAAGGCGCTGACGGCGCCCTACAAGTACCCGCGGATCGTGGACTTCGCCGTCGAGCTGCCCAAGACCGCCAGCGGCAAGGTGATCCGCGGGGCCCTGCGAGGGCACTAGCGGCGCGGCGGCAAGGCGATCCACGACCTACCGTGCGACGACCCGCACCGCGGCGCCAAGGCGACCCGCCGCCGTACTGCGCGACAAGTCCCCCGGCCGTCGACGAGCCGTGCGGCCGCTCGCGATCAGGTGAGCAGCACGACCTTCGTCATCTCGCGCGCGTCGAAGGCGCGGTACGCCTCGACGGCGTCGTCGATCGAGACCTGGTGGGTCAGCACCGTCGAAGGCTTCATCTTGCCGGCCTGGATCGCCGCGAACAGAAGCTCGCGATCGCGGCCCGGGTTGCCGATCGAGAACGTCAGGGTGAGCTCCTTCTCGAACATCACCGCGTTGTTGAGCGGGTAGTCCGGCTCGAAGTGGGCGCCGATGACCGACACCACCCCCTGAGCGCGCGCGAGCCCGAAGCTCGCGTCGAGCGCCGGGACCGCTCCGGCGGCCTCCACGACGACGTCGGCGCCGATTCCGCCGCTCGCCTCGGCGACCGCCTCGGCCGCCTCCTCGGGCGCGACCGCTTCGGCGCCCAGCTCGCGGGCCAGCCGCCGGCGCTCCTCGACGCCGTCGACGGCGATCACCTTACGCGCCGGGCCGACCGACGAGATGACCGCCATCAGCCCGACCGGGCCGCAGCCCACGACGGCGACGAGGTCTCCGTTGGAGACACCGCCGCGCTGCACCCCGGCGAACGCCGTCGGCAGGATGTCGGCGACGAAGACGGCGTCCTCGCTGCTGACGTCGTCCGGCACCGGCCAGAGGCACCGATCGGCCTGGGGCACCCGGACGAGGTCCGCCTGACCGCCCTCGAGCCGCGGGTACACCCCTGAGTAGCCGAACAGCGAGCGCGTCTCGCACTGCGTCGCACGGTTCGCCCGGCAGTGCACGCACGTCCCGTCGGAGGTCATGCTCGTGTTGACGACGCGCTGGCCGGGCTTGATCCGGTCGACATGGTCCCCCACGTCGACGACCACCCCGACGAACTCGTGCCCCAGGATCGTCCCGTCCTCGAAGCCCGGCGTCCAGCCGTGATACGGCAGCAGATCGGCGCCGCAGAGCGCGCTGTGCGTCACGCGCACGATCGCGTCTCCGTCACCCCGAAGCTTCGGGTCCGGCACCTCGTCGACGCGGACCTGCTCCTTCGCCACCAGCCGTACGGCCCTCATGCCAGCTCCTCCAGCTCGATCAGGAAGCCGTCGGGGTCGAGCGCGAAGCAGCGACCGCCGCCCCATGGCGGGGAGAACGGCTCCGAGGCGAAGGCGACGCCCTGCGCCTTCAGCGTCTCGTATGCGTCCCTGACGCTCGGCACCTCGAGCACCAGGAGCGCCTGGGGAGAGCCGTGTCCCGTCGGCGCCGTCGGCACCACGCCCGGCAGGTCGCCGGCCTCGTGCCCCTGCTCGGCGAGCGACAGGCGGACGCCGCCCCGCGTCAGGATCGCGTAGGCGGGGCCCTCGAACTCGGCCTCGACGGCGAAGCCCAGGCGCCCCGTGTAGAACGCCTTCGAGCGCTCCACGTCGGCGACCGCGAGGATCACGCCGACGCGGCTTACCTCGAGCGCCGCCATCTCAGTTGCGGACGTGGCCGGCGTCGACGACGAGCGTCTGGCCGGTGACCCAGCCCGACTCCTCGGAGGCGAGGAACGCCGCCGCCGGCGCGATGTCCTGCGGCTCGCCGTGGCGCGGGAGGGCCTGCAGCGACTGGACGAAGTCGAAGGAGTCCTTGTGCGGAGACGCCAGCGCGCCCTCCGAGCGGATGATGCCGGGCGCGATCGCGTTGGCGGTGATCCCGTGCTTGCCGAGCTCGGTCGCCTGCGCCCGCGTCAGGCCGATCACGCCGCCCTTTGCGGCGAGGTAGGGACCCATGTTGGGAGTGCCGGCGAAGAACGAGTTCGAGGCGATGTTGACGATGCGGCCATAGCCCGCCTCGCGCATCGGCTTCTCGACCGCGCGGCCGATGAGGTAAGTGCCGTCGAGGTTGACCGAGATGATCTTGCGCCAGAAGGCGAAGTCGACGTCGTCCCACGGCACGAACGGCACGATCGCGGCCGCGTGCACGAGCACGTCGAGCCGGCCGTGAAGCGCGAGCGTCGCGTCGACGATCCGCTGCGCGTCGGCCTCCTGCGAGACGTCGGCCTGCACGGCACTGCCGCCCAGCTCCTGCGCCGCCCGCTCGGCGCCCTCGCCGTTCAGGTCGGCGACGACGACCGCCGCGCCCTCCTCCACGAGCTTGTCGGCGATCGCGCGACCGATGCCCTGAGCGGCTCCGGTCACGACCGCGACCCGGTTCTCCAGCTTGCCCATTGATCCGTCCTCCCTCACGCCTCGTAGCAGTCGGGCGCGAGCTTGTAGGTGTTGAACTCGTCCATGTCGTGGGTGAAGAAGATCTCCGCGTCCCACTCCTTCGCGAGCTGCTTGATGCGGCGAATCGAGCGCACGCCGGCCACCGGGTCCCAGTGGAACCCGGCCTGCTGGTCCTTCGCGTAGGCGGCCGGCGTGTAGGAGACGTCCGCCATGAACAGCAGCGGCCTGCGCCCCTCGATCTCGACAAGCAGCGAGTAGTGGCCGATGGTGTGCCCGGGGGTGTGGAAGAGGTGCAGCCCCTTCGCCAGCTCGACGTCCCCCGAAAGCAGGCTGAACCGCGCCCCGGGGTGGTCCCAGCTCGTGTCCGCGTAGCCGAGCACCTCGAACGGCTCAGGCGAGCGCGCCTCGCGGATCTCGTCGACGTGCACGTACGTCGTGGCCTTCGTGAGGTGCTTGTTTCCACCGCAGTGATCGAAGTGCAGATGCGAGTTGACCACCGCGTCGACGTCGTCCGTGGCGAAGCCCGCGAGCCGAAGCTGCGCCGGGATCGTCTGCTCGTCGGTCTGCTGCGGCAGCTCGAACGCCAGCTTCTCGTTCACCAGATCCCGGTCGAACCCCGTGTCGAAGAGGAACAGCCCTTCCGGGTGCTCGATCAGCACGCTGTACACGGGGAACCGCACCGGATTGCCGCAGCCGACGTTCCACGTGATGTGCGACTGGTCGATGACGCACGAGCCGCTGTCGAGCAGCCGGACGCGCGATGCCTTCTGAGACATTCCCGCCACCTCTCGCGTGTCAGGCCTCGAGGACCTTGCGGACGCCGACGAGCTTGGCGCCGCGCTCGGCGACGAGCTCCTGGATCCGCTCAGGGGTGTAGTCGAAGAAGCCGCCCCCGGACTTGATGCCGAGCCGGCCCGCGTCGCGCAGGTCGGTCGCGGTCTTCGAGATCCCCTCCTCGTTGGAGAGGTCCTGGTTGAGGAAGCTCGCGACGCTCGTGTAGATGTCGAGCCCCGCCATGTCCAGCAGCTGGATCGGCGGGACCACCGCCAGCTTGTAGCCGATGCCCCACTTGACGCACAAGTCCAGCCCCTCGGCGTCGACGACGCCCTCGTCGAGCAGCGCCAGGCACTCGCGCATGATCGCGTAGAGCACGCGGTTCTCGACGAAGCCGGGGACCTCCTTCTTCAGCGTGACCGGCTCGTAGCCGATGTGGCGCGTGAGCTGCTCGGTCGCGGCCGTCACCTCGGGAGCGGTCTTCTCACCGACGATCACCTCGTTCATCGGGATCAGCTGTGGGGGGTTCGACCAGTGCCAGCCGATCACGCGCTCGGGGCGCTGGAGCTTCTCGGCGATCTTCGTGATCGGGATGCCCGACGTATTGGACGCGATGATCGTGTCCTCGCGGACCAGCGGCTCGAGCTGGCCGAGCACCTGCTGCTTGAGCTCCAGCCTCTCGGGGATCGCCTCGACGACGATGTCGGCGTCCTTGACGGCGGCGGCGAGGTCGCCCTCGAAGCGCAGCTCTCCGCCCTCCCTCACGGGCACCTCGAGGCGGTCGAGCACGCCGGCCGCGATCTGGGCGGTGCCCTTCGCCTTCTCGAGCGCCTCGGCGTTGACGTCGTAGAGCGCGACCTGCAGCCCGGCCCGAGCCAGGACGGCGCCCATCCCGGGGCCCATCGTGCCGGTGCCGAGGATCGCTGCTCGCTTGAGCTCGGTCATCCCTGTTCCTCCGTAGTCGTCTGGTTCTGATCCAGCTGGATCTGGCGCCACACCCGCTCCGGCGTCAGTGGAAGCTCGTGCATTCGCACGCCCGCGTCGGCGAGCGCGTTGACGATCGCGGCGGGAAGCGCCGCGAGCGCGCCCTCGCCGCACCCCTTCGCGCCGTACGGCCCGGGGCCGTCGGCGTTCTCGACGACGATCGTCGTCATCTCCCCCGGCAGGTCCTGGACCCGCGGGACGCGGTACTCGAGCAGGTTGTCGTTGGTGAGCAGGCCGTCCGCCCACACCATCTCCTCGAACATCGCGTTGCCCAGCCCCTGCATCGAGGCGCCCTCGTCCTGGCGCTCGACGAGCTGCGGGTTGATCGCCTTGCCGACGTCGGCGACGGTCGCGGTGCGCAGGATCTCGACGACGCCCGTCTCCGGGTCGACCTCGACCTCGGCGCCGGCGACGCAGACCTCCCAGAACGCCGGGCCTTCGGCGTACGAGCCCGTCTGGCCGCCGGTTGGACGAACCTCTCCGCCCTCGATGATCTCTCCGCCGCGGAAGCCGAAGCGCTTCGCGATGACGTCGGTGAAGCTCATCGACTCGCCGCCCAGCACGGCGCGGCCGTCGTGCAGCTCGACCATCTCGGCCGGCACGTCCCACGCCTCCCCCGCCGTCTCGCGCAGGCGAGCCGCGACGTTCGCCGCGGCGTTCTGGACCGCCTTGCCGGCGATCGTCGTGGAGCGGCTCGCGCCGGTCGAGCGGTCGTAGGGCGTGAAGCGCGTGTCGGCGCCCTGCACTCGCACCACGTCGCTCGACGTGCCGAGCTCCTCGGCGGCGATCTGCGCCATGACGGTGCGGGCCCCCTGGCCCATCTCCGTCGTACCGACGTTGACCTCGACCGAGCCGTCGACGGTCATCCGCACCGAGGCTCGGGAGACCGGGTGCGCACCGGCCGCGAGCAGTCCGACGCTGACGCCGCGCCCACGCCAGCGCCTGCGCGGCTCGTCCCACCCGATCGCCCGCGAGACCTCCGTAACGTCTCCGATCAGGTCCGCGTCGAGCGGCTTGCCGGTGCCGTCCGGACGGACCGGCTCGCCCTTGACGACGAGGCTGCGGCGGCGCAGCTCGACCGCATCGACGCCGGCGCGCCGGGCGACCTCGTCGATCTGCGACTCGCCGATCCACTGCAGGTGCGTGGCGCCGAAGGCCCGGTAGGAGCCGGACGGCGCGGTGTTGCAGTAGACGCAGTTGGCGTCGACGTCGACCGCCTGCCAGCGGTACGGCCCGGGCGCCGAGTCGGCCGCCGTCGCCGTGACGCGCGGACCGTTGTCCGCGTAGGCGCCGGTGTCGAGCCAGAAGCGCGCCTCGCGCGTGAGCAGCGTGCCGTCGGCGCGAGCGGTGGTGCGCATCCACGCCTTCATCCCGTGGCGACGCGAGGTGACCATCGACTCGTCGACGCGGTTGGCGACCCTCACCGGCCGCCCGGCCTTGCGCGAGAGCGCAACCGCCAGCGGCTCCATCTTCGTGTACGACTTGGAGCCGAAGCCGCCTCCCAGGTAGGGGACGATGATCCGCACCGCGCCGATCGGGAGGCCGAAGACGTCGGCGATCTCGGCCTGGGTGAGGTAGGGGTGCTGGCAGTTGGCCAGCAGTGTGATCTCGCCGGGCCTGTAGTCCGCGATCGTCGTGTGGGTCTCCATCGCGTACTGGTAGACCGCGGGGAACGCGTACTCGGCCTCGACGACGATGTCCGCGCCCCCAGCGGCCTGCGCGACGTCGCCGTCTTGCAGCAGGTAGCGGTAGGCGACGTTCCCGTCCCGCTCGCCGATGTTCCCCAGCCCGTGGAAGAGCCCCGGGACGACCGGGCCGCTGTGCAGCGGCGGCGCGTCGTCAGCCGTCGCCTTCTCGATCGTGTCGAGGACCGGCAGCTCCTCGTACTCGACGACGATCGTGCGCAGCGCCGCGTCGGCCGTCGCCTCGTCCTCGGCGGCGACGGCGACGACCGGCTCGCCGTGGAAGCGCACGCGGTCGATCGCGATCACGGGGCGATCCTTGATCGCGTGGCCGAAGTACGGGTGGTCGAGGTCGCGCAGGTCCTCGCCGGTGAGGACCGCGACGACGCCCTTCATCGCGGCGGCCTGGGCGGCGTCGATCGAGACGATCCGGCCATGCGGTACCTGGCTGCGCAGGACCTTGCCGATCAGCATCCCCGGGACTTCCATGTCGCCGACGTACATCGCCTGGCCGCGCAGCTTCTCCCACGCATCCTTGCGCGGGCGGGAGCGGCCGACCTCGGCAGGTCGCGCCTCCGTCATGGTCGCCGTGCCGCTCACGAGCTCACCCCGGCGATGTCGCGCGCCGCTTCGAGGATCGCCCTGTAGCCCGTGCAGCGGCAGATGTTCCCGTCGAGCCCGTGCCGGATCTCGTCCTCGCTGCCGAGCTGACCGGCGTCCTTCAGGGACTTGATCGTCAGCAGGAACCCCGGCGTGCAGTAGCCGCATTGGAGCGCCGCGTGGCGGTTGAACGCCTCCTCGAACAGCTCGAACTCGGGGAGCTGCGCGAAGCCCTCGACGGTCAGCACCTCTCGCCCGTCAGCCTCGTGGGCGAGGTACGTGCACGAGCTGACCGGCCCTCCGTCCACGAGAACGGTGCACGTGCCGCACACCTGCACCTCGCACGATCGCTTGGCGCCGGTGAGGCCCAGCCCGTCGCGCAGGAAGTCGAGCAGGAGCGTCTGCGGCTCGACGTCCGCCGTCACGGATCGCCCGTTCACGGTCAGCGTGATGTTCACCTGACACCCTCCTCGGGCATCTCGAACGCCCCCCCGTTTCGCCGCAGCTCGCGCACCCAGGCGTCCCAGTACTCCTCCGCGAAGCCGTCCTGGTACTTCCCGGCGTGGATTCGCTCCACCTGCTGCTGCGGAATCGGGCTCAGCGGTCCGAGCGTCGACGCGATCGACTGCAGCTGGATGCTCTTCTCCAGCAGCACGCCGGTCAGCACCGTCCACGCGATGCTGCGCTCCGCGACGAGGACGCCGTGGTTTCGCAGCAGCAGCGCCGAGCCGCCGCCGAGCGCCTCGGCGACCTCCCGCCCCTGCTGCGCGTTGATGATCAGCTCCGGCACCCCGTCGTACGTGGTCAGACCGTCGATGAACAGCACACCGTCGTGGGTGAGGAACTCGAAGCTCGCCGTCGTCGCGCTGAACGCCGTCGCATATGGCGGGTGCCCGTGGATCACACAGCGCACGTCCGGCCGGCGCTTGTACACCTCGGTGTGCAACACGGCCTCGAGGTGCATGTTGTGCGGAGCGTCGGCGAGATCCCCTTCGAGGTCGAACGCGAGGATGTCCTCACGCGTGACCTCGCCCAGCGCGACGCCCTTGCGCTTGATGTACATCATCCGATCGTCGGCGCCGCGGGCACTGACGTGCCCGAGCGTCAGGTCCTCGTACCCCTGACGGGCGAGGATCCGGCAGGCCCAGGCGACCTGCTCGATCAGATGCTCCTCGGACGGCCGGCTCACGTCGTCGAGGACCGGGCGCTCGGTGTCGCTGCTCTTGCTCAAGGGGATGTCTTCCGGGGGTCGGCCGCGTCAGCGACGCTCGGTTGGCGGATAGTCGGGATGCGGGAAGCCGAACACCATCACGACGTCCTCGGCGGACGTGTTGACGACGGCGTGCCAGATGCCGGCCGGGATGAGGATCGCCTCGCCGGCCGCGAAGCGCACAGCAGGCCCGTCCTCGACCCGTAGCTCTCCGGAGCCGCTCACGACATACGCGAACTCCTCCGTCTCGTGCTTGACGAGCGACAGCTCGGTGCCCGGGGTGAACACCGAGTAGCCCAGCGATGCGACGTTCCCGCCGACGGTCGCGTCGGTCACGAGCATCCGGCTCCAGCTGCCTCCCGGCAGGTCGATCTTGTCGACGCTCTCGAGGTCGACGACCTTGATCGCGCTCAAAGGACCCACTCCCCGTCCTTCAGGATCCAGCGGCCGGTGTCGACGATCTGCATGCTCGCCTCGAGGACGACGCCGTCGAGATGGAGCGCCGAGACGTTCTGCCCCCCGGGATAGGCGTTGTGGTTGTCGCCGAGCGCGCAGTGGACGGTTCCCACGCGCCCCTTCTCGGAAGGGGTCCCGAACGGCGCGACCTCGGAGACGCCGAAGGCGAACTCGCCGATGACGTCGGCGCCGGCGACGCCGTCGATCACCTTGCGGAGCCGCTCCGCCTCGTCACCGCCCTCGATCTTGACCGCCCGACCACGCTCGACGGTCCAGGTGATGTCGTTCTCGACCTGACCGGGCAGGCCGATGCCGAGCATCACGCCGTCCACGACGACGGTGCCGTCGGTGCCGTCCTCGACGGCAGCGTAGGCGACCTCCGCCCACAGCGGCAGCGGTCCCATCATCTGCCCACGCTGCTTGATCGAGGTGATCTCGAGGGCCGGTCGGTCCTTGATCGTGACCGTGAAGTCCGAGCCCTTCTTCGTCGTGATGCGGAGCTTCTCGACACCGTCGAGCGCCTCGATCGCGTCGAGCGCGCGGCGCTGTGCGAGCAGGAGCTTCTCCTTCGTCAGGCCCCATCCGCCCATCCCGGGCTCGACCGACGCGATCTTGGCGTTGTGCTCGCACGCCCCCTTGACCGCGGAGACATGCGCGAAGCGGTTGGCCCACTCGAGGTTGGTGATGATGATGATCTCGTCCGAGGCGAGCATCGCCTGATGGAGCTGCGCCGGCGGCGCCATCGGGAAGTGCGTGTCGGCGCGCCCGCGGCGCACCTGGGCCTCGTTGTTGACGATCACCGGCCAGGCGCCGCGCTCGAGGCAGACCTCGTTCAGGACTCGGGCCAGGTGCTCGTTCTCGTCGTCGGTGATGATCGTCACGACGTCGTCGGCCTCGACGCTCATGCAGACGTCGACGACCAGCTCCGCGTCGCTCTTGATCGCGGCTGCGTCAGCCATGGTGATGGATCCCTCTCTCGGGCTCAGGCGGTGGTCACGTTGACGCCGGCCTCGCGGAACGCGGGCAGGACGTACTTGGAGAAGCGCTCGACCTGATCGAACTGGTCGAGGTCGCCGAAGCGGCAGATGAAGTGGTTGACGCCGCGGTCGGCGAAGTCCTTCAGCCAGGCGATGATGTCGTCGGGCGTGCCGACCGGCCCCCAGTTCGAGAGGTCCATCATCTTCGACAGCTCGGGGTAGTACATCGAGATGTACTCGCCGATCGCGTTGTTTGCCTTCTCCCTGGTGTCCTTGATGTTCATCGTCACCTGGTAGGAGACGGCGTAGTCGTCCCAGTTGCGGCCGAGCTGCTCGGCGGCGGTGCGCAGGTAGCCGATCTGCTCGGTCAGCTCCTCCGGATGCGCGGCGCGGCAGCAGCTCATCCAGCCGGTGCCGTACTCGATGATCCGCCGGCAGGCGCGCTCCATGATCTGCCGCATGCGCTCGGTCGGGGTGTCGCCGATGAGCCGTGGGTTGGACACCACCCAGATCGGCATCCGCTCCTGCAGCGGCTTGAGCGGCGTCATCTCGGTGCCGGAGTGGAACTCGACGCCCTCGTAGTCGAAGTACTGGCCCTTGAAGTTCGTCTTGCCGTCGCGGAAGAGGTCGTTGAGGACGGCGAGCCCCTCCTCGAAGACGGTCGCGCGATCCTTGAACGGCAGCCCGAGAGCCGCGAACTCGCGCTTGACGCCCACCTCCGCGCTGCCCATGCACGGGCCGAGGATCATCCGGCCGTTCGACATCACGTCGAGCGTCGACCACTCGGCGGCAAGGAACAGCGGGTTGCGCGTCGACGAGACCAGGCACGCCGTGCCGAGGCGAACGCGGTTGGTGCGCTGGGTGAGGGCGCCGAGCAGCGTCATCGCCTCGTAGCGAGGCTTGGAGAAGAGGCTGTCGCCGACCCAGATCGAGTCGAATCCCCTCTCCTCGACCACCGTCGAGAGCTCCAGCAGCGCCTTGAGGTCGTACCCCGGAGCGATCAGCGGCTCGCGGTTGTTCAGGTTGACACCGAACTCGAGTGATCTGTCGGTCGTTGCTTCGGGCATTCTCTGGGGGTCCTCTTCCTGCTCGTTGGTGGTGTTGGTGAGCGCAGCCGTGGTGTGACTACGACTCGAACATGTCCGCCGCGGCCTCTGAGTCGAGGATGCGGTAAGGCACTTCGATGTGCTCCTCCAGGAGGCGCGCGGCCTGCTCGGCGTCGCCCCGGTCGACGGCCTCGAGGATCGCCCGGTGCTCGGCGACCGACTGGTCGAGGCTGCCTCGCAGGTCCAGCGACTTGGAGAGCAGACGGCCCATCTGGCTCATGAGCTGCTCGTACATCGCACGCAGGCGGTCGTTGTCGGAGCGCTCGACGAAGACGTCGTGGAACTCCCGGTTCGCCGCGAAGAACCTCTGCACGTCGCCGCTCTTCATGTGCTCGACCATCTCGTCGGCGAGCTCGTGGAGGCGAGCGCGATCCTCGTCGGTCAGGCGGGGCACCGCGAGCCGGATCGCGAGCGACTCGAGTCCCTCACGCACCTGGTAGGCCTCGATGAACTCCTTGCGGGTGAGCCGCGTCACGACGGCGCCGCGGCGGGGACGGATCGTCACCAGTCCCTCGGCGACGAGCAGGCCGAGCGCCTCGCGCAGGGGGCCCCGGCTGATGCCCAGGGACTCGGCCAGCGTGACCTCGTGCAGCTCGGTCCCCGGCGGAAGCCGATCGGAGAGAATCTCCTCTCGCAGGTACTCGAAGACCTGCTCGCGCAGGGTCCGGTTGTCGGGCCGACGTGCGTTGTCGGCGCGCATCGCGTTCATCAGGCTCCACCCGTCGGGAATCGTGTCAACAGCCGACACGGAAGGTACCACGGGTGCGAAGACCTCGACGACCGTCAGCATCGCAGCCCCCTGACCTGCCGATCGGTCACGAGCTCGCCGCCGACGATCGTCGCGCAGTAGACCGGCATGTGGGGAGCGCCGAAGTTGGCGGCGCAGCGCAGCACCTTGGCGCCGCGGTGGAGCGACGCCCCGCCGTGGGGCGTGCCGCACTGGACCCACCGGACGCTCAGGCGATTGTCGGTCAGTCGCTGCTCGAGCGAGCGCTCGATCGCGGACGGGCCCCATGCGAGGGCGGGCTCCGTGTCGAGCGACGTGCCCCCCCTCGCCACGAGGACCAGGGCCGTCACGAGCAGCGCGACCGGCAACGCGACGAGAAGCGGTCGGTAGCGCCGGCCTCCACGGCCGGCCGGAACGGGACGCTTCATGCGCCGGCGCCCCCCGCGAGACGACGCGAGGACCGGCGACCGGCCGGAATCGCGCGACCCGACACGACGGCTATGGCAGGGGCGGGGAGTCCCATTCGGCGCAAGCCTCGCATAGCGGCTGTCGTCTGTCAACACCTGACACTCGGTTGGACGAACCACCGGCGCCGTCAAGCGGCCGCCCCCTGGGCGAGCACCCGCGAGCCGGGGGGCGAAACGGGCCGGATCGACGACTGGACGGCCCTCGGACGACGCGCCCGATCGACTCCCCTCCCCGACCGGAGGGCATCACTGCCTCGTTTTGCTGTTGACACTCGACAGTCGATCTGAGAGGTTGGGTCACATCGGGCGTGTACGACAGGGAGGCGAGGCGTGAACCCGAGCGGCATCCGCGCTCGTGGAATCGAGATGGTCTTCAGCCACGGTGGGATAGATCAGGTCGTCCTCGACGGCGTCGACCTGGACATCCCCGCCGGCGGGTTCGTGACGCTGCTCGGTCCATCGGGCTGCGGCAAGAGCACGCTGCTGAAGATCCTCGGCGGGCTCCTCCGACCGACGGCCGGCAGCGTCCGCGTCGGCGAGCTCTCGGCCGAGGATGCGGTCAAGAGCCGCGAGATCGGCCTCGTGTTCCAGCGCCCGGCACTGCTCCCGTGGAAGACGGCGACCGGCAACGTCGCGTTGCTGAACGAGCTGGTCGGCGGGCGCCGCGCCAAGGCGAGCGCACGCGCGACGGCGGAGAAGATGCTCGACCTCGTCGGTCTCGCCGACGCCGGCTCGAAGATCCCCGAGAAGCTCTCCGGCGGGATGGCGCAGCGCGTCTCGATCGCTCGGGCGCTGGCACTCGACCCGACGATCCTGCTGATGGACGAGCCCTTCGGCGCGCTCGACGCCATCACGCGTGACCGGATGAACACCAGCCTGCTCGACATCTGGTCGCGCACGGGCAAGACCGTCGTGTTCGTCACGCACTCGATCTCGGAAGCGGTGTTCCTCTCCGACGAGATCCACCTGATGGACTCCGACCCGGGGCGGATCGTCGAGAGCCTCAGCGTCGAGCTGCCACGCCCGCGCACGGGAGACACGATCGACGACCCGCGCTTCGTCGAGTACGAGCACCACCTGCGCAAGCGGCTCGGCTCCGGCGCCACGGAGCAGGCCTCATGAGCGAAGCGACCGTCGTCTCGCGCGACGCCGGCGAGCGCCGGCCGGCCGCCGGCCCTCCGGCTCGGCGCTCGCTGCTCCGCCGCCGCTTGGCCGACATCTGGCCGAGCGCCTTCCTGTTCGTCGTCGCGATCGCGACCTGGGAGCTCGTGGTCGAGGTCTTCGACATCTCGAGCTTCACGATCGCGAAGCCGAGCGAGATCGTCTCCGAGATCTGGGAGATGCGCGAGCTGCTGCTCGACTCGACCTGGATCACGACACAGGAGATCATCTACGGCTTCGTGCTGAGCGCGATCATCGGCGCGCTGCTCGCTCTCGCAGTTGCCCGGTTCGCGTGGCTCGACCGAGCGCTGTACCCCCTCATCGTCCTGTTCCAGAACGTCCCGAAGGTCGCTCTGGCTCCGATCCTCATCCTCTGGTTCGGCTACGAGATGACGCCGAAGCTGCTGCTCGTCGTCGCGATCGCGTTCTTCCCCATCACGGTCAACATGCGGGTGGGCCTGGCCGCCGTCGACCCCGACCTGCACCTGCTGATGCGTTCCGTCGGCGCCACGCGCGGCCAGATCCTGCGCCGGATCCAGATCCCGACCTCGCTGCCCTATCTCTTCGCGGGCCTTCGCATCGCGATCACGTTCAGCGTCATCGGCGCGATCGTCGCGGAGTTCGCCGGGGCCTCCGAAGGACTCGGATACATCATCCAGTTCGGCTCGACACAGCTCGACACGCCGCTCGTGTTCGCCGGTCTCACCCTGATCTCGATCCTCGGCCTCGTCCTCTACTACGCGATGTCGGCGCTCGAGTGGCTGGTGGCTCGCCGTCTGTCGCTTCCCAGCTCCGCCACCACGACCTGACCCCCATTTCCAAGGAGTCGCATCAGATGCCCGTACCGGTCCGTACCCACCTCCGTCGCGTTGGCGCGCTCGCCCTGATGGGACTGATGCCCGTGCTCGCGTCCGGCTGTGGAGGAAGCGAAGACGACGCCAAGTCCGAGGCGAAGGCCAAGCACGACGTCGTCACGGTCCAGCTCGACTATCAGGTCCGTGGCAACCACGGCATGTTCTACGTGGCCAAGGAGAAGGGCTTCTTCGCCGAACAGGGGATCGACGTCAAGGAGATCCGCATCGGCACCGGATCCCCGGACGCCATGAAGACCGTCGGCGGAGGCAGAGCGGACTTCGGCTTCGGCGACCTGCCGACGCTCGTCACCGCGCGCTCGCAAGGCGTTCCCGTCACGGCGCTGATGGCGGTCAACCAGAAGAGCCCGCTCGGCATGTGCGCGAAGAAGGACCGGCACACGCTGAGCTCGCCCCAGGATCTCAAGGGCCTCACGTTCGGCGCGCACACAGCCGGCTCGACCTACATCTTCTACAAGGCGCTGCTGGCGATCAACGGGCTCAAGCAGTCCGACCTGACCGAGCGGACCGTCACGCCGCCGTACGAGAACTACCTCCTTCAGGATCGCGTCGACACTGTGACGTGCTACATCGATGCCGAGGTCCCGGAGCTGGAGGCCAAGGCAGGCGGCAAGGGCTCGCTCTCGATCATGCTCGGATCCGACCACGGCTACGACGTCTACGGATCGGGGATGTTCACGAGCCAGAAGCTGATCGACGAGAACCCGGATCTCGTCCAGCGCTTCGTCAACGCCTACGCCAAGGCGTTCAAGTACGTGATCGCGAACCCGGACGAGACGGCACAGATCCTCGCCGACTCGGCACCGCTGCTCAAGGAGAAGGCGAAGGTCTTCCGCGAGCAGCTCCAGGCCGACATCGACCACACGTTCACCAGCAGCCGCACCGACGAGAAGGGACTCGGTGCCATGGATCCCGAGGTTTGGAAGAAGACGGTCGAGACGCTCGCCTCCCAGAAGGTGATCGAGCAGGCCCCCCCTGTCGACAGCGTCTTCGACGAGCAGTTCGTGGAGAAGGCGGGCGCAGCCGCCTAGGAAGCGGCGACCCCTGGGCTCCCTGCCTCGCAGGGAGCCCAGGGCCGCCCACCGCCGCCCGCGCCGAACTGCTCGCTCGCCCTCAGAGCGCGGCGATCAGCAGGGCGATGAGCGCGGTGCGCTCGACGAGCGAGTCGACGATCACCTGCTCGTCGAGGGCGTGCGCTCCCCGGCCGTCCGGCCCGAGGCCGTCGATCACGGGAATCCCCAGGGGGGCGAGGAGGTTCGCGTCGCTCGTGCCGCCGACCGCTCCTTCGCCGAGCTCGATGCCGAGCAGCGATGCGAGGGCGATGGCCCGGACGGCCGCCTGCGCGATCTGCGGCGTGCGCTCCATCGGCGGGCGCCCGTGGCGCTTCGCGACGGCGATCGTCGCCCCCTCGCGCAGCGCGGTGAGCCCGGTGAGCGCCGCATCGATGCGCTGCTGCTCCTCGACGCGCGACGCGCGGACGTCGACGATCGCCAGCGCACGGGGTGCGACGACGTTCGGCAGCTCCCCGCCCTCGATCCGGCCGATGTTGATCGTCGTCCCGGCGGCCGGGTCCGCAAGGGCACGGATCGCCAGGAGGGCATCGACCAGCTCGTCGATCGCGCTGACGCCGCGCTCGGGCTCGATGCCGGCGTGCGCGGCGCGGCCGAGCGTCTCGACCACGTAGGTCGCCCAGCCCTTGCGGGCCGTCTTCAGCGCGCCGCCCGGCAGCGGCGGCTCGGTGACCAGGACCGCCGCGGCGCCGCGGCCGAGCCGCACGATCAGCTCGCGGGACGTCGCGCTGCCGGTCTCCTCGTCCGGCGTGAACAGCATCCTCAGCGGACGCTCGAGCTGCTCGCCGAGCAGGCGCGCCGCTCCGAGGGCGGCGACGATCCCGCCGCGCATGTCGTAGGTGCCGGGCCCGTGAACTCGCCCGTCGGCGACATGCGCAGGCCGCTCGGCAGCGGTTCCCACGGGCCAGACGGTGTCGTAGTGGCACAGGACGAGGATCGGCTCGCCGGCCGGGGGGCCGAGGCGAGCCTCGAGCTGCGCGCCCACCGGCCCCGGGTGGCGGCGAACCTCCGCGCCCAGCTCACGCAGCTCCGCGGCGAGCCGCTCCTCGAAGCGCCCCAGCGCATCGCCGCCGCCGCTCGGCGCGTCGATCGCCGACAGCTCGAGGAGCAGCGACACCAGGTCTGCTCGCGCACGCAGCGCGCCCTCGCGCAGCTGCGGCGCGAGTCGCTCCGGGTCGAGCACGCTCGCGGACGTCAGGCCGCCAGGGCCTCCGTCGCCGCCTCGCGCAGGCAGCGAGCGCTCAGGACCCGTACGAGCTGCTGCTTGTACTCGACCGAGCCGTTCGCGTCGGCCACCGGCTCGGCGGCCTCGGCCGCAGCCTCCCCCACCGCTGCCAGCACGGCCGGATCGGGCTGCGCCGCGTCGAGGCCCGCGAGCAGCCCCTCGGCCGCGTGGACGCGGACAGGCGACACGCCGACGGAACCGACCGCCAGGCGCACCTCGCTCACGGCGCGGTCCCGCACCGCGACGTGGGCGGCGACCGTGATGGCCGGGCGCTCGTGGAACGACATCTTGCGATGGACGAGCGCGGTGCCGGGGCGTACGCGCGGGAGGTGCACGGCCGTCAGCAGCTCGCCCGGCTCGAGCGCGGTCTCGAACGGCCCGCGCAGGAGCTCCTCGACCGGCATGCGGCGCGCATCCGCGCCACCGCGCCTCATCGAGACCTCGCCCCCGGCCGCGATGAGGAACGTCGTCGGGTCGGAATGGGGGTCGGCGAAGCAGAGGTTCCCGCCGATCGTGCCGACGTTGCGAACCCGCACGTTGCCGACGTGGCGCTCCATCTCGACGAGCGCCGGGAAGTGCTCCTGGACGATCGGCGAGAGCTCGATCTCCCGATGCGTGACCGTCGCGCCGATGCGCAGCTCCCCGTTCTCGGCCGCGATCCCGCGCAGCTCGGGGATCGGCTTGATGTCGACCAGATCCGGATAGTCGGCGAAGCCGAAGCGGTAGACGAGGAGCAGCTCGGTCCCACCGCAGTAGACGACGGCGTCGTCGCCGAGGCGACCGAGCAGCTCGGTCGCCTCTTCGACGCTGCCGGCGCGATGGACGTTGAAGGGCGGCAGGGTGGTCACGCCGTAGCCGCCTCCGCGGCGCCCTCCGAGATCACCTGAGCGACGGCCTCGGCGCCCGCGCCGACATCGACCTTCACGCCGAGGTCGGCGAGCCCGCGGCCGAGCGCCGTGACCGCGACGAGCGGGTAGAAGGAGCGCGCCGCGGGGCCCATGTGACCCAGGCGGAACAGCTTCTCGGCCAGCGGCCCGTAGCCCTTCGAGAGCATGACGCCGTAGCGCTCGCGGACGTGCGCAAGGACCTGCGCGGTACCGACGCCCTCTGGGCATCGGACGGCGGTGACGCAGTTCGCCGCATAGCGCTCGTCCCTCGCCCACAGCTCGAGGCCCATCGCCTTGACCCCGGCGCGCGTGGCGCGGCCGGCGAGCTCGTGGCGCGCGATCGACGCCTCGATGCCGCCCGTCTCGATCACCTCGTCGACGGCGGCGTCGACGCCGTTGACGTCGGAGACCGAGGGGGTGTAGAGGAATGCGCTCTTGTCCGTGTCGACCCAGCGCGCCTTCCAGTCGAGCAGCGACATGAACGAGCCGCGGGGCGCGCTCGGGTTCGCCTCCATCGCCTTCCATGCACGCGGGCCGACGACGACGATCGACATGCCGGGAGGGCCCGCCAGGCACTTCTGGGGCCCGGCGACGCAGAGGTCGACCTTCCAGTCGTCGACCCGCACCTCGCAGCCCCCGAAGGCGGAGACCACGTCGGCGACCATCAGGGCGCCGTGCCGGTGGGCGATCGGCCCGATCTCGCGGAGCGGGTTCTCGATGCCCGACGGCGTCTCGGAGTGCACCAGCGCGACGCGCTCGATGTCGCCGTGCTCGGCGAGGATGCGATCGACGTCGGCGGGGTCGATCGCCTCGTCGAACCCGACCTCGTGCGTGACGACCTCGGCGCCGAACGAACGCAGCCAGTCGCCGAACCACATCGCGTAGACGCCGGATACGAGGTTGAGCCACTTCGTGCCGGGGGCGGTCAGCGCGCGGGCGACCGCCTCGAGGCCCAGCACCGCCTCGCCCTGCATCAGCACGACGTCCTGCTCGGTGTGGAGCAGATCCGCGATCTTGGCCTCGAGCGAGCGGAAGCGCTCGAGGAAGACGGGGTCGTAGTCGAAGAGAACCGGCCCTCCCAGTGCGGCGCGCACCCGGTCGGATGCCATCGTCGGCCCGGCGGTGAGGGTGAAGTCAGGTCCCCGCACGTCGAATACAGCTCCTCTATCTCGTTCTCTGGAAAAGGCCCGCGATACGTCCGGCGAGGACGCGCAGCAGCCGCGCGACGCGGGCGGCGAGCACCTTCAGCAGCAGCCCGATGCCGTTCACCGGCTTGGCCGGCGCACGCCCCGGAGCCGGCGGACCCGCCTGCGCCGACCGCGCGGTCGGCGGCGCGCCATCGCTCGTCCCGGCGGGCGCCGGCGCCTCGTCCGTCGTGGCGGCCCCGCCGGCCGGCTGCGCGATCGGCTCCCCGAGCAGTGCGCTGAGGTTGCCGGCCATCTCCTCGACGAGGCGCCCGGCGACGTCCTCGATGATCCCGCGGCCCATCTGAGCTGCGCGACCGGTCATCTGCACCTCGGTCAGCGACTCGACGCTCGTCCCGCTGCCGTCCTCGCCGAGCTGCATCCGCATCGTGGCGCTCGCGCTGCCCTGTCCCCGCGACTCCTTGACGTCGGCCGACAGCACGGCGCGTCTCGCCGGCGCGTCCTGCTCGACGATGCGCACGAGGCCCTTGTACGTCATGCGCATCGGGCCGAGCCTGACCGCGATCTCGGCGGGGTACGCGCCGTCCTCGCGGGCCGGCCCGATCGTCGCTCCGGGAATGCACGGGCCGATCCGCTCGAGGTCGACGAGCGCCTCGAAGACGCTCTGCGGCGGGGCGCTCACGCTCAGCGTGTTGCGGATCTCCATCATCGCTCTCCTCGGAAGTAGGGCAGCGCCAGCGCCGACGGCAGGTACGAGCGGCGCGCGAACAGCAGCAGCACCGCGATCACCGTCACGTAGGGCAGCATCTGGATGACGTCGGTCGAGATGTTGACGCCGGCGAGCTGGAGCGCCGTGGAGATCGACAGCGAGATGCCGAACAGGAACGACAGCGCGATCACCCACATCACCTTCCCCCGGGCCAGCATCGCGAGCACGATCCCGATGAACCCGACTCCCTGGGTCATCATCGGCGTGAAGCTCCCGGCGGCGATGATCGAAAGGTAGGCGCCGCCGATCCCCGCCAGCGCCCCGCAGGCGAGCACCGCCAGCGTGCGCGTCCTCGTGACGTCGACGCCGGCGGCGTCGAGCGCGCTCGGCGTCTCGCCGGCGGCCCGCAGGTTGAGGCCGGCCGACGTACGGCGCAGCATCCAGTGGACGAGGAACACGGCGGCGATCCCGACATAGACGATCGGGTGCTGGT
Organism: Solirubrobacteraceae bacterium; assembly: GCA_024711025.1. Lineage (GTDB taxonomy): Bacteria > Actinomycetota > Thermoleophilia > Solirubrobacterales > Solirubrobacteraceae > F1-60-MAGs163. Next base: position 79,978 of record JANJTP010000021.1, read on the forward strand.
GGAAGACGCTCTCGCCGAGCACCGGGATCTTCGAGAGCAGCGGCACCTCGATCTCGCTGACGTGATCGATGCGCGGATAGCTGTCGCCGAACTGCGCTCCGTGCAGGAGGCTCGTCACACCCTCCGCGAACAGGAACAGGCCGACGCCGACGACGATCTGGTCGAGCCGCATCCACACGCAGAGCACGACCATGACGAGAGCGGCGAGCATCCCCCCGAACGCGCCCAGCAGGAGGCCGATCCACGAGGAGTGGATATAGAGGGCGCCGTTGAAGCCGGCGTAGGCGCCGAACAGCATCATGCCCTCGAGTCCGATGTTGAGGACACCGGCGCGCTCGGAGATCGACTCGCCCAGCGCCGCGAACATCAGCGGCACCATGGCCAGCAGAGCGCCGGCCACGAGCGCGGTGAGCACCGGCTCGGTCAGTAGGTTGCTCATCGGACCTCCTCCGCTCCGGCGCTCCGCGGCGCCCGCGACGCGACCGCCAGCCTGCGCTGGCGGCGGACTCGATGGAACTCGGTGATCGTCATGAAGAACAGGAGCAGGCCGACGAGCACGAGGATGAACGCGGTCGGCAGGTCGGCCAGCCGGGTCGCGGTATCGCCGCCGATCTGGATCACCGCGAACAGGGCGACGAACGCGATCGTCGCCAGTGCGTTCATCCGGGCGAGGAAGACCACGGGGACCATGAGCAGGCCGTAAGCCGGGTTGAAGTCGGCTCGGAACGAGCCCCAGTCGCCGAGCATCGAGACCGCTCCGCTCATGCCGATCAGCGCCCCCGAAGCCGCGAAGGCGATCAGGGTCAGCCGCTGCGGGCGCAGGCCGAGGTGGACCGCGGCGCGGTGATTCGAGCCGAGCACCCGTAGGCGCAGGCCCAGCGGCGTGCGCGTCATGACGACGTGGATCACGAGCATCATCGCGACGGCGACGATGATCCCGGCATGGATCTGCGACCCGCCGAGCATCGGCAGCCGCTGATCGAGCGGCAGGATCTCGGTCCGCGGCACGCCCGGCTTGTCGGTGAGGAAGGGGCCCTTGACGAGGATGTTCGCCAGGGCGATGCCGACGAAGTTCATCATCAGCGTCGTGATGATCTCGTTGACGCCGTAGTACGCCTTGAGGACGGCGGGGACGATCGTCCACGCGGCCCCCACGACGGCCCCGATGACGATCATCAGCGGCAGGCCCACGGCCATGCCCAGGCCGCCGACGACGGACGGGGCGATGCCGGCCACGAATGCGGCCGCCAGGAGCCACTGCCCGTCGCCGCCGATGTTCCAGAGGTTGGCGCGGAAGGCGACGATCAGGCCGCCGGCGAGCAGCAGCAGCGTCGCCATGCGGACGATGCTCTGCTGGACGCCGAAGTCGGTCAGCAGGCCGTTGTGGAGGATGTTCCCGTAGAAGGCGAACGGGTCGCGGCCGAGGATCGCGAGCAGCACGCCGCTGGCGAGGATCGAGAGCAGGACCGGAACGATCGCCTGCACGACCGGCTCGAGGCGCGTCAGCGGGCGCCGCGGGGCGGGCGGCGCCTCGACCGGCGCGACGACCGGCGGCTCCGTGACGACGTTGCTCATGCCAGCATCAGCTCCCCGACGCGCGCGTGGGCGCCGGCGCCGTTGTCGACGACGCCGGTGAGGCGTCCGCTGGACATGACCGCGATGCGGTCGCACAGCGCGACCAGCTCGTCGAGCTCGGTGGAGATCACGATCACCGTGATGCCCTGCTCGGCCTGCTCGCGGATCTGGGAGCGGACGAAGCTCGCGGTCTTCACGTCGAGCCCGTAGGTCGGCTTGTTGTAGAGGATCAGCTTCGGATCGAAAGCCAGCTCGCGAGCGAGCAGGACCTTCTGGATGTTGCCCCCCGACAGCGTTCCGATGTTCGTCTCGACGCTCGGCGTGCGCACCTCGTAGCGCTGGACGAGGTCCCGCGCGAAGGCGTCGATCTCCTGCTGGCGGATCGCGCCGCGGCGCCAGAAGGGGCGCTCGCCGATCCGCTTGAGCACGATGTTCATGGCGACGCTCATATCGAGCACGGTCCCTTCGTGCAGGCGGTCGTCGGTCACGTAGCCGATACCGCGGCGCTGGCGATCGGGAACGCCCAGCTTGCGGATCGAGCTGCCCTCGAGCCTGATGTCGCCGCCGGAGATCGGACGCTGTCCGGCGATCGCCTGCGCGAGCTGGCGCTGCCCGTTGCCGTCCACCCCGGCGATCCCGAGGATCTCGCCGCGGTGCACCGAGAGCGTCATGTCGTGCACGCTCGCCTCGTCGGCGCCGCCGTCGACCGACAGGTCGATCAGCTCGAGCGCGACCTCGCCGGAGAGCTCGCGGTGGTGCCCGCCCTCCTCGGTGTGCACCTCCATCTCGGCCACGCCGGCGAGCTGGGCGGCCCCCTCGCCGAACATCGTGTCGATGATCCGGGTCTTCAGCTCGTCGGGGGTTCGTGCCCGCAGCTCGTCCGGCTCGATGCCGCCGACGCGCCGGCCGGCCTTGAGGATCGAGACGCGGTCGCCGATCTCGATCGCCTCGTGCAGCTTGTGGGTGATGAAGATGATCGCGATTCCGCTGTCCTTGAGGCGCTGCATCACGCCCTGAAGCTCTGTCACGCCCTGTGGCGTCAGCATCGAGGTCGGCTCGTCGAGCACGAGGATCCGCGTCTCGCGCCAGAGCGCCTTGACGATCTCGACCTGCTGCAGCTCGCCGAGCGACAGCGTGCTGGCGACCGCGTTCGGGTCGATCCGTGCGCCGAGGGTCGCGACGAGCTCGTCGAAGCGGGCGCGCGCCCCGCCGAAGTCGAGCAGCGCCGACCCGGAGCCCATCATCAGGTTCTCGAGGACGGTGAGCGTCGGGACGAGCGTGAGGTGCTGGTAGACCGTGCCGATGCCGAGCTCGAGCGCCTTGCGCGGCGAGGTGATCGACACCTCCTGCCCACCGACCCGGATCGTCCCGGCGTCCGGCTGGACCATCCCCGAGAGGATGCTCATCAGGGTCGACTTGCCGGCGCCGTTCTCGCCGAGCAGCCCGTGCACCTCGCCGGCGTAGACGGAGAGGTCGATGTCGTCGTTGGCGACGACGCCGGGGTACGCCTTCGTGATGCCGCGCAGCTCGACGGCGGGAGCCGGCGAGGCTCCGCCGCCCGTCGGGGCAGTGGATGTGAGGTGGTCGGGTGTGATCATCGGCTGGTCTCGCGGAGCTCGATCGAGAACGGGGATGCCCCGCACCGGGGCGCCGTCGTGCGGTCGGAGCCGGCGCCCCCGAGGACTGGGGGCGCCGGCTCCGGCATGCACGCCGTCCTTGACGACAGGCGCTACTTCTTGAGCAGGGCCTGCACCTCGGCCTTCTTGGCGGTCAGGGGCACCTTGACCTCGCCGCTCTCGATCTGAGCCTTGACGCCCTCGATCTCGGTCCAGACGTCGGCCGGGATGTGGTCGGTCTTCAGCAGCGAGATGCCCTCGTTGGCGAGGTTGAGGGTGTAGGGCTCCTTGCCGAACGTGCCCGCGTTGACGTCCTCGATCGCCTGCTTGATCGCCGGGGCGAAGTCCCAGATCACCGAGGACAGCAGCACGCCCTTCTTGTCGAGCGACGACTTGTCGCCGATGACGTCGATGAACTTGACGTCGCCGCCGGCCTGCTCGACGGCCTGCAGCATGCCGAACGAGGAGCCGTCGCCCATGCCGATGACCACGTCTGCGCCACCGGCGATCACCGTCTTGGCGACGCGCTTGCCGCCGGCGGAGTCGGCGTAGCCGGCCTGGCCGATCTGCGCGTAGAGGATCTTCACGCCCGGGTCGACGCTGCGCGCGCCCGCGATGAAGCCGCCGGACATCTTGTTCCAGTTCGTGTCGTCCGCGGACGTCACGATGCCCAGCGTCCCCGACTTGCTGACCTTCGCGGCGAGCACGCCCGCAAGGTACGCGCCCTCCTGGCTGGCCGTCTCGGCGTCGCCGACGAGGCCGGGCTGGACGCCGTCCGGGTTGTCCCAGCTCATCTCGGGCACGTTGGTCTTCGTCGCGACGTCGGCTGCCGACGCGTTGTAGCCGCTGGCGTGCGCGATCACGAGCTGCGAGCCGCTCTGGGAGAGCTGGCTGAGGATCGGGTCGACGTTGTCGTAGCCCGAGCCGTCCGCGACCTCGACCTCGACGCCGAGCTCGGCCGCGACCTTCTTGGCGGCCTCGACGCCCTGCTGGTTCCAGCCGAAGTCGTTGCCCTTCTCCGGCGTGACGATGGCGAACTTCGTCACCTTCTTGGCGGCGGCGTCGCCACCGGTGTCGGTGGTCGCGGCGCTGCCGCCGCTGTCGCTGCCGCAGCCCGCGACGGCGAGCGCCATCGCGCCGGCGACCGCCAACGCACCCCACTTGCCCCTTGCCTTCACCTTCATGTCACTGCTCCTCCCTGATGGTCCTGATCGGTTGACTTGACCTGTGGTCGGCGGGCCGCGCGCGCTACGCGCGCGCGATCGGTGCGCTCGCGCGCTCGTCGCCGAAGAACAGTTTGCGAGAGTTCCTCTCGAGCACGCGCTCGACGAGATCCGGCGGCAGCCCGGAGACCTGCACCTTGCGGACCTCGACGCCGACCTCGTGGAACGGGGCGTCGGAGCCGAAGAGGACCTTGTCCGGCCCGACCCGGTCGACGGCCTCGGCGATCTTGGTGTGCATCGGCATGCCCGACGTCTCGAGGTAGACGTTGGGGTTGCGTGCCGCGACGTCGATCGCGCCGTCGATGTAGACGATGTTGCCGTGCCCCATGTGACCGAGGATCACCTTGGCCTCGGGGAACTCGACGGCCAGCTCCTCGATGCTCCAGGGGAGCGTGAAGATCGGGTGCCCGCAGTGGACGAGGACCGGCAGGTCGCGGCGCACGACCTCCTCCATGAGTGGATGCACCGCCGGGTCGTTCGGGTGATACGAGTCGAGCAGCGGGTGCAGCTTCACGCCGAGGAACTTCGGATGGTCGAAGAGCTCGACGGCCTCCTCGACGAAGCCCGGGCGATGGGGATTGGCCCAGACGAGGCCGTAGGCGCCCTCGACCTGCTCGACGACCTCGCGCACGTACGCGTTGTCGGGGTGGAAGACCATCCCCGCCGCGATGCCGTAGTGGTCGAGCGTCTTCGAGAGCCCCGGCGCGTCCATGCGAACGTTGAAGAGCGGGAACTCGCCGACGTGCATGTGCGCGTCGACGATCGTCGCGGGGGCGAATCCGGTGGTTGACGGGAGCGGGACTCCGATGTCTGCCATCTGTCTCTTCTCTGAGCCCTGAGAGCCTTTGTCGGCTGTTAACAGCCGCGTGGTTGCCGATCATAGCAGTCCATCGTCGGTGTGTCGCCAAGCGACAGTCAACAAATCCTTGGACCAACCCCGACCCATCGGGACCGCGACTTCGTCTCGCATGGCAACCCCGCGGGCCGGCATGACGCAGCCGTCAACTTCGCCGCCGCGGCATCCGCTCCACGGCTCGCCCGGCGGCCCGTCGCGGGGCCGCCGCGACCGTGGCCCCCGCCGTTGACGACGCGCCGGCGACCGCCGGTCCGGGACTACGCCCGGGTCAGCTCCCAGGCCATCTCCTCGAAGACCTCCACGTAGCGGTCGACCGCCTCGTCGGTGTGCGTCACCGACAGCGTCCACTCCTCCTCGCGGCCCGGCGTCATGAAGATCCCGCGGTTCATGTTGAACAGCCAGGCGAGCTCGGAGAGCTCCGCGTCCTGGCTGGCCTTGAAGCTCTCGTAGTCCACGATCTTCGCGGGCGAGAACGTCACACAGCCCTTCGAGCCGACGCCGACGGCGTAGCCGGGCAGGCCGTGCTTCTCGATGACCTGCTCGCAGCCCTCGAGGATCCGCGCGTTGAGCCGGTCGAGCTTCGCGTACGCCTCCGGCGTCAGGACCTCCTCGAGGCTCGCGCGCGCGGCCGCCATGCAGAGCGGGTTCCCGTTGTACGTGCCGACCTGGTAGACGCGGCCGTCCTGGACGCAGGCCATGACCTCCTCGGTGCCGCCGATCGCGCCGACCGGGAAGCCACCGCCCAGCGCCTTGGCCAGCGTCACCATGTCCGGAGTCACGCCGAAGCGCTCGACGGCTCCGCCGGAGGCGATCGTCAGGCCGGTCTTGACCTCGTCGAAGATCAGCACGATGCCGTGGCGCAGCGTGATATCGCGGACGGCCTCGAGGTAGCCCGGCTCGGGGAGCACGACGCCGAGGTTCATCATCGCCGCCTCCATGATCACGCAGGCGGGCAGCCGGTCCTCCGCCGCGAGCCGCTCGATCCGGCGCTCCATCGCGCCGGCGTCGTTGAACGGGACGGCGACCGTCATGTCGACGACGGCCTGCGGGATGCCCGCTCCGTAAGGCAGCGATGCGAGGTTCTCGTGATCGCCGATCTCGTCGTACGCGACGCCGATGCTGACCATCACGGTGTCGTGGTGGCCGTGGTAGGAGCCGAAGATCTTCATCACCGTGTCACGGCCGGTGTGGGCGCGAGCGATCCGGATGGCGTCCATCGTCGACTCGGAGCCCGAGTTCGTGTAGCGCCACTTCGGCAGGTCCCAGCGCGCCGCGAGGTCGTTGCCGACGACGATCGCGTCCTCCGTCGGCACGGCGAAGTGGGTGCCGAGCCCATAGCGCTCGTGCACCGCGCGCCCGATCGCCGGATGTGCGTGCCCCTGCACCATCGAGCCGAAGCCGTTGTGGAAGTCGAACATCTCGTTGCCGTCGACGTCCCAGACACGCGGTCCATCGCCGCGATCCATGTAGATCGGCCACGGGTCGCGCAGCTGGTAGGAGGACGCGACGCCCCCGCTCAAGTGCACCCGGGCCTTCTCGAAGGTCTCCTTCGAGCGTTGCGTTCTCGCGTCGAGGCGCTCGCTCTCGCGGGCGGTGAGCTCCGCAATCCGCGTGCGGTCGAGTTGCGTGGTCGTCGCCATGCGTTCCCTCCGTCGTGATGGCCGCCGGCCGGGCGCTTCGGACGCTGCGACTGCCCGGACGGCGGGCTCCTACCGCAAGGCTAGACGCTACACCCGCGCCGCGCTGGCGCAGCGCGCGCCGCCGGGCGCGCCGGTACGGCGAGGTGCCGGAGTGTGGCGGAAGGGCCTTGGCAGGCGTACGCCGGGGGTTCGAGGCGCCGGCGGCACCCGCCGTCGGCGCCTTCTCAGCCGGCCACGAGCTGGCCGATCGCAGCGATGCCGACGAGCACGACGACGGCGCGCAGGACCGGGGGCGGCAGCCGACGGCCGACACGGGCACCCAGCTGAGCACCGACGATCGACCCGCAGGCGATCAGGAGCACCGGCCCCCACTCCACCGGCGCGATCAGCACGAAGAGGACCGCGGCGACCGCGTTCACGAGCCCCGCGAGCACGTTCTTGAGCGCGTTGACGCGCTGCAGGTCATCGTCGACCGCCAGGCCGAGGATCGCGATCAGCAGGATCCCCTGCGCGGCGCCGAAGTAGCCGCCGTACATCCCCGTGCCGAGGACGGCGCCCCACGTCGACCGCCGGCCGGCGGGCCCGTGCCCCTGCTCGCGCCGCGCGACGAGCCCGCCCAGTCGCGGCTGGGCCACGACCAGGACCAGCGCGATCGCGATGAACGCCGGCACGATCATGCGAAACGCCTCCGCCGGCAGCACCAGCAGCAGGACACCGCCGCTCAGGCCCCCGAGCACCGCCGGCAACGCCAGCCGCCGGACGCGGTGGCGCTGCCCGTCGAGCTCGCGCCGATAGCCGATCGCGCCGGAGATCGAGCCCGGGACCAGGCCGACGGTGTTGGAGACGTTGGCGGCGACCGGCGGGAACCCGACCGCCAGGAGGACCGGGAACGTGATCAGCGTGCCGCTGCCGACGACCGTGTTGATCGCTCCGGCGCAGACGCCGGCCATCGCGACGGCCAGCGCCTCGAGCAAGCTCATGGGGCAAGGCTAGTCAGGCCCCGCCCACCACGCCCGTTGCGCCCAATGGCACGGGCCGGATACCTTTCGGCGCCATGACCCTCGACGAGCTTCGCCACGCCGCGGCGAGCGGCGAGATCGACACCGTGATCCTCGCCTTCCCCGACATGCAGGGGCGCCTCCAAGGAAAGCGCTTCACCGCGCGCCACTTCCTCGACGCGATCGTCGCGCACGGCGCCGAGGGCTGCAGCTATCTGCTGACGGTCGACGTCGACATGAACACGACCAAGGGCTACGAGATGGCCTCGTGGGATACCGGCTACGGCGACTTCGTCATGCGGCCCGACCTCTCGACGCTGCGCCGGACCGGCTGGCTGGAGGGCACCGCGCTCCTGCTCGCCGACCTGGAGTGGCACGATCGCTCGCCCGTCGTCGCGGCGCCGCGCGGCATCCTGCGCCGTCAGCTCGACCGACTGGCCGAGCGTGGCTGGAGCGCGCTCGCCGCCACCGAGCTCGAGTTCATCGTGTTCGAGACCTCCTATCGCGACGCCCAGCTCCAGGGCTGGCGCGACCTGGAGCCGGCCAACCTCTACAACGTCGACTACTCGATCCTGGGCACCACGCGCGTCGAGCCGCTCATCCGCCGCGTTCGCAACGAGATGGCGGCCGCCGGCATGGTCGTCGAGAACTCGAAGGGCGAGTGCAACCTCGGCCAGCACGAGATCAACTTCCTCTACGACGGCGCGCTGGCGACCGCCGACCTGCACGTGATCTACAAGAACGGCGCCAAGGAGATGGCCGACCAGGCGGGCATGTCGATCTCGTTCATGGCCAAGTACGACGCGCGCGAAGGCAACTCGTGCCACGTGCACTTCTCGCTGCGCGACGGCGAGGACCGTCCGGTGTTCGCCGAGCAGCGGGACGTCTTCGACTCGTTCCTCGCGGGCGTGCTCGCGACCACGCGCGAGCTGACGCTGCTGCACGCCCCGAACGTGAACTCGTACAAGCGGTTCGCCTCGGCGTCGTTCGCCCCGACGACCGTCGGCTGGGGCCTCGACAACCGGACCTGCGCCGTACGCGTTCTCGGCGAGGGCGGTGGCAGGCGCATCGAGCTGCGCATGCCGGGCGCCGACGTCAACCCGTACCTGTCGCTGGCCGCGATCGTCGCGGGAGGGCTGTACGGCGTCGACCGCGAGCTCGAGCTGGAGCCGGCCGTTCGCGGCAGCGCCTATGCCTCCGACAGGCCTCGCGTGCCGACGACGCTCCGCGAGGCGCGCGAGCTCTTCGCGGCGAGCACGGTCGCGCGCGAGGCGTTCGGCCAGGACGTGGTCGCCCACTACTCGAACGGCGCCCGGATCGAGATCGAGGCCTTCGACGCGGCGGTCACCGACTGGGAGCGCGAGCGGGGATTCGAGCGACTATGAGTCACGATCAGACCGCCGCGGGCGCGCAGATCGCCGGCGACGGCCCGCTCGACGTCGTCTTCGCCCCGGTCCGATCGCAGACGGCGTTCGAGGAGACCGTCGACAGACTGGGAACCGCGATCAGGCTCGGCCTCGTGGTGCCCGGGGCGCAGCTCCCGCCCGAGCGCGAGCTCTGCACGCGCCTGGGGATCGCGCGCTCGACCCTGCGCCAGGCGCTGATCGCACTCACCGAGAGCGGCCTGCTTTACGCGGTGCGCGGCCGCGGCGGCGGCACGTTCGTCGTAGACCCCCTGCCGATCCGCCCCGAGCCGTCGATCGAGGTGCTTGCGAGCTGGCGCGATGTCTGCAGCATGCGCCTGGCGATCGAGCTGGGGGCCGCCGCCCTGGCGGCCGGGCGCGCCGAGCCGACGATGCTCGACGCGCTATCCGCGCTCGTCGAGCGGATGGACGACGTGCTGGACGACTACGACACGTACCGCCAGGCGGACGTCCGGTTCCACATCGGACTCGCGGAAGCGGCCGGCAGTCCCCGACTGCTCGCCGCGATGACCGAGATCCAGGAGGAGATGAGCGCACTGATCCTTCACATCCCCCATCCGATCGAGGTCCTCGCTCACTCCAACGAGCAGCACGCGCAGCTCGTCGCGGCCGTCCGCGCCGGCGATGCCGCGCGCGCCCTCGACGTCGTGGCAGATCACCTCCACGGCACCGAGCACGTCCTCGCAGGCCTGCTCCCCGGCGCCTGATCGGACCGCCGGCCGAACCGGCCGCGAGGCTTGTGACAATCCGCGCTTGACTTCCATCCCGGGGCCAGCGTAGATTCGCGCCCGCAAGAGGACGGGGAGGCAGACCTTTATGAGGCCCGACCCCGCCCCACTGCCAGGACCATCCGATCAAGACCAGATCGAGGAGGGCAACCGGGGTGAGCACGACCGAGAACGTCGGGCAGGGGCTGACGGAGGACGAACGCCGGCTCGCGGAGCTCGGCTACAAGCAGACCCTCACGCGCGGCTGGAGCGGCTTCCAGAACTTCGCGATCTCGTTCACGATCATCTCCGTGCTGGCCGGGTGCTTCACCACCTACGGCCAAGCGTGGAACAACGGCGGACCGATCGCGATCTCCTGGGGCTGGCCGATCATCTGCGTGCTGATCCTGACGGTGGCGTTCTCGATGGCCGAGCTCGCCTCCGCCTACCCCACCGCCGGCGCCATCTACTGGTGGTCGGCGAGGCTCGGCGGACGCAAGTGGGGCTGGTACACGGGCTGGTTCAACCTGATCGGCCTGATCGGCGTCGTCGCCTCGGTCGACTATGCCGCCGCCAGCTTCCTCAACGCGACCCTCGGGATCTACGGGCTCGACATCTTCGGGATCAACTTCGGCGACGACCAGAGCATCCTCACCGAGACCTTCCTGCTGTACGCGCTGATCATCTTCCTGCACATCGGGATCAACGTCTTCAGCTCGCCGCTGGTCGCGCTGTTCAACTCGATCTCGGTCTGGTGGCACGTGCTCGGCGTTGCGGTGATCATCGTGCTGCTGATCGTCGTGCCCGACAAGCACGCCAGCGTCAGCTTCGTCTTCACCGAGCGGATCAACAACTCCGGATTCTCGGACGGATCGCTCGGCGGCGGCTTCTTCTGGTTCTACGTGCTGCCGCTCGGCTTCCTGCTGACGATGTACACGCAGACCGGCTACGACGCCTCGGCGCACGTCTCCGAGGAGACGCGCGGCGCCTCGGTCACCGCCGCGAAGGGCGTCTGGCGCTCGGTCTTCTGGTCGGGCGTCATCGGCTGGCTCGTGCTGCTCGCGATCACGTTCGCGGTCTCCGACCCGAACGTCGTCACCGAGGCCGGCGGCACGTCGGTCTCGATCTTCGAGAGCTTCCTCGACTCGTGGGCCGCGAAGGCGATCCTCGTCATCGCGACGATCGGCCAGCTCTTCTGCGGCATGTCCTGCGTGACGAGCGCGTCGCGGATGACGTACGCGTTCTCGCGCGACAAGGCACTGCCCGGCAGCCACCTGTGGACACGGCTCAACCACCACCGCGTGCCCTACATGGCGGTTCTGTTCGTCGGCTTCTGGTCGCTGCTCGTCACGGTACCGGCACTGTGGGGCAACAAGGCCGGCTTCCCGGTCGCCTTCTTCGCGGTCGTCTCGATCGCGGTCATCGGCCTCTACATCGCCTACGTCACGCCCACGTTCCTTCGCTGGCGGGCCGGTGACTCGTTCGTGCGCGGCCCGTGGCATCTGGGCAACAAGTACAAGTGGCTCAACCCGTTCGCGTTCGTCTGGGTGATCATCTGCGTGATCATCTTCTCGCTGCCGTTCACCCCGGCCGCCGTTCCCTGGAACGACGAGTTCACCTGGGACGCGTTCAACTACGCGCCGGTCGCGGTGATCGCCACGATCGCGTTCGCCGCGATCCTCTGGGTCGTGCGGGGACACAAGACCTTCCACAGCCCGGCGGAGGACATGGCCGCGGAGGCCCGAGCGCTCGAGGTGGAGATCGGCGAGCAGCCGGCGTTCCCCGAGTCGCCGTAGGCAGGGGATCGGACGCGCCGGTCGGCCCGCAACGCGCCGCGGGCCGACCGGACGCGCCATCGATCAATGGCATGACAAGCGCTCCTTTGCGAGACTGCCGCGCATGAGCGACATGCTGACGATCGTCGAGCCGGCGACCGAGCGGCCGCTGCGCACCATTCCGCGCGCCGGCGTGGCCGAGGTCGACGAGGCGGTGGCCCGTGCCAAGGCCGCCTGGCCGGCCTGGCGCGATCTCGCCCCCGGAGCCCGCGCCGCCCTGCTGCGCGAGGTAGCCGAGGCGCTCGGCTCGCGGCACGAGGAGCTCGCCGTCCTCGAGGCGCGGAACGCCGGCAAGCCGATCACGAGCGCCCGCGGCGAGATCGGCATGGTCGTGGAGACCTTCCGCTACTACGCGGGAGCGCCGGAGCGAAACCTCGGCGAGACGATCCCCGCGGCCGGCGGCGTCGCGCTGACGTTCCGTGAGCCGCTCGGCGTCGTGGGCCTGGTCACACCGTGGAACTTCCCGCTGGCGATCGCGGCCTGGAAGCTCGCGCCGGCGCTCGCCGCCGGGAACACCGTCGTCCTCAAGCCCGCCGAGCTGACGCCCCTGACCGCCCTTCGCTTCGCGGAGATCGCCGCCGAAGCGGGACTGCCGGAAGGCGTCGTCAACGTCGTCGTCGGCCCGGGGCGCATCTGCGGGCAGCGACTCGTCGAGCACCCCGATGTGCGCAAGATCGCCTTCACCGGGTCGACCGAGGTCGGCTCGTCGATCGCCGCTTCGGCAGCCGCGACGATCAAGCGCGTGACGCTGGAGCTCGGCGGCAAGTCCGCGAACGTCGTCTTCGCCGACGCCGACGTCGCGGCGGCTGCTCGCGCCGCACCGTGGGCGGTCTTCGACAACGCCGGTCAGGACTGCTGCGCACGGGCGCGGATCCTCGTCCAGGACGGCGCGGTCGACGAGTTCCTCGCGGTGCTCGAGGACGAGGTGCGGGGGATGCGCGTCGGCGATCCGCTCGACGAGTCGACGCAGATGGGCCCGCTGATCTCCGCAGGCCAGCGCGAGAGCGTCGCGTCCTTCCTGGCCGACGACGTGAGCGTCGCGATACGCGGCCCGGCTCCGGCCGGACCGGGGTACTGGTTCGCGCCGACGATCCTGCACCCGGTGGACCCGGGAAGCCGAGCCGCCACCGAGGAGATCTTCGGACCGATCGCCTGTGTGATCCCGTTCCGCGACGAGGCCGACGCGATCCGACTCGCCAACGACACGATCTACGGGCTCTCCGGCTCGGTCTGGACGCGCGACGGGGCGAAGGCCCTGCGCGTCGCCCGGGCGATCGAGGCCGGCAACCTCGCGATCAACTCGAACAGCTCGGTTCGCGTCAGCACGCCCTTCGGGGGCTTCAAGCAGAGCGGCTACGGGCGGGAGCTCGGCCCGCATGCGCTCGAGCACTACACCGAGCTCAAGACCATCTACATCCGGACCCAGGAGAGCTAGCGCGATGGCGGGACGTCTCGAAGGCAAGGTCTGCGTCGTCACCGGCGCCAGCGGAGGGATCGGCGCGGCCACCGTGGAGGCGTTCCGGCGCGAGGGCGCACGCGTCGCCGGCGCGGACCTGCGCGAGGGCGCGCCCGGCGATCTCTCGCTCGTCGTCGACGTGACCGTCGAGGGCGCGGTCCGCGACATGTACACGCGCGTGCGCGAGGAGCTCGGCGCGATCCACGTGCTGTTCAACAACGCCGGCATCTCCCCCGACGACGACGCGTCGATCCTCGAGACCGGCATCGAGGCCTGGCAGCGCGTGCAGGACGTCAACCTCAAGTCGGTCTACCTGTGCTGCAAGCACGGCATCCCGCACCTGCTCGATTGCGGCGGCGGCTCGGTCATCAACACCGCTTCGTTCGTCGCGACGCTCGGTGCGGCGACCTCGCAGGTCAGCTACACGGCGTCGAAGGGCGGGGTGCTCGCCATGTCGCGCGAGCTCGGCGTCGAGTTCGCGCGACGAGGCGTGCGAGTCAATGCGCTCTCCCCCGGCCCGGTCGACACGCCGCTGCTGCGCGAGCTCTTCTCGAAGGACCCCGAGCGGGCTGCGCGGCGCCTGGTGCACGTGCCGATGGGCCGCTTCGGGCGACCTGAGGAGATGGCGCTGGCCGTCGTCTTCCTCGCAAGCGACGAGTCCTCGTTCATCACCGCCACGAACTTCCTGGTCGACGGCGGCATCAGCGGTGCGTACGTGACGCCGTTGGGCGAGCCGGCCTCATAGCGCCCGGGCGAGCGCCGGCGAGGTTCGCCTCGCAGCGCCCGGGCGAGCGCCGGCGAGCGCCCGGGCGAGCGCCGGCGAGCCGGTCTCACGGCGCCCGCCCCACCCATGCGGCTCGACCCCGAACCGCATCGGCTCCGGTGCGTCTGGCATCGTGCACGTGGCGCGTGAGACTCGCCGAGCTCATCCTCGCCGTGGGCGGCCTGCTCGCAGCAGGCGTCGCGGCCTCGCTGCTCGCGGCCCAGATGCGCGTGCCGGGCCTGCTCCTGTTCCTGGCCGTCGGGATGCTGATCGGGTCCGACGTGACCGGCTTGGTGCCGTTCGAGGACTACGACCTCGCGCGCGACATCGGCATCGTCGCGCTGTCGCTGATCCTGTTCGACGGCGGCATGAGCGCCGGCTGGTCGGAGATCCGGCCCGTGCTCGGGCTGTCGGTCTCGCTGGCGACCGTCGGGACGCTGATCACCGCGCTCGTGACGGGGCTCACGGCGGCATGGCTGTTCGACCTCTCGACGCTGGAGGGGTTGCTGCTCGGCGCGGTCCTCTCCTCGACCGACGGTGCCGCCGTCTTCGCGCTGCTGCGCGGCTCGCGCCTGCGCCGCCGGCTCGCCCGAGCGCTGGAGGGCGAGTCGGGGCTCAACGACCCCGTCGCGGTGCTGCTCGTCGTCGGCCTCATCAGCTGGCTGCAGGAGCCCGGCTACGGCCTGGCCGACATGGCCTGGCTGCTCGTGCGCGAGCTCGGGATCGGGCTGATCACGGGTCTCGCCGTCGGCTCGCTCGCGTCGCGGATCTTCGAGCGCCTGCGACTCAGCTCTGCGGGTCTCTATCCCGTCGCATCGCTCGCGACGGGTGCGATCGCGTTTGGCGCGGCGGCGACGCTGCACGGCTCCGGCTTCCTCGCCGTCTACCTCGCCGGTCTCGCGCTCGGGTCGGCCTCGATCCCCGCGCGTCGCACCGTCGCCGCGTTCCACGACGGCATCGGCTGGGTCGCTCAGATCGGCCTGTTCGTGACGCTGGGCCTGCTCGTCAACCCCGCGGAGCTGCCGTCCGTGGCGCTTCAGGGAACGGTGCTCGCCCTGGCGCTGATCCTCGTGGCCCGCCCCCTCGCGGTGCTCGCCGCCGGGCTGCCGTTCGGGCTCTCCGGTCGTGAGCTGGCGCTCGTCGGCGCCGCCGGGCTGCGCGGAGCGGTACCGGTCGTGCTCGCGACCTTCGTCGTCGTGGCCGACGTCCCGGGCGCCGAGCACAGCTTCGCGGTCGCCTTCTTCGCCGTCGTCCTCTCGACGCTCGTCCAGGGCACCGCCGTCGAGCCGCTCGCCAAGCGCCTGCGCCTGACGACCCGTCAACCAGCGCTGCCGCCGGTGCTCGAGGAGTCCGGCGTCGTCCACCGCCTCGGTGCCGAGGTGCTGGAGTTCCCGATCGGCTCGGAGGACGCGATCGCCGGCCAGCGGGTGCGCGACCTCGCTTTGCCGCGGGAGGCGGTCGTGAACGTGATCGTCCGCGCCGGCCGGGCGATTCCACCACGAGGCTCGACCGTGCTGCGCGCCGGCGACGAGCTGCACATCCTCGTCCAGCACGAGGTCGCACGCGAGGTGCGCGTCCTCGTCGGCCGCTGGCGCAGCGGCCCGGTCGGAGCCGCCGCGCGCGTTCGCCCGGCGCCCCCCGGGCGCAAGCCGGTCTTCTCGTCTTGGAGCTGGAGCGACGCCGACGGGGACGCCGCGCGACCCGAGCGAGTACGCGGCGTCCCGGTGCTCGAGCGCCTGCGCGTGCGTCGCGATGCGCCGGGGACGCTCGTCCTGCTCGGCGACGGGCGCTACGCCGTGACCGGCGGGCGCTCGGCGATCGGCTCGCGCGCCGCCGTCGCCTCGTGGGCCATACGCCGGCTCGAGCACGCCCGCGAGGAGGAGCAAGCGTGGTTCGAGAACGTCGTCGGCGCGCTCGCCGCCGATCGGCCGTTCCGCCGCGCCTCGAGGCCGGCGGTCGGCCCTGAGCGGGATCTCGCGGATGGTCGATCCAAGGCACCTGCCGACCCGGCATGAGGCGCCGCGAGAGCTCAGCCCCCTGAGCGGGATCCGACCTCAGGAGCCGCGAAACCACACCAGACCCTGAGCGGAATCTCGCGGATGGATGACGACGACCGTCGCCGGCCGATAGTGCGAGAGCACGGTGGCCCGCGACGGGCGGCGTCAGGCGCCGCGGAACCACACCAACCCTGAGCGGGATCTCGCGGATGGATGACGACGACCGTCGCCGGCCGATAGTGCGAGAGCACGGTGGCCGGCGACGGGCGGCGTCAGGCGCCGCGAGAGCCGCTCAGGCGCTCAGGAGATCTGCTCGGGGGAGTAGCCCGCCAGCTCGAGCGCGCCGACGACCAGCTCGGCGTGCTCGCGACTGCGGGTCTCGAGCACGAGCTGAACGGCGGTCTCGCGCACGTGCAGCGCCACGCCCTCGCGTACGTGCTCGACGTCGATCAGGTTCCCGCCGGCTTCGCCGACCGCGGCGAGCAGGCGCGCGAGCGCGCCGGGGCGATCCGGGATGCGGGTGAACAGAACGAGCCGCCGCCCGGAGCGGCTCTCGTGCAGCCTCGCGACCGATGCGAGCAGCCCCGCGTCGACGTTCCCGCCGCTGAGGATCACGCACGTCGTGCCGCGTGCGGCGGGCGTGGCCACTCCGGTCAGCAGCGCGGCGACGCCGACCGCGCCGGCGCCCTCGACGACGAGCTTGGTGCGCTCTGCCAGCAGCACCATCGCCTCGGCGATCTCGTCCTCGGGCACCGTCACGACCTGGTCGACGAGCTGCTTCACCAACGGGAAGGTGATGTCTCCGGGCCGCTTCAGCGCGATCCCGTCGGCGATCGTGGTCGCGGCCGGGATCTCCACGGGGTGCCCGGACGAGAGCGACCCGGGCCATGCGGCGACGGCCTCGGCCTGCACGGCGACGATCTCGACCTCCGGTCGCGAGGCTTTGACGGCGAGCGCGACGCCCGAGGCGAGCCCCCCACCGCCGAGCGGGACGATGACCTTCGTGAGATCCGGGACCTGCTCGAGGAGCTCGAGGCCCAGCGTTCCCTGTCCCGCGACGACGTCGGGGTCGTCGAAGGGGTGCACGAACGCCATCCCGGCCGTGACGGCACGCTCGCGCGCCTGCGCGACGCAGGCGTCGACCGACGCGCCCCCCTCGACGACCGTCGCGCCGAGGCTGCGGCAGCCCTCGACCTTCCCGAGCGGTGCCTCGGGTGGCATGAAGACCTCGCACGGAACGCCGCGCTGGCGTGCGGCGAAGGCCACCGCCCAGGCATGGTTGCCGGCGCTGCCGGCGACGACGCCCCCCGCGGCCGCCGGCCCGAGCGCGGCGAGCTTCGCGATCGCCCCGCGGATCTTGAACGAGCCGGTTCGCTGCAGGCTCTCGGTCTTCAGCACGACCGACCCGCCCGTGCGCTCGGCGAGCGTCCAGCTTTCGAGCACCGGCGTCGCGCGCACGACATCCGCGACGAATCGGCGGGCCTGCTCGACGTCGGCGGCGGTCGGCGCCCGCATCTCCTCAGCCGGTCACTCGGGGAGCGCGACGATGGCGTCGATCTCCACGTCGACGTCCTTCGGCAGGCCGGCGACCGCGATCGCGACGCGCGCCGGCGGGTCGGCCGGGAAGAACTCCGAGTAGACCTCGTTGACCTCCGCGAACGCGGCCATGTCGCTCAGGTACACGGTCAGGCGCACCGCGTCGCCGAGCTCGGCCCCTGCCGCCGCGCAGACCGCCCGCAGGTTCTCGAGGCACTTGCGCGCCTGCGCTCCCGGTCCTCCGTCGACGAGCTCGTTCGTCGCGGGGTCGACCGCGATCTGCCCGGAGCAGTAGAGCATCCCCCTCGAGCGGACCGCGTGCGAGTAGGGACCGATCGCAGCCGGCGCGCCGAGCGCGGTGACGGTCTCGCGGTGATGGGACATGGGCGGCTCCTGACGGGTTCGCGTTGCTCGAGGCCTGCCGCCGAATCCTCGCAGGAGACGCGGACGCGGGAGATGCGCCCTCCCCACCCGGCCTTCGCTAGCGTCAGCGGGAGCCCATCGTGCCGAACGCCCTCGCCCACGAGACCTCCCCCTACCTGCTCCAGCACGCCGGCAACCCGGTGGACTGGCTTCCGTGGGGGGACGAGGCGCTGCGCCGCGCGCGCGAGGCGGACCGGCCGATCCTGGTCTCGATCGGCTACTCGGCCTGCCACTGGTGCCATGTGATGGAGCACGAGAGCTTCGAGGACCCGGACGTCGCGTCGCTGATGAACGAGTGGTTCGTGAACGTCAAGGTCGACCGCGAGGAGCGCCCGGACGTCGACGCCCTGTACATGGAGGCGGTCCAGGCGATGTCCGGTCAGAGCGGCTGGCCGCTCAACGTGTTCCTCACGCCCGAGCAGGTCCCGTTCTACGGTGGCACGTACTTTCCCCCCGACCCGCGTCACGGCCTGCCGTCCTGGCGGCAGGTGCTGACCGCGGTCGCCGAGGCCTGGGACGAGCGGCGTGAGGAGATCGTCGCCGGCGGCGCCGGCGCCGCTCAGCGCCTACGCGGCGGCGCGCTGCTGCGCCCGAGCCCGGAGCCGATTCGCCCGGCCATCCTGGATCAGGCCGTGGAGGGGCTGCGCGAGGGATTCGACAGCGTCCACGGTGGCTGGGGGCGTGCGCCCAAGTTCCCCGCGGCATCGACGATCGAGCTGCTGCTGGCGCGCGGCGAGCGGGCGATGGCGCTGCAGACGCTGCACTCGATGGCCTCCGGCGGGATCTTCGACCAGGTCGGCGGCGGCTTCCACCGCTACAGCGTCGACGCGATGTGGACCGTCCCCCACTTCGAGAAGATGCTGTGCGACAACGCGCTGCTCGCACGCGCCTACCTGCACGGCTGGCTGGCGAGTGGCGACCCGGTGCTGCGCCGTGTCTGCGAGGAGACGCTCGACTGGGCGCTGCGCGAGATGCACGCCCCGGACGGGGGCTTCTTCAGCGCGCTGGACGCCGACTCGGAGGGTGTCGAGGGGCGCTTCTACGTCTGGACGACGGCCGAGCTCGTCGACGCGCTGGGCGCCGACGCCGCCGTCGCGCTCGAGTGGCTCGGCGCGAGCCACGCCGGCAACATGCCGGGCGGTCCCCCTGGCGCGAACGTGCTCGAGTCGCGCGGCGTCGAGCCGGAGCCGGAGGTACGGGAGCGGATCCGCCGTCGGCTGCTCGCGGCGCGCGAGGGTCGCTCACGTCCCGCGACCGACGACAAGCGCCTCGCGAGCTGGAACGCGTTGATGGTCAGCGCGCTCGCCGACGCCGGGGCGGCTCTGGAGCGCGAGGACCTGCTCGACGCGGCTCGCTCGACGGCGGACTTCCTGCTGACGCGGATGCGCGGGCCGGACGGCCGGCTGCGACGGACGTTCAACGCCGGAGCGCCGCGGATCGACGCGTTCCTCGAGGACCACGCGTTTCTGCTCGAGGCGCTGCTGACCCTCTACGAGGCGACCTTCGAGGAGCGCTGGTTCCTCGCGGCGCGAGCGAGCGCCGAGGAGCTGCTCGCGCGCTTCGCCGACCCCGACGCCGGCGGCTTCTTCTCGACCGCCGACGACGCACCCGCACTGCTCGCGCGGCGCAAGGAGCTCGAGGACCAGCCGATCCCGTCGGGGGGCGCGGGCGCCGCGTTCGGCCTGCTGCGCCTCGCGCTGCTGACCGGCGAGCGCCGCTACGAGGACGCCGCGCTCGGCCAGCTCGCGCTGGTCCATTCGCTCACCGCGCGCCACCCCCAGGCGTTCGGCCACACGCTGCAGGCGATCGACCTGCACCTCGGTCCGACGCGCGAGGTCGCGCTGGTCGGCGAGCACCTCGAGCCGCTGGCCCGCGTGGTGCGCGGCTCGCTGCGCTCGCGACTCGTGCTCGCCGGCCGCCGGGAGGCCCCCGAGCCGTCGGCGGTCCCGTTGCTCGCCGGTCGTGAGCCGGTCGGCGGCCGGGCTGCGGCATACGTGTGCGAGCGGTTCGCCTGCCGCTCCCCGGTGACCGACTCGGCCGAGCTCGCGGCGCTGCTCGACGGGCCCGCGTCCGCGACCTGACGCTCACCCGCCGCCTCCCGCTTGCGCTCCGACCGGGGCGGCCGTCATCCTGTCGCCAAGCGCCGCGCCGCGACCGGGTCGGTGCTCTCCCCGCCGACCGGCGTCGATCTCCGTCCCAGCCCGGCACTTGCCGGGCTGTTCGACCGGTAGGCCACGTACCGACCCGCCCTCGACCAGACCAGCCGAGCTCTTCGCATGTCCAAGCTAGTCCAGTTCCCCTCCACCCGCCGCGGCAAGTGGATCGTGTTCGCGATCTGGCTGATCGCGCTCGTCGCGATCAACGGCGCCCAGCTCCCGTCGAAGTTCACCGACGCCGAGAACAACGACTCGGCCTCCTTCCTGCCGAGCAGCGCCGAGTCGACGCAAGCGCTGAACGCGACGAAGGCGATCCAGGGCAGCGAGTCCGTCGCCATGATCGTCGTCTATCGCCGCGCAGGCGGCCTGACGGCGGGCGATCGGGGGCGGATCGCCGCGGACCGCGCCGAGCTGAACGCGCTCGACCTGAAGAGCACGACGCCGTTCGCTGAACCGACCATGTCGTCGGACGGCACGTCGGCGCTGCTCGTCGCCGACGTCACGACCGACGGCGAGCCGGCGACAATCACGAAGCCGGTCGACGCGGTGCGCTCGCGCGTCAGCGACCCCGGCGGTGGGCTCGCGGTCAAGGTTACGGGCGGGGCCGGCTTCTCGGCCGACGCGATCAAGGTCTTCGAGGGGATCAACGGCACGCTGCTGCTCGCCGCGGTCTCGCTCGTCTTCGTGCTGCTGGCGCTGATCTACCGAAGCCCGCTGTTCCTCTGGATCCCGCTGCTCGCGGTCGGGTCGGCCGAGATCGCGAGCCGCGCGCTCGGCTACGGCGTCTCGCAGCTCGGCGTCACGATCAACGGCCAGTCCTCGTCGATCATGTCGGTGCTGGTGCTCGGCGCCGGGACGGACTACGCCCTGCTGCTGGTCTCGCGCTACCGCGAGGAGCTGCGCCACACCCAGGACAAGCACGACGCGCTGGGAATCGCACTGCGTCAGTCGGCGCCGGCGATCCTCGCTTCGACGGGCACCGTCGTCCTGGCGCTGCTGTGCCTGTCGTTCGCCGAGGTCAACGGCACCGCCGGACTCGGCCCGCTCGGCGCGCTGGGCGTGCTAACCGCGATGGTCTCGATGTTGACGTTCCTTCCCGCGATGCTCGCGATCTTCGGTCGACGCGCGTTCTGGCCGCTGGTCCCCTACGGCCCGCGGGGCGCGAACGCCGCGGACAGCTCGCCGCCGCCGGGGCGCCTCGCCGCCCCCATCGGCCTTGCGATCGCCCTGCTGCTCGACGTCGCCGTCGTCGTCGGCGTCTCCGCCGCGCTCGGCGCCCCGGCCGCGATCGCGCTGGGCGTCGTGCTCGCCGCGATCGTCGCGGTGCGTGTGGCCTTCGGGCCGCTGCGCCGCACGTTCAACCGGCTCGAGCACCGCTTCAGCGACGTGGACGAGGGCGCCGCGGCCGATCACGGGCGCTGGCGCCGCTGGGGCGAGCGGATCGAGCGCCGCCCACGCCGTGTCTGGGTCCTGACGACGATCGCGCTCGCAGCGATGGCCGCCGGGGTGCTGAACTTCGACACGGGCTTGACGCAGAGCAACGCGTTCCGCGACCGCGTCGAGTCGATCGAGGGCCAGGATCTGCTCGCGAAGGCGTTCCCGAGCGGCGGCGGCGCCCCGACCGATCTCGTCGTCACCGATCCCGCGAAGGCGACCGACGTCGCACGAGCGGTGCGAGACCTGCCCGGGGTCGCCGCGGTCGACGAGGTCGCCCGCGGCAAGCCGGGCGTCCAGTTCGCCGTGACGCTTCGCGAGGACCCGTACTCGACGAAGGCCTACGACGAGATCGACGTGGTCCGTACGCGCGCCCGCTCGGTCGGCGGCGACGCCGCGCTCGTCGGCGGCCCGACGGCGATCGAGCGCGACCTGCGCGCCGCCAACACCCGCGACACCAAGCTGATCATCCCGCTGGTGCTGATCGTCGTCTTCGCGGTGCTGGTGGCGCTGCTGCGCTCGCTCGCCGCACCGCTGATGCTGATCGGGACCGTCGTCCTCTCGTTCGCGGCGGCGATCGGCGTTAGCGCGGTGGTCTACGACATCGGCTTCGGCTTCCCCGGCAGCGACCCCTCGCTGCCGCTCTTCGCGTTCGTCTTCCTCGTCGCGCTCGGCATCGACTACAACATCTTCCTGATGGCGCGGGTGCGCGAGGAGGCGCAGCGTTTCGGTACGAGGACGGGGATGCTGCGCGGGCTCGCGGTCACGGGCGGCGTGATCACGTCGGCCGGGATCGTGCTCGCCGGCACGTTCGCGGTCCTCGCGGCACTGCCGCTCGCCTTCCTCACCCAGGTCGGCTTCGCGATCGCGTTCGGCGTGCTGCTGGACACGTTCGTCGT
>JANJTP010000026.1 GCA_024711025.1 Solirubrobacteraceae bacterium
GGCATGGTGGCCTCGTCGGCCGACATCACGATCTCGCCGTCGATCAAGTGGCCGAGCCGGGTTTCCGCGAGGAAGCGTCGGGTCCGCTCCGACAGCGCATAGTCGCTCAACGACGCCTTCCCCTTCACCGTATCTTCCATCCTCGTGTCTCCATCCTCGTTGATTGTTGTCCGGGCGGGCCAATCCCGACCGACCGGTCGGGCTGTACCGATCAAATTATAGGCTCGTCCGGCATCCTGTCAACGCCGGCATCACCGCAGGCGCGATTCCCTTCGCGCTTCCCGTCGGGGGCACAAAAACATCGAGAATTCATAAACAAGCTGAATTGCGCAGCGCAACAATCGGGATTAATATTGCACTGCACCATGATAGAAAATTAAGGAATACGCGATGCAAGCACCGATGATTCTGCCTTGGCTGGCACACAAATGGGGGGTCGGCGAGGAGCGCACGCTGACGCTGTGGAACGAGGCCTGCGTCGACGCGGACCACGCGCTGGGCGCGTAGCGCGACTCGGCTTACTGGTCCTATGCGAAGGCGCGCTGGATCGACCTGCTGGATCAGGAAGTGATTGCCCGCTATCCCGCTGCGGAAACGCCGTGGATCATGATGCGCCTGAACCTGCTGCGCCTGTGGGCCGGCGTACGCATGTGGGTCATCGGCCAGGGATTCGCCCGCGCCTATTGAAGGCGGCAATTGAACGCGGCCGCTCGCCCCGAGCCCTTGGTCAAGGCGAAGGGCTCGGCGGCGAACGGTATCTGCTTCCGGGGTAACCCGGAGCGCTAACGGAATCCCGCCGCCCGGGCTGTCTCCTCGTCTTCGGGCGGTCGACATGCCCGTTCCTCTTCTCGCGGGACGCACTCGCAACCCGCCGCTTCCCGTCTCCTCCGTTCACCGGAAGCTCTCGACACGCCTTCCGTTTGTGGCACAATTCGACCGTCCGGTCGGGCGCATTTCTGCAATATCGCTCCCCCCGGCGGGATTCCGGCCCGCGCCATGCCTTCGTGAGGAGTATCGATGAACACACCGCAGAACAAGCAGATCCTGCTTCGGCAACGCCCCGAGGGCGCGTTGCGCGAGAGCGACTTCACACTGGCGGCGCGGCCCGTCCGCGAGATCGGCGACGGCGAGTGCCTTTCGCGCAACCTGTACTTCTCGCTCGACGCGGGCTTCCGCAAGTGGATGAACGCCGGCGCCGACGACAACTACCTCACCGCGATGGAACTCGGCGCGCCGGTGCAGAGCATCGTGCTGGGCCGCATCGAAGCCTCCCGCCACCCCGATTACCCGGTCGGCAGTCTCGTGCTCGGGCGCAGTTCGTGGGAGGCGTTCAGCATCTTCGACGGCAGCGACTTCCTGCAGAGGCTCGACCACGACGGCAGCTTCCCGCTCCACGAGAACGTCGCCACGCTCGGGCCCACCGGGATGACCGCCTACTTCGGCCTGATGGACATCGGTCGTCCGCGCACGGGCGACACCGTGCTCGTGAGCGCGGCCGGCGGCGCGGTGGGCTCGGTCGTCGGGCAGATCGCGAGCATCCTCGGCTGCCGGGCGATCGGCATCACGAGTTCGGAAGAAAAGTGCCGTTGGCTCATCGAAGAACTCGGCTACGACGTGGCGATCAACCACCGCGCGCCGGGGGGCCTCGCGGCGGGCATCCGCGAGCACCTGCCGGACGGCTTCGACATCTATTTCGACAACGTCGGCGGCCCGATGCTGGACCAGGCCGTCCAGCACATGAAACTCGGCGCACGCGTCGTGCTGTGCGGGGCAATCGCCGATTACGACCGGAACGACCGCGAATCGGGCGTGTTCCACATGTGGCAGTTCATCGTGAAGCGCGCGAGCGCGGCCGGCTTCATGTTCTCGGATTATGTGGAACGCTACCCGGAAGCGGTGCAGGCGCTGTCGAAGTGGCTCGCCGAGGGGCGACTGAAAACCGTGGTCGATATCCGTGAAGGCATCGAGCAAACGCCGAAGGCATTCTGCGACATGCTGGAGGGGAAGAGCCGCGGCAAGTGCATCGTGCGGCTCTGAGGGGCGGAGCGCGGTGCCGCGCTTGACCACGGCACCGCTACCGTAAGACGTCTTCAATACTTGTCCGACTGCCCCCCGTCGATCGGGATCACCGTCGCATTGACGAAGGAAGCCTCGTCCGACAGCAGGAAGGCCACGACGTGGGCGACTTCCTCGGGGCGGCCGAGGCGCTTCATCGGGTTCACACTGACGTACTCCCGCCCCACCGCCTCCCAGTCGTCGCCGCCGATCTGGCGCAGCGCGCCTTCGACCATTGGCGTCATGATCGCCCCGGGCGCCACCGCGTTGATGCGGATGCCGTACTGGCCGTACTCGACGCCGGCGTTACGCGTGAGACCCACCACGCCGTGCTTGCTGGCCGCGTAGCCGGCCTGGTTGCCAACGCCGCGGATGCCGCCGACCGACGCGGTGTTGACGATCGCGCCATGTCCCTGGCGATGCATCACCTGCAGCACGTACTTCATACCGAAGAACACGCCATCCAGATTGACGGCGACGACCTTGCGGAACTCGTCGATCCCGTAATCCTCGGTCGGGTTCTGCTTGCCCTCGATGCCGGCGTTGTTGAAGAAGCCGTCGATGCGGCCGAAGCGCTCCACCGTCGCGTCGACGAAACCACGCACCGCCTGCTCGTCGGCGACGTCCGCCGTGAGCGCAAGAATGTCGGCCGCGGGTGCCGCCTGGCGCAGCGCCGCGAGCGCTTCCTCGAGTCCGGCAGCGTTGCGGTCCACGAGCGCGAGTTTCGCCCCGTCGTGTGCCAGCCGCAGCGCGGTCGCACGTCCGAGGCCCGAGCCGGCCCCGGTGATCAGTACCGTCTTGTCCCGAAATCGCGTCATTGCCTCATCTCCCCGTCAATCACAACAACATTGGACCGATGTCGCCATCAACCTTGAACACTTCGAGCTCGCGATGGACGATGCGCCAGCCCTCCGGGCGACGTTCCAGCCGATCGCGGTATTCGCCCCACACCGTCATGATGTTCTGCGCGTAGTCGCCGAGCCCGATGTGGATGGCTTGCAGGTAGCACTTCGCGCTCGCCTTGTCGCCATCAACGACGATGCGGTAGTTGCCGAGCAGGTGCTGGGTGCGGCCGCAGCGTTCGAGCGCACTGCGCACCATGTCGCGGATCCCGTCGCGGCCGGTGAAGTCGCCGATGCCGTGATAGGTCGCGGTCGCATCCGCCACGAAGACCTCGTCGAGGCCCGCCCACTGGTGCTCGTCGAGGTCGACCGCGTAGCGGATCAGGATCTGTTCGATGTCGCGCTGGTCGCGCAGCACTTGCACATCTGTCTGGTTCATCTGACCTGGACTCCTGTAAAAGGATGAGAAATCAGAAGATCGAATCGCCGCCATCGACGGCGAGGATGCTGCCGTCGATGAAGCTCGCGTCGTCGCTGGCGAGGAAGGCCACCACCGCGTGCTTGGCGGCGGTGTATTCGATGCCCGCCGCAGTCGCGAGGACGCCGGCGGTCGAGGCGATGTTGATGATCACGCCGCCGCCGGTGACGATCGCCACCTTGCCTTTCAGTCTCATCCTAGTCTCCTCATTTGCCTCTCCGGGCCTCAGTCGAGGTCGGGCACCAGCACGGCGCGCCCCATGATCTTTCCTTCGCGCAGCTCCTGCAGCACGCGCGGCCCTTCGGCGATGCCGAAGTAATGCGCGTCGACGTGGATGCGGCCGTTCTGCGCCAGCGCGATCACTTCCTGCAGCTCGGCGCGCGTACCCCACAGCGGCGTGCACACCGAGCAGCCGAAAGGCAGCGTGAGCTGGCCGAGCTGGATCACGCCGCCGCCGACACCGACCACCGTGAGCTGGCTGTTGCGTCCGACGATCTGCACGGCGAGATCCAGCGTCGGCTGTGCGCCGACGCAGTCGAGCACGAACGCCGCGCGGCGCGCGCCGGTGAAGGCGCGGATGCGTTCGGCGGCGTCCGCGCCGTCGCGGGAATTCACGACCAGTTCGGCACCCAGTTCCCGCGCATGTTCGAGCCGGCGATCGTCGATGTCGACGGCGACGACGCGCGCGCCGCTCAATGCCCGCAGCAGCTGCACCGCCATGTGGCCGAGCCCGCCGACGCCGATCACGACGACGGCCGTCCCCGGCGCGAGCTTGTGGAGGTTGCGCTTGACCGCGTGGTACGGCGTCAGCGCGGCGTCCGACAGCGGCGCCGCATCGACCGGGTCGAGGTCGCCGAGCGGCACGAGCAGCCGAGCGGCCGGGACCAGCAGGTACTCGGCGAGGCCCCCGTTCAGGCCGAGCCCGCCGCCGAGCGCACGCAGCTCGGCCGCGCGCTCGCAGAAGTTCTCCCTCGACAGCCTGCATGCGCGGCAGCGCCCACATCCCCACGGGCCGTACACGGCGACCGCCTCGCCGACCTCAACGCCCTTGACGCCGGCTCCCAGCACCTCGACCCACCCGGCGTTCTCGTGCCCGAGCGTGAACGGCAGATCCCAGGCGAACGTCCCCTCCGGCCACTCCATCAGGTGCAGATCCGAGTGGCAGGCTCCGGCGCCCCCGACCTTCACGAGCACCTGCCCCGGCCCCGGCTCGGGCACTTCGACGTCGCGAAACTCGGGCGGCTGCTGCCACGCGGTCAACTGGTAGGCCTTCATCGCGATCCTCCTCGGCTACCGATCCGACCTTCTCACGAGAGTGTCGGCGCCGTCCCCCCTCGGCGCTCGCAGAGCGGCTCCCGCTCGCCTGGCAGCGACAGTAGCCGCGTGGTCCGACGCCCGCAAGCGAGCGCCCCGGCGCCGCGATCGGCGCGGCTTCCACCGGCGTGACCGGCAGCGCCCCGGACCGGCGGGCTACCCACTATGGCGCTCCGTAGTCTCTACGGATTACGGGTGCGTTTGTCCGGAGGTAGCGTCGAGCCCGACCAGCAGGTAGACCCCTGCCCGTCCGGGCAGGTAGGTACTTGACGGCCCCGAAAGAGGTGACGTGCGCGAGCTGACGTATACCCAGCCCCAGACCTGGATCGCGATTCTGTTCGTGATCATCGTCCTGATCCTGGTCGCGGTCTTCGTGACGATCGGCCGCAGCGCTCGACGCGACGTCCCGTTCGACGAGGTCAAGCGGGTCGGCTACGGGATCAGGACGTGGTGGCTCGCGGCGTTCGGCACGCTTCTCACCATCGGCGTCGTCGCCTCGTTCTTCCTGCTGCCGTACTCGGGCGCCCGGGGAGCTACCGGCAAGGCCCAGCAGGTGAAGGTCAAGGGCGGCCAGTACTACTGGGCGCTCTCGCCGAAGACGGTGAGCGCGGGCCGCGTCAAGTTCTTCGTCACGGCGGTCGACGTCAACCACGGGTTCGGCATCTACAGCCCCAAGGGCGAGATGCTGGGCTCCGTCCAGGCGATGCCCGGCTACACGAACAAGCTCGACGTGCAGCTCGACGAGCCGGGCGACTACCTCATCTCGTGCCTCGAGCTCTGCGGGGTCGCCCACCACAAGATGCACGCGACCTTCAAGGTCACGAAGAGGTAGGGATCGCAGATGGAAGCCGCGACGATCGACATCGCCCACCCACGCTCGGCCGAGCTCGCGCCCACTCCGACGGTCGCCGAGAAGCGCGTCGGCTGGCTGATGGCCGGCACCGGCCTGGCGCTGTTCCTCCTGATGATGCTGCTCGGCATCACGATGCGCCTCTCGCAGGCCGACGTCGTGGGGATCTCCGACTCCTGGTACTACCGGCTGCTGACCCTGCACGGCGCGGGGATGCTGGTCGGTGCCCTGCTGGTGATGATGGGCGCGCTCTGGTTCGTGCTGCGGCCGATCGTCGAGCTGTCGGTCAAGCGGCTGCTCTGGGCGTACGGCTGCATCGTCGGCGGCGCCGTCCTCGTCCTCGTCGCCGCGATCGTCGGCGGCTTCGCGACCGGCTGGACCTTCCTCTCGCCGCTGCCGTTCTACTCGTCCGGCCAATGGGCGACGTGGGCGACCGCGACGTTCTTCGTCGGCATGGTGCTCGTCGGCGTCGGCTTCTTCCTCTACTGCATCGAGCTCTTCACGGCGACGACGAGCCGCTACGGCGGGATGTCGCGGGCGCTCGGGATCCCCTACCTGCTCGGTCGCACCGACGAGGCACCGCCGCCGCAGGTGCTCGCGGCCACCGTCGTCGCATTCGACGGCCTGGTCGCCAGCGCCGGCGGAACGACGATCCTGATCGCGCTGATCAACCGCACGATCGACGACGGCGTGCTGATCAACGCGCTCTGGGCGAAGAACCTGACGTACTTCTACGGCCACACGATCGCCAACCTGATCATCTACCTCGCCGCCGGCGCGATCTACGTACTGGTGCCGCGCTACGCGGGTAGGCCGTGGAAGACGACGAAGCCGCTCGCCGCCGGCTGGCTGGCGACGCTGCTGTTCGTCCTGATCGCCTTCTCGCACCACCTGTACATGGACTTCGCCCAGCCGGGCTGGGCGCAGTACGTCTCGATGGGCGCCTCGTCCGCGGCGGCGATCCCGGTCGCGGTCGTGACGATCTACACCGGGATGATGCTGATCTGGGGGTCGCGCTACCGCTGGACGCTCGCCTCGATGCTGTTCTACCTCGGGTTCCTGGGCTGGGCGCTCGGCGGCATCGGCGCCGTGCTCGACTCGCTGATCCCGGTCAACTTCAGCCTGCACAACACTCTCTGGGTGCCGGCGCACTTCCACACGTACCTGCTGACCGGGGTGATGTTCTGGGCCATGGCGTTCGTCGCGCACCTGGCCGAGCGTGCCGCCGGACGCCCGACCCCGCGCATAGCCTCGATCGCCGCGCCGGTCATGCTCGTCGTCGGCGGCTACATGTTCGTCGGCTCGTGGTACGCCGCGGGCGCCCTCGGCGTCCCGCGCCGATACGCGCTGCACCCGCCGGGCACGCAGGCATACGACGTGGTCGGATCGATCGGCGCGATCCTCGTGCTGCTCGGGTTCCTCGTCTTCGTGGGCGCGGTGCTGAAGCTCGTCGTCTCCGCGCGCACCCGCCCGGGTGAGGCGTCCGCGGCGCCGCGCGCCGCCGCCACGCCGCTCGCGCTGGTGCCGCCGGTGCGCACGAGCGCAGGGTTCGCCGCACTCGCGGGCCTCGCGACCGTCTGCGTCGTCTCGCTTCTGCCCGGTGCCGTCGACCTGGCAACGCGCTCGGCCGAGGCGCACCACCTCGACCACACCGCGCAGTTCCTGCTCGGCGGCCTGGTCGCCCTGGGCCTGGGCTCGAGGCGCGCCCTGCTCCGACCGATTCCGGCCGGGGGGACGTGGTGGGCGCTCGTGACGGTCGTTGCGGCGCCGGCCGTGATGCTGCTCGTCATGACGCCCGCGATCTACAAGCCACTTGAGGACCACGACCTCCTCCACCTGCTCTACCACTGGGGGATCATCGTGCTCGGCCTCGCCACCGGCTGGGCAAGCGTCCGCTTCGGACGAGTCTCGGGAATGGCGATCTTCGTTCTATCCGTGTCGATGGGCGCGGCATTCGCTGGAGGTGTCGGAGGTTGATGTTCAGATGACGGAGGAACCTGTGGAGCCCAAGCAGGAGCTGGCGCCGCCGCCCGACGGCAAGCCCGGTGGCGCCGCGGCATGGATCTTCGGCGGTTGGATCGGCGCGTTGGTCGCGGTTCTGGTCGTCGCCGCCTGGCTCGTCGGCAAGGACGAGGGCAGGCGCCAGGCTGAGAACGCCGCGCCCACCCAGGTCGCCACCGCCCCGCCGGCCAAGACCACCGCCAAGCCCGAGCCGGCTGCCCCGGCCGGCCCCGGCAAGCAGCTCTTCGCCACGAAGTGCGGCAGCTGCCACACGCTGAAGGCGGCGGGGACCAACGGCGCGGTCGGCCCGAGCCTCGACGACCTCCAGCCCGATGCTGCCCTGGTCGAGGCGGCGATCCAGAACGGCGGCGCCGGATCTGGCGCCATGCCGAAGGGGCTCGCAGCCGGCAACGACGCCAAGCAGATCGCGGACTTCGTCGCGCAGGCGGCCGGCGGGTAGCCCGCGACAACCACAAGCTGGTTTGCCTCGAACGGCCCGCCGCGGGCCGTTCGACTTTCCGGGGCGCCGCTCCGTGCGAGTCCCGCGCCGCGGCGTGCGAGTCCCGCGCCACGGCGTCCGGGTGAGTGTGCGCCTGCCGACCGGTCGGCGTGCCGCCATGTGGGGAACGTCGAGGTCGCGGCTTGCCCTCATCACGGCTCGACCGCGACCACACCGGGAGGGGGTCTTTGCCGATCGGTGCGCATCGTGCGCCGCGAGCTCGACGAAGGCCACGCGACAGCTCGCGTGCGAGCCCCGCACGCGGCTCCCGCCGCCCTCCCTACCCGGCCGGGACTCGCGCGCTGCGCAGCCCGCGGAGCGCTCCGCGCAGCAGCCCGATCATCGTTCCCACCCAGGCTGCGAACGCGATCCAGATCATCACGCGCGCGAGGCCCTGCAGCGGTGTGAAGTCCGAGGCGAGCGCGAGGCGGTAGGTCGCCAGCGTGTACATGCCGAGCGGGAAGACCAGGCTCCAGTACATCGGGTGGTAGCTGAGCGGGTGGCGACAGACGACATGGCGCCAGACGCCGAAGATCACGAGCAGCGGGATCCACCATGTCGCCCACGCCCACAGGATGAGCGTCGTCCCGTTCACGAACGCGTGCATCTCGAGCAGGAACGGGAGGTCGGGCAGCGTCATGATCAGCGTCGAGCCCGCGTTGGTGCTGATCGCCGCCGCGCCCATGATCACCCAGAACAGCGGGTTCATGTCAGCGGCCTCGACCCGTGTGAAGAAGATGCGATAGCTGAAGAGCGTGACGAAGATCCCGTAGAGGACGATGCCGATGCCCCACAGGGCGTAGACGGCGACGAACGCAAGCTGCTCCAGCGAGCCGAGCTCGGGCGCGATACGGCCACCGAGCAGCGCGAGCGACTCGGTGCCGACGATCGCGATCAGCCAGCCGCCGTGGACGACGTCCGCGCCGCTCTCCCCGTTGATGAACGTGAGCACCGAGAAGCTGAAGTAGCTCAGCACGACCCACGCGACGAGCGCAACGAGCCACAGCGCGATCGCGATCGTGTTGTAGCCGCGGAGCGCGAGCTGCAGGCCGAGCACGTCGGTTCCGGCGACGATCGTGAAGAACGAGAAGACCAGCCTCGGGTCGACGAGATCGGCCCACAGCCGCCGCCAGTGGCGCAGCGCGCGGGCCACCGTCGCCGCCACGAGCAGCGGGTAGGCGATGAGGTTCACGACGAGCAGGGCGTCGGAGAGCGCTCGATGGTCGAGGAAGAAGAAGGCGTTCGAGACGATCCCCGTCGCCATCACGAGCGCGAAGTAGCCCGGGTAGAGCGAGCGGACACCGGCGTCGATCGAGCCGCTCACGGTGCGCTTGCCGCTCACTGTGCGCCGCGCCGGCGTGTGGTCGCCGCCGTCCGCGCCGTCCGGCGCGTCGGAGGCTCCCCCTCCCGCTGCCTTCCCGCCGACGGTGTAGCCGGCAGCGCGCCCCTGGGTCGTCATCGAGGGCGCGATGCTACCCCCGAGAGCAGCCCCCGACATGCGGCGAATCACCTACGCCGCTGCGGAGGATCACGGCCGCCGTCAGGCCACGAGCACACCCGGGTCGCTGCCGATCTCGAGCACCCGGTTGGTCCCGGCCTCGACGTGCACGATCGTCGGCTCGCGCCGTTCGAGCTCCGCCTCGTCGTACTGCCCGTAGCTGATGACGATGATCGTGTCGCCGCGCTGCACCAGGCGCGCGGCGGCGCCGTTGACCTTCATCTCGCCGCTTCCCGGCTCGCCCGCGATCGTGTACGTCTCGAACCGCTGCCCGTTGTCGACGTCGACCACGTGCACCAGCTCGCCAGGGAGGATGTCGGCCCCGGCGAGCAGCTCCGAGTCGACCGTCAGCGAGCCGACGTAATGCAGGTCGCAGTCGGTGACCGTCGCGCGGTGGATCTTGCTCTTCAGCATCGTGCGCAGCATCAGCCGACATTGTGACGCGCGCAGCGAAGCGCGAAACCGCAACCCCCCGGACGGGGGTCCGGCGGGGTGGCTTTCGTAGGCTGGGAGACACCACCCCGCCCAGCGGCGACCACGCCGGCGAGCCCGTCGCGGCGAACATCCGTCGAGTCGCTGATCGCGGGCCGCCCCTCCGGGCCGATGATGCCGGTGGCGCCGCGTCGTCCGGCAACGCTCCGTCCACCGACCCGATGCCCGAGCGGATCACCCACACAGCCGACTCACGCCGCACGCTCGCCGTCCTGCTGCTTGCCGCCGCGCTCGTCGTCGTCGTCCCGGTCCCACCGGCGCTCGCCGCGACCTCGAGCGTCCGCGTCATGCGCGGGACACCCGGCGGCGACCGGATCAGCGTGCCGGCGGGACGCGTCGCCCAGGTGTTCGGCGACGGCGGCGCGGACCGGATCGTCGGCGGCGCCGGGGCCGACGAGCTCCACGGCGAGGAGGGCCCGGACCGGATCGTCGGCCGCGGCGGCGACGACGCGATCACCGGCGGCTCCGGCGGCGACCGACTCCGGGGCGGTGCCGGCCACGACTCGCTCGACGGCGGATTCGGCCACGACTCGCTGAGCGGCGGCACGGGCGACGACCGGCTCGACGGCGGCGCGGCACCCGACCGGCTCGTCGGCGGTCCCGGCAACGACGTCATCCACGGCGGCAACGCGAGCGACGTCATCGACGGTGGCCCCGGGGACGACGAGATCTTCAGCGACAGCAGCGCCGACAGGATCGATGCCGGCGAGGGGGACGACGTCGTCCACGTCAACAACGGCACCGCGGTGCACTCGGTCGACTGCGGTCCGGGCGAAGACACGATCTACGTCAACCCGGTCGGCGAGCCGGCCGGGTACGCGAACCGAGCCGCCCTGCGCAGGGGCCTGATCCGGGGCTGCGAGCACGTGATCGCCGAGTCGGCTCCGCCGCCGCCGCCGAACGCCGGGGTCAAGCGGATGGCAGGCGATCGCGGGCACACCCTTCACGGAACCGACCGCGACGACAACCTGCTGGGGGCTGCCGGCCCAGACATCGTCTGGGGCCGTGGCGGCGCCGACGTGATCTGGGGCAACTACCACCCGACCGGCCCGAGCCGCGGCCTCGACCGGCTGTTCGGCGGCGACGGGAACGACGAGATCTTCGGCAGCCGCGGCGCCAACCGCATCGACGGCGGCACAGGCGACGACCGGATCAACGGCGGCGAGCGCTCGAATCGAATCGACGGCGGCGAGGGCGACGACAGGATTCGTCTGCGCGGCCGGGGACCGAACACCGTGGACGGCGGTCCGGGGAACGACACGATCCTGGCCTACGGGAGCGGACGGGCGTTCGTGCGGTGCGGTCCGGGAGCCGACACGGTGATGATCGGCTTCAACCGGCTGATCCGCTGGTCGTCCGACTGCGAGAGCGTCAGCCACCGCTACACGACGCGCCGGTAGCCGCCGGGTCGCCTGCGCATTCGCAGCGGCGCGCGGGCTCGCCGCGCGGGCTCGCCGTGCGGGCTCCGCCGTGCAGGCCCGCAAACGTGAGGCCGCGCATCGGTCGTCGTCGCGCGGCTCTGCGACCGCTTCAGCTCGCGGGGACCCCGGCTCCGGCCGGGCAGCTCACGCCGGTGCCGCCCAGGCCGCAGTAGCCGCCCGGGTTCTTGTGCAGGTACTGCTGGTGGTACTCCTCGGCGTAGAAGAACGGCTCCCGCTCGATGATCTCGGTCGTGATCTCGCCATGGTCGACGGTGTCGAGGGCCGCCTGGTAGCGCTCGCGTGAGAGCTCGGCCGCGGCTCGCTGCTCGGGCCCGTCCACGTAGATCGCCGAGCGGTACTGGGTGCCGACGTCGTTGCCCTGGCGCATCCCCTGGGTCGGGTCATGAGCCTCCCAGAAGATCCGCAGCAGCTCCTCGTATCCGACGCGCTCGGGATCGAAGACGACGAGCACGGCCTCGGCATGCCCCGTCCGCCCCGAGCAGACCTCCTCGTACGTCGGGTTGGGAGTGGGCCCACCGGTGTAGCCGACCGCGGTGCTCACGATCCCGGGCGCTCGCCAGAAGACTCGCTCGGCACCCCAGAAGCAGCCGAGCGCGAAGATCGCCGTGCGCGTCCCGTCGGGGAACGGCGACCGAATCGGCGTACCGAGCACGGCGTGGACCTCCGGGATGCCCGGCAGCTCTCCTGCGCGCCCGGGCAGCGCCTCCTCGGCACTCGGCAGACGCAGCTTGGCGGCCATGCGCTCCGGGAACATGTGTCGGTCCTCCTCGTGGCGGGTCGCGGGAACGGCGTCGATTCCACGATACGCGCTTGTTCCCGTCGTGGCGCGAGCCCACGGGAGCCGAGGCGCCCCGCGCACGATCTGCCCACCGTCGCGAAGCGGCCCGTCGATAGGCTCACGCGCCATGGCCAGCCAGGCGGGCTTCGACCCCACGACGCAGACCGGCTTCGACGCCACGACGCTCGAGCGCTTCGCCGATCTGCTGATCGGATTCGGGGCGAACGTCCAGTCCGGTCAGATCGTCGCCATCGGCGGCGAGATCGGCAAGGAGGAGGCGGTCCGCGCGCTCGCCGACAGCGCCTACCGGCACGGCGCGCGGTTCGTCGACGCGACGTACTTCGACCTTCATGTGAAGCGGTCGCGGATCCTCCACGCCGCCGAGGACACGCTCGACTTCGTGCCTTCGTGGTACGGGGAGCGGATCCTCGAGCTCGGCGCGCAGCGCTGCGCGAGGGTCAGCCTGAGCGGACCGGTCGCGCCGGGCCTGCTCGACGACCTCGACCCCGCGCGCGCCGGCCGCGACCAGCTCCCGTTCGTGCGCGAGTCGGGCAGGGTCGTCAACGACGCGACGACGAACTGGTCGATCGGGCCCTGCCCGAGCCGGCCGTGGGCGGCGCTCGTGCATCCCGGGCTGGGCGAGGACGAGGCGCTCGCCCGGCTCGTCGGCGAGCTGACGCACGTCCTGCGGCTCGACGAGGACGATCCGGTCGCCGCCTGGCGGGCGCGATCGGACGCGCTCGTCGCCGCCGCCCGGCGGATCACCGAGCCGCGCTTCGACGCCCTGCGCTTCACCGGACCGGGCACCGATCTCACCGTCGGCCTGCTCTCCTCCAGCCGCTTCATGGCCGCCCGCTTCGAGACGGTCGAAGGGGTCCGGCACATGCCCAACGTGCCCAGCGAGGAGATCTTCACGACCCCCGACCCGCGGCGCGCCGACGGCGTCGTGCGCGCGACCAAGCCGCTTTCGATCGGCGGCTCGATCATCCGCGGCCTCGAGGTCGAGTTCCAGGGCGGGCGCGCGGTGCGGATCGACGCGGACGAGAACGCCGAGGTGCTGCGCGGCTACGCGGCCAAGGACGACGGCGCAGCTCGGCTCGGCGAGGTCGCGCTCGTCGACCGGGAGGGCCGGATCGGCAAGCTCGGCACGACGTTCTTCGACACGCTGCTCGACGAGAACGCCGCGAGCCACGTCGCGCTCGGCTCCGCGTACGCGATGTGCCTCGACGACGAGGCCGACCACTCGCGGATGAACGAGAGCCAGATCCACGTCGACTTCATGATCGGCTCCGACGAGGTCGCCGTCGACGGGCTCGCCGCGAACGGCTCGAGCGTGCCGCTGCTGCGCGGCGGCGCCTGGCAGGTCTGAGGCGCCGGCCGCCGCAGCCGCTCAGCCGTTCGCCGCGTCGTCGGCGCCAGCGGCCTCAGGGCGTGTGCGCCGGCGCCACCACCACAGACCGCCCAGGAGCGTGAGGGCGACCATGACGACGAGCAGCGCGGGCGTGCTGAACGTCCCGACGACCTCGCCGACCCGCTCCCATTCAGCCCCCATCAGCCAGCCGGCGCCGATCAGCGCCGAGTTCCAGATGAGCGTGCCGATCAGCGTCAGGCCGATGTAGAGGGGGCGCGACATGCGCAAGAGCCCGGCGGGCAGCGAGACGAGGCTGCGCACGCCCGGGATGCAGCGCCCGACCAGAACGACGATCGGCCCGCGCCGCGCGAACCAGCTCTCGGCCCGCTCGATCTGCTGCGGGCCGACGCGCAGCAGGCGCCCGTAGCGCAGCGCGAATGGCCGCCCACCCTTGCGCGAGAGCTCGTAGAGCAGGATCGAGCCGCCGACCGAGCCGATGGCGCTGGCCAGGAGCACGAGCGGGAAGCCGAGATCGCCGGTCGACACCAGGAAGCCCGCGAGCGGCAGGACCAGCTCCGACGGGATCGGCGGAAAAACGTTCTCGGCGAACATCAGCAGTGCCAGCCCGAGGAGGCCGAGATCGGCAAGGATCTCCTGCACCAACCCCGTGGGGGCGGGCGTCGCGAAAGCGCCGATCATCCGCGTGGAGGGTAGGGCCATGCTCCGCCGGCAAGGATCACCGAAGCGACGGGGCGCGGCCGGCGGGCGCCGCGGCGAAGGCGCCGCTACCCTTCGCAGCCCGCCCGCTGGAGAGGTGCCGGAGCGGTTGAACGGGCGCGACTGGAAATCGCGTAACGGGCGTCAAGCTCGTTCGAGGGTTCGAATCCCTCCCTCTCCGTCACTTGATCCTCATGCGACCCCGACCCCAGGAAATAGGGCTGGGGTTCGTGTCGGGAGCCGGGCCGCCGCGACCTCGGCGGCGCACCGCATCCGAGGTCCGTCGTCCCGCGCGCAGCACGCCCAGGCCGGGGCTCCGCCAGGCCCTTGCGAGCGCCCACCGAGCGGCGTAGGGTCGCCGACGGGGGGTAACGCGCGCACCGACCGCCGCCGCGTTCGGAGTGGGCGGGGAGAGGAGAGCGATGCCGTGATCGCGAGCCAGGCGCGCCTGGCAGACCGGACCATGCTCAGCCCTCGCAGAGGGGAGAACGACATGTACGCCAGCATCCGGCGCTACCGCATGGGAGCAGGCTCGATGGACGAAGCGATGCACCTGGTCGACACGGAGCTCGCCGACCGGCTCGCCGAGGAGCCCGGCTTCGTCGACTACCAGGCGATCGACACCGGCGACGGAACGATCGCGTCGATCACGATCTTCGACGACGAGGATCAGTGCCTGCACTCCAACGACATCGCGGCCGAGTTCGTCGACGAGCACCTCGCCGACTTCGAGATCGAGCGGATCGAGGTCTTCGGCGGCGAGGCGATGGTCAGCCGCGCGGCCGACAAGGTCCTGCAGCCCGCCCACCACTGAGACGCGCAGAGCGGCGCGCCGCCCGCCATCAGGGCCGCGCCGCTCCGACCGCGCCCTGCGCTCGAGGCGCTCGTCGCGACCCGCTCCGACCGCGACCTGCGCTCGACGGCGCTCCTCGCGACGGGTCCGCAAGTGCAGCAGCCAGATGATGTCTCGCCGTCCCGCACAGCGGTGCGCTCGACGGCGCTCCTCGCGACGGGTCCGCAAGGGTCGCGATCACGAGGGCTCGCGCCGCTCGGCCCCCTCGATCTCCAGCAGCCCCTCGCCGAAGGGGTGCTCGTGATCGACCTGCAGCGTCGTGTGCGCGATCGCGAAGCGCTCTCGCAGCAGCGCCTGCAGCTCGCGGCGGCGGGCGTGGCAGTCGTCGCCGGGAGCCACGAGCACGTGCGCGGCCAGGGCGGGGAAGCCGGAGGTCACCTCCCAGACGTGCAGGTCGTGAACCTCGACGACGCCCGGCAGCGAGGCCATCGCGTTGCCGACCTCGTCGGGGCTGACGCCGCGAGGCGCCCCCTCGAG
Source organism: Solirubrobacteraceae bacterium (assembly GCA_024711025.1). Classification (GTDB taxonomy): domain Bacteria; phylum Actinomycetota; class Thermoleophilia; order Solirubrobacterales; family Solirubrobacteraceae; genus F1-60-MAGs163. The sequence continues at coordinate 15,648 of JANJTP010000026.1, forward strand.
CAGCACGCGGCCCGAGTCGCGAACGAGCCCCCAGCCCCCGTAGAGCATCAACGCGGCCACGGCCAGGGCGGCGATGCCGTCGGCCTGGCCGAAGCCGGCCAGCAGGATCGCGAGCCCGGCGAGCGCGGCCGCCACCGACGAGAGCATGTCGTAGAGGTTGTGCAGGAAGGCGCCCCGTACGTTGAGGCTGTGGCGGCTCGCGCGGCCGAGCGCCCAGGCAGCAGCCGCGTTCACCGCGGTCCCGGCGATTCCGGTCACCAGGATGAACGCGCCGTCGACGTCCGGCGGCGAGGCGATCCGCATGATCGCCTCGACGCCGATGATTCCGGCGAGCACGAGCAGCGCCACCCCGTTCACCTGGGCGCTGAGGATCTCGCCGCGCCCCAGGCCGAACGTGAACGGGCCCGACGGCGGGCGCCGCGCGAGGCGCAGCGCGACCAGGGCGAGCGCGATCGCCCCGACGTCGGTCAGCATGTGCGCGGCGTCCGAGAGCAGCGCGAGCGAGTTGGCGATCAGGCCCGCAACGACCTCGACGACCATGAACGCCAGGTTGATCGCCAGTGCGATGGTCAGCCACCGCACGTCGGAGTCCGCGTCTATGCGGTGAGCGTGACCCCCGCCGGCATGGTTGTGGGCGGCACTCTCCAAGACCGGTTCAGCCTACGACGCCGCCGGCCGCAAGGCGAACGGGCCGAGCGCTCGGTCCCGGTCCTCACCCCTCCGCGGGGGCGTGCAGCTCCGGGGCGCCCTCGTCGGCGGGTATCGCCAGGACGACATGGCGGCGGGAGACGGCGACGACCGCGTGCCGCGTGCCATGGCCCTCACGGCCGATCAGCTCGACGACGGCGTCGGTCAGCGGCAGGAACTCGCGCTCGGTCGCGTTGAGCACGTCGCTGATCCGGCTGCGGTAGCCGTCGCGCGCCAGCGTCACGTGGCCGGAGATCCGGTGGCGCTCCGTCTCGAGGTAGATCCGCTCGCGGCGCTGATCCATCGCCGGGGAGCCTACGCAGGTGCGACGAGCGAGGCGACGAGCTCGCGATCGTGCCGGTAGGTCAGCAGCCGGGCGGCGTCGGCGGCGGTGAGCCAGCGAAGCTCGTCGACCTCGTCGTTTGGCTCGAACTCGCCGCCGGTCGCTCGCATGCGCCAGTACCGCACGAGCTTCGGGCGGCCGCGAGCGTCGTGGTAGCGGACCTCGTCGAGCTCGTCGCCGAGCTCGCAGCGCAGCCCGGTCTCCTCCTCGACCTCGCGCAGCGCCGCGTGCTCCCAGCTCTCGCCCGGGTCGAGCTTGCCCTTCGGCAGCGACCAATCGTCGTAGCGGGGGCGGTGGACGACCGCGACCAGGCCGTCGCGCTCGACCAGGCCGCCCGCGGCATGGACCTTGCGCGCGATGCCGCTCATCGCGCTATCGCCTGCAGCTCGCGCGGCCGCAGCAGCACGATCAGCTCGCCGCGAGCGCCCTCCAGGCGCACGCCGGCGACCGCGCCCTTCTTCATGTCGATCCGCGCGCCCGTCAGCTCGCACACCACCTGGCTGAAGTCCGGCTCGTGGCCCACGACCAGCACCGGTCCCTGGCCCTCTTCGCCGGCGGCGACGAGGGCCAGGGCCTCGCCCGCGTCGAAGCCGAAGGCGAGCGGGCCGTGCTCGACCGGCTCGATCCCGAGCGCCTGGCAGGCGAGCAGCGCGGTGTCGCGCGCGCGGACCTTGGGACTCGTGAAGACGAGCTTGGGGGCGATCCCGAGCCGTGCGAGCGCCTGCCCCGCGGCACGGGCCTGCTCGATCCCGCGTTCGGTCAGCGCCCGCTCGGCGTCCGGCCGCAGACCGTGTGTCTCGGCCTCTCCGTGGCGCAGGAGCCAGAGCTGGCGTGCCATCGGCCGGGAGGGTAGAGCACCCGTTCAGCGCAGCGCCGGCACGGGCGCCGGGATCCCCTCCCGGGAGCGCAGCTCGCGGCGCGCGATCGCGCGCAGATGGACCTCGTCGGGCCCGTCGGCGAGGCGCAGCGTGCGGGCATGGGCGTACATCGCGGCGAGCGGGAAGTCGGCCGACACCCCGGCACCGCCGAACGCCTGGATCGCACGGTCGATGACCCGACAGGCGACCCGCGCCGCGACGACCTTGATCGCGGCGATCTCGGTCTGCGCGCCCTTGGCGCCCGCGGTGTCGATCATCCATGCGGCCTTGAGGACGAGCAGGCGCGCCTGCTCGAGCTCGATCCGCGACTCGGCGATCCACTCCCGGATCACGCCGCGTTCGGCGAGCGGCCCGCCGAACGCCGAACGGTGGCGCACGCGGTCGGCCATCAGCTCGAGCGCTCGCTCGCTCATCCCGATCGCTCGCATGCAGTGGTGGATGCGCCCTGGGCCGAGCCGCGCCTGGGCGATCGCGAAGCCCATCCCCTCCTGGGCGATCAGGTTGGCCGCGGGCACGCGCACGTCCTCGTAGACGACCTCGCCGTGCCCGTGCTGATCGTGGTAGCCGAACACCGTGAGGTCGCGCTCGACCCGCACCCCCGGAGCATCGAACGGCACGAGGATCATCGAGTGCCGTGCGTAGGGGTGGGCCTCGGGGTCGGTTACGCCCATCACGATCGCGACCTTGCAGCGGGGATCGGCGCTGCCGGTGCTCCACCACTTGCGGCCATTGACGACGTACTGGTCGCCGTCGCGGACGATCGTCGCCTGCATGTTCGTGGCGTCGCTGCTGGCGACGGCCGGCTCGGTCATCCCGAAGCAGGAGCGGATCTCGCCGGCGAGCAGCGGCGCGAGCCAGCGCTCCCGCTGCTCGGGCGTGCCGAACATGTGGAGGACCTCCATGTTGCCGGTGTCGGGGGCTGAGCAGTTGATCGCCTCCGGCGCGATCTCGACGCTGCGGCCACTGATCTCGGCGAGCGGCGCGTACTCGAGGTTCGTGAGGCCGGCGCCGTGGCGCTCGTCGGGCAGGAACAGGTTCCACAGGCCGCGCCCGCGGGCGAGCGCCTTGAGCTCCTCGACGACCGGCGGAAGCGCGTGTGGATCGGCGGCGTCGCGGCGCTGCTGCGCGTAGACCGGCTCGGCCGGGTAGACGTTCTCCTCCATGAACGCGTAGAGCCGCTGCTGCAGCTCCTGCGCACGCTCGCTGTGGGCGAAGTCCATTGTCTCTCAGCGCTCCTTCGGGATCGAATCGGTCGAGATGCCGAGCGCCCCGCACCAGAGACGCGTGAGCAGCTCGACGAGGTCGTCGAGGCTCGTCCGCACCCCGTGCACGAAGACCATCTCCGCCATCCGGCTGACCATCGCGTCGAGCGCCCTGGCGGTGGGCAGCGGCTCGAGCGAGGGATCGGCGAGCCCGGCCGACTGCCACCGGGCGATCGCGCGCGCGTTGCGCCGCGAGAAGGCGCGCTCGCGCTCGAGCCGCACGCGCCGGATCCGCTCGTCGACGAGCGCCGCCTGCTCCATCGCGGCCATGAGGCGCGCGTTTCGCCGGTAGGCGACGAGGTAGTCGCGGTGCGCGGCACGGATCCGCTCGGCCGGCGACTCGGACGCCCGGCCGGCGGCTCGATCGTCCGCGGCCCGACCGACCCCCGGCCGCAGCAGCTCGTCCTGCAGCTCGCCCAGGAGGGCGGCGAAGATCTCCTCCTTGCCGAGGAAGTAGGTGTAGAAGCTGCCATGCGCGACGCCGGCCGCCTCGGCGATGTCGGTCGTTCGAGCCGCCAGGAAGCCCTCCCGCTCGAACACCTCGCGGGCGGCCGCGAGCAGGCGCTCGCGCGTGCGCCGGCCGCGGGCCGTCGGCGGCTCGTGCGTCGCGACCGAGCCGGAGTCGGTCGCGGCGCGAGCGCGCGAGCCGGGAGCACGTGAGCCTGGAGCGCCGACTTCAAGAACGGCCGAGTCGGCTGTCCCCGGAGCGGCGGCACTCGTGTCGACGGCGGCTGCGACGTCGACGAGTGGGGCGGAGCGGACGATCACGAGTCGTGAGAATAGGTGAACTTGAAGTTGACGTCAACTTCGGAATAATGGGTAGCCTGAGACGGTCATCCGTGCTCCAGACCGGGCACCCCGGAGTACCGTTCGATACCCCGAGTCGAGAGACCACCACCAGCCATGTCAATCCATGCGATCGCCCATGACGACGTCGTACGCACCCATGAGCAGGGGGCCGCGAACGACCGCGAGCCGCTGGTCGTCGTCGAGCCGCTGCTGGCGCTGCTCGACGAGCACGGACTGGGCGCCGGCGAGCCGCACATCTCAGCGCTCGGCGAGGGCCACTCGAACGTCACCTACCTCGTCGAGCGCGGCGACACGCGGTTCGTGCTGCGCCGGCCCCCACGCGGGCCGCTGCCCCCCAGCGCGCATGACGTGCTGCGCGAGGCGCGCGTGCTCCGCGCGCTGGCCGGCCGCGCACGTGTGCCGGGCGTGCTCGCCGTCTGCGAGGACCCTGCCGTGATCGGCGCGCCCTTCTACCTGATGGAGGAGGTGGCCGGCCACACGATCACCGACGCGGTCCCAAGCGCGCTCGACACGCCGGCCGAGCGACGACGGATCGGCGAGGAGCTCGTCGACGGGCTCGTGGAGATCCACGCCGTGGACTGGCGGGCCGCCGGCCTGGAGGGCTTCGGCAAGCCGACCGGCTACCTCGAGCGCCAGATCAGGCGGTTCCTCACCGTCTGGGAGCACAACCGCACGCGCGAGGTCCCCGCCGTCGAGACGGTCGCTCGCTGGCTCGCCGACAACCGCCCCGAGTCCGGCCCGGCGACGATCGTCCATGGCGACTACAGGCTGGGCAACATGATCTACGCGCCGCGGGCGCCGGCCCGGCTGGCCACGATCCTCGACTGGGAGATGGCGACGATCGGCGACCCGCTGGCCGACGTCGGCTACCTGTGCACGCTGTGGGCCGACCGCGACGACCCGCCGGCGGGGATGTTCGAGCTGTCGGGCGTGACGCGCGAGCCCGGCTTCCCCAGCCGCGCCGAGCTGATCGCGCGGTACGAGGAGCGATCCGGGCGCCCGATGACCGACATCCGCTGGTACCGGACGCTCGCGCTGTGGAAGGCGGTCGTCTTCATGGAGGGCAACTACAGGCGGGCGCTCACGGGAGCGAGCGACGACCCGTTCAACAGGCGCTTCGGCGAGGGCGTCCTCGAGCTCGCGGGGCGCGCCGAGGCACTGGCGCTCGGCGGCGGCGATGGCTGAGTCCGACGACCGGCCTTCGCCGCCGGCGAGGCGAGCCCGAGATGACGGAAGGCGGGCCGAGGAGACGCCCGGACGCGAGTCGCATGCAGTCGCGCCGCCGCGCGGCCTGCTCGTCGACTGGGGCGGCGTGCTGACGACCGACGTCTTCGCCTCCTTCCAGGCGTTCTGCCGCAGCGAGCGCCTCGACTCGCTGCTCGTGCGCGACCTCTTCCGCAGCGACCCGGAGGCGCGTCGCGCGCTCTTCGCACTCGAGACCGGGGAGCTGACCGAGCCGGAGTTCGAGGAGCGGTTCGCCGCGATCCTCGGGCTCCCCGGCGCGCGGGCGACGGGGCTGGTCGACCGGCTGTTCGGTGGCATGCGCGAGGACGTGTCGATGTTCGACGCGGTGCGCGCGGCCCGTCGGCTCGGCCTGCGCACCGGCCTGCTGTCGAACTCGTGGGGTGTCGACCGCTACGACCGCAGCCACTTCCGCACGCTGTTCGACGCCGTCGTGATCAGCGGCGAGGAGGGCGTGCGCAAGCCGGACCGCGCGATCTACGAGATCGCGATCGCACGGATGGAGGTGCCGGCGAGCGCGATCGTCTTCGTCGACGATCTACCGGGCAACCTCGCCCCCGCGCGCCGGCTCGGGATGGCGACCGTTCACCACGTGAGTGCCGGGGAGACGGTGCGCGCGCTGGAGCGCCTGCTCGGGCGGCGGCTGCCGCTGGGGGAGGCCTGAGGCGGCTCGCAGGCTGATGGGCCCGCGGCGAGCGAGGTCCCGCACGCACATGGCGGCCCCGCACCGAAGTGGCTGCAGTATCTCGTCCTATACCGGAGCTACTGCAGCCAGGCGCTGACCGGTGGCACCGGCCTGACCGCCGGCTGCAGTATCTCGTCCTATACCGGAGCTACTGCAGCCAGGATCGCGGACGCGCCGGCGGACGAGCGCGGGCGCCGGCGGACGAGCGCGGGCGGCGGCGGACGGCGATGAGCGCCGCGGGCTGGAGCCCCTCACCGCGCCGCGCCGGTACGCTCGGGCAACTCGCCGGCCGCGATCCGCTCGCGCAGCTCGGCACCGCGCCCGGCGCCGACGGCTCGTGCGGCGCGGCGCTCGCTCAGCTCGATGCCGTGCGCCGCCGCGAGCTCGACGAGGTCCTGGCGCTCGTCGGTCTGACGGGCCGTACGCAAGAAGAGCCAGCACAGCAGGCCGAGCGTCAGCAGCGACCCCTCGACCATCATCACCGCCCCCGCGGCGACCTGATCGGCCGCCGGCGAGATGCCCCATGCCGCCTCGCCGGGTGCGTAGACGCCGTAGAAGGCCCCGCCGCCGAACAGCAAGGCGTTGCCGAGCACGGCCGCGGTGAGCCGAACGGCCACGACGTAACCGAGGATCGCGGCGTTCCCGAACCACGACGGCTTCGGCAGGGGCCCGAGCAGCGCCAGCCACATGTTCAGGCCGAGCGCGATGAAGAGCACGTGCTGGAGCGCGTGCACGGCGTCGTCGCGCACGGCCTGCTCGTGAAGCCCCGCCACGTGCCAGGCATAGAGGTTCACCGCCCAGAGCACGTAGGCCACTACGGGATGGACGAGGATCCGCAGCACGCTCATCCCGGGAAGGCGCAGCAGCGGGGCCAGCAGGGGTCCGGTGATCCCGAGCGCGAAGAGCAGCGCCGCCAGGTCGCCGAGCAGCAGGTGCTCGCCCATATGCGCCCAGAAGAGCTCGTCGGCGAGCGCCGCGACGGGCGATGCCAGGGCGACGACCACCAGGGCGACGCCGACGACGAAGCAGGCGATGCGCCAGTGCGGGACGGCCCGCGGACCGCCGCGCAGCCGGGCGACGCCCATCAGGTACAGCGCGAGCCAGGCGCCCGCCACGACGAGCGCGAGCGCGACCTCGCCCACCGCCGGCCAGACGACCTCTCCCGTAGCGAGGGCCACCGTGGCAGCGTACGCCGCGACGACGGAGCCCGCCTCGCCTCCGAGCGGGGAGCGATCACCCGCCCCGCCGGCCGACGGGGCGCCGGGGTCTAGCGGTCGACCTCCTCCGGCTCCTCGTACCAGCGCTTGCGCTCGCCGATCTTCGCGCGCAGCTTCCAGCGCCGGCTCTTCGGTGCGCGCTCCATCGCGTCGGCGATCGCGTCGATCCGCCCGGCGATCGTGCTGCGCTCCCCCGCGTCGAGCCCCGACTGCTCCTCGAGCCCGGCTCGCAGCCGCTCGAGGTTGAGCTCGAACGTGTGCTGCAGGCCCCAGTCGCCTGCGGTCAGCTCGGCGATCCGCTCGACGTTGATCGCGTCGTCGTCGCCCCCCGTGTCGCAGGCCAGGAGGAGCGCGTAGAGGTCGCCGCGGTCCTTCGCGTTCAGCGAGATGATCTGCAGCTTGGTCATGACCAGCTCCGCCGGCGCCAGCGTGTGCGGCACCGCCTGCAGACGCTCGGCGAGCGGCAGCTCGTGGCACATCTCGAAGGTCTCGACGAAGACGTCGACCTGGCGGTCGCGCCCGGGCTCGGGGTCGTTGAACAGCATCCGTCGGTGGCCGTTGAGCGCGTTGAACTGCTCGTCGGCGACGTAGCCGGCCTCTGCCAACAGGTCGGCCGTGGCCCGGCGGTCCTGCTTGGCGACGACGAAGTCGAGATCGGCCGGCGTGCGCTCGAACGTCGGGTGCAGCCGGGCGCCGATCAGCATCCGGATCGCCGCGCCGCCCATCAGGCGCAGCGTCAAGCCGCGCCGCTCCGCCTCCTCCGTGATCCGGTGGGCCTCCTCGTCGATGTCGGCCCTCGGCTTGCCGAGCTCGTTCCCCATCGCGACGGTCATCATCCCACGACGAACTGGTAGTCGACGCGATCGCCGTCCAGGTGGATGAGCACGCCGGAGATGCGGCCGGTGTGGTAGTCGCTGCCGGGGTTGATCGCGAGTGTGCGCCCGATGCGCGTCGCGCCCCGCGACTCGTGCACGTGCCCGTGCAGCGACACCAGCGGCTGGAAGCGCTCGATCGCCTCGCGGACCGCGGTCGAGCCGCACGGGGCGAGCTTCGGCGCGCCGGCGAGCATCACGACGTTCAGGTGCTCGTCGAGCTCCGGCGCCGTGTCGAGCTGCGAGTCGTATGGCGGGACGTGGAGGTTGAAGATGCAGCGCGAGAGATCGTCGACCTGACCGGCCAGCGACTCGATGCGCCTGTACAGCTCGTCCTCGTCGAGCTCGCGCGGCGAGTCGAACGGGGTGCGGTTGGAGTAGCCGAGCGAGATCATCGAGTGGCCGTCGAGCTCGACGATCCGCTCGTCGCACGCCTCGACCCGGGTCGCCCGCTCGATCGCCTCGTCGACGCCGTGCGGATCGTCGTTGCCCGGCATGACGAAGCAGCGGATCGCCGGGTCGGTCAGCCGATCCTCGGCCAGCGCGAGCCAGCGATCGAACGTCTCGAGCATGACGTCCGCGAACCAGGCCTCCCGCTCGTCCTCGCTCAGGTCCGCGACGCGCCGGACCTCGTCGGCGCTCATCACGTGCGGATACATGCCGTTGGCGCGGATCCGCTGCTCGAGCTCGAGGCGCTCCTCCTCGCTCCCCGCACGCTCGGGCTCGCCGAACAGCTCGGCGGACCAGCCGCCGGACTGCTCGACGATCGGCACGACCACCTTCCCGGTGACATCGCCGCCCATCACGATCACCGACGCGTCGTAGACCGCGGGCGCATGCAGGAACTTGCGCCACAGGACCTCTGTGCCGTGGATGTCGGAGGCGTAGTAGAGCCGCATCGGATCGATGCGGCCCTCGCCGGAGCGTCGTCGCTTGAACAGGGCCATGGTCACTCCGGAGGCAGCTCGCGGTAGGCGAGCGTCAGGTCGATTCCCTGGCGGCGGCGCAGCGCCTGCGAGACGAAGTAGATGACGAACGCCGCGGCGTAGACGACGGCGGCCAAGCCGAGCTTGCCGGGGTTCTCGCTGAGGCTCGCACCCGAGCCCGGATCCCAGAGCAGGATCGCGACGGCGCAGCCGAAGCCGAGCAGCGCGAGCGCCCCGACGAGGCTGACGAGCGGGATCCCGCCGATGCGCCTGGCGAACGGCGAGTTCTCGACCATCGGAGCCTGGCGGAACGGCAGGAGGATCCCGCCGATCGCCGTGACCACGAGCGTCAGCGACAGCCCGAGCAGCACCGAGATCGTGCTGAACCAGGTCGTGAACGAGTAGATCGCGGTCGAGCCGATCGCCAGTGCCGCGGCGATCCCGATCGCGACGACCGGCGCGTGCGTGCGCGGGTGCACGTACGACAGGCGGGCGGGCATCACGCGGTCGAACGACCAGGCGAACATGCTGCGGCTCATTAGCAGCATCGTCTGCGGCAGCCAGGTGCCCAGGCCGATCGTGAAGCCGGCGATCGCGAGGGCCGCCAGCACCCACGAGCCCGATGCGATGCCGATGATCTCTGGGTAGGCCGGCGCGCCCGCGACGAAGCCGTAGGCGGCGGGGTCGGCGAAGCCGAGCCAGCCGTTGACCTCGTAGCCGGTCACGCCGATGAACGCCGGCGTCAGCAGGAGGAGGCAGGCGACGGCGATCAGCACCGCGCCGGGGATCGACAGCAGATGGGTGCGCTTGCGCATCCGGATCTCGCCGGCGAAGTAGTTGCTCGAGTAGATGAAGCCGAAGATGAACCAGAAGACCGAGACCGACTTCAGGGTGGTCTCGAAGTCGAAGCCGCTCTGCGCGTAGCCGGCGTCCTTCGCCGACCCGGCGAGCTTCGAGATGGCGTCGGTCGTCCCGAGGTTCGCCGCGTAGTCGTTGAAGTTCGCGGCGAAGCCGGCCTTCGACTGGAAGAGGCCGACCAAGATCGGCACGAGGAACGCGCCGACGATGTACAGGCCGAACGCGTAGACCTGCAGGCGCAGGAAGAGGCGCAGCCCACCGAGGATGAAGACCGCCGCGGAGACCAGCACCGCGGCGGTGCCGGTGATGAAGAGCGCGTAGTCCTTGGCGAACCAATCGCCGAACGTCAGCCAGCCCTCCGAGCCGCTGAACCCGGCCATCGCCCGGCCGAACGCGCCGAAGCCGTAGGCGGCGATGTAGGTCGTGTAGACGCCGTAGACGATCGCCAGCCAGAAGACGTAGCTGAAGTTCGCGGCAAAGCCGACCGACGGATGGATCGCGCGGCTGTTGAACACGTAGTCGCCGCCGGTGCGCGGCATGATCTGCGAGAGCATCGCGTAGAGGAACGCTCCGGGCAGGCCGAGCGTCGCCGCGATCAGGAACGCGAGGATCGCGTTCGAGCCGTTGTAGGCGAACGAGTAGAGCAGCCAGAAGAAGGCGAACGTCAGCGCGACGCTCGACCACATCACGTTGTAGAACAGGGCATCGCGGGTCTTCGCCTCGCGGACGAGGCCGGTCGCCTTGCGGGTGAACAGGCCGGGCGAGGCGCCCGTGGGTGCGGTAGCCATCAGATCTCTCCTCCTGCGGATTTGACACTCACCGGAAGGTCGTCTCGCACCTGTGCGAGGTAGTCGACCAGCTCATCGCCGACCGCCATCGGGGGAACGTCGACGGTCAGCAGCTCCTCGCCGTCGCGCCCGGCCTGCGCGACGACCTCGCCGTCCGGGGAGACGGCGCGCGTACGCCCGACGAACGTCAGACCGGACTCCTGCCCCACACGGTTGGCGTACAGCAGCGGCAGGCGGTTGTCGAGCGCGCGAGCGCGCGACGCGAGCTCGTGATCGCGCTCGTAGGGGTCCATGTTCGCCACAGCCGCGACGAGCACGTCGGCGCCGGCGTGGGCGAGCGCCCGCGCCGGCTCGGGGAACTCGATGTCGAAGCAGATCAGCAGCCCGAGCCGCCGCCCCGCCAGCGGCACGACGACGAGCTCGTCGCCCGGCTCGAAGACGCCCGGCTCGCCCCCGAAGAGATGCGTCTTGCGATAGATCGCGGCGGTCCTGCCACGCTCGTCGATCGCGAGCAGCGAGTTGGCGGCCGCGCCGTCCGGCAGGCGCTCGGCCATGCCGATCAGCACCGCCGTGCCCGCCTGCTCGGCCGCGGCACGAAGCGGCTCGAGCACGGGATCGTCGACGGCGACGGCATGCCGCCGAGCGGCCTCCAGGTCGTAGCCGCCGAGGTAGAGCTCGGGCAGGAGGACCAGATCGGCGTCGGGCGCCGAGCGCACGATCTCCGCGGCACGTGCGGCGTTCGCCGACAGGTCGCCGGGCGTCGGAGCCGCCTGCACCAGCAGGGCGCGCATCGCTCAGCGGCCCGCCCCGGCGTGGAAGGCCATCGCCTCGAGCGCGATGCGCCCGCCGATCAGCGCGGTCTTCGGGGTGGCGTCCAGGCTCGGCGCCACCTCGACGACGTCGACGCCTAGCAGGCCGTCGGCGCAGACCCCGCGGACGAGCTCGAGCGCCTCCCGGCTCGTCAGCCCGCCCGGGGTCGGACAGCACGTCCCGGGGGCGTGGGCGGCGTCGAGGCTGTCGATGTCGAACGACAGGTAGACGCCGTCGGTGCCGTTGCGGGCGATCTCGTTCGCGCGCTCGACGGCCCAGGCGGTGCCACGCTCCCAGATCTCCTCGAGCCAGATGACGGTGATCCCGTGCTCGCGGCAGAACTCGAGCTCGGTGCGCGGGTTCATCCAGCCGGAGATGCCGACGAGCACCATCTTCGCCGGGTCGAAGCCGGCGTCGACGGCGCGGGTGATCGGGCAGCAGTGGCTGAGCAGCTCGCCGCCGACGTCGGGAGCCGTGTCGAGATGCGCGTCGACCAGGATCAGGCCGGGATTCTCGTGGACGCTGCGGACCGCACGCACAGCCGGAATGGTGATCGAGTGCTCGCCGCCGAGCGTCACAGGCAGCGCGCCGGCGGCCAGGATCTGCTCGATGTCAGCCTGAGCCCGCTCGAACGTGCGCGCGGGATCGCCCGGGATCACGTCGCAATCGCCGCAGTCGACCGGCGAGAGCGCGTCGGCGACGTCGAAGTCGTACATGGCGTTGTAGGTCAGGAGCTGAACCGACACGTCGCGCATTCCGCGCGGCCCGTAGTTGGTGCCGGTGCGGCTGATGTTCGTCGAGTCGAAGGGAATCCCGTAGACGGCCGCACGCGCGCCGGCCGCGCGCAGCTCGTCGGCTCGAGCGGGAACGTGCGGGAAGCGCATGAACGAGCCGGCGAGCCCCGCATGAAGCAGGCTCGTCCACATCGTCCTATCGGCTGGGTCGCTCGTCGGCATCGGTCGTCTCCTTCGTCACCACACGCGCCAAAACGCTTTGGCACGCTTGAGGTATGGTTTATCCCAAAACGCTTTGGCGAAGTCAAGCCCCGACCCCCCTCAGATGACCGCAAGCCCCTCCGACGACCGGCCGCGCCCCGCCTCGATCCGCGACGTCGCCGAGGCCGCCGGCGTCTCGATAACGACGGTCTCCCATGCCCTGAACGGCAAGGGCCGGATCGCCGCATCCACCCGCGAGCGCGTACGGCGCGCCGCGAAGGAGATCGGCTACCGGCCGTCCGCCAGCGCGCGCAGCCTGGCCGGCGGGCGCACCGGCCTGCTGGCGCTGAGCGTCTCGTCGCCGACCGACCTGCTGCTGTCGCTGGCGGACGTCGACTACTTCATGCAGCTCACGAACGCCGCGACGATCACGGCGCTCGAGGCGGGCTATGCGCTCGTCACCCTGCCGGTCGCCAAGGACGAGTCGCTGCTCACGCGGGTGAACGTCGACGGCGCCGTGATCGTCGACCCGGTCGCCCGGGACCCGTCGATCGCCCACCTGCGCGAGCGAGGGGTGCCGGTCGTCACGACCGGGCGCGAGCTGGGCTCGGAGGAGCGGGGCTGGTGGGTCGACAACGACCACCGCGCGAGCACCCGGTGGGCCCTCGATCACCTGGAAGCGCAGGGCGCGAAGCGCGTCGCGCTGATCACCGGCCCGCCGATCGTCTCCTACTCGGCCGACCTCATCGCCGCCTATACCGGCTGGTGCGCCGAGCGCGGCTACGAGCCCCTCACCGAGACCGTGACCCGCAGCGCCACCGAGGCCGGCGGCTACGCGGCCGCCACCCGCCTCTTCACCCGGTCGCCGCCGCCCGACGCGATCTACGTCGGCCTCGACCGGCTCGCGCTCGGCGCGCTGCTCGCCGCACAGGCCCGGGGGCTCTCGGTCCCCGGCGACGTGCTCCTCGCGGCGTGCACGGACTCGGCCGCCAGCCGGGCCGCCGATCCGCCGCTGACCGCCGTGAACCTCGGCCCCGAGCGCATCGGGCATGCCGCCGCCGAGATGCTGATCGACCTGGTCGAGGGCCGCGAGCCCGCCGAGGCCCATCGGGTCATGCCCGTCGAGCTCGTCGTGCGCGACTCGACCGAGCGGATGGCGGCGCGGGTGTGACGCGGCGGGCGGGCGTCGGCGCACGGGCGTGACGAGCCGCGGCGCAGTTGCCCGGAGCGCACGCCGGAAGAGCGTCACCCGGTCTCACGCGCCTCGCGCGCCCTACCTCCGCCGCCCGCGCCCGTAGAGCAGCTTCAGCACCGCGACCACCCGCTTCGTCCCCCGCGCCGTGTACGGGAACATGTGCATGTCGCGCCGCGGGAAGCCGCGTGAGACGACGATCGTCTGCGGCTCGCAGTACTTGCGGATGCCGCCCGCGCCGTGGCGCTGGCCGAGGCCGGACTGCTTCGCGCCGCCCATCGGCAGCTCGAGCGCGACGTAGTTGATCGCCGCGTCGTTGACGCAGACGGCGCCGCTGCGCAGCCGCCGCGCTATCGCCTCGCCGCGAGCAAGGTCCTTGGTGAAGACCGAGCCGCCGAGGCCGTAGATCGAGTCGTTCGCCAGGCGGATCGCCTCCTCGGCGTCCCGCACCTTCATGATCGGCAGCGTCGGCCCGAACGTCTCCTCGGTCATCACCGCCATCTCCTGGGTGGCGTCGTCGATGACCGTCGGCTCGAAGAACATGCCCGATCCCTCGCGCCGGCGTCCGCCGACCAGCACCCGGGCGCCCTTGGCGATCGCGTCCGCCACCTGACGTTCGATGACGTCGAGCTGCGGCGGGAAGGTCACGGCGCCGACCTCCGCCGTCCCGGGCCCGCCGGACGGGCCCTGCCGCAGCGCGACGACCTTGTCGCGGACCTTGGCCACGAACTCGTCGTGGACCGGCGCCTCCACGTAGACGCGCTCCACGGCGATGCAGGTCTGGCCGCCGTTCTGCATCGCGTAGAAGACCGCCACGTTCGCGGCGCGCTCGAGGTCAGCGTCGCGCAGGACGATCATCGGGTCCTTGCCGCCGAGCTCGAGCGAGCACGGGATCAGCCGCTCGGCGGCCCGGATCGCCACCTGGCGACCGGTCCGCGTCGAGCCTGTGAACATCACCATGTCGACCTCGTCGACCACCGCACGGCCGGTGTCCGCGGCGCCGGTGGCGACGGCGAAGACGTCGGGCGGCAGCCCGCAGGCCTCCATGCACTCGCGCATCACCAGCGACGTGAGCGGCGTGATCTCGCTGGGCTTGAGGACGACCGCGTTCCCGGCGGCGAGCGCCGGGATGCAGTCGCCGAACGAGTTGGTCAGCGGGTAGTTCCACGGCCCGATCACGCCGACGACGCCGAGCGGCCGCCAGCGGACCGCGAGCCGCCGGCCCTTGACGAGCATGCTCGAGCTGCGGACGCGCTCGTCGGCGAGGTAGCGGGGAGCGCTCCTGGCCCAGAAGCCGAGGGCGTGGGCCGCGTAGGCGACCTCCGCGGCGAGCGCATCCTCGTACGTCTTGCCGGTCTCCGAGACGATCGCATCGATGATCCGCTCGCGCTGGTCGATCACCCACTTCTGGGCGCGCAGGAGGATCCGGCCGCGCTCCTGGAAGCCGAGCGCCTCCCAGCCGGGCTGCACCCGGCGGGCGCGCTCGACGATCTCGCGGACCTCGTCGGCACCGGCCCGCGGAACCGTCGCGACGACCTCGCCGGTCGCCGGGTTGACGACCGGGATGGCCGTGACCGCGCCCTGCGCGACCGCGGCCGCCTCGGCGCCCTGCTGCTCAACGCTCGCCATCTGCCCTCCTGCTCTGGTTCGACGCGCTGTCAAGCGAGGCTACCGCAGCGAGGGCGTCGCGCGCGGGGCAGCCCCGGGCCGCCCAGCGCCCGCGCCGACCGGTCCTACGCCGCGATCTCGACGGCCGTGATGCCGATCGGCTCGACCGGCATGTCGCGCCCGTCGGTGGCGACCGCCGACATGCGATCGACGACGTCCATGCCGTCCGTCACCCGGCCGAAGACGGTGTGCTTGCCGTCGAGCCACGGGCACGCCTCGGTCGTGACGATGAAGAACTGCGAGCCGTTCGTGTTCGGGCCCGCGTTCGCCATCGCCAGCGCCCCGCGCACGACCTTGTGCTCGTTGAGCTCGTCCTCGAACGTGTAGCCCGGGCCGCCGGTGCCCGTGCCCTGGGGACAGCCGCCCTGGATCATGAAGTCCGGGATCACGCGGTGGAAGGTCAGGCCGTCGTAGAAGCCCTTGCCGGCGAGGGTCGTGAAGTTCTCGACCGTCTTCGGGGCCTCGGCGTCGAACAGCTCGATCGTGATGTCGCCCTCGGTGGTCCTCATCGTCGCCGTGGACATGCGGCGCTCCTCTCTGTCGTGGTCGATGCGCTCGGCCCTGGCCGGGCGCTAGTTGGGCTGCGAGAACAGCCGGATCTCGTTGAAGCGCACCGTCGTGCCCTCGCGAGGCGGGATCGTCACCCACAGGAGGACCTGGCGGAAGCGCTTGCCGACGTCGGCGAGCTTCAGCTCGATCCTGCCGTCGTGGCGCTTGTCGCGCTTGGCGGCCGGCACGGAGCCGGCGGCCCCTTCAGGCGGCTTGCCGTCGACCGAGCCCACCTCGGCGAGCTTCGTCCACAGCGGATCGTCGGCGGTCAGCGGGGGGTCCACGCGCGGAGAGCCGAACACCTGCAGCGTGAATCCCGACGTCTTCGTGAGCAGCTCGAGGCGCGCAAGGTCGGTCTTCTCACCCAGGTCGAGCAGGTAGCCGACGGCCATGTCGGCGCCCTCCGGCGTCGTGACGAACCACGAGCTCCCGCGAACCCCGTCGATCGCACGCTCGGGGTCGCCGGTGGCGCTCGCCCGCGCGGCGGGGTCGTAGAGCGAGCCGGCACCCGCGGCGATCACGATCGGGGCGGCCTTCTTCTCCGTCGTCGTGGTGGTCGTCGTGCCGGGCGTCGTGGTCGTGGGCACCTCGTCGATGCCGGTGATCGGGTCGAGCGGCTGGACGTCGGTGCTCGGCTCGTCGAGCGGCGGAAGGGGCTCCAGGTCGGTCGTCGGCTCGACGGTCGTCGTCGGCAGCGGCGTCGTCTGCGCGACGGTCTCGACCTTCGTCGCGCGGGGCGGCCGCTTCTCGGTCAGGGCCGCGTAGCTCGCCGCGACCGCGCCGCCGGCGAGCACGAGTGCCAGCGCGCCCGCCAGCACTACCGCGCGTGCGCCGGGCAGCCGCCGCGGCGCCGTCACCGCGGCACCGCACTCCAGGCACCAGTCCTGCCCGCCGGCGACCGGGGTTCCACAGACCCCACAGACCGGGCCCGACGGCTCCTCGGGCAGATCCGCGATCGGGGCCAGCAGCCCGTCAGCGGGCAGAGGCCCTTCGAAGGCGTCGGGCACATCCTGCGCCGGATCGTCCCGCCACGGCTCGCCGTCGAGGCTCGTCATGCGCGCGGCCAGCTTGGCACATGTGCGCGAGGCGCACAAAGGCCAACCGTCACCCGCGCAGCTCCTCCGCGCGCAGCACCGCGCCGTTGACGCGCTGGCCGTCGAGGCGCTCGAGCACCCGCGGCGCCTCCTCGCGCGGGACCGAGACGAGCGAGAAGCGCTCGAGCACCTGCACGTCGCGAACGGCCTCCCCGTCGAGCCCGGCAGCCCGTGTGAGCGCGTGGACGACGTCGGCCGGCTCGAGGCCGTCGGCGCGACCGGCCGCGAGGACGAGTCGGGAAGTCGGCTCGTCGTCACGGCGGCGCAGTCGCGGCTTCTCGTGCCGGCGCGGGCGCTCGGCGACCGGCGCCGGCGGGACGTGCGCGCCCGGTGTCCACTGGGAGATGGTCGTGCCGATGTGCTGCTCGATCGCGGTCAGCTCGCGCGTCTGGCGCGACTCGACGAACGTCACGGCCCGGCCCGAGCGCCCGACGCGCCCGGTGCGCCCGATGCGGTGGACGTAGACATCCGGCGAGGTCGGGACGTCGAAGTTCACGACGTGCGTGACGGTCGAGATGTCCAGGCCGCGCGCGGCGACGTCGGTCGCGACGAGGATCGGCACGCGGCCCGCCTTGAAGGCGAGCATCACGCCGTCGCGCTGGCCCTGCGACATGTCGCCGTGCAGCGCGCGGACGTTCATCCCGGTGTCGCGCAGCGTGCGGAAGAGCTGGTCGGCGCGGATCTTCGTGCGCACGAAGACGATCGCCTGCGTCGGGCGCTCGGCGCGCAGCACCTCGGCGAGCCGGGCGGGCTTGTCCTTCGCGGCGACCTCGAGCTGGAACTGCTCGACGCTGTCGACCGTCAGCGTCTTGGCCTCGACCTTGACGAGCACCGGTTCGTAGAGGTAGCGGTCGGCGAGCGCACGGATCGGCGGGGGCATCGTGGCGCTGAAGAGCGCGGTCTGGCGACCGTTCGGCGTCAGCGAGAGGATCCGCTCGACGTCCTCGAGGAAGCCGAGGTCGAGCATCTCGTCGGCCTCGTCGAGCACGACGAAGCGGCAGCCGTGGAGGATCAGGGACGCGCGCTGGACGAGGTCGAGCACGCGGCCGACGGTGCCGACGACCACATGGCCGCCGGCGCGGAGCTGGGCCTGCTGGCTGCGGATCGGTGCCCCGCCGAAGACGGCCACGACGTCGACGCCCTTGCGCTGCCCGTAGGCGCGCAGTGCCTGCGTGACCTGGATGCACAGCTCGCGCGTCGGGGTCAGCACGAGCGCCTGCACCTCGCCGACGCCGGGATCGACGTGCTCGAGGACCGGCAGGCCGAACGCGGCGGTCTTGCCCGAGCCCGTCTGCGCCTGCCCGATGATGTCGCGTCCCTCGAGCAGCGGCGGGATCGCCTGCTCCTGGATCGGGCTGGGCTGCTCGTAGCCGACGTCCTCCAGCGCCTGCATAAGGGGCTTGGACAGGCGCAGGTCGGCGAAGGTGCTCACCCGCAGGAGGTTAGGGGGTCGGCCTCGGGGGCCCGGATCGCCGCGACGCCCGGAGCGTCGCGTGCGTGCCGCGCCGGCGCCGGCTCAGCGCGCCGGGTCCAGGACGAGCTTGCCGGTCGTTCGCCGCGCGGCGATGTCCCGCTGTGCCTGCGCGGCCGCGCTCAGCGCGTATGTCGTCGCGGCGGCGAGGCGCAGCTCGCCGCGCGCCGCCCGCTCGAAGAGGTCGGCTAGCGGCGGGCCGAGCAGCGCCGGGCGCTCGAGGCAGTGGCGCAGCCAGAACCCGGTCACGCCGGTTCCCGCCCGCATCAGCCGCCGTGTGCTGACCGTGTTCGTGCGCCCGCCGGACACGCCGTACGTGACGAGGCGCCCGAACGGCGCCAGCGCCTCGATCGAGGCGTCGAAGACCTCGCCGCCGATCGCGTCGAGGACCACGTCGACCGGCGCCCCCGAGTTGGCGACCGCAAGGCGTGCGGCGAGCCCCTCGGGCGCCCCGTCGATTGCCGCGTCGGCGCCGAGCTCGAGCGCCAGCGCCCGCTTCTCCGCGCTCGAGGCCGTCGCGATCACGCGACCCGCCGCGCAGAGCGGCCGTGCGAGCTGCACGGCGAGCGACCCCGTGCCCCCGGCCGCGGCGTGCACGACCAGCGCCTCGCCCGGCGCGAGGCGGCCGGCGGTGCGCAGCAGGTGCCACGCGGTGAGCCCCTGGACGAGCAGCGCCAGCCCCGTGGCGTCGTCGACCGCGTCGGGAACGGCGAAGCAGTGACGCTCGGCCACGACCGCGACCTGGGCGTAGCCGCCGCGCCCTCCGGTCAGCGCCACGACGCGCTCCCCGGTGCCGCGACGCACGCCCGCGACCTCGGCGCCCGGGACGAACGGCAGCTCGGTCGGCGCCAGGTACTCGCCGCGGCGCTGGTGCATGTCGGCGAAGTTGACCCCTGCGAGAGCAACGTCGACCACGACCTCGCCGGGGCCCGGCTCCGGCTCCGGAAGCTCGACGAGCGCAAGCACCTCCGGCCCGCCGAGCTCCTGCTGCTGCACCGCACGCATCGCGGCCGGGAGGCTACCCTCCGGCGCCTCATGAGCCTCACAGTCGTCGGATCCATCGCGTACGACGCCGTCAGCACCCCGTCCGGGGTCCGCGAGCGGATGCTCGGCGGCGCCGCCACGCACTTCGCCCTCGCGGCCTCGTTCTTCGACGAGGTGCGGGTGATCGGCCCCGTCGGAGAGGACTTCGACGGAGCGTCCTGGGAGACGCTGCGTACGCGCGGCACGATCACCGACGACGTGGAGCTGGTCGCCGGCGGGCGCACGTTCTTCTGGAAGGGCGAGTACCACGACAACCTCAACAGCCGCGAGACGCACGTCACCGAGCTGAACGTCTTCGAGCACTTCGAGCCCAAGCTCTCCGAGCTCTCGCGGGCGTGCGACGTGCTGTTCCTCGCGAACATCCAGCCCGACCTCCAGCGTTCGGTGCGCGAGCAGTGCGCCGACGCGCGCTTCGTCGCGATGGACTCGATGGACCTCTGGATCAACATCGCGCGGGACGCCCTGATCGAGACGATCCGCGGGGTCGACTGCCTGATCCTCAACGACGAGGAGCTCGAGATGCTCGCCGAGAAGCCGAGCTTCGTGAGCGCGGCGCGCGAGATCCTGAGCTGGGGGCCCAGCGCGGTGGTCGCCAAGCAGGGCAAGTACGGCGCCGCGCTGTTCACGGCGGACGGCTACTTCGCGCTGCCCGCCTACCCGCTCGAGGACGTCGTCGACCCGACCGGCGCCGGCGACAGCTTCGCCGGCGGCTTCGTGGGCTACGTCGCCGCCCATCCCGAGCGCGAGATCGACCACGACCTGCTCGTTCGCGCGATGGTCTACGGCACCGCGCTCGCGTCGTACAACGTCGAGGCATTCGGCACGGAGCGCGTCGTCGCGCTGACGCCCGGCGAGGTGACCGGACGCGTCGACGAGCTGCAGCGGATGACGACGTTCGCACACGAGCCGATCGCGCTGCGCGGCTGATCGCGCCGCGCTGGGCTCCGTTCCACGGCTCGCCGCGCCGCTCGGCGCGAGGACCCACCGCCCTCGGCCCCGTTCCACGGCTCGGCGCGCCGCCTCGGCGAAAGGACGCACCGCCGCGAGAGCTTCAGCGGCGCCCCTCGGAGGGGCGTAGCATCGGAGGCGATGAACGGCTGGACGTTCGTCTACCTGATGCTGGTCCTGAAGATCCCGATCGTCGCGCTTCTGTGGCTCGTCTGGTGGGCGGTTCACCAGACGCCCGACGAGGAGGCCGGCGGGGACGGCGGCGAGGGCCGCGACGTCCCGCCGCGGATCCCGCGCGGCCCGGCCTCGCGCGTCTCGCGCCGCGGTCCGCACCGCGAGCCGCGGCCCGCGATCGGCGGTGGCCACG
>JANJTP010000049.1 GCA_024711025.1 Solirubrobacteraceae bacterium
CGCGACGTCGAAGTGCCCGAGCCGGGGCCGGGGCAGGTGCTCGTGAAGGTCGGGGGCGCCGGAGCCTGCCACTCGGATCTGCACCTGATGGAGTGGCCGGAGGGGACGTTCGCCTGGGACCTGCCGTTCACGCTCGGCCACGAGAACGCCGGGTGGGTCGAGGCGCTGGGAGCCGGCGTGAAGGGCGTTGAGGTCGGCGAGGCGGTCGCCGTGTACGGCCCGTGGGGGTGCGGGCGCTGCCGTGCGTGCCGCCTGTCCAGGGAGAACTTCTGCGAGCGAGCGACGGAGCTGCGCGCGCTCGGCGGCGGGCTCGGCCTCAACGGGGGCCTCGCCGAGTACCTGCTCGTCCCGGCCGCTCGGCTGCTCGTGCCGCTCGGTGATCTCGACCCGGTGGACGCGGCGCCGCTTTCGGATGCCGCGCTGACGCCGTATCACGCGATCAAGCGCAATCTCCACAAGCTCGCGCCGGGGACCGCGGTGGTCGTGATCGGGGTCGGTGGGCTCGGCCACATGGCGGTCCAGATCCTGCAGGCGATCAGCGCCGCGCGGGTCATCGCCGTCGATGTCGACGAGAGCAGGCTGCGACTCGCCCGCGAGGTCGGGGCCGACGAGGCCGTGCTCTCGGGCGAGGAGGCCGGCGGGCGGATCCGCGAGCTGACCGGCGGGCTGGGCGCGATGGTCGTGCTCGACTTCGTCGGCACCGAGGCGACGATGCAGCTCGGCGCGAGCGTCGCGCGACCCGACGGCGAGGTGACCGTGGTCGGCCTCGCCGGCGGGACGTTCCCGTTCGCGTTCGGGGCGCTCCCCTGGGACTGCGCGATCACGGTTCCCTACTGGGGCTCGACCGTGGAGCTGATCGAGGTGCTGGACCTCGCCCGCGCGGGCCGGATCCGAGCGCACGTGCAGCGGTTCGGGCTCGACGAGGCGCCGGACGTATACCGCAGGCTGCGCGAGGGCGAGATCGAGGGCCGGGCGGTGATGGTGCCGTAGGGGCCGCGGGCTCCTAGTCCGCCCGGCGCGGGTCCATCGGCGCGATCTCGTCGAGCGCGACCGCGTCACGAATCCGATACACGCGGTATCGCCAGTCCTGCGTGAGCAGGCCGGTCAGGCGCCGCTGGAAGTCGTAGAACGTGGCCGACCGCAGGAACGCCGCCACGGCAGCGGCGTCGTCCCACTCCTGGGTGAGGACGTAGTGGTCGGAGTCGCTCAGCGAGACGCCGACGTGGAACAGCCGGCAGCCCGGCTCGCGAGAGGCGCGCTCCTCGTGCTCGCGCAGCAGCTCCCGGAGCAGCTCGGCGTAGCCGGCGGCTCCGAACAGGTGTCCGATGGCGATCACGGCGTCGGACATACGGACCACTATGACGGCTCCGCGACCGGTGGGCGAGGGCACGAACGACCTGGCCGTCTCGCGCGCTACCGTGAGCACGATGGCTGCGCGTGAGGACAAGGTCACGGTCCAAGTGGATGCGGAGATGGTCGAGCGTGCGCGTGCGGAGCTCGGCCTGGGCGGCGGGAGCGACGCCGCAGTCGTCGAGCGTGCGCTGAACGCCTACCTCCTGGGCCGGCTCCTCGATGCGACGCAGGTGCGGGCCGGGTTGTCTGAGGAGGAGGCGTCGCGCTTGGCCTTTGAGGAGTTGCGCGCGTCGCGGCGCGAGCGCGGCGTTGCGTGATCGGGTCGTCGTCGATCCGGGCGTCTTCGTCTCGGCGCTGATCGGAACTCGTGGTGCTGCGCCGGACGTCGTGATCCGCGCGCTTGTCGACGATCGGATCGAGGTGGTCGCCAGCCCGTTGCTACTCGACGAGCTCGAGCGCGTCCTGCGGCGACCGAAGTTCCACCGGTACGTGGATGAGCAGACCGCCCGGGAGTTCGTCGAACGCGTTCGACGCCACGTGACGCTCGTTGATGACGCGTCCGAGCACGCACCAGTGACGCGTGATCGCGGCGACGACTACCTCATCGCGCTCGCACTCGGTGAGGGCGTCGATGCGATTGTCAGCGGCGATCGCGACCTCATCGACGCGGGTCTGTCGACGCCGGCTGTGTGGACTCCCCGGCAGTTGGCGGATCGGATGCGCGCAGGCTGAGCGAGGGAACCGACGCCTCGTGTGCGGCCCGTCGTTGGGCTACCGGCAACGAGCTGCCAGCGCGCATTGAGAGTGGCGTTTCTAGTCTCGGATGAGCTCCCAGTAGGCGCGGGGGTCCTTCGGGCTCTTGCCGACCCAGCGCACAGCGCCCGCGTGCTTCAGCGTGTTGAGCAGCTGTAGGAGCGTTGGACCACGGCCTTCACCAGGCCTTCGAGCCAGGCCACGCGTAGCCCAGTGGCGTCCGGAACCAGGGGTCGTAGCGCTCCGCTCGCCCGTTGCTGCCGGCGCTCGGGTTCAGAAGGTCAGCGTCTGCTGCGACCACAGCGTCCAGTCGGTGAGCTCTTCCAGGGTCGAGCGCCTGGCACCGTCGATCAGTTGCTCGTCGCGAAGGCCGCGGGCCTCGAGGCACGTTCCGCAGCATGCGATCTCGCCGCGGCGCACGAGTGGCTTGAGCATGCGGTCAAGGTGGTAGTGGCCCTCGGCGAGCTTCTGGCCGGCGACGGCGCAGGCGACGGCGTCGCCCATCAGGAAGACGCGAACGTCGACCCCGGCGCGCTTACTGAGCGCCCCGGCGAGGCGCAGCGCGTTGTAGGGGCGTTCGCTGCCGTAGGGCTGATCGTTGACGATGACGAGCACGTTCATCGCCGGGGCCTCCTGCTGTGGCGTCTGGGTGTCATCGCAGGCGAGCCAGCCAGCGTCTCTCGAAGATGACCTTGCCCCAGTGCCAGCGGCGCGCGGGGCTGCGCATTCTCACGGTCGGGTCGGGCTCGGCGTAGAAGTCGCCGCTTGCGTACCCGGCGCGTCCGCCGCCGGTTTCGAGGAAGCACGCGCCGTGCCCGTCGAACCGTGCGCTGGCGGTACGGCCGGCGGCCATCGCGGCGAGGTTGTCGGCGACGACCTCGGCCTGGCCGTGGGCGAATACCCCGGCCTTGGGGAGCGGCTTGCTGTTGGCCAGCGTGATCGTCGTGACGTCGCCGATCGCGTGCACGCCCTCGCGCGCGCGGAGCGTGGGTGCGTCGACCGGGATCCAACCCTGGGGCCCGCCCAGCGGCGAGTCGGCGATGAACGCCGGCGCCCGGTGCGGCGGGATCGCGATCAGCAGGTCGTATGGCTCACTGCCGTCCTCGAATTGCGCCTCGCTCAGGTCGGCGTCGACGGACTGCAGCGCCCTGCCCGGCGAGAAGCCGATCGCGCGTCGCTCCAGCATGGCCGCAACCTGTGCGCCGATTGCCGCGCCGGCGACCGGCAGCGGCTGCGGCTCGGCGGTGACGACGTCGACCCGAGCCGAGATGCCGCGGCGGCGAAGCAGGTCGTCTACCAGGAACGCCGCCTCATAGGGGGCCGCGGGGCACTTGAACGGCATCGCGGCGACGACGACGAGGACGCGTCCGCCGCGGAATCCGGCGAGCGTTTCGCGCAGTCGCTCGGCGTCCTCGCGCGTGTAGAAGCCGTGTGCCGCGCCGTCTAGGCCGGGGATCGTCTCAGGCGCGAGCGATGCACCCGGAGCGAGGACGAGCTCGTCGAAGGCGATCTCGCCGCCGGTCGTCGACAGCGTCGCGACCTCGGGGTCGATTCTGGTGACCTCGGCCTCGACCAGCCGGACCCCGGCCCGTCCTAGGCTGGAGAGCGGTCGCGACACCTGCGCCGGTGTGCGCGAGCCGATGATCTGCCACAGGAACGAGGGCGCGAAGTCGTGGCGCAGGCGCTGGTCGACGAGCGTGACCGATACAGCCGCATCGCGGCGTGTCAGATGCTGGGCGCAGGCCAGCCCGCCCACCCCGCCGCCGACGATGACGACTTTCACCGCGCACCTCTGACCGGTAGGTGCGCGGCGGTCGCCGTGTCGAGATGGGACCGCTGGGCGGCGATCGTATGCTCCACAGTTGACACGTTACCTAATTGATCGATTGAATACTACCCATGGACGACGCTCGCGAACGGAAGCTCGCGGTCTTCGAGGCCGTCGCGCAGATGGGCAAGGCGTTCGCAAGCCCGCGCCGCCTCGAGCTTCTCGACCTGCTCGCCCAGGCGCCGCGCAGCGTCGAGGAGCTAGCCCATGCCAGCGACCAGCCGAGCGCGAACGCTTCCCAGCATCTGCGTGTGCTTCATGCCGCGGGGCTCGTAGTGCGCCGGCGCGAGGGCACGCGCGTGCGCTACGCCCTGGCAGGAGAGGACGTGCGCGACCTCTGGATCGCGTTGCGCGACGCCTCGTCCGCGCGGCTGGCGGAAGTGGAGCGCGCCGCACGCGACTATCTCGGGGAGGACGTCGAGGCGATCGGACACGACGAGCTGATCGCCCGCATGCGCCACCGCGATGTGGTGCTGGTCGACGTCCGCCCGTCGGAGGAGTTCGCAGCCGGGCACATCGACGGGGCGCGCTCGATCCCGATCGACGAGCTCAAGCGCCGCATCGTCGAGCTCCCGGCAGACCGCGAGATCGTCGCATACTGCCGTGGCCCCTTCTGTGCCCTCGCGTACACAGCCGTACGCACCCTTCGAGCCAACGGGCTGGACGCGCGCCGTCTGCAGGACGGCTGGCCCGAATGGCAGGCCGCACACAGGGCAAGCCAGCTCGCCGGTTCGCCGGGCTGAGTGTCACGCGTGCGACAGGCTCCACTCGACCTCTGGTCGTCCTGCCCAATGCGGAGGTCGGAAGCGCTGACCGGCTGGACGCTCCGGGTCGATGAGGTCCTCACGTCTTGACCGGCCCCGAGAGCGCCCCGATCCTCGCCGCGAAGGCGACCGACGAGCCTTCGGTGTTCCGGCCGGAAGGTCTGGTCCGGGAGGGCCGTCGACAGCTGCGCCGCACCGAGGATCCCGTTCCCGCCGTGTGCCTGCTCGACCCCGACGGGGATGTCGTGCGGTACCTGCGACGTACGGATGCCGCCCGCCTGCATCCTGGTTGGGCCTGTTACCACACGGAGCTTTGGACCGCCGAGCATGCCGGCGTGCAGTTCGGAGTCGTCGGATGCGCGGTGGGTGCACCGTTCGCAGTGCTGGTCGCCGAGGAACTGGCGGTCAGCGGCTGCACGCTCGTCGTCAGCGTGACCTCGTCCGGACAGCTCGAGGCGCTCGGCGACCCCCCCTATCACGTGCTCATCGAACGCGCGTGGCGTGACGAGGGAACCAGCCTGCACTACCGGCCGCCCGCGCCGTGGAGCCACCTTTCCGGGCACCTTCGCACGCGCCTGTCGGGCGCGTTCGACGAGCTATCCGAGCCTGTGCGCGAAGGTGCCGCGTGGACCACGGACGCCCCGTTCCGCGAGAGTCAGAGCGCGATTGCGAGCGCTCGGGGTGCGGGCTGCCACGTCGTCGAGATGGAAGCCGCGGCGCTCTACGCGTACGCTGAGGCGCGGCAGCGCGACGTCGTCTGCCTGGCGCACGTGACCAACACGATGGCTGTCTCCGGCGACGACTTCGAGAAGGGCCCGCACGCAGGCGCGCTCATCACCCTCGACGCGTTCGCCGCAACCGCACGAGCGCTCGGACACGCCGCGTCAGCCGATGACGTAAGCGTGAATACGCCCAACGCAGAGGCGCGGCCCATGCGCTGAGGCGCCCCCGCGACGCAGGTGGCAATCGGCTGGGGTCGCGCTCGTCGCCATCGGCACCGGCGACCGCCTCGCGCGGTACCTTGTTGGGACGCATCGCTGCCCGTAAGGGGGGCGGCTCCGGGGGGTGCTGGTCGAACAGCAGCAGGCCGGCGACGGTCGGCGTGTCGCCCGTGAGCAGTCCGCGCGCCCGTAGGAGACGCAGCGGGTCGGGAGCGCCGAGCGCGCCTGCGCACTCGCTCAGCGGGGTCGTGTCGAGCGTGTCGACGGTCGCTCCGGGGAGTTGCCGGGCCTCGTAGCTGTCGTGGCCGCGGTCGAACGCGAGCTCCTGGCGTTGGGCGAACGTGAGCTTGCGGTTCTCATCGCCGACGCGGAGGTAGACCTCGTCCTTGCTGTTCGCGTGGACCACGCCCTCGGTCGGAGCGACGTCGAGTACGAGCAGGTGGTCGTGCTCCCCGCCGTCGGCGATGCAATCGACGAACTGGTGTGAGACGTGCACCGGTGGAACGCAGAAGTCCAGCGAGGCCTGGGCCAGCTCGTTGCGGCGGCCACCCATCCGCACCGCGCTCGGCCAGATCCGCCTCGGCCACTTCCAGGGCCCCGACGGCGGCTTCGCCCAGACCACCGAGCTCCATCGCCCTTCGGCGCGAGCTGCTCGCAGCACTCGGCGTCCCCGAGCCGCCATCGCTACAGCTCGGTAGGGCCAACCACGAATCCCAGCCGCGTGGTTCCACGGCGCAGGCGAGCGTCGAGGGTGACGAGCTTGCAGTCGAGGATCCGGGCGAGCGCGACGTAGTTGGCGTCATAGGTCTTCGCCCAGCCGAGCTCGTCGGCCACTGCCCAGGATTCCGTGAGCAGCTCCTCAGGCTCGATTCGCGTGATCGGAGCGTTGAGCGCGCGCTGGCGCATCGGCTCGGCTTGGTCACGGCGAAGCTCACCGCGCCACATCGCTGCATGCAGCGCGGAGACCACTTCGATCCACAGCAGCGGTGGTGCGAGGAGCGCGGCGCCGTCGAAGCGGGCGAAGCCGACTGGGGTTGCCGACGCTGCGATCGTGACGCTCGCGTCGAGGACGAGCTTCACCGGCCGCTACGCGAGAGAGCCACCGCTGCGACCCAGTTCGGCGCCGGGCTGCCGTCCTCGAGGCGCTGCCACTCCAGCGGCATCGGCAGCATCGGGTACAGCTCGTCACGAACGCTGTCCAGGTCGACTGGGTCGATCACGCGCCGGCGACCTTCGGTGCGCGAGCTGAGGCGACCATCACGGATCCAGCGGCGCACCGTCGCCGGGCTGCGCCCGACCCTGCTGGCAGCTTCCTCGACGGTCAGCATGACTGGATCGTACGCCGCGCATCGGCGCACCTGAGCCCCGTGGTAGTCGCGCGGTACGTCCCGCCGCACCCAGATCGGTCGATCTCCTCGCGATCTGGTGGGAGACTTCCGGTGGGCGCGGCGACGATCGTCAGCGAAGCGCAGAGGTCTGGGGCTTGGTCTGCCGCGCAGCTTGCCGCTAGTCCGGATCTTGCAGCAACGAGCAGCGGGCCCGGGGATCGGGGTCGCTGAAGAGCGGGCGTGGCGGCTGGGGTGCCGTCCCGACGGGCCGCTGATCATCGACGTCGACGCAACACTGATCACCGCGCACTCTGAGAAGGACGGGGCGGCGGCGACCTACAAGCGCGGGTTCGGCTTTCACCCGATGATGGCCTACCTGGACTTGCCCACCGGCCCGGCGGGCGGCGTGCCGCTCGCCGGGCTTCTGCGGGCGGGGAACGCGGGCGCGAGCACCGCCGCCGATCACATCGACGTGCTCGACCAGGCGCTCGCGCAGCTGCCGCAAGAGGTCGCGGCCGACGGGGAGATTCTCGTGCGCTGCGACTCGGCCGGCGCCACGCACGAGCTGCTCGACTATGGCCGCCAAGCCCGGATGCGCTTCTCGGTCGGCCTGCATCTGAGCGAGACGGTCCGCGCGGCGATTCTCGCCGTCGCCGACCGATTGGATGCCCGCCCAGAGCGCTGAGGGCGAGATCCGCGCGAACATCGCGGCCCTGGAACGACGCGTCGATTCGGTCGGTCTTGCAGGCCAGCGGTCCGAGGCCCTTGACCTTCTGCGCGTCGGCGATCTCGACCTCCCAGCCGTGCTGCTCGAGCGTGTCGTGCACGAACCGCGCGCCGTTCATCGACTCGAGCGCCGCGCGCACCAGCACCGGGTCATGACGCTCCTCAACACCGTGCGCGAACCCGCGCAGACCGTCCGCATCCGGGGGCGCAGCGCCCACCTCCAGCCGATCGTCCGCCTCATCGAGCAGGCAATAGTCCAGCCGCCTGCGGCTCAAATCCAAACCAGCGTGCAACATGTGAGCGGGCCTCCTCGTGGTAGCTCTTCGGTGGACACGCTGAGCGTGCCACCGAGGAGGCCCTCCTTCACGACACTCAGTCGCACGGGTCGTCGACCACACCCCCCACAACGTCTGTGTCAGAACCGAGCCCAAGCGGGCGACCCGTTCCGTATGACCCCCATCACGCCGCGAGCAAGTATCCGAGCCGACTACCGCGACTTCATCGATTCGCTCTTCCTACATGAGGCGATGAGTGCCGGGCTTCGTGCCGTGCGTGGGGGAAACTGGACGTCTGCGGCGAACGCCCTTGACTGCGGGCTCGACGTCGTCGGCACAGCGCGGTACGACTTCAATGGGTCCGACGAAGTACTCGCCCGCGTGGGGTCGGGCCTCGTTCACGTCATTCAGCGCGAGCACGCGATCACCGTGCGCATCGCTGCCGCGGATGATGATGGGACGGCGGAGATCGAGCGCATGCTTCGCGAACTCATTCCGCCAAACTTCCCTTGCAGAGGACAGCGGCGCAGTCGAAGCGCGGTTCTGGTGGTCGCAGCCGCAAGGGTCGAACCGCCAAATCGCGCGTACGCTCAACGCGTCGAGCTGGCCTTCCATCCGCCCCAACTACGCCGGTGGCGTCAGGCAGTCCCTTGACGGTCTCGTGGCGCAGCGTCCGCCCATCGCGGGGGGACGCCTACTGCTGTTCCAGGGCGCTCCCGGTACAGGGAAGACCCACGCGACGCTCGCGCTCGCCAGCGCTTGGCAGAGCTGGCTCGACACGGAGATCATCTCGGACCCGGAGCAGCTCTTCGGTTCACCGCAGTACCTGCTCGACGTTGTGACGCGCGGGCGCGAGGCCCGCAGCAAGCGCGACCGCTGGCAGTTGCTGGTGGTCGAGGACGCCGGCGAGTTCCTGACGCCTTACGCCAAGTCCGACAACGGTCAGGCTCTCTCGCGCCTCCTGAACCTCACCGACGGTGCGCTTGGGCAGGCCACGAACACGCTCGTCCTGATCACGACGAACGAGAAGCTCGACAACATGCACGAGGCCATCGCGCGGCCCGGACGGTGCCTCGCCAGCGTTTCATTCGCGTCCCTCGCGCGCGACGAGATCCGAGAGTGGTGTCGACTCCACGAGGTGCCAGTCCCCGATCGGACGTCGATGACCTTGGCCGAGTTGTACGGGCTCACGGCAGACGTGCCCATCGCCTCGGCGACCGAGCGCCGCTTTGGGTTTGCCGCGTAGCGCCGTCTGACCGGTGCTGGTCCGGGAATGCTGGTCCTGCTCCCAGCGTCACGCTCAGTGGCCTAGGGCTGGCAGGCCCTGACTCCGGCGTTCCAATCGCTACTGAGAGACGACTGAACGCTGACTGAGGTTGAGATATGGCGGTAAACCGGTAGTCTTGGGACCGCAACTGCGACTACTGGGGTTGACATGAGCATCAAGTACTGGGTGTACACGATCGGTACGCGCGACGCGAAGCCGCCAGAGGGTTGGCTGGCCGAGTGGCCGCACCACGCGTACGAGATGTGGTTCACGGGCACCAAGAAGCCAACGGGCATCAGCGCCGGGGACCGCGCCATCTTCTACGGGTCGCACGGTCGCGGCTTCCTCGGCGCGGTAGAAGTCGCCGGACGTGAGCCGCAGCCCAACCGGGACAAGGATGCCGGTGGTCGGAAGCGGTGGCCGTGGGTGCTCGAGCATCGTTTGCTGGTGGCCAAGGCCGCAGACCGGCACATCGCCAGTCCCGACGCTGCCGGCATCAACGCGCGCCGCATAGCCCGCGGCCCCCACACCGAGATCGGCGCCGACGAGTACATGGCTGCGCTGGAGCAGCTGCTCGCCGCGGCCGCTGAGAGCGCCGCGCCATGAGCCCAACTCCGGCTGTTCTTCGGCTGCGCATCCTCACCAGCAGCCGTGACGAGTACCCCGGTGAAGCTGAGCGCGTGTGCCTGCAGGAGGGCATCGCCGCCGTCGGCTGGGCAATCAACCGAACTCCCGCAAGCTGGGAGGACTACTACGAGCGCGCAGTCGAGTACTACAGCCGCCGTGAGGCCAACACCGTCGAGCGGCTCGTGCAGGCGCCCTCCGGCACGCTGATCTGGTTCCTGGACCGGGAGGGCGGATACCACTTGGGCGAGTTGCACGGCAGCTGGCGCTACGAGGAGAGTCCGCGCGCGGCGCGGCTGGATATCGCCAATACCCGCCCCTGCCGCTGGCGCTACGTCGGTTCGGCCCTCGATGTGCCGGGAGTCGTGGTGCGTGCGTTCACCGGCCCGGGGCAGGCGGTACGGGCCATCAACGACGCCAGCGCTGCGCGCTTCAGCAGGGCGCTCAACAACGGCACAAGTCCCGCCGCCGACTGCACTTCGGCCGAGGTCATCCGTGACCTGCTCGACGACACGGATGTCGAAGACCTCGTCGCGCTCTACCTGCAACACAAGGAATGCGTGCTGATCGTTCCCCCGGACCGCCAACGCGGCCACCCCGGCTATGACCTCGAGTTCGTCTCACCCTCGGGGCGCCGCGGACTCGTTCAGGTCAAGTCCGGCTCCGCCACCTACGACTTCGACGACCTCACCGATCACGCAGGCGAGAAGTGGGCGTTCGTCGCCAGTGGCAACGTCAGCGGAGACGGGCGAACCATCACGCTGGACCAACTTGCGGCCTTCCTGGAGGAATCCCGCGACTGGCTCCCCAGCAAGCTAGCCCGCTGGGCCGCACCGTGACACGTCTGGTGTGCCTTGTGGATCGCGTCCACTCCAGCCACAGCATCGGGACGCGCGGGCCGCGCTGAGACACCGAGGTGGCTCTTCGCCCCTGAGCGGAGCCCGAAACGGCGTCCCTCACGCGGTGCCCTCCTAGCAGGCGACGATCAGGTGGAACGGGAGATCCGCCGGGCTCCCGGCAGCGTCGAACGTCTTCACGGCGACCTTGCCTCCGATGCCACTGACCGTGATGCGGCCAGGTGGCACATCGCTGCGATCCGTGCTCCCGAGCGTCGCGGTGTAGACACACGACGAGACATCCTGCGCAAACCCGACGTTGTATGAGCCGACTCCACCAACGCTCCCGCCGCTGGTCGCATTGCCGCGCAGCAGCTGGCCCGCGGCGGAGACGGCGGCGAAGAAGCGTGCGGCCGGCGCCCCGGGCTGACCAGCCAGCCCCTGGGGGCCGGTGGGGCCTTGCTTGCCGGCGAGGCCTGCGCGCGCGGTCTTGCTGATGTCCCGCAGCTGGAGGCTGCGGTCCTTGACTTCCCCGGAGGCGACGGCGCCGCTGCGGATCTGCGCCGAGCCGACGCTGTCGCGCGGAAGCTTGAGCGCGGCGTAAGAGCTGCCGCCGAGCGCGACGAAGAGCGCGAGCGTCGCGATGACGTTCGCATAGGTCAGGCGATCACGGATCCTGCGGCTCATCGGCTCTCGATTCACGGTGCTCAGTCAACCTCAATGGCATCCAACACCACGTTGGCATGAAGGTCGCGCCTGTGCGCAAGTTCAGACGCCTCGGACCCCAACCTTCACCAGCCGCGAGCGGCCGGGTTCGTAGGGGTACCCGGTCTCCCGCGGGATCCGGGCACGGAAGCGGTAGGCCTGGCGACCGCGGGTGCCGTCAGAGCGGTAGTCGTAGTGCCAGCGTCCGCGACGGTCAGTGTGTGTCGTAGCGAACGTGCGGAAGCGCCCGCGCAGCAGCACCTGCAACTCGACGAGCTTGCCGGCCCTGGGGATGCCGCGTCCCTTCAAGCGGCCACGGAAGTGCACGGTCTCGCCGTTCACGACCGACCGGCGGTTCGCGCGCAGGGTCGTCTGCGCGTGCACGAGGAAGCGGACGTCCTGGGTCGCCGCGCGGATCGTGCCGGTGCCCGCATACCGAAAGCGGACGAGGCGACTCGGACCCTTCGGCGCGCGGTAGGAGAACCCGCCGCGGCGTGAGGTCTTCAGCGTCGCTGCGAGCCTGACCGCCGCGCCCGGCCGAAGGGTCTGGGTGTACACGAGCACCTCGGCGTCGGCGACGGGGTTGCCGTCCGGGCCGGCGAGCCTCCCGCGCAGCCGCACCGTGCGGCCGTAGCTCGCGTCGATCCGGCTGCGCGGCCTGAGCTGCGGACGCCCGCCGGATCGCGTCACCCTCCCGACCCGAAGCCGGGTCGCCAGCCGCAGTGGCAGGGTGACCTGAGCCGACGCGCCGTCTGCCGTCGTGGTCACGGTTCGCTCGTTGCCCGCCAGGTCGGTGGCATGGGCTCGCAGGTCGTAGCGGCCGGCGAGCAGGTTCTCGTCGTCGATGCGCGCGGCCAGCTTGCCCGCCTGCAGCTTGGTGGACAGCGTCTGCCAGCTGTCGGTGCCCTCACGCCGAAGGTCGATCTCTCCGCCCTGCAGGCCGGAGAACTGATCCGCCGCGCGCACTGCAAGCAGGGTCGGATCCTGGGGGTCGGGCGGTTGGAACGCGAGTTCGGGCGGCGAGTCGTCCAACCGGATCACGACGGGGGCGCTCGCCTGCTGGCGGTCCTGGTTGCCCGCGGCATCGCGCAGCCACATCCGCAGCTGCCACTCGCCATTGCCCGGCACCTTCAGGTGCTCGAGCGCCGCGATGTTCTTTCCGTCCTGGGACCCGCGCGTGCAGGCGCCCTTGGGCATGGCGCAGAGCTCATATTCCGCGCCCGCGATCGGTGCTCCGGGAACGCCCGACGGGCTCTTCCAGCGCACAGTGAAGTCGTTCGCCGCGCGCCATCCTTCGCCGCCGTCCACAGCGAACGACTGCGGGGCCGTGGGAGCCGTGTTGTCGATGAGCAGCGTGCGTGATGCCTGCCCGACGTTTCCCGCCGAGTCGACGGCCTGCAGCGTGAGGGTGTGTGAGCCGTCCCGGTGGGCGACTGTGTCAACGGAGGTCGCGAGCCCCTGGTTCGGGCAGGGCACGGCGTACACGTCGTTGCATGCGTTGCCGCGCTCTTGATGAGGACGCCGTCCATGAGGACGCCCGTCTGGCGGATCCCGGTGTTGTCGGCCGCGTCGAAGGACACGTTCTGCACCCCGCGCAGCCAGTCGCTCGAGGCCCATAGCGCGCCCTGGCCGTTGCTCAGCGCGGGAGCGCTGTCGTCTCTGACGACGACGCGGATGTTGCGCATTCGGATCGACGAGACGCCGGGGAGGCTGCTCACCGTCTGGTAGCGCGGGCAGATTCCCCAGACGCAGCGCGATTCGATTCTCACGCGAGTGGCGTTGACCGGAAGGTCGCGGTAGTGCCAGTCGATGCCGTAGACCCCGCAGTTCGATGCGGTTGAGTTGAAGCCGTAGAGCACGGTCCCACCGAAATCGCCGTTGCTGGCGACGAGACTCGTGGCCCAGGAGCAGCTGTTGCGCTCGAGCTCGAGGTAGCCCGCGATCGACTGGACGATCGCTCCCGGCCGAGCATCGAAGTACCGGGAGGCGCCCTGCCACTGGCTGCTCGTCCCGCCGTCCCACGAGCTTCGGGCCACGATGCCGCCCGATGGGCAGTCGTCGTATGCGGCCATCCCGGGGTCGGCAGTGGCGGCGAAGGTCGGCGCGGCACTGCCAGCGTGACTCGGGTCGCAGGCGTACACGTCATAGGTGCCAGCGTGGGCGGGAGCGGTCACCGCGAAGGCGAAGATCACGGCGGCGAGCGCGAACACGCGCCATACGTGACTGTTCAGGTCGCCGGGCGTGTTGTCAGGGGCTGGCGGCTTGTGGGATCCAGGGGTGTTGACGGACATCGTGGGTGGTGATGGCGGCGTCATCCTGGGTGGTGATGAGGGGGCGCGAAACGACCGAACGACCAAAGGTCAGACGCGCGTTTGGGCGCGGGGGCTTGGGCGGCGCTTGGATGCGCGGTTAGCGGCGGTGCCCAGGCTGTCAAGCGCTTTGCGCTCGGCCCTTCGGGCCGCCCTGCGGGTGAGGGCGACGGGCCCGCGCCGCTGGTTCGCGGTGAGGTCCGGGGCCGGGGGCCCGGACGTCGGGGAGGCGGGCGTCAGCTGCTCGGTCGGGTGGTGGTCCAGAGCTCGGCGGGGCGGCCGGCGGTGAGCGTCCGCTGGCGTTGGGCGCGGCCGGCGGCGGCGAGCGTGTGGAGCGCTTGTTCGAGGCGCTGGGCGGGGAGGTTGCGTTGGCAGAGGTCGCGGATCTGGGTGCGGGTGAGCCCGTCGGGGGAGCGGGCGAGCGCGGCGTGGATCTGTTCGGCGAGCGGGTCGCCGGTTGCCTGGTCGAGCGCCCAGGCGGCTGAGCGGGCGGCGTAGTCTGAGAGCGCGAGCGCGGCGTGGAGGTGCTGGGGCCCGATCTGGCGCTGGCCGTCGTCGTGCAGCGCGTAGAGGAGCGCGAGCCGGATCGTGTGCGCTTCGGCGCGCGCGGTGAGATTGCCGGTGAGGCCGTCGCCGGGTGCGGTGAGCCGCGGGTAGAGCTGCCACCACAGCTCGCGTGCGTCAGCGTTGAGCGTGAGCTGCCCGGCGGTCTTGGCGTGCTTGAGCACGCCTGCGAGGTAGCGGGCGAGCCCAGATCCTTTGAGCGGGTCGGGGTCGCCGCCTTCTGGCAGCAACCTGACGCGTCTGACCGCGAGGAGCAGGAAGCCGTTGAGGAAGCCGTTGGCGATCTCGACGGTCGTGGTGTGGCGGCGCAGTTCGGTGTCGGTGATGTGCCCGATGATCGAGATGTGCGCACTGGTCGCCCTGGTGGGCGCGGTGCGTGTCAGCAGCGCCAATGGTCGGCCGCACCGCGCGCGCTTCGGGGTCGAGCCGATCTGCAGGGTCCTGGGCGTGTCGGCGTCCGCCTACTACGAGCGCGCCACGGGCCAGCGCTCGGCCAGGGCGATCGAGGACGAGCGGCTGTTGGCCGTGATCCGCGAGATCCACCAGGCCAACTACGAGGCCTACGGCTACCGCCGCACCTGGAAGGCGCTGCTGCGGGCCGGCGAGACGGTTGGCCGCGATCACGTCAAGCGCCTGATGCGCGCCCACGGCATCCAGGGCGCCAAGCGTCGCGGCAAGCCCTGGCGCACCACCACGCCTGATCCGACGGCGCTGCGGCCGCCGGATCTCGTTGACCGCGACTTCACCGCCAGCCGGCCCGACGAGCTGTGGGTCGCGGACTTCACCTACCTGCGCTGCTGGGAGGGTCTGGTCTTCTTCAGCTTCGTCATCGACGTCTTCTCCCGGCGCGTGGTCGGCTGGCAGTTCGCCAGCTCGATGCGCACCGACCTGGTCCTCGACGCGCTGCGGATGGCGCTCACGCGGCGCGCGGCCGGCGCCGACGTGAAGCTCATCCACCACAGCGATGCCGGCAGCCAAGGCGGACTCAAGGGGTCGTCGCAACACCGGGTTGTCGGTAGCGCAGCGTAGCCGCGGCTGGGACTTCAGGTGAGACCCGTGTGGCGGTCGTCGCGCAGGCTCGCCCGTAGGGCGGGCCGCAGCGGCGACCGCCACACGCGTGACCGCGCTCCGGGTCGGGTCCCCGGCCGTGACGGTGCGGTCGTGCCCGTCAGCCGGCGGCGGTGAGGTGCTCGTTGAGGACCTCGGCCGGGGTGCGCCAGCCGAGCGTCTTGCGTGGCCGGCTGTTGAGCGCGTCGGCGACGGCGGCCAGGTCGCTCGGGCTGTGGCGCGCGAGGTCGGTGCCCTTGGGGAAGTACTGCCGCAGCAGCCCGTTGGTGTTCTCGTTGGTGCCCCGCTGCCAGGGGCTCTGCGGATCGCAGAAGTACACCTGCAGGCCGGTGTCGATCTTCAGCTGGGCGTGCTGGGCCAGCTCGGCGCCCTGGTCCCAGGTCAACGAGCGGCGCAGGTGCTCGGGCAACTCACCGAGCTGCGTGGTGATCGCGTCACGGACGGCCGCGGCGCCCGCGCCGGTGACCGCCGGCCCGTTCTTTACCCTCGGGCCGTGGTCGGGCATCGACGGCAGGTGCAGCAGCATTGTGAAGCGACTGGAGCGCTCGACCAGCGTGCCGATCGCTGAGCGATCGGTCCCGATGATCAGATCGCCCTCCCAGTGGCCGGGGACGGCGCGGTCGACGGCCTCGGCCGGGCGCTGGCTGATCATCACCTCCTCGCTGATGAAGCCCTTGCCGCGCGCGCCGACACGGGCCCTCGGGACGCGCAGCGCGCGGCCGGTGCGCAGGCAGGCGGTCAACTCGCGCTTGAGCGCGCCGCGGCCCTGCACGAACAGCGACTGGTAGATCGCCTCGTGCGAGATCCGCATGCTCGAATCATCGGGGAAGTCGACCTTCAGCCGAGCCGAGATCTGTTCCGGGCTCCACGCCTTGACCCACCTGCGGTCCTGACGACGCGGCCGGTTGCGGCCCTTCCACGCCTTGACCACCGGCCCCGCCACCGCGCTGCCGTCGGGCCGGCGGACCTGGCCAGCAAGCCGCTCGGCAACGTAGTCGCGCAGCCGGTCGTCGGCCGCGAGCTTGGCGGTCTTCGGACGCCGCGCCATCAGCTCGGCCTTCCACTGCGCCACCGACGCCCGGTACTCCAGCTTGCCGCCCCTGGTCGCCGCGTTGCGCCGCAACTCGCGCGAGATCGTCGACGGCGACCGGCCGATCTCCCGCGCGATCTCGCGTACGCCCTTGCCCTCGGCGCGCAACATGGCGACCTTCTCGCGCTCGGCGAAGCACAGGTACCGGCACGAGACGGGATCCAGCAGGAACGTCGCCATGCCGCCACGCTCTCGGAACCATCGGCTGCCAGCCGCCGACGAGACGCCGACGGCCAGCGCCGCATCCTCGCTGCTGAGCCCCTTGCCAACCTCCTGCCAGAACCACCGCTCGACCTCGCGCCGATGCGACGGCTTGCCCGGCGACCTCATCGCCGAGCGCCCCGTCAACTCCGTCATCCAACCAGCCGGCCTGCCCATCGCAACGTCCCCTCATCGAGGTGTTGCGACGACCCCTTGAATCCGCCCAATACACCAGCTTCGACTTCGGCCAGTCCTCGACGACCATCACGTCCTGCAGTCGATCGGGTCGGTCGGCGATGCCTACGACAACGCCATGGCCGAGAGCTTCGTCGACAGCTTCAAGACCGAGCTGATCGCCGACCGCGTCTGGCGCACCCGCACACAGCTCGAGCTGGCGATCGTCGGATACGTCGCCTGGTTCAACACCGACCGCCTCCACGAGAGCCTCGGCGACATCCCACCCGCCGAGTTCGAGGCCCTCTACGCTGCCCAGACCGAGACAACTCTCGCTCTAGAGCAATAACTAGGAAACCACCAAACCCGGTCTCCGTCGAACCCAGCCCGGCTCATTGCGCCCGCACCGAGCGCTGCACAGGCGCGCCCCCGGCGACGTCTACCGGGCAACCCCCAAGGCCGTCCCCGCCACAGGCCGGCAGGCTCAGGGGCACTACCGCCTGCGCTACGACCGACTCGACCACAACGGCCGCATGACGCTCCGCCGCGCCGGCCGCGTGCACCACCTCGCCATCGGCGCCGCTCACGCCCGCAAACGCGTCCTCGCGTTCGCCGACGACACCCAGATCACCGTCGCCGACCTCACCACCGGCGAAGTCCTCTCACGACATCTCATCGACCCCAACCGCAGCTACTGGCGCAACCAAAACAAAGAGCCCGGCCGATGGCCGGGCTCGTCGAACTGAGACCGATGTCCCGAGACACGTGAGACACATGTCCCGAGACATCACAAGGCGGAGGGGGAGGGATTCGAACCCTCGGTAGAGGGGTTACCCCTACAACGGTTTTCGAGACCGCCCCGTTCAACCACTCCGGCACCCCTCCAGGGCGTTCCGTGGGCTCTCGCACCCTCTCGGATGCTCGGTGTGCCCAGCGGCGCGACGGCGGGGTAAAGGTAGCGGCTCGCGGGGCGTCTCCGTCGCGTCGTGCGGCGTCCCCCGGCCCTAGCGGCCGACGATGCGCGCGATCTCGTGGGCCCGCGCCGGCAGGTCGCCGATCAGCCGGCGAACCTCGGAGAGCCCGGCCCGCAGCTCGGCGTCGCCGACCTCGACCGGCATCATCGAGTCCTGGAGCGTCCCGAGGTCGTCGTCGGCCTCGCCGACGGCGTCCACGGCGTCGTCGAGCAGCTCGTGCACGCTGCGCGACGCCGTGTGCGCGGGCGCGGCGGAGAACGCGCGTCCCGCCAGCCCGAAGCGCTCGGCGAACCCGGCGTGGGTGCGCTTCGCCCGCCCGTAGGCCGCCTGCGCGGGTCTGAACAGCTCCGCCTCCAGCCGGTCCGCGGTGCCCTCGTCGAGCAGCTCGTAGGCCGCGGTCAGCGACGCGAGCGCCTCGGCGATCGAGTCGACCGCCTCAGCCAGCGCGTCGAGCAGCTCCTGGCGCGCCTGTGCGCTGACGTATGTCATGTCCTTGAGCCTAGTCCGGCAGGATGCAAGTGAGATGGCCGCCGCTCGCAACCTCGTCAATCTCAAGGACGTCGGCAAGGGGTTCGGCAGTCGCCCGGTCCTGCGAGACGTCACGCTCGGCGTCTCGGTCGGCGACCGAATCGGGATCGTCGGCCGCAACGGCGACGGCAAGTCCACGCTCCTGCGCCTCGTCGCCGGGATGGAGGAGCCGGACAGCGGGGTCGTGACGCGTGCCGGCGGCCTGCGGATCGCGCTGCTCGGCCAGCGCGACCAGCTCGACGGGGGGCGCACGGTCCGCGAGGAGCTGGTGGGCGCGCGGGCCGATCACGAGTGGGCCGCCGACGCCGCGTTCCGCGCCGTGCTCGACGGACTGCTCGGCGGCGTCGGGGTGAGCGGCCTCCCCGACGGCATGGACACGGCGATCGGCACGCTGTCCGGCGGCGAGCGCCGGCGCATCGCGCTCGCGCACCTCCTGCTGGACCGGCCCGATCTGCTTCTGCTCGACGAGCCGACCAACCACCTCGACGTCGAGGGCGTCGACTGGCTCGCGCGGCACCTGGCGGCCCGCCGCGGCTCGCTGCTCGTCGTGACCCACGACCGCTGGTTCCTGGACGCCGTGTGCACCGCGACCTGGGAGGTCTCGGACACGGCGATCCACCAGTACGACGGCGGCTACGCGGCGTACGTGCTCGCCCGCGCCGAGCGCGACCGCCAGGCCGCGGCCCGCGACGATCGCCGCCGCCAGCTTCTGCGCAAGGAGCTGGCGTGGCTAAGGCGCGGTCCGCCGGCGCGAACCAGCAAGCCGAAGTTCCGCATCGAAGCGGCGAGCGCGCTGATCGCCGACGAGCCCGAGGTGCGCGATCGCGTGGAGCTGCTGCGGTTCGCGACGGCGCGGCTCGGCGATCGGGTGCTGGAGGCCGTCGGAGTGTCGCTGGCCTTCGGCGAGAGGCGCCTGCTGCGCAACGTGACCTGGCGCCTGGGGCCGGGCGATCGCGTCGGGCTCGTCGGCGTCAACGGCTCGGGGAAGACGACGCTGCTGCGGCTTCTCGCGGGCGAGCTCGAGCCGACGTCCGGCACGGTCGAGCGCGGCGCCACCGTCCGGCTCGCGCACCTCTCTCAGGAGGCGGCCGAGATCCCGGGGCACCTGCGCGTGCTGGAGTCGCTCGAGGAGGTGCGCGGGAGCGCGACGCTCAGCGACGGACGCGAGATCACGGCGGCCCTGCTGTGCGATCGCTTCGGCTTTCGCGGCGAGCGCGCGCGCACCCCGGTCGCCGACCTCTCGGGCGGCGAGCGCCGACGGCTTCAGCTCATGCGCCTGCTCATGGGCGAGCCGAACGTCCTGCTGCTCGACGAGCCGACCAACGACCTCGACATCGACACGCTCACCTCGCTCGAGGACCTGCTCGACGGCTGGCCGGGCACGCTGGTCGTCGTGAGCCACGACCGGTACTTCGTCGAGCGGGTGTGCGACGACGTCTACGCGCTGACCGGTGACGGCGGGCTGCGCCACGTGCCAGGCGGCATCGATCAGTACCTCGTCGAGCTGCACGAGACCGCGGCCGAGCCTGCGGCGCTCGGCCGGCACAAGCCGCCGCCGTCCGCCGGCGCGACCCAGCGGGCCGCGCGCAAGGACATGCGGCGCATCGAGCGCGAGCTCGAGCGCCTCGGCCGGCGGGAGGCGGAGCTGCACGACGAGATGGCGGCCAGTGCCACCGACCACGTGCGGCTTGGCGAGCTGAACGCCCAGCTCGGCGCGCTCGCCGGCGAGCTCCGAAGCTTCGAGTCCGAGTGGATCGAGGCGGCGGAGACGGCCGAAGGGCAGTAGCCGCTCGCTTGCGGGCCCGGCGTCGGCCCGGCACGATGGCGCGATGCCCGATCCGAACATCCACTCTCCCATCTGGGACGAGCTGCCGCCCGGCCTCGCGCCGGGGGCGCGGTTCGCGCGCCTGGGGCCGAAGATCGGCGCGCGGTCGCTTGGCGCGACGCTCTACGAGCTCGAGCCGGGCGCCGTCATCGCGCCGTATCACCTGCATCACGGGACCGAGGAGATGCTCATCGTGCTCTCGGGCTCGCCGCGCCTGCGCACACCCGAGGGGGAGCGCGACGTCGAGCCCGGATGCGTCGTCGCGTTCCCCGTCGGCCCCGACGGCGCCCACACGCTCAGCAACGCCGGCGCCGAGCCGGCGCGATTCCTGCTGATCTCGGCGAGCCGCTTCCCTGACGTCGTCGAGTACCCCGACACTGGCGCCCTGCTCGCCGTGATCGGCCCCGGCCATGGGCGGGCCTTCCGCGCCCAGGGCGAGGGCCCTTACTGGGAGCTGATGGCCGAGGCGCACGCCCGGGCTGCCGAGCTCGACGAGGGCGAGCCCGGCTGAGCGCAGGAGGGCCCCGACGGCGACGTGGAG
Source organism: Solirubrobacteraceae bacterium (assembly GCA_024711025.1). Taxonomy (GTDB): domain Bacteria; phylum Actinomycetota; class Thermoleophilia; order Solirubrobacterales; family Solirubrobacteraceae; genus F1-60-MAGs163. The sequence goes on from JANJTP010000049.1 coordinate 20,675, forward strand.
CGGTCGGCCGTCTCTGCGGATACGGTCCCGTTCGAGGAGGGATGACCGTCACCGAACCGATCCGGCTCCGCCGTGGCGGGCAGCGCCCGGCTCCCGTCGCGCGGGCGTTCGCCGGCCTGCGGCACTCGCTCGCCCACGTCAGGCTCGTGCTCGTCGTGCGCGTCACGCTCGTGCTCGTCGTGCTCGCGGCGGCGGCGGCGGCGGCGACGACGGCGAGCGTGGCGCTGGCCGCGCCGTCCTCCGCCTCGGCTGCCCAGGCTCCCGACCCCGGCTGCGATCCGATCGACCCGGCGGCCTGCCTGCTTCCGTACCCGAACGACTGGTTCACGATCCCCGATCCGCGCAGCGCGACCGGGGTGCGGCTGAGCATCCGCCCCGCCGCGACGCCGGCGAACGCGGACGGCAGGCACATCGCCGTCGCCGAGCTCAATCGACTCGACGGCTTCAGTCCCGGCTCGATGATCGTCACCCACGTCGGCGGTCTCGACCGGGCGGGCTTCGAGCGAACGGGCTTCCCGACATTTGCCCGGCCCGAGCGCTACGCGGCGCGGCGTGCGCCGGTCGTCGTCATCGACGCCCGGACCGGCAAGCGCCATCCGGTCGCCGCCGAGCTGGACGAGCAGGCCGCGACGCCCGCCGAGGCCGACCTGCTGATCCGCCCGCTGCGCAACTTCCGCGAGGGCCGGCGCTACGTCGTGGCGCTGCGCTCGCTGCGCCGCGGCGACGGCTCGCTGATCGCCGCCCCTTCGGCGTTCAGGCGGATACGCGACCGGCGCCCGCGCGGCGCGCTCGAACGACGCCGCGCGGCGCGGCTGGCCTCGGCCTTCCAGGCGCTTGCCAAGGCGAGGATCTCACGCAAGAGCCTCTACCTCGCCTGGGACTTCACGGTTGCCGGACGCGCCGCGCTCAGCGGGCGGATGCTCGCGATCCGCGATTCCGCGTTCGACGAGCTCGGCGATCGCAACCTGCGCGACGGCAAGGTCCGGGGGAGCTCGCCGGCATTCGAGATCACAGAGGTCACCGACCTGGACGAGGTGCAGAGCCCGGAGATCATGCGCCGCGTCCGAGGCGAGCTGACCGTGCCCTGCTTCCTCGACCAGGCGGGCTGCCCGCCCGGCTCGCGCTTCGCCCTCGACAGGCGCGGCATGCCGAAGCGCATCGCCGGCAACACGATGCGGGCGCCGTTCGTCTGCCAGGTCCCGCGCGCGGCCGCCACGGCACCGGCTCAGCCGGTCCTCTACGGCCACGGGCTGCTCGGCGACCGCGAGGAGCTCGTGCGCAGCGCCTCCTACGCGCAGGCCGCCCAGGAGCACGGAATCGTGTTCTGCGCGACCGACTGGAAGGGCATGTCGAGCGAGGACCTGCCGACGATCGCCGCGCGCGTCCTGCCGGACCTCGGCCGCTTCCCGCTGCTCGCCGACCGCGCGCAACAGGGGATGCTCGCCTTCCTGCTGCTGGGCCGCGCGATGATCCACCCGCACGGGCTGCGGGCCGACCCCGCCTTTCGGGTCGCGGGGCACAGCGCGCTGGCTCGCGGCCCGCTCGGCTTCAACGGCAACAGCCAGGGCGGCATCATGGGAGGGGCGCTGACGGCCGTGGCACCGGACTTCGAGCACTCCGCGCTCGGCGTGCCGGGGATGAGCTTCTCGACGCTGCTCGACCGCTCGACGCAGTTCACGGCGTTCGCGTCGATCCTCTACCGGCACTACGCGCGCGGCGTGGAGCGCCCGCTCGGGCTGGCTCTGATCCAGCAGCTGTGGGACCGCGCCGAGGCCGACGGCTACGCGCAGCACATGACCCGCTCGCCGCTGCCGGACACGCCGCGCCACGCTGTGCTGCTGCTGATGGCGTTCGGCGACCATCAGGTCGCGAACGTCGCGACGGCCGTGGAGGCGCGGACGATCGGAGCGCGGCTGCGTACACCCGCGCTCGACGCAGGACGCTCGCCGCTCGACCTCTTCTGGGGGATCGCCGCGATCGCGCCGGGGCGCAGCCACCGGGGCAGCGCCCTGCTCGCGATGGACTCGGGCCCGCTGCGGCTGCTGCCGGGCGGCGAGCCGGCAGGGACGCCGCCCGCTCCGCTCGGCAACACGCCGCCGGCGCAGGGCGTCGACCCGCACGCGCTGGGCGCCACGTCGCCTGAGATCCGCCGGCTGGTCGCGCGCTTCCTGCGCGACGGGGTGCTCGCGAGCGGCTGCGACGGACGCCCCTGCTACATCGCAGGGTGGGCGGGGCCCTGAGCGCCGTTGCCGCGGCGCTCGGCGAAGAACCGGCGCAGGAGACCGGCGCACTCGTCGCCGAGCACGCCTCCCGTCACCTCCGGACGATGGTTGAGCCGCGGGTCGGCGAGGACGTCGAGCACGCTGCCGGCGGCGCCGGCCTTCGGATCCGGCGCGCCGAAGACGACCCGCGGGATCCGCGAGAGCACGATCGCCCCGGCGCACATGGCGCACGGCTCGAGCGTCACGTAGAGCGTGCTGTCGAGCACCCGCCAGGAGCCGAGGGTCGCCGCCGCCGCGCGCAGCGCGAGGACCTCGGCGTGCGCGGTCGGGTCCTCGAGCCGCTCGCGCTCGTTGTGGCCCGCGCCGATCACGAGGCCCTCACGGACGACGACGGCGCCGATCGGCACGTCGCCGTGGGCGAGCGCCGCGCCCGCCTCGACGAGCGCGGCGCGCATCCAGCGGGCGTCGTCGGCGGCCTCGATCGGCTCGATTCCGTGCATCGTTCGCCATCATGCCCCGTCGCACGGAACTTCGGCCCTACCCTGGTGTTCTCAGGTACGGCGATGCGCCCGTGCGTGCCGCTGATCCTCCGCCCGATGCTCCGCTCCCTCCGCCGCGCGCCCATCGCACTGCTCGTCGCGCTCGCGGTGCCGCTCACGCTGCCCGGCGTCGCACCCGCGTTCGAGATCGAGCCGAACCAGGTCGTCGTCAAGTGGGCGCCGGGCTCGGACGCCCGCACGGCCCAGGCGACCGGCGACGCGCCGACCGTGCTGAAGGTCAGGAGCGTCAGCGGCGCGCTGCGCGGGCTGCGCCGGCGCAGCGACGTCGTCTACGCCGTGCCGAACGTCCGCGCGCGCGCCGCCCAGGACGGCTACATACCGAACGACCCGGGCCGTGCCGCGGGGGTCGCCGGCGGCTGGCAGCAGTCGCAATGGAACTTCGCGGGGCCGTTCAGCGTCAACGCGCCGAAGGCCTGGGCGAACGCGATCGCCGCGCGGGTGCCGGGGGGCCGGGGCGTACGGATCGCGGTGCTCGACACGGGCGTGGCGTATCGGACGAAGCCGCCATACCGGATCTCACCGGACTTCCGCACGCGCGGCCACTTCGTTCGCGGCTACGACTTCGTCGCGCGCGACGGCTACCCAACCGACCGCAACGGCCACGGCACGCACGTGGCCGGGACGATCGGCGAGGCGACCAACAACGGCATAGCCCTGACCGGCCTTGCGTATGGGGCGCGGATCATGCCGGTCCGCGTGCTCGACGCGGCCGGTGAGGGGAACGCCTCCGACATCGCCTCCGGGATCCGCTTCGCCGCCAGGCGGGGCGCCCAGGTGATCAACCTCAGCCTCGAGTTCGACGCCGACGTCGGCGCCGCCGACATCCCCCAGGTGCTCGACGCGATCGCGTACGCCCGCCGACGGGGCGCGATCCTGGTCGCCGCGTCGGGCAATGAGGGCCACGGCCGCGTCGCGTACCCGGCACGCGCGAAGGGCGTCGTGTCGGTCGGCGCGACGACCGAGCGCGGCTGCGTGTCGGAGTTCTCCAACTACGGAAGCGGGCTCGACCTGGTGGCCCCCGGCGGCGGCGCCGACGCCGCGCTCGCGGGCGACGCCGGCTGCAGGCCCGATCTGGCGCCGGGCCGCAACATCTTCCAGGTCACGCTGCTCGGCTCGAGCCTGGGCACGTTCGGCATCCCGCTGAGCTACGAGGGGACGTCGATGGCGACCCCGCACGTCTCGGCCGCGGCCGCGCTCGTCATCGCGACGAAGGTGATCGGCCGCCGGCCCAGCCCGACGGCGATCGAGAGCCACCTGAAGCGAACCGCTCGCGACCTCGGCCCGCCGGGCTACGACCGTCGCTACGGCTGGGGGCTGCTCGACGCCGCGGCGGCGACCGCCGGCGCGGGCGCGGGCGTCGGCTGAGCAAGCGCTGCGCCACGCTCCTTGCCGCGGCGCGGCGCCGGCGCCGCAGGGCGACGATCCCTCCGGCGCCCCCTCAGCTCCGCGCCCGCGCCCACGCCGTCAGGTCGTGCGGATGATCAGCACCGAGCAGGGCGCGTGGTGGCTGACCTTGTTCGGCACCGAACCGAGCAGGAAGCGCTTGGCGCCCGTCATGCCCTTGTTGCCGACGACGATCAGGTCGGCGCCCGTCTCCTCGGCGACGTCGAGGATCGCGTCGGCGGGGTCGCCCTGGCGCGCGTACGTCGCGACCGGTACGCCGGCCTGCTCAGCCTGCACGGCGGCGGCCGCGAGGTTCGCGTCCACGTCCTCGCGCGGGTTGATCGACCACTCGACGTCGGTCGGTGCCTGCTGGGCCTCGACCCGCAGCCGCGATCCCGCGACGGGCTCGTAGGCGCTGACCACCTCCAGCCGGGCTCCGAGCCGCGCGGCGAGCTCGATCGACTGGCGGACGGCCTCCGAGGCGGTATCCGACCCGTCGGTGCCGACGACGATCACGGAGAGCATCGTGGCGATCCTATCCGCGGCCTCGAGCGGCGTCGACGCGATCCACCGCTCAAGGGGTCCGCGACCGGGCTCACGCGAGCTTCACGATCGCCACGACGATCCCGACCAGCACGACGACGACGATGAGGGCCTGCATCCAGAGGAGGAACGGCGACATGATCGGTCAGGGTACGGTCCGATCGCGTCCGTAGGATCGCGGCGAATGGCCCCCGACAGCGCGCCGTCGCCCGGCCCGCCGCCGCGCGACCCGACCGCCCCGGCCCGCCTGCTCGACGCGGCGGCCGAGGTCGGCCTGCGTGTCGAACGCGCCCACCGACGCCTCGACGAGCTCGACATCGCACTCGAGCGGCTCGCTGCGGCACTCGCCGGCGCGCCGACGCGGGGGGCGTAGCGGCCTCCGTTTCCGATGCCGATCGTGCGCCCGAGCGCGGTGCGCCTACTCGCGGAGCTTCGCGTTGATCTGGCCGATCGTCCGCCCGAGCGCCGCACTTGCCTTCGACGTGTCCTTCGCCAGCTCGGCCTGCGCGGCGGCGATCGCCTCCGGGCTCCGGGAGGAGAGCGCGTCGCGGGCCTCTCGCACGACCTCGCCGTAGCCGGCGATCTCACGCGCCAGGCGGGCGTGCAGGCTGCGCACCTCCCCGGGCGGCTCGATGTCGCCGAGCTCGCTCACGGTCTCGCCGATCGCCTCGTCGAAGCCCTCGAGCGTGCGACGGTCCTGGGCCCGTGTGCTCGACCTGGTGATCTGCGACGAAAGCCGCTCGAACGACGCCACGAACCGCCGCTGCGCGCTGTTGACCTGGTCCACGTACGCGTTCCGGGGCTTGACGTCGTCACCGCACCCGGCGGCGGGCAGCAGCGCAAGCGCCGTCAGCAGGGCTGCGCCCATGGTCCTTCGCCCGATGGCGGCTCGCATCGTCAGGGACCTCGCCGGCCGGGTCAGCCGAAGAAGACCTCGGCCGTGGCGTACAGGTCGGGGTCGAGCAGCTTGGGCTCCGCGAGCGCCGCGGCGAGCGGCATCGTCGTGACCTGCGTCCCTCGCAGCGAGACCATCACGCCGCTCTCGCCACGGCTCAGCGCGTCGATCGCCTCGACTCCGTAGCGGGTGGCGAGCACCCGGTCGAATGCCGTCGGGGTGCCGCCGCGCTGCACGTGGCCGAGGACGACCATCCGCGACTCGTAGCCGGTCCGCTGCTCGATCTCGCGCTCGAGCCAGGCGGCGATGCCGCCGAGGCGAACGTGGCCGAACTCGTCGACCTGCGCGCCCTTCGTCGTCAGCGCCCCCTCGACCGGGTGCGCGCCCTCGCTCGCGACGACGATCGAGAACGAGCGACCCCGCGCGTGACGTGCCCGCAGGTGGTCGCAGACGTCGTCCAGATCGAACGGCCGCTCCGGCACGAGGATCGCGTCGGCGCCGCCGGCCATGCCCGCGTGGCAGGCGATCCAGCCGGCGTGGCGGCCCATGACCTCGACGACGAGCACGCGGTTGTGGGACTCCGCGGTCGTGTGCAGCCGGTCGATCGCGTCGGTCGCGATCTGCACCGCGGTGTCGAAGCCGAACGTGACGTCGGTGCCGTTCAGGTCGTTGTCGATCGTCTTGGGCACGCCGACGACCGGCACGCCGACCGCGGCCAGCCTGCTCGCCACGCCCAGCGTGTCGTCCCCGCCGATCGGGATGAGCGCGTCGACGCCGACGCGCTCCATCCCGCGGCGCACCAGCTCGGTGCCGTCCGCGTCGCCCTTGTAGGGGTTCGTGCGCGACGTGCCGAGGATCGTTCCGCCGCGCGGCAGGATCCCGGACGTGCTGTCGACCGTGAGCTCGACGGCGCTGGAGTCGAGCACGCCCGCCCAGCCGGAGCGGAAGCCGACGAACTCGTGCCCATGGGCCTTGACCCCCTTGCGAACGACCGCGCGGATCACCGCGTTGAGGCCCGGGCAGTCGCCGCCGCCGGTGAGGATGCCGATGCGCATCGGCCAATGCTCTCATGCCCCGCCGGTGGCCGGCGCGGGGTGTCTCGGGGCCGGCCACCGGAGTCGGTCGGCCGGGGCCCGGGCCCCGGCGCATCCGACGCGCCGATCAGCCGGTCTGCGGTTCCGGCGGCTCGCCGCCGCCCTCCCCCCGACCGCGCTCTCGGCCGCGCTCGGGGTGCAGCTCGTCGCGAACGACCTCCAGGCGCCCCTCGAGCCGGAAGCGCCACCACTCCTGCAGCGCGATCTGGATCGTCGCCGCCACGGGGATCGCGAGCAGCGCCCCGACGACGCCGAACAGCGTCGCCCCGAACAGCACCGACACCAGGACGATGAACGGCTCGAGCTCGACGGCGCGCTTCTGGATCTGCGGCTGCACGACGTAGTTCTCGAACTGCTGGTAGGCGACGGCGAAGGCGGCCCAGACGATCGTGTCCGTCGGGAAGTCGTTGAACAGCGTCACGAGCCCGACGATGACGGCGGCGAGAGTCGCGCCGACCAGCGGCAGCAGGTCGAACAGCCCGACGAGCACCGCGAGGGCGCCCGCGAACGGGACGTCGAGCACGCTCAGCAGGATGAACGTCGCGGTCGCGGCGATCGTGGCCTGCACGATCGCGCCGCCGACGTAGTTGCCGACGGCATTCGCGATCCGGTCGAGCCCGCCGCGCAGCGCGCTCGCGTGGCGCGCGCCGCGCAGATCGATCGCGGCGTCGATCCAGACGCGTCCTCGCGCGACCATGAAGATGCTCAGGACGAAGATCGTGAAGCCCGCGAAGACCGAGCTGATGAGCCCGCTGCCGAGGTCGCGCAGGACGCCGGCCGCCTCGGGGATCTTCGCCGGCAGGTCGGCCGCGATCTCGTTGAGCCGCTCCGTCACGCCCAGGTCGGCGTTCAGCCGGCGCAGCTGCGGGTTGTCCTCGACGTACCGCTGGACGTCCTGCGCGTAGGTGGGCAGGTCCTGGACGAGGTTCACGCCCTGCCGTACGAGCGGCGGCACGATCACCGCCGCGATCGCCACCGGCACGAGCAGGACGGCGAGGTAGACGATCGTGATCGCGAGCCCGCGGCGCATCCGCCGCGCCAGCAGGTTCACCGGGCCCGAGAGCGCGATCGCCAGGAACATCGCGATCAGCATCCACGCGATCGGCTGCCACAGGAGCCGCAGCACGAGCAGCGTGAACACGACGGCGAGCACGATGAGGACGATGCGCAGGATCACGCGCGTCGTCGGAGCGTCGCCCTCGCGACCGGGCTCCCCGAGCAGCACTGTCGCGGCGTCGTGTGGCGGCGGTGCGGGCATGGAGTCAGGCGCCGGGCGCCCGCCACGGCCTTTCGACGCCGGCGTGCCGTTTCCCTTCCGCCCCGCCCTGCGCCCGGGGCCGCGCCGCGGCTACTGGATGCCCTGGTGGTGGTCGCCGTCGATCAGGCGGCCGAACAGCCCCAGGTACTGGATCAGGTGGCGGGTGGCGAGGAAGTCGGCGCGCACGTGCTCGTACGCCGCGTCGCCGAGCTGTGCCGCGCGTACGGGGTCGGCGAGCAGGCTGCTGACCGCCGCGCCGAACGCCACGAGGTCGGTCGGGTCCTCGAGCAGCAGACCGTCGATCCCGTCGCGAACCTGGTCCTGGATTCCCCCGACCCTGCTGGCGACTACCGGCCGGCGCTTCCACATCGCCTCGGCGACGGTGAGGCCGAACCCCTCGGCGAGGCTCTTCTGCACGACGACGCTCGCATGACGCTGGAGCGCGTTGACGATCGCGGCGTTCTCGCTGCGGTCGGTCATCGGCAACGACACCAGGTGGATCCGTGAGCGCTCGTCCGCCGGCAGCTCGGCCCAGACGTCACGTGCCTGCTCGAGCACGACCGCGCCCTCGGGGTCGTCGGCGATGCCCTCCGGCGACGGGCCGACGAGCAGCAGGTGGGCGCCCGGGATGTAGGGCACGACGTGCTCGGCGAAGCCGAGCATGACGCCGAGCGGATCCTTGAGCAGATCCCAGCGCGAGACCTGCACGACGGTCGGATCGTGCAGCGTGAGCCGCGAGGTCTCGTCGAGCAGCGCGCGACCGTGGACGAGGCTGACGCGGCCGTCGTGATGGGTGAACGCCGGGGGGGCGACGGCGCGGCCGTCGACGATCCCGGCAGTGATCAGGATCGAGGCGACCTGATCGGCGGTCATCGGGTGGTTCTTCTGCGAGAAGACGTCGAGCGACGGCGGGATGATCGTCACGTCGCGCTCGGCCAGCGCCTCCGGGACGTAGTCGCGCCTGGTGAAGACGAACGCCTGCACGTCGTCGAGGTACGGCAGCAGGAAGCCCCACGCCGCCTCGACCTCGGCGCAAGGGCGGTCGATCCCGATGTGCGAGCGCCAGGCGACGTGGACGTCGCGCTGCGCCAGCCAGGGCGCCATCCCGGCGGTCTGCGGATCGTGCAGCAGCACGATGTCGTCCGGCCGGAGCATCGTCGCCAGGGCGTCGGCGTTGGCGCGCGAGACGCGCTCGTACAGCTCGCGCTCGGCCAGGCCGAGCGGCCCGCCGTCACCGGGGCTGCCGTGCATCAGGTGATGCAGGCGCTTGGTCAGCACGAAGAAGTCCGGCTCGCCCTCGATCACGACCCAGCGAGCGTCGACCTGCGCGCCCCGTGCGTAGGCGAGCAGCGAGCGCAGCAGCTCGGCGACGCCGCCGCCGCTGGCCGTGGAGTTCACGTTCCAGACGCGCCGCTCGCCGATCACGTCGCGCGCGTGGCGGCTGGCGGCGTCGACCAGCTCCCATTGAGGCCCGTCGAGCACCGCCTCGAAGCGCTCGGGCGGAAGCGTGTGGACCTCGACGGACTGCAGTGGGCTCATCGACGCGGCTCTCCTGGCAACTGGCCTCAGCGCACCCTAGAGCGCCGGCTCGCGGCTCGCTTCGCAGCAGTTCCGCGACGAGGGCGGACGGGGTTTGCACGGATGGCCGACGACGGGCGCCGGGCGTAGCGTCGCGGCATGCTCGCAGCCAGGCGGACCATCGTCCCGGCGCTCGTCGCGCTCGTCGTGCTCGCGTTGGCCGCCGGCGCCCCGCCGGCGGACGCCGCGGTCGTGAAGGTCTCGATGACCGCGCGCCACCGGACCGTGCCGCTGATGCCCGGGCTGCGCTTCGCCGCCTGGACGTTCAACCGCTCGATCCCCGGCCCGGTCGTCCGCGCCCGAGAGGGCGACACGATCGAGATCACGCTGCGCAACGCCGACCGGATGCACCGCCACTCGCTCGACTTCCACGCCTCCCAGGTCGATCCGCTGCGCGCGATGGCCGACGTGCCGCCCGGCAAGACGCGGACCTTCTCGTTCGTCGCCCGGCGCCCCGGAGTCTTCCTCTACCACTGCGGCACCAGCTCGGTGCTCCAGCACGTCGGGCAGGGGATGTACGGCGCGATCATCGTCGAGCCGGCCGGTGGGCGCCCGCCGGCGCAGGAGATCGTCCTCGTGCAGAGCGAGCTCTACGGGCGGGTCCGGGGGCGGGTCCTGCGCTCGACGCTGAAGGACATGCTCGCGATGCGCCCGCGCTACACGGCCTTCAACGGAAGTCCGTTCCGCTACCTGCGCCGGCCGCTCCAGGTTCGCGCCGGCGAGCCCGTGCGGATCTATCTCGTCGACGCCGGGCCGTCGATGGGCAGCGCCTTTCACGTCGTCGGCGAGATCTTCGACGCCGTGCAGCCGGACGGCAACCCCGTGTCGCCGCGCGAGGGCGTCTCGACGTGGAGCGTGCCGGCCGGCGCGGGGGCGGTGTTCGAGCTGACGTTCGACGAGCCCGGCACGTACACGTTCCTGACCCACGAGCTGGGGCTGGCGATGAAGGGCGCCGTCGGGCGCATCGTCGCCCGCTGACGCGGCGGCCGCGAGCGGGCCGGTCGAAGCCGTGCCCCCCCGGGCGGGCGTCCGCGTAGGCTTGGCGCCGTGAGCCACGTGCTGGCGATCGACCTCGGCACCGGCGGCCCGAAGGTCGCGCTGGTCGCCTTCGGCGGCGAGATCGTCGTCGCCGAGTCCGAGCCGGTCGAGACGCAGCTGGGCCCCGGCGGCGCCGTCGAGCAGCGCCCGCGGGACTGGTGGTCGGCGATCGTCCGCTGCGCGCGGCGGCTCGCGGCCGCACGGCCCGACGCGGTGGCCGAGGTCGTCGCCGTGGCGGTGACCGGTCAGTGGGCGGGGACGGTCGCGACCGCGGCCGACGGCGAGCCGCTCGCTCCCGCGCTGACGTGGCTCGACAGTCGCGGAGCGCCGCACGCGCGGCGCGTCGTCGCCGGCGGGCCGCGGATCGCCGGCTACGGCGCCGTCAAGCTCGCGCGCTGGGTGCGGCTGACCGGTGGAGCCCCGTCGCTCTCCGGACGCGACCCACTGGGCCACATCCTCTACCTGAAGGCCGAGCGGCCCGACGTGTACGAGGCGACCGCGACGTTCCTCGAGCCGGTCGACTGGCTGAACCTGCGGCTGACCGGCCGGTGCTCGGCCTCGTTCGACACGGCCACGATGCACTGGGTCACCGACACGCGCCGCCCTGCGGCGGTCGACTACGACGAGCGGCTGCTGCGGATGGCGGGGATCCCTCGCGAGAAGCTCCCGGAGCTGCGTCCCAGCGCGAGCGTCGTCGGGCCGCTGACGCCGTCGGCGGCCGCCGAGCTGGGGCTCGGCGAGCACGTGCGCGTGGTGACCGCGACGCCCGACACGATGTCGGCGGCGGTCGGGTCGGGTGCCGTCGGCGACCAGGCCGCCCACCTCTACGTGGGTACCTCGTCGTGGCTCTCCTGCCACGTCCCGTACAAGAAGACCGACCCGTTCCACACGATCGCCTCGCTGCCGGCCGCGCTGCCCGGGCGCTACCTCGTCTCCTGCGAGCAGCAGACCGCCGGGGCCTGCCTGGCCCGGCTGCGCGACGAGTGGCTCGCCGGCACCGCCGAGGCGCGGAGCGGCTACGACGAGCTGACCGCGCTCGCCGCGAAGGCGCCGCCGGGCAGCGGCGGCGTGCTCTTCATGCCATGGCTCAACGGCGAGCGCACGCCGGTCGACGACCACCTCGCGCGCGGCGGCTGGCTGGGGCTCGCGCTCGAGACGAGCCGCGCCCAGCTCGTTCGCAGCGTGCTCGAAGGGGTCGCGCTGAACGCGCGCTGGATGCAGCAGGCGGTCGAGCGGTTCTGCAAGCGCCGTCTCGACCCCGTGACGTTCATCGGCGGCGGCGCGTGCTCGCCGCTGTGGTGTCAGATCTTCGCCGACGTGCTGGGTCGCGGGATCCGCGCCGCCGCCGATCCCGTGCACGCGAACGTCCGCGGCGCGGCGCTGCTCGCCGGGCTGGCGCTCGGCGAGCTGCGCGTCGAGGAGATCCCGCAGCGGGTGCCGATCGCCGCGACGTATGTGCCCGACGACGCCACGCGCGCCACGTACGACGAGCTGTTCGCCCAGCTCGTCAAGGCCTATCGCGCGACCAAGCCGATCTATCACCGCCCCAACGGCCGAACGGAGGCCTCCGCATGACCGACCAGCCCACCGGCGACCCGCTCGCCGAGCTCGAGCGGGTGCTGAAGCCCTACCGCGGAACGCTCCCGACCCGCGCGCGGCTGCCCGAGCACGGCGTCGCGCGCGACGAGGTGCTCGCCGAGCTGCGCGAGATGGCCGACGCCGAGCGCGAGCGCTGGCAGAGCGGACACGTCTCCGGCGCCGTCTATCAGGGGGACCCCGAGCACGTCGCGTTCCTCGCCGAGGCATACGCGATCCACTCGCAGAGCAACCCGCTGCACCTCGACGTCTGGCCGAGCGCGGCGAAGCTGGAGGCGGAGATCGTCGCGATGACGGCGGGCATGCTCGGCGCCGATCGCATCGAGGACGACGTCGTCGGCACGGTGACCTCGGGTGGCACCGAGTCGATCGTCATGGCGATGCGCGCCTATCGCCGGCGGGGGCTCGCGCAGGGGATCGAGCGGCCTGTGATGGTCCTGCCGCAGACCGCGCACGCGGCGTTCGACAAGGCCGCCGAGCTGATGGGGATCGAGCAGCGCAAGATCCCCGTCGGCGCGGACTGGGTGGCCGACGTCGACGCGATGGCCGCCGCGATCGACGAGCGCACGATCGTCGTCGTCGGCTCCGCGCCGGCGTTCCCGCACGGGCTGATCGACCCGATCGTCGCCCTGTCGGAGGCGGCGCGCGAGCGCGGCGTGGGGTTCCACACCGACTCCTGCCTCGGGGGCTTCATCCTGCCGTGGGCCGAGCGACTCGGGCATCCCGTGCCGGTGTTCGACTTCCGCCTGCCGGGTGTGACCTCGATGTCCGCGGACACGCACAAGTTCGGCTACGCGGCGAAGGGCACGTCCGTCGTGCTCTACCGAGGCGCCGAGCTGCGCCGTCATCAGTACTTCACGTTCAGCGACTGGCCGGGCGGCCTCTACGCCACGCCGACGCTTCCCGGGTCGCGCCCCGGGGGTCTCAGCGCCGCCTGCTGGGCCGCGATGGTCGCGTTCGGCGAGTCCGGCTACATGGACGCGACGGCGCGGATCCTCGAGGCCGCGGCGACGATGAAGGCAGCGATCCGCGCGACCGAGGGGATCGAGCTGATCGGCGATCCGCTCTACACGCTCGCCTTCCGCGCGACCGAGGAGGGGCTCGACGTCTATCGGGTGATGGACGCGATGACCGCGCGCGGATGGCGCCTCAACGGCCTGCACCGCCCGCCCTGCGTTCACATCTGCGTGACGCTGCGCCACGCGCAGACGGGCGTCGCGGCGGCGTTCGCCGAGGACCTCGACGCCGCCGTCCGCGAGGCGCGCGAGCAGCCGCAGGCCGAGGGCGGGATGGCGCCGATCTACGGGCTGGCCGCCTCGGTGCCCGACCGCGCGCTGGTCAGCTCCTTCCTGGAGCAGTACATGGACCGCTGGTTCGTGCCATGAGGCTGAGTGACGCGCCTCGCCGCGGCGCCGGGGCTGCGCTGCTCGGTGGAGGTCGCCCGCTCCGGCTGACGCTCGCCGAGGCGGCAGGGCGCGAAGGCCGCCGTAGCCCGCGTCCGGCGTGAGAGGGCGGCTGGTCGCGCGCTTGCGGTGCTCACGGTCTCGCCCGGGAGCCCGATTCGGTGCTCATGCGCCAGCCCGACCAGCTCTGTCTGCCCTCTCCGTCGCGCCCAGCCGCTCCATGGGGGCGCTGGTGGGGCGGCCGCCCGCGGATGCTGCGCGTGCTCGCGATCGTGGCACTGGCCTGGCTGGCCGTCTACCTGGCCTGGCGGATCGGCTGGACGCTCGGCGACGGGAGCCCGGTGCTCTCGGCGGTGCTGCTCGTCGCCGAGGCCTCCGGCTGGATCAGCCTGCTGTTCCTCACCTGGTTCGGCTGGCGGCTGCCGGCGGCCGGGAGGCCGGTGGCAGCAGGCACGCCGAGCGTCGACGTCTACGTCTGCACCTACGACGAGCCGCTCCGGGTCCTGCGCGCGACGCTCGCCGGCTGCGCCGCGCTCTCGCATGAGCACGCGACGTACGTGCTCGACGACGGCCGCCGGCCGGAGGTCGCGGCGCTGGCCCGCGAGTGGGGTGCGGAGTACCTCACCAGGGAGGACAACGCCAACGCCAAGGCCGGGAACATCAATGCCGCGCTCGGGCGCACGAGCGGCGAGCTGGTCTTCGTGCTCGACGCCGACCACGTGCCGCTGCCGGACGCGCTCGACGCGCTCGTCGGCTACTTCGACGATCCCGGCGTCGTCGCCGTGCAGAGCCCGCACGACTTCTCCAACCACGACTCGATCCAGCACTACGAGGTCGGCCGCCACGAGCAGTCGATCTTCTTCGGCGTCGTCAGCCCGGGGAAGGACCGCCACAACGCGGCCTTCTGGTGCGGCTCGGCGGCGATGCTCCGGCGCGGAGCGCTGATCGCGATCGGCGGCGTGGCGACCGAGACGATCGCCGAGGACTTCCACACGACGATCCGCCTGCACGACAACGGCGGACGCACCCGTTACCACGACGAGGTGCTGGTCCAGGGGCTCGCGCCGCACGACCTCGCCTCCTACCTGCTGCAGCGCGATCGCTGGGCGCGCGGGAACCTCGCGGTGCTCGCGACCCCGGAGAGCCCGCTGCGCGCCCGCGGGCTGACGTGGCGCCAGCGCCTGAGCTACCTGGGCTCGCTATTCGCCTACCTCGCGGGGCCGACACGCGCGCTGCTGCTGGCGGTGCTGGCGTCCATCCTGTGGACCGGGGCGCTGCCGTTCGAGGCGACGCCGCTGACGATCGGCCTGCTGTGGGCACCGGCGACGGTCCTCGCGATCGCCGCCGGGTCGGCGCTGGGTCGCGGTTACCAGACGGTCGCCGACACGACGCACTTCGAGCTGCTGACGGCGGAGATCCACCTGCGCGCGCTGCGCTGCGTCGTCCGTCCCGGACGCAGCCGGTTCAGGGTCACTCCGAAGGAGGGGATCGACGTCGGCGGCTGGCACGCTCTGCGGCAGCTGCGGCTGCTGGGAGCCCTCGTCCTCGCGCTGGGGCTCGGGCTGGTGGTCCGCGCGCTCGACGAGCTCGGCCTGATCGCCTTTCCCGGGGAGCTGTCCGGGATGGCGCTGTGGCTCATCCCGGCCCTCGGCGTCGTGGAGCTGGCTCGCCTGCTGCGGACGCTGAGGAGCGTCGGCCGGCGCCGGCAGCTGCGTGTCGAGTACCGCGTCCCGGCCTGCGGCGCGGCGATCCTCTCGGTCGAGGGGCATGCGACGCCGCGACTCGTGCGGTTGCGCGACATCAGCCCGGTCGGGCTTGGTCTCGCCGCGGACGCGCCGCTCGAGCCAGGCGATCGTGCGACCGCGACGCTCGACGTGCACGGCGCCGACGGGCGCGCCCGGCGGATCAAGCTGCGCCTGGAGGTTCGCTCCTGCCGTCCGGACGGAGCGACGTGGCGGATCGGCGCGCGCGCCGATCCGGTGAGCGGCGACGACGGGCGCGAGCTGATCGCGCTGTGCGCGATCGCGCACCCGTGGGGGCGCCTGCGGCGTCAGGACTCGCCGGCGCCCGACGCTCCCCCGCGCCCCACGGCGGACGAGGCCACGGGCCGCGAGCTCGTCAGCGCCTGACGCGGAGCGCGGACGGCAAGGGAGCCGCCCGCGCTCGCACATCGCCCCCCTGAGGGCGCCGCTCAGCCGCCGAGCTCCATCACCTGGTGGATCCCGCTCGGGCGGTTGGTCCACTGCATCGTCCGCAGCGGCACGGGCGTAAACTCGATCGTCCCGGCCTTGACCAGCCAGCCGGCCGGGTTCGCCCCGTGCTCGGCGGTGAGCATACGGCCCGCGCCGTCGAGCGCCGCCCACATCTCCTTCGCGCAGGTCGAAAGCCGGCCCTTGGCGCAGTAGCGCAGGTGGTAGGCGCCGCTGACCTTCTCGCCGAGCATGCGTCGCAGGTCCTTCCACATGTACTGGTGCCAGCCGCCGTATTGGCTCATGTCGACGCGCGGGTTGCGCCCCTCGAGCTGGCGGCAGAGCGCCTTGCCCAGCCGGTCGCAGAGCCCGGCGCTGCTGATCGCGGTCCAGGCGGCGTCCATGACCGCGGCGCCGGGCGCGTCGGTCAGCCCGTCGCCGTTCGCGTCGACGCGGCTGCCGCCGGCGGCAGCCCACGCGTCGAGCGCCTGCTTCGCCGCGGTCGCCGGGGCTCCGGGGCTGCTGCCCTTCGCTAGCACCTTGCTGAGCGTCGGCCAGAAGCGCACGATCCGCACGTCCTCGGTGGCCGCGGCGTTCTCCGCGGCGAGCACCGACGCGACCGTGTGCCTGCCGCTGCGCGCCAGCTCGCCGTTCAGCAGGTCGTCGCGCTGGATCGAGTTCTCCGACCAGCGCTCGTCGCCCGCCGGGAAGCCCTTGGCGGGCTTGTTGTTCCAGTTGACGATCAGGCCGCTCGCCGGGTTGCGTGCCTGAGGGTGGCGCGACGGCGCCAGGTAGCCGGTCCACTCGAAGCGCCCGCGGCCGTCCGTCGGCAGGTCGGGGTTGACGCCCTTCGGGCGCAGCGGCAGGCGCCCGGAGGTGTAGAACGCCGACTCGGTCCCGCTCGCGTAGAACGAGTTGAACGTCTGCGGCGTCTTCTTCGCGGCGGCGATGAAGTCGCTCGCGCTCTTCACCCGACCGAACGTCATCTGCTGGTTGAACAGCAGGTCGGTCGTCTCGCGCCCATAGGAGGATCGCCTCTGGCTTAGCGCGACCCGCTGTCGCGAGCTGGCCTTGCGGGCGTAGCCGATCACCGGGCCGTGGACGGTTCGGTAGAAGACGACCTTCGTCGTCTTGCCGCCCTTGGAGATCGTGCCGGCATCGACCTTCTCCATGTGCAGGCAACGGCCCCTGTAGACGTACCGGCGGCTGCTGCCCGCACACAGCGTCTCGGCGTATGTGTCGATCAGGTCGGCGCCGGCGGACGTCAGCGTCCAGGCGTAGCCTTCGCCGCGACCGATCAGCATGTAGCCGGGGAACGGCGCGGACGTCGCGCCGCGGACCTTGATGTCGGGACCGTAGAGTCCCATCTCCAGCGTCAGGCCGGGGTAGTTGTAGCCGATCTGAGGACCGCCGACGAACAGCGGCCTGCCGCTCTGTGAGCGCTTGCCCGAGACGATCAGGATGTTCGAGGCCCGCTGCCTCGGGCCGCGCGGATGGTCGACGCTGGCTGCGCCGGCTCGGGATGCGCCCGCACCGCCGGGCAGCGGCACGAACGAATCGCGGAAGCTGCGCTGCTCGAGACGCACGACGCCCCTCGGGCGGGTCACGCTGACGTTGGTCTGCCAGTCGAAGCGCTTGGTCGTGGTCGTCGCGGTCTCCGGGTCGCTGCGCCCGCGCAGGTCCTCGAACGCGCGGGCGCCTTCCCCGCTGCCGAGCCGGTCGCGCAGCGCGTCGAGGAACAGCGCGTTGGGCACCTCCTCGCCGCCGCCCTCGCCGAGGAACTGGGCCTTGATGCCGTTGAAGGCGAAGACGTCGGCGCGCGTGAACTTCGGCGCGCTCGGCTGGTTCTGCGAGTACCACAGGTTGATCCCGGCGACGTACGTGTCGATATCGCGCAGGACCTGCTTACCCTGCGTGCCGGCGGCGTTCAGCGCCGCGGTCTGCTGCCGCGTGATCTCGCTGACGATCTTCGCGCTGGGCTTGTAGTCGTAGAGGCCGAGCAGGAGCTGGATGCCGGACACACCGGGCACGTCGATCAGCGAGGCGATGCCGTTGAAGCGGGCCTGGTTCAGCAGCAGGCTGCGGTCCTGCGCCGTCGCGTAGCCGGCGCCGAAGATCACGCCGGCGTCGCTGCCGGCGTAGACGTGGGGCACGCCGTAGGGGTCGCGCTTGATGCGCGCGCTGACCGGTCCGATCCCCGCGACCTCGCCGGCGACGTTCTGCGTCAGCACGAACGACGGGTCGCTCTCCGCGAGCAGCTTCGCCGACTTGAACCAGCCGCTGCCGTCCGCGCTGGGCACGAGCTGCGCGTCGGTGACGCTGCGGAAGAGCGGCGTGAGGCGGTCGTACATCCTCGCCTGGGTGTCGGCGGGCAGGATGCCCGGGGCGCTTCCCCACGAGACCCCGGGCTGCGTCTGGCCCTGCGGGATCACGTTGAGCTCGGTGCTGGCCCCGGCCGCCGGGGCCGCGGCGCCAAGCGCGAGCGCGGTGAGTGCGAGAGCGCGTCGAAGCACGATTCTCCTCCTCTGGTGGGCTGCGCCCTCGGACGGGGCGCGTGCTGCGGTCCTCCACCTCAGCGGGGCGAATCTACCAGTGGGCGCCAAGCCGTGGGGAGGATGGCCTCGAGTAAGCACCGCCCCGGTGGGGCCGGTCGTGGTGGGGCCCATGACGGTGTGGGCGCCGGCGCCGGCGCCGGATCGGCGGGCGGCGGAACACGCCCAGGCTCCGCTGGCGGACGGCGACTTGACGCAGCGGGGTAGGGTTCGCGGCCACTCACCGAAAAGGAGAAGTCACATGCCAAGGTCACTTGTCGTGCGATCCGGATCGCGTCCGCGGTCGAGCTCCGGCGCCGCGGGCACCCCTCGTGCGGGGGTGCCCGGCTCCGTTCCTCCCAGGTCGGTGGCCTGATGCGTGCCGCGCGCATCCACGGCCACGGTGGACCTGGTGAGCTGCGCGTCGAAGAGGTCCCGGACCCCGAGCCCGCGACCGGCGAGCTGCTCGTTCGCCAGCGCGCGACGTCGGTGAACCACCGCGACGTCTGGATTCGCAAGGGCCACCCGCATCCGGCGTATCACGTCGACCTTCCCGCGATCCTGGGCATCGACATCTGCGGCGAGGTCGTCGCCGTCGGCGACGGCGTGAGCGGTTTCTCGGTGGGTGACCGGGTGACGGCCAATCCGTACATGCCGTGTCGATCGTGCGTGTCGTGCCGGCGCGAGCGCCCCCAGTACTGCGAGCGCTTCGACGTCTACAACGGCGCGTATGCAGAGCTTGCGACAGTGCCCGCGTCCCTGGCGATCCCGATCGGGCCCGACGTTCCCGACGAGCACGTTGCCTGCTTCCCGAACGCCTACATCACCGCGTGGCAGATGCTCGTCACCAAGGCCGGCGTCGGCCCGGACGACACCGTCTTCATCTGGGCCGGAACGAGCGGGCTCGGATGTGCGGGAGCGCAGATCGCGCGGCTCGCCGGCGCGACCGTCATCGCCAGCGCGCGGGCGGAGAAGCTGGACGTCCTGCGCGAGAAGGTCGCTCCCGATCTGGCGATCGATCACCACGGCGAGGACGTCGCCGCCAAGGTGCTCGACTTCACGGACGGGCTCGGGGCGACGATCGTCTTCGAGCACATCGGGCAGGCGACCTGGGGGCGCTCCCTCGACATGCTGGCCTCCGGCGGAACGATCGTCAGCGCGGGCGCCACGAGCGGTGACGACGCTCGCATGGACATCACCCACATGTTCGTCAAGCAGGCGCGCATCCTCGGCTCGCGGCTGGGAACGATGGACGACGCGATCGCGGCGGCGCGTCACCTGAGCGCGGGACGCTTCGCCCCGATCGTGGGCTCGGTGCTCCCGCTCGAGGACATCGCCCACGCGCATGAGCTGCTCGAGGCGGGCGACGCCACCGGCAAGATCATCGTGCGGCTCTGACCACGTCCCGCCGCCGCGCCGGACGGACGCGGCGGCGGGCGGGCCAGTAGGTCCGGCCGGTCAACGGACGATGCCCGGTTGCGACCGCGTCACCGTCAGTACGGGCCGGTCACGTCCGGTCAACGAGCTTGCGTTCGACGGATCCCCCAGTGTAACGTGACTTGATCAAATATCGGGTCCTTTGCGGGCTCGTGGGGAGGTCGTGCGATGAGACGTGTCTTGAGGCTCGCTTCGATGTCGGTCCTGCTTGCCCTGGTCTTCGGAGCTGCCGCCTGCGGCGGCTCGGACGAGGGTGGCGACTCGTCGGCCGGCGCGGCGCAGGAGCAGGCGGCTCTGCCCGAGGTCGAGTTCTCGAGCAGTTTGGAGGCGAGCGTACCGGAGGGTTACGAGGAGCCCGAGAAGGCCGGCTATCGACTTGGCTTCCTCAACCCGATCAAGGGCAACGAGTTCCTCAGCACCATCGGGAAGGCGATGCAGCTCGAGGCCAAGCGCCTCGGCGGCTCGCTGATCGAGCTCGACGCCAAGGGAGACGTCGACACCCAGGTGAACCAGCTCAACCAGCTGATCGCCCAGAAGGTCGATGGCATCGCGATCTTCCCGCTCGATCCCGGGGCGCTCGCGCCGGCCGTCAGCCACGCGAAGAAGGCGGGCATCAAGCTCGTCACGATCGACCTCAACTTCGAGTCGACCGAGGAGATCATGGGCTTCGACAGCCAGGTCTGGCAGCGTCGCGACGAGGCGGCCTACATGGGCGCTCGCGAAATGGCCAGGCGTGTCGGCAAGGGCGGCAAGGTTGCGACCATCGACTTCGCGGTGAAGGTGCCGTCACTCGTCTTCAGCATCGAGCGCGGCAAGTTCTGGGCGCAGAAGTTCGGTCTCGAGACGCTCGGCAACGCCTCCAACGCCAGCGACGACATCGCCGGCGGTGAGAAGGCCATGACGGAGCTGCTCGGGAAGTACGCCGACATGGGCGGCGTCATCGCATACAACGACGCGTCGGCGATCGGTGCCGCCTCCGCCGCGCGCACCCAGGGCAAGCGTGACCTTGTGTTCGGTGGCCAGAACGGAGCCAGCGACGCACTCGAAGGCATCGCGGCCGGCCGCGAGACGTACACGGTGAGGCTGGACGCACCCAGCATCGGCAAGGCGTTCGCCTGGGGGCTCTACGACCTCCGAGCGGGCAAGAACGTGCCCAAGACGGTCAATGCAGGCCCGCCGGAGCTGATCACGAAGGAGAACGTCGACCAGGTGAAGACGTGGGACGACCAGCTGGCGGAGGAGTACGGCGGGTCCTAGTCACTCCCGGCGATCGCCGTCGCTTGCCGGTTGACAGGTCTGCGATCGAGTTCTCCGCTGAGCCCTCGGTGCCGGTTGCGCGTGTGGTGACTGCCACCGCGTGCCGGCTCCGTCGGCTTTCGGAGGGAGAGGCTCACAGATGCCAGAGGCGGTAGCTGAGATCGACGGCACGAGGACCGACGCCCCGGTTCTGAGTGCCCGAGACCTGCGCAAGCGCTACGCGGGGGTGCATGCGTTGCGTGGCGCCGATCTGACCCTTTACGGTGGTGAGATCCACGGTCTGTGCGGGGAGAACGGATCGGGGAAGTCGACGCTGCTCAAGATCCTCTCCGCGCAGATCGCGGCCGACGAGGGCCACATCGCCCTCGGTGGAAGCGAGGCGCGCTTCGCCGACCCGACGGAAGCGCTGGCGGCGGGAATTGCGACGGTCACGCAGGAGACGACGCTCGTAGGGGAGCTCTCCGTTGCGGAGAACATCTTCCTCGGGCATCGCAAGGCGCGGAGCCGACGCGGGATCGACTGGCGAGCGACGCGACGGCGGGCGGCAGAGGTGCTGGCGCGACTGGACCTCGAGCTCGACGTCACGGCGCCGGTCGGTCGGCTGCGTCCCAACGAACAGCAGATGGTGGAGATCGCGCGGGCCATCTCGACCGATGCGCGGGTGCTGATCCTCGACGAGCCGACGAGCTCGCTGACCGATGAGGAAGTCGAGCGGACGTTCCGGGTGATGCGGGTGCTCAAGGAGCACGGTGTCGCGACCGTCTTCGTCTCGCACCGGATGAACGAGATCTTCGAGATCGTCGACCGGGTGACGGTGCTTCGCGACGGATGCGTCGTGGGCTGCGGGCCGATCGCCGATTACACGCGCGACCGGCTGATCCACCAGATGATCGGACGCGAGCTGGAGGAGCTCTCGCTCCACGCCGGAGGCGGCGGGGCTCATGACGCGATCCTGCGCGTCCGCGGCGTCTCGGTCCCGGGGAAGGTGGACGACGTAGCCCTGGAGGTCGGTCGCGGCGAGGTCGTCGGGTTGGCGGGGCTGCTGGGTGCCGGGCGCAGCGACCTGCTCGACGCGCTGTTCGGCCTGAGGCCCGATGCCGAGGGCGACGTCGAGCTGGCCGGACGGCCCGTTGGGATGCGCGATCCACGCCATGCGATGCGCAGCGGCATCGCGTACGTCCCCGCGGACCGCAAGCGCATGGGACTCGTGCTCGACATGTCGGTTCGCGAGAACCTGCTGATGGCCCAGACGGCGCCGCTCCCGCGCCTGCGCCGGCCGCAGCGCTCGTTCGAGCAGTCGGCCGTCGACGACGCGGTGAGCCGCTTCGGCATCGTCACCGCCTCGGGCGCCACGCCGGTCGTGCGCCTGAGCGGCGGCAACCAGCAGAAGGTCGTGCTTGCGAAGTGGCTGGCGACCGAGCCGCAGGTGCTGCTGCTCGACGAGCCGACGCGCGGCGTGGACGTCGGTGCGAAGGCGGAGATCTACCGGCTGCTGACGGCGGCCAAGGACGCCGGCGTGGGGATCCTCGTCAGCTCGTCGGAGACGCCGGAGCTGCTCCTCCTGTGCGACCGGATCGTCGTCATGTATCGCGGCCGCGCGGTCGCACGGCTGTCGCGCCGGGAGGCGAGCGAAGGGCTCATCGCCCGCTATGCGATGGGTCATCTGTGATCACCCTGGAGGAATTGTGAGCCTGGACACCCGCGTTCGAGCCCCTGTTCGGCCCTCGCCGATGCGTCTGGTGCGCGTTGCGGCGTCGCAGCGCTTCTTCGTCGTGCTCGTGCTGCTCGTCGCCCTCTTCGTGCTGTTCTCGCTCACACAGGAGCGCTTCTTCACCTCGGCGAACATCGAAGCGCTGCTGACCGGCGCGTCGATCCTCTGGGTCGTCTCGATCGGATTGACGTTCGTGATGGTGATCGGAGGGTTCGACCTCTCACTCGGGTCGATGTTGGCCCTCGCCGGAGTCGCGTTCGCCGCCTTCTACAACGACATCGGCGTCCCGGCGCTGCCGGCGATCCTGCTGACGCTCGCTCTCGGGGCACTGCTCGGCGGGGTCGTCAACGGGATGCTCATCGGCCGACTCGGCCTGTCGTTCCTGGTGGTGACGCTCGGCACGCTGATCCTCTTTCGCGGCGTCGTGAACCTGTGGTCCGACACGAAGACCGACCAGGTGCTCTCCTCGCTGCTCGACGGGCTGGCGTTCGACAAGCTGGTGGGGCTCCCGGTTCCGGTCTGGATCATGCTCGCCACGTTCCTGGTCGCGCTCCACGTGCAGCGCAGCACGTACTTCGGGCGTGACATCTACGCCGTCGGCGGCGGGCAGGACGCGGCGCGGCTATCAGGTATCCGGGTCGGCCGCACCATCATCGCCGTCTACGCGATCGCGGGAATGCTCGCGGCATTCGGCGGCGTCCTGCAGGTCGCGCGGATCGGGGCCGCGAGCCCGCTGGTGGGCGACGCGATCATCTTCGACGCCGCGGCCGCGGTGATGCTGGGCGGCACGAGCTTCGCAGGCGGCATCGGCGGTGTCGGAGGCACGGCGATCGGCGTCCTGTTCTTCGCAGTGCTGCAGAACGGGCTGTCGGTCTCAGGAGTCGAGAGCTTCTGGCAGCAGATCATCACCGGCGCGATCCTGATCGCCGCAGTCGCCCTCGATCGCATGCAGCGCGACGGATCGATCAGCTTCCGGCGCCTGCGGCGCACCCGCGCGGAGACATAGCACGCGCGGCCCCCGGCCCGCCGCCGTAGCATCGCGTGGCGATGAGGTCCGCAGTCCCCTCGACCGTGCACCGTACGGTCCGTCTCGGCGAGCTCGAGATGCACTTCGTCGAGGCCGGCGCGGGCGACCCGGTGCTGCTGCTGCACGGCTTCCCCGAGCTGTGGCTGTCCTGGCGCCACCAGCTCGCGGCGCTCGCGGCGCACGGGCTGCGCGCCATCGCGCCGGACCTGCGCGGCTTCGGACGCACCGGCGGCCCGAGCGACGTCGATGCCTACAACGTCGAGGCCCTGGTCGGCGACGTCACCGGACTGCTCGACGCGCTCGGGATCGAGCGGGCGGTGCTCGTCGGACACGACTGGGGGGCGGACCTGGCGTGGAAGACCGCGCTCATGCGGCCGGGGCGAGTGCGCGCCGTGGTCGGCCTCGGCGTTCCCCACGTCCCGCGTACGCCCGCGCCACCGCTCGGCATCCTGCGCCGGCATCTCGGGGAGGGCTTCTACATCGTCTGGTTCCAGCGGCCCGGGGTCGCCGACGCGGCGCTGGCCCGCGACGTCCGCCGCACGCTCACGACGCGTGAGGTCTGGGACGCGGACTGGGCCGCGCGCGAGGACGAGCCCCCGCGCCCGCCGTGGCTCACCGAGGAGGAGCTCGGCGTCTACGTGGCGGAGTTCGCCCGCACGGGCTTCACCGGCGGGCTCAACTGGTACCGGAACATCGATCGCAACTGGGAGCTGCTCGCCGAATACGAGGGCCACACGATCGATCAGCCGGCGCTGTTCATGACCGGCTCGCGCGACCCAGTGCGGCGCCTGATCCCGGCGGATGCGATGGCCGGCTCGGTGACCGACCTGCGCGGCGCGATCGTCGTCGAGGGCGCCGGCCACTGGCTGCAACAGGAGCGCCCGGGCGAGGTGAGCGAGGCGCTGCTGGCGTTCATCGACGAGCTCTAGACGGCTCGCGGAATTGCAGGGCAGGCCCGCAGCCGCGCTCCGCGAGGGCACCCCGGCGCGCCGCGAGCGGCCTGCTCATACGGCTGCGAACGGCCCGCGGGTGCGCTGGGCGCCGCCTCCCTCGATAGCTTGTCCGGCCATGCAGGTGCCTTCCACCGGGGTCGATCCCGGCTCCTTCCGCGACCCCGACAGCCGCGTCTTCCGCCACGACGGCGAGATCCTCCGCGCGCTCAGCGCGACCGGCCTCGCCGACTTCGAGGCGCTCGAGTCGTCCGAGCTCTTCGAGCGCCTCCAGGCCGACGGGCGGCTGGTGCGCACCGAGCGCCTCGACGGCGCCGGCGCTCCGTCGGGCGTGCTCACCGGCGAGACCGCCGCGGTCCTGCGCCACGAGCCGATCCCGTTCGTCTCCTACCCCTACGAGTGGTCGTTCTCGATGCTGCAGGACGCCGCGCTGCTGCAGCTCGACCTGCTGCTCGAGGCGATCGACGCGGGTCTGATGCTCAAGGACTCGACGCCGTACAACGTCCAGTTCCGCGGCGGGCGGCCGGTCTTCATCGACGTCGGCTCGTTCGAGCGACTGCGCGAGGGCGAGCCGTGGATCGGCTACCGGCAGTTCTGCATGCTCTACCTCTACCCGCTGATGATCCAGGCCTACGCGGGCCTTCCGTTCCAGCCGCTGCTGCGCGGGGCGATCGACGGCATCACGCCCGAGCAGGCGCGGGCGATGCTCGCCGGCGAGCGCTTCAAGAAGGGGCTGATGACGCACGTCAAGCTCCATGCGCGGATGGAGGCCCGCGAGCGCGAGCGTGAGCGCGACGTCAAGGGCGAGCTGCGCAAGGCCGGCTTCTCGGTCGAGCTGATCAAGGCGAACGTCCGCAAGCTGCGCAAGCTCGTCGCCGGGCTGCGATGGCAGGAGGGCTTCGCACAGTTCTCCGACTACACGGAGACGAACACGTACGAGCGCCGGCAGGCGGCGGCGAAGGAGGCGTTCGTCCGCGAGGCGATCGGCGCAGAGCGGCCGGCGCTCGTCTGGGATCTCGGCTGCAACGACGGGCGCTACTCGCGCGCGGCGATCGACGCCGGCGCCGGGTACTGCGTCGCGCTCGACGCCGAGCAGCTGCTCGCCGAGCGGCTATACCGCCGCTTCCGCGAGGAGCGCGAGGAGCGGATCCTGCCGCTGACGATGAACCTGGCGGACGCCTCTCCGGGACTCGGCTGGCGCGGGCGCGAGCGCCTGCGCATGGAGGAGCGCGGCAGGCCCGGCGCGGTGCTCGCCCTGGCGTTGCTGCACCACGTCGTGATCACCGCCAACGTGCCGCTCCGCGAGGCGCTCGGCTGGCTCGCGGACCTCGGCGCGACGCTCGTCGTCGAGTTCGTCGATCGCGACGACGCGATGACGCAGCGCCTCCTGTCGCGCAAGCAGCCGGACGCCAACCCCGACTACACGCGCGAGTGGTTCGAGCGACTGCTCGCCGAGCGCTGCGAAATCGAACGCCACATCGACGTCACGCCGACCCGCCGCCTGTACCTCGCGCGGCCGCGCTGAGGGCCCCTGCGGGGGCGCCCGCGGAACCTGCGGCTGCGATGTCCCGTCGCGATTACGATGGCGGCCCGGCCCCGCCTCATCCTCTACGTCCGGGCACCCCCATGTCCACGCCTGCGGCGGGTCGCTGGCCGGGAACGACGCCTCGCTCAGCTCGTCGACGCTCGGCTTCAACCCCCGCGGCCGGTCGCCCGAAGCGGGCTCTGTGGCGTCGCCCGAGGCGGGCTCTGCGGCGTCGCTCGAGGTCGGCTCCGCGGCGTCGCCCGAGGCGGGCTCTGCGGCGTCGCCCGAGGCGGGCTCTGCGGCGGGGCGGGCCGAGGCGCGTGCTCCGGATCGGGCCCGCTCGGGCTCGTCGTCCACCATCAGCGCGACTTCGTGGGCGCGGCCGCGTAGCGCCGACGGTAGAGGATGTACGGTCGGCCGAGGTACTGCAGCGGGATGCTCCAGGCGTGCACGAGGCGGCTGAACGGGAAGAAGCCCCAGAACGCCCAGGCGATGATGGCGTGGAGCTGGTAGATGAGGGGCGCCCCCTGCGCCGCCGCCACGTTCGGGTCGAAGTAGAAGAGCGAGCGCCACCAGACCCCGATCGTCTCGCGGTACTCGTGCGGGCTCGACGTGGCGAGCGTGTGGAAGAGCGTCATCGCGACGCCGAGCAGGATCAGGACGGTGAGCAGCAGATAGGTGACGTAGTCGAGCCTCGTCGTGCTGCGCCGCACCCGATCGCTCGTCGCTCTCCGATAGACCAGCCCGACGAAGCCGACCAGCGTCACCAGCCCGGCCAGCCCTCCCGCGATGCCCGCGAACCAGCGGTAGAAGCCCTCCGTGATCCCGACCCCGGAGGTCACCGACGGCGGGATGCAGACGCCGATGACGTGGCCGCCGATCGCCGCCAGCGCGCCGTAGTGGAACGCGGGGCTCGCCCAGCCGAGCACGCTGCCGTCCAGCAGCTGCGTCGAGCGACTCGTCCACGCGAACTGGTCGTTGCGGTAGCGCCACCAATGGCCGACCGCGAACGTGGTCACCGCCACGTAGGGCAGGATCATCCACAGCAGGATCTCGCCGCTGTTCATCGTCAGGCTCCGATCTCGGGCATGGCGGGCGGTTCCGCGACGGCCGCCTCCGCGACGCCCCACGCCCCTGCGGCGCTCATCGCCGCGCTCCCGTGGCCGGCACGACCTCAGGGGGCGCGAAGGGCTCGAGTCCGACGAGCTCCTGCGGCGGCCCGCCGGTGATCAGCCGCTCGAGGCCGAGACGGTCGGCCGGTACGAGCTCGCCGGCGAGCATGCAGACCGCGTCGAGAACCTCCGTGTAGCGGCTGCCGTCCTCGCGCAGGCTGAGGCGCACCAGCTCGAGCGCTGAGCGATGCTCGCGCAACACGACCTCGCCGTAGCCGGACGGTGCGGCGGCGGCGAACTCGAGCATCACCGGCAGGTAATCCGGCAGCTCCGACGAGCCTTCCATCGGCAGCCCGGCGGCGCGATAGAGCTTCTTCAGCCGTAGCAGCGCCATGCCGCGCTCGCGCTTGTCGCCGAGCGCGTAGAAGGTCATGTAGAGGCCCGAGCGTTTCTGCAGGTCGAAGGTCTCGACGTAGTGCTGCTCGAGCTCGAGCGCCGGCGTGGTCGTCCACCAGCCCCAGAAGGACCGCAGCGCCGTGGCGGCGGGCTCGTCGGGCAGCTTGGCGACGGCATCGAGGATCTCGTCGCGGCCGGCGAGCAGCTCACCGTCGGGGTACTGCAGCGCCAGCGAGCAGAGCGCGTACATCACAGGCCGGCCTGCGCGGCGGCGCTCACGCCGAGCCATCGACCCGTCCTCGCTCGGCATCGCGCCGGCGTTGCTCGCCGAGCATCTGGACGATGTCGAGCTCGACGGGCTCCTCGTTCGCGAGCATGAATCCCTCGACGTCGACCTGCGAGTCGTAGCCGATCGCGCCGCAGTTGCCGGGCCCGCCGGCGAAGTCGAGCCCGCAGGTCCCCTGCTGCTCCATCAGCCGGCCGGCGAGCTCGGTGTGGGCCTTCGGGATCACGTAGCGATCTTCGTACTTGGCGATCGCCAGCAGCCGGTACATGTCCTCAACGTCCTCGATGCTCATCCCGACCGCGGCGGCGATCGCCTCGTCGTGCTCGCCGAGGACCTCGCGCTTGCGCATGTGGCCGCGCATCGCGGCCAGACGGCGCAGCACGTCGCGGATCACCTCGCCGTCGCCCGCCGCCAGCAGGTTCGCCAGATAGTCGACGGGAATCCGCATCGCCTCGATCGCCGGGAAGACGTGATCGGGGTCGGCCTCGTAGCCGTCGGTCTCGAGGCTGTTGACGATCGGCGACAGCGGCGGCACGTACCAGACCATCGGTAGCGTGCGGTACTCGGGGTGCAACGGCAGGGCGACGCGGTAGCGGTGCGCGAGCGCGTAGACGGGGGAGCGGCGCGCTGCCTCGATCCAGTCGTCGGGGATGCCGTCGCTGGCGGCCTGCCGGCGTACGGCGGGATCCTCGGGATCGAGGAAGACGTCGCGCTGGGCGTCGAGCAGGTCGTGCTCGTCGGGCGTCGACGCCGCGGCCTCGACGCGGTCGGCGTCGTAGAGCACCAGCCCTATGTAGCGGATCCGTCCGACGCAGGTCTCCGAGCAGATCGTCGGCATGCCGTTCTCGATCCGCGGATAGCAGAGCGTGCACTTCTCGGCCTTGCCGGTCAGGTGGTTGAAGTAGACCTTCTTGTAGGGGCAGCCCGACACGCAGAAGCGCCAGCCGCGGCACTTCGCCTGGTCGACGAGCACGATGCCGTCCTCCTCGCGCTTGTACATCGCGCCCGACGGGCACGAGGCGACGCACGAGGGGTTCAGGCAGTGCTCGCAGATCCGCGGCAGGTAGAACATGAACGCCTGCTCGTAGGTCGCCCTGACCTGCTCCTGGATTCCGTCGGTCAGCGGGTCCTGGTGAATCCGCTCGGGCGCTCCGGCGAGGTTGTCGTCCCAATTGGGACCCCAGTGGATCTCGTCCATCACCTTGCCGGTGAGCTGCGAGTGCGCACGGGCGACCGGGTCGTGCTCGGACAGCGGCGCCGTGATCAGCTTCGCGTAGTCGTAGGTCCAGGGCTCGTAGTAGTCGTCGATCCGCGGCAGGTCGGGGTTGGAGAAGATGCTCAGCAGCTTCTTGACCCGTCCGCCGGCCTTCAGTCGCAGCTTCCCCTTGCGGTCGAGCTCCCAGCCGCCGCGCCATTGTTCCTGGTCCTCCCAGCGCTTGGGATAGCCGACGCCCGGCTTGGTCTCGACGTCGTTGAACCACATGTACTCGGCACCCGGGCGGTTGGTCCAGACCTGCTTGCAGGTGACCGAGCAGGTGTGGCAGCCGATGCACTTGTCGAGGTTCATCACCATCCCGACCTGCGCGCGGATCCTCACTCGAAGACCACCTCCGACTGGCGCTTGCGCAGCACGGTGACCTCGTCGCGCTGCGACCCGGTGGGCCCGTAGTAGTTGAAGGCAAAGCTGAGCTGGGCGTAGCCGCCGATGAAGTGCGAGGGCTTCATCACGATTCGCGTCAGCGAGTTGTCGGTCCCGCCGCGCTTGCCCTGCAGCTCGGTCAGCGGGATGTTCAGGTGACGATCCTTGGCGTGGTACATCATGCAGGTCCCCTCGGGGATCCGGTGCGAGACGGCGGCACGGCAGGCGACCACGCCGTTGCGGTTGAACGCCTCGACCCAGTCGTTGTCGCGGATCTCGAGCGCCTCGGCGTCCTCGCGGCTGATCCACAGCATCCCGCCGCCACGGAACAGCGTCAGCATCAGCAGGTTGTCCTGGTACTCGGAGTGGATCGACCACTTGGAGTGCGGCGTCAGGTAGCGCAGCGTCAGCTCACGGCGTCCGGAGCCGTCCTGCGCTCCCTGATCGCCGAAGATCGCGCGGTGGTGCAGCGGCGGGCGGAAGACCGGCAGCCCCTCGCCGAGCTCGAGCATCCAGGAGTGATCGACGTAGAACTGCTGGCGTCCGGAGAGCGTGTGCCAGGGCTTCTCGCGCTCGACGTTGATCGTGAACGGCGAGTAGCGGCGCCCGTGGGCCTCGATGCCCGACCACTCGGGCGACGTGATCACCGTGCGCGGCTGCACCTGCGCGTCGGCGAACGAGATCCGCTCGCCGGCGCGCACGCCGGCAAGGTCGGCGAGCTCGACTCCCGTGGTGTGCTCCAGCGAGCGGAAGCCCTCGAGCGCCAGGCGCCCGTTCGTGGTCCCCGACAGCATCAGGATCGCCTCACACGCGTGTTCGACCCGATCCAGCGACGGCCGTCCGTCGGCGACCCCGCCGCGTACCGCGCCGTTGATCGCGCGCAGCTCGGCGACCTCGCGGTCTGCGACCCAGCTCGCTCCCTTGACGGCGGTTCCGAGCTGCTCGACGAGCGGGCCGAGCGCGCGCCACTTCTGCGCGACGTGCGGGTAGTCGCGCTCGACGACGATCAGCTTCGGCATCGTCCTGCCGGGGATCGGCTCGCATTCGCCGGCGCGCCAGTCGCGGACCTCGCCGAGCGGCTGGGAGATCTCGTCCACGGTGTCGTGGGCGAGCGGCACGGCGATCACGTCCCTGCGTACCCCCAGGTGGCGCTCGGCTAGCTCCGAGAAGCGCTCGGCGATCAGCTTGAACGTCTCCCAGTCGCTCTTGTTCTCCCACGGCGGCGCCACCGCCGGGTTGAAGGTGTGCACGAACGGGTGCAGGTCGGTGGTCGAGATGTCGTGCTTCTCGTACCAGGTCGCCGCGGGCAGCACGACGTCGGAGAACAGCGCGTTGCTCGTCATCCGGAAGTCGATCGTCGTCAGCAGGTCGAGCTTGCCCTCCGCCTCATCATCGCGCCAGACGACGTCGCGCGGGCGCAGCTCGGGCGGGGACTCCTCGGCGCGGACGGCGTTCTCGGGCGTGCCGAGCAGGTGCTTGAGGAAGTACTCGTGGCCCTTGCCCGACGAGCCGAGCACGTTGGCGCGCCAGACGGTCAGCACCTTGGGGTGGTTCTCGGGCGCGCCGGGGTCCTCGCAGGCGAAGCGCAGGCGGCCCTCGCGCAGCTCTCGTACGACGTAGTCGGACGGCTCGACGCCCTCGCGCTCGGCCTCGTCGACGAGGTCGAGCGCGTTGCGGTCGAAGCTCGGGAACGAGGGCAGCCAGCCGAGTCTCGCGCCGAGCGCGTTGACGTCGGCGATGTGCATCCCCTCCAGCAGTCCGCGCCCGAGCGGCGAGGCGAGGTCGGCTGGCCGGTGGCGCTCATAGCGCCACTGGTCGGTGGCGAGGTAGAAGAACGGCGTGCCGGACTGCTGGCGCGGCGGGCGCGTCCAGTCCAGGGCGAAGGCCAGCGTCTGCCAGCCGGCCAGCGGGCGGACCTTCTCCTGACCGACGTAGTGGGCCCAGCCGCCGCCGTTAACGCCCTCGCAGCCGCACATCATCACCAGCGCCAGGAAGGTGCGGTAGGTCTGGTCCGAGTGGAACCAGTGGTTGGTGCCGGCGCCCATCGCGATCATCGAGCGGCCGCGGGTGACCTCCGCGTTGCGGGCGAACTCGCGCGCGATGCGAGCGACGACGTGGCGGTCGACGCCCGTGATCGGCTCCTGCCAGGCGGGGGTGCAGGGAGCCGGGTCGTCGTAGTCCGACGGCCACTCGCCGGGCAGCCCGTCGCGCATGACGCCGTAGTGGGCCAGCGTCAGATCCAGCACGGTCGTCACGAGCCGGCCGCCGACCCGCATCGCCGGAACGCCGCGGCGTACCGATCCGCCGCCCTCGCCGGCGTCGACATCGACGTCGAAGCGCGGCAGGTCGACCGCTACGCGCTCGCTTGCTCGCTCGTGGAGGCTCAGCAGCGGCTCGATCCCGTCGAGGCGCAGATTCCAGCGACCCGGCTCGCCGTAGCGGTGGCCGACCGATCCGTTGGGGACCGCCGGCTCGCCTGTCGCGTCATCGATCACGACCGGCTTCCACTCGCCGTGCTCCTCGCCGGGCTCGCCGAGGTCCGAGGCGCGCAGCAGCCGGTCGGGCACGTAGCCGTCCCCGTGCTCGCGCAGCGTCACGAGCAGCGGCAGATCGGTAAAGCGCCGCGCATAGTCGCGGAAGTAGGGCACCTCTCGCCGGACGTAGAACTCATTGAGGATCACGTGGCCCATCGCCATCGCCATCGCGCCGTCGCTGCCCGGCTCGGCCGCCAGCCAGTCGTCGGCGAACTTCGTGTGCTCGGCGTAGTCGGGCGAGACGACGACGACCTTCTGGCCGCGGTAGCGCGCCTCGGTCATGAAGTGCGCGTCGGGCGTACGGGTCGTCGGCAGGTTCGTGCCCCAGATCAGCAGGTAGCCGGCGTTGAACCAGTCGCCCGACTCGGGCACGTCGGTCTGGTCGCCGAACGTCTGCGGCGAGGACGGGGGCAGGTCCGCGTACCAGTCGTAGAACGACAGGCAGACGCCGCCGATCAGCGACAGGAAGCGCGTCCCGGCGGCGTAGGAGGCCTGCGACATCGCCGGGATCGGCGTGAAGCCGATGACGCGATCCGGCCCGAACCGCTTGATGGTGTGCACGTGGGCGGCGGCGATCATGTCGACCGCCTCCTCCCACGAGGCGCGCACGAAGCCGCCCTTGCCTCGCTGGCCGTGGTAGAGGCGACGCTTCTCGCGATCCCCGACGATCTCCGCCCACGCGTCGACCGGATCGCCGAGCCGCTTGCGCGCCTCGCGGAACATCGTCAGCAGGCTGCCGCGGATGTATGGGTACTTGAGCCGCAGCGGCGAGTACGTGTACCAAGAGAACGATGCGCCGCGCGGGCATCCGCGCGGCTCGTACTCGGGCATCTCACCGCCGGTCGAGGGGTAGTCGACCGCCTGGGACTCCCAGGTGATCAGCCCCTCCTTGACGTACACGTTCCACGAGCACGAGCCGGTGCAGTTCACGCCGTGGGTCGAGCGCACCACCTTGTCGTGCGCCCAGCGCTCGCGATAGGAGCGCTCCCAGTCACGGTCCTTCGCTACGAGCTGGCTCCAGCCCTCCTGCGACACCGGCCCGCGGCGGAGGAAGCGGTGCGCCCCCAGCAACGAGCGCTGCGCGCGCGTCGTTCCGGCCATGGGCGCCGGTCTACACCCCTCGCGGGGGGCGTGTCAACCGGCAGGCGCGGGACGCCGGCGGGCGCGTACCGCCGTTGCGGCGGCGAGCGCGAGGTAGCCGACGATCGCCAGCTCGTTCAGCGCTCCGCCCAGACGCCAGGTGCCGGAGCTCTCGAATGCGCCGCCTAGCAGGCGGATCACCAGTCCGGCGTGCAGCAGCGCCAGCGGCGCGTAGAAGGCCGGCCGGTAGGGCAGCGCGACGCTGAGGACCGCCGGGACGATCACCGGGGCGTGGGCGAAGATCATCGAGAAGACGAAGCCGACGAAGATCGCGTGGAGCATCGCGTCGTAGCCGAAGCCGTAGCCGACGAGCTTGCCGTCCACCAGCCAGACGACGCCTGCGACGCCGAGCCACGCGTAGCCGCTGATCAGCGCGGCGGCCATGTAGCGCGCCGCCCCGGCGGTGCGGATGGTCAGTCGCGCGATGTCGTAGCGCCACAGCCAGGCCGACTGGGCGATCAGCCCGGCGCCGGCAAGACGCACGCCGAATCCCGGCCAGGCGCCGGTGAGCACGACGCCCGCGAGGAAGATCGCGACCGCGGCCAGCAGCAGTCGCAGCGCGCTCGCCGGCGGGCGGCGCATGCGCGACAGCTCGAGGCGCTCGCCGACGATCGTCAGGACCAGGAACGCTGCGAGCCACGGGACGACGTCGGCCAGCGCCGCGCCCGCGAGCCAGGCCACGGAGCCGACGAGCCACGCCAGCGCACCGAGACCCATCACGACGTTGTGCCAGCTGGCCTGGATCCGGTGCACGACCACGAAGACCGCGACGAGGCCGAGCCCGCCGACCGCGAGCAGCGCCTTGCCGACGTCGGCTGGCAGGCCGACGACGAGCCACAGGGCGCCGGCCGCAGCGGCCGCCGGGACGAGATATGGCCAGCGGCGACGCAGGGCGACGGCGCGCTCGAGGCCGATCTGCGTGCCGAGGAAGCCGAGGACGAGCAGCGGGCCGTGCAGCGAGGCGAGCGCCGGGCGAAGCTCCGGGATGTCGAAGCCCAGGCGCAGCAGCCCTGCCCAGAGGCCGGTCAGCAGGGCGACCAAGGCGAGCGCCAGCAGCGGCAGGCGGCGTGCCAGCCGCGAGGGAGGTCTACGCGGATCGCCGCCCGG
Source organism: Solirubrobacteraceae bacterium (assembly GCA_024711025.1). Lineage (GTDB taxonomy): Bacteria > Actinomycetota > Thermoleophilia > Solirubrobacterales > Solirubrobacteraceae > F1-60-MAGs163. The sequence continues at coordinate 55,086 of JANJTP010000049.1, forward strand.
GCGCGACGGCCCGTCGGGACGCGGCGGCCCGCCTGCGAGCGGGTCGGGCGCGCTCGGCGCCTGCGGCGTGCTCACCGTTCCCAGCCGAGCGCGTCGCGTGCCACGTCGGTCATCTCGTCCGGGCTCCAGGGTGGGTCGAGCTCGAGCTCGACCTCGACCTCGCGCAGCGCCGGCAGCTGCCACAGGCAGCTGCGGATCTCGTCCTCGATGTAGCTGGACAGCGGGCAGGCCGGCGTCGTCACGGTGAAGCGCACGCGGGCGATGCCGTTATCCACCTCGACGTGGCGAAGCAGCCCGAGCTCGACGATGTCGAGTCCGATCTCGGGATCGATGACCTCGTGCAGCAGCTCGCGCAGCGTCTCGACGGAGGGGTCCTGGGCGAGCAGGTCGATCGGCTGCGCATCGTGTGCGCCCTCCTTGGCGGGCTCGTCCGTGACGCCGGGGAGGCCCAAGGGGCCTGCCGTCGCTGGTCTCGCCTCATGACCGATCGCCATGAGGTAATTTATACACGATGAGTGTGCAAAACGCGGATGCCGTCGAACGGGCCGACGCCGACGAGGATCAAGGGCGCGACACGCGCGACGGGCTCGCCGCACTGCTCATCCGGGCGACGGTCGCTCTGGGCAAGGCCGGTCAGCCGGAGGAGGCGAGTCGCATCGCCGCCGCCGCCTGGGTTGCGCTGCGCCACGAGCGGCCCGCCGCCGCACAGCGGATCAACGCGGCGATGCATGGGCTCGCCCACATGCACGCCGCACCCACCCCCACCAACAAGGAGACCCCCATGCCCTCGACGATCGACGTACGCACCGAGCCGCCGGTCCGCCGCCACGCGCTGATCTTCGACACCTTCGCCGATCTGGCCGTCGGCGATGACTTCGAGCTCGTCAACGACCACGACCCCAAGCCCCTCTACTACCAGCTCGAGGCCGAGCACACGGGACTCTTCACCTGGGAGTACCTCGAGCAGGGGCCCGAGGTCTGGCGGGTGAAGATCGGCCGCACGGGCGCGTGAGCCGGGCGCCCCGGGCAGTCTGACCCGGGGCCCGGGGTCGGTGGGCGCCGGGAGATCGGCGCCCACCGGTCTCCCGGCCGGCGCTCTCGCCGCCCCGCGGCAAGGCCGACCGCGCTAGCTCTCCTCGAGCCGCGCCTCGATCGCGATCTCGGCTCCGGCGAAGAGCCGCGAGACCGGGCAGAAGCCGACGGCGTCGGCGACGATCGCCTGAAAGGCCCGCTCGTCGATCCCCGGCACGCGGGCGTCGACCTCGAGCCTTGACGAGCTGATCGTCGGTGCGCCGTCGACCTCGTCGAACGTCACCGACGCCTGGACCATGAGCCGCTCGGGCGGCGTGCCGTTCTCTGCGAGCTTCAACGAGAACGCCATCGAGAAGCACGAGGAGTGCGCGGCGGCGCAGAGCTCCTCGGGGCTCGTCTTGCCGCCGGGGGCCTCGGTCCTGGAGGCCCAGGTGACCTCCTGGCCGTCGAGCACGCCGCTGCTGCTCTCGCCCAACGTGCCGCGGCCGCTTCCGAGCGGCCCCTCCCAGAGTGTCTTGACGGTGCGTACGGCGATCGGCATGTCAGGACCTGCCTCGGCCGGTGATCCGCCGGCGAGAGCGGCTCCAGTGCCTGGGGCCGAGGACCGGCTGGCGTGGAGCCGTCGATCGGCGCGGCATCGGGGGAAGGGCGGCCGGCGACGGCTCGAAGTCGAGCAGTCGTGCGGCGTCGAGCGCCAGCACGTGCCAGCCGTGCACCGTGTGCTCGGCGGGCGTTCCCCACGTCCGCCCCTCGAGCCACCACTCCCCGTCGGGCTCGTGCAGCAGGAAGAGGCCGGAGCAGCGGTCGAGGCGCACGACGCCGGGGCTCGCGGGTGACGCGCGAAGTTGGGGGCGTAGATGGGTGGTCAGGTGCAGCACGCTCGCGATGCGCAGCACGTCGGCGTCGCCGACGGCTCGTCCGAGCGGCACCACGAACATCCGGCGGCCCCGGGTGCCGGATGGGATGACCGGGAGCTGCCGGTCGCCGTCGGGGCATTCCGCCCGTGACCGGGACGCCGTTCGGGTCGTCGCACCTGGTCTGTCATGGGCGGCTGTGCTCATCTGGCTCGGTCCTCGTCGGTTTCCCAGCCGCCCGCGCCGCGCATACGAGGGGTAGGCGCGCGGCGCAGGCGGCTTTTCACAACACGACTTGGAAAACTATCACCGACGCCGCTGGTTTGTCCATTTGCAGTGTGCAAAACTGTCGGGGCATGGATCCGCCGATCGCGATCGATCCCGACGACGCGCTCGCCCAGCCGACGCGCGCCCGCCTCTTCGCTCTCCTCGGCGAGCTCAAGCGGGCGGCGGGGACGCTCGAGCTGGCTCGTGCGCTCGGCCTTCACCCCAACGGGGTCCGCGTCCATCTCGAGCGCCTGGAGGAGGCGGGGCTCCTGCTGCGCAGTCGCGCCCCGCAGCCGCGCGGCCGCCCGCGCGACGCCTGGATCATCGCTCCCGACGCCCGCCCCGGCGGAGCCGCTCCGCGCGGCTACGCGGACCTCGGCCGCTGGCTCGTCCGGGCGCTGCCCTCGGGCTCGGGCGAGGCTCCCGACGTGCAGGCGGTCGGCCGCACGATCGGTCGCGACATCGCCCCCCGCGACGCCGATGCGGACCCCGACCCGCTGCACTCGACGCTGAGCGCGCTCGGCTTCCACCCGACCAGCGACGGTGACCACGACGGCCATCGGCAGTACCTGCTTCGCAACTGCCCCTACCGCGACGCCGCCCAGCAGAACCCCGGCCTCGTCTGCGGGCTGCACCGCGGCATCACCCAGGGGCTGCTCGAGGTCCTCGCCCCTCAGAGCGAGCTCGCCGCGTTCGTCCCCCACGAGCCCGACGTCGCCGGCTGCCGGATCGAGATCGTCGCGGCAGACGGCCGCGAGCGGCGCTGACCTCGGTCGCCGCTCGCTCCGGATGACGGCCCGCCCGCGCCTGGTGGGCGTCCACCTCGCGCTCGCAGGTCGTCCCGCCCGAGCCTGATCCAGATCATGGAACGGCCGTGGCTTCGCGCTTACGGTCGTGGCGATCCCGGGAACACGTTCCGGGCTGCGCCCCAAGGAGGCGACGCAATGACGAGGTCGACGTTGAAGAAGACGATCCTGCAGAGCGACGAGCTGACGTGCCCGACGTGCGTCGCCAAGATCGAGAAGCGCCTCGACGCGCTGCCCGGAGTCGGCTCGGCGGCGGTCAAGTTCGCCACCGGGCGGATCGAGGTCGCGCACGACCCCGAGCGCGTGAGCGTCGACGAGCTGATCGCCGGCGTCGCGGCGGCCGGCTACCGGGCGCGCGAGAGGGCGTTCTGATGCACGCGCGGATCCATGCACGCCTGGCGGCGCTGCGGCAGCCGCTGGGCCGCCGCTGGGCCGCCGTCGCGCTCTCCGGCACCCTGATCGCCGCCGCGCTCGCCATCGGGCGCGGCGGCGACGGCGAGACCGCATGGAGCACGCTGATGCTCGCCGCCACCCTCGTGGCCGGCGCCGGGATCGCCGTCCGGGCGGTGCGGGCGCTCGCCGTGCGCGACATCGGCATCGAGCTGCTCGTGACGATCGCGGTCGTCGGCGCGATCGTCATCGGCGAGCTCTGGGAGGCCGCCGCCGTCACGTTCCTCTTCACCTTCGGAGCGGCGCTCGAGACGCTGACGATCTCGCGCACCCGCGGCGCGCTGCGTCAGCTGCTCGCGATCGCCCCGGTGACCGCGACGGTCCTGCGCGGCGGCGAGCGGATCGAGGTCGATCCGGCCGACGTCGAGCTGGGCGAGCCGGTGCTCGTGATGCCCGGCGGCAAGATCCCGGTCGACGGGGTCGTCGACGAGGGCTCCGCCGCCGTCGACGAGAGCAGCATCACCGGCGAGTCGCTGCCGCGCGAGGCCGTGGCCGGCGGGCGCGTCTTCGCCGGCAGCGTCCTTCGCGCCGGCAGCATCGTCGTGCGAGCGACCGGCGTCGGCGCCGACACGACGCTCGCGAGGATCATCCACCGCGTCGAGGAGGCACAGGAGGCGAAGGCGCCGGCCCAGCGGCTGATGGAGCGCTTCGCCCGCTGGTACACGCCGGGCGTGGTCGCCCTCGCGGCCGGCGCGTACGCCGTCAGCGGCGATCTGGAGCTTGCGCTGACGCTGCTCGTGATCGCCTGCCCGGGCGCGCTCGTCATCTCGATGCCGGTCTCGATCGTCGCCGGCATCGGCCGCGCGGCGCGCCGCGGGATCCTCGTCAAGGGCGGCGAGCACCTCGAGGCGGCCGGCAGGGTGGACGCGATCGCGCTCGACAAGACCGGCACGCTGACGCGCGGGCGACCGGTGCTGTCCGACGTTGCGGTCATCGACTCGGCGTCCGATGCCGACGAGGTGCTCGGCTGGGCCGCCGGCGCCGAGGCCGGCTCCGAGCACCCGCTGGCCGCGCCGATCCTCGCCGCGGCGCGGGCGGCCGGCCTCGACGTGCCGCTGCGCGCCGAGGCGTTCGAGGCACACGTCGGGCGCGGTGTCAGCGCGACGGTCGACGGCGAGCGCGTCGTCGTCGGCACCTTGCGCCTGATGGACGATCTCGCCGTCGAGGTCGGGCGGCTCGCCGTCGAGCGGGCGGAGCAGATGGCCGCCGCCGGCCTGACGGCGGCGCTGGTCGCCCGCGGCGGGCGGGTCGTCGGGGTGGTCGGGATCGGCGACGAGGTTCGTCCCGAGGCCGCGGCGGCCGTCAGCGCGCTGCGCGCCGCCGGCGTCAAGCGGGTCGTCATGCTCACCGGCGACTCCGAGCGCGTCGCCCGCGCCGTCGCCGAACGGGTCGGCATCGACGAGGTCCACGCGGAGCTGCTGCCCGAGGACAAGCTGGAGCGCATCGCCGCCCTGCGCGAGCAGGGCCATGTCGTCGCGATGGTCGGGGACGGCGTCAACGATGCGCCCGCCCTCGCCGCCGCGGACGTCGGGATCGCGATGGGCGCCGCCGGCACCGACGTCGCCATCGAGACCGCGGACATCACGCTGATGTCCGATCGCCTGCCGCGGATCGCCGAGGCGATCGAGCTTTCGCGGAGCACCGTCGGCAACCTGCGCCAGAACGTCGGCGTCGCGCTCGTCACCGTCGCGGTCCTGCTCGCCGGGGTCCTTGCCGGCCAGGTCCACATGGCCGGCGGAATGCTCGTCCACCAGGCGAGCGTGATCCTCGTCGTGCTCAACGCGATGCGCCTGCTGCGTGGGCGCAGGGCGGACGGCGACGACGAGCGCGCCGAGACGGCCACGTACGATGCCGTCATCGAGCCGGAGCCGGGAGAGCTGGAGGCCGCATGGGCGGGCGCGAGCGCAGCCCGCTGACGCTGCCGCGGGCCGATCCGCACGCCTGCACGCCGGGCGTGCGGATCGCCGCGCTCGCACGCGCTCCGATGTTCGCCGGACTGGCCGCCGACGCGCTCGCCGACGTCGATGCGCGCTGCCGCGCCGTCGGCTTCCAGGAGGGCGAGCCGATCTACCACGCCGGCGATCCGGCCGAGCGCCTGTTCGTCGTCGCGACCGGGGCGGCGAAGCTCAGCCGGCTCGGCCCCGAGGGCCGTGAGGCGCTGACCGAGGTGCTCACCGCAGGCGACTTCCTCGGTGCGCTGCCGGCGCTCGGGCAGCAGCGCTATGCCGAGAGCGCCCTCGCGCTGACGCCCGTCTGCCTGCTGGTCTTCGGGGCGCGCGAGGTCGACTCGCTGCTGCGCCGTCACCCGGGGAGCGCGCTCGCCGCGCTCGAGGCGCTCGCCCGCCGGCTCGCGGACGCGCAGTCGGCGATCCAGCGCCTTTCGACATCGACGGTCGACCAGCGACTCGCCGCGACGCTGCTGCTCCTCGCCGGCAAGGTCGGCGAGCCGGACGATCTCGGCGTGCTGCTGCGTGCGCCGCTGACCCGCGAGGACCTCGCGGCGATGGTCGCCGCTACGCCCGAGACGGTGAGCCGCACGCTCTCGGCCTGGCGCCGGCGGGAGCTGCTCGATGCCGGACGGCGTTGGGTGAGAGTGCGCGACCTGGCGGCGCTGGCGGAGATCGCCGCGGGCTGATCGACGCCCGGCTCACGGGCCGTCCGCGCTCTCGCCCTGCGCCGCCGGGCCGGGCCAGCCGACGAGTTGGCCGCCGGGGCACTCCCGCGCGGCGACCGCGCGCCACGGGTTGCGGATCCCGATCGCCCCCAGCAGCCCTCCGACCAGCAGCAGCACGGCCGCGATGCTCATCCCCCGGCGAAAGCCGGCGATCGACGCCTCGCTGACGGCGACGTCGATCAGCTCCCGCTGCCGCGCCGGCAGCGAGCCCAGGTCGGGCCGGGTCAGTGGGCTTGCCTTCGCGGCGGAGGCGGCGGCCCGCGCCGCCGGCGTCAGGGCGCGTCCCGCCAGCCGCTCGTCGAGGTCGCCGGCGAAGCCCGCCGCGATCGCGAGGCCCACCGCCGCGATCCCGATCAGCGCCGCGACGCGCGCGACCGCGTTGTTGACCCCGGAGGCGATCCCGGCGTTGCGCTGCTCGGCGTCGGCGAGGACGGTGGCCGTCAGCGGTGCGACGGTCATCGCGAGCCCGAGCGCGAACACGCCGATGGCGGGGAGGAGCTCGCCGAAGTACGAGACGGTGGCGTCGACCCGCGTCAGCGCCAGCACGCCGAGGGCCGACACGATCGGCCCGCCTCCCATCAGCGCTCGCGGCCCGATGCGGTCGGCCAGCGCGCCGAACCGGGCCGCGAGCGCGAGCATCACGAGCGTGACGGGGATCGTCGCCAGGCCGGCCTTGAGCGCGCTGTAGCCGGCGACCTGCTGCAGGTAGATGACGAGGTAGAAGAAGAGGACCGCCAGCGCGGCGTAGACCGCGAGCGTCTCGACGTTTCCGAGGGCGAAGTTGCGCCTGGCGAAGAGGTCCAGCGGCAGCATCGGATGCGTCGTCGCCCGCTCGTGCGCGAGGAACGCCGCCAGCGTGCCGGCCCCGGCCGCAAGCGGCACCACGACCGACGTCGCTCCCCAGCCGGCGGCAGGCTGGTGGATCAGGCCGAAGCTCACGCCGGTCAGGCCGGCCGCGCAGAGCACGGCGCCGGGGACGTCGAGTCGCGAGCGCCGCCGCTCGCCGGCCCGAGGCACGACGCCGACGACCAACGCGATCGTCAGGGCGACCAGCGGGAGGTTGATCGCGAAGATCCATCGCCAAGAGGCGGTGTCGATCAGCCAGCCGCCGACCAGCGGCCCGATCGCGACGCCGATCCCGCTCCACGCCGTCCATGCCCCGATCGCGCGGCTGCGCTCGCGCTGCTCGAACACCGCGACGATCATCGCCAGCGCCGCGGGGGTCAAAAGCGCGCCGAACGCACCCTGCAGGGCGCGACCGACGAGCAGGACGCCGATGGTCGGGGCGGCCGCGCAGAGCAGCGACGTCGCGCCGAAGCCCGCGACGCCGGTCGCGAAGATCCGCCGCGTGCCGTAGATGTCGGCGAGCGCTCCGCCGACCAGCAGCAGCGAGCCGAGGGTCAGCAGGTAGGCGTTGGAGACCCACTGCTGCCCGGCGAGACCGCCGCCCAGCTCCGAGCGGATCTGCGGCAGCGCGATCGCGACGACGCTGCTGTCCACCATCACGATCGTCGAGCCGAGGATGCAGGCAAGCAGCGTGAGCCGCTTGGTCCGCGCGTCCATGGCGCCAGTCAACCACGGCCGGCGACCGTGGCGGGACGGC
>JANJTP010000005.1 GCA_024711025.1 Solirubrobacteraceae bacterium
AGCGCAACCAAGCGCGCGAGGAGATGCGGGAGAACCGTCGGCTACAGCAGGAATCGCTCGAAGAACAACGCCGGCAGACTCGTCTGATGCAAGAAGAGCAGCGGGCAAACGATGAATACCGCAGAAAGCACTGAACGATGACGAAGGTCAAAAGCCCCAGAAAACTGATCGAGGTCGCACTCCCGCTCGATGCAATCAACGCTGCTGCTGCCCGCGAGAAGTCGATCCGCCACGGCCACCCGTCGACGCTGCACCTGTGGTGGGCGCGCCGGCCGCTCGCCGCCGCGCGGGCGGTGCTGTTCGCCCAGCTCGTCGACGACCCCTCGTCGCGCCCCGACCTGTTCCCGACTGAGGAGGCTCAGCGAGCCGAGCGCGAGCGGCTGCACAAGCTGATCGAGCGGCTCGTCGTGTGGGAGAACACGCGCGACCGGGCGCTGCTCGACGAGGCCCACCGAGAGATCCTCGCCTCGACCGACGGCAACCCGCCGCCCATCCTCGACCCGTTCGCCGGTGGCGGCACGATCCCGCTCGAAGCGCAGCGCCTGGGGCTCGAAGCGCACGCGTCGGATCTCAACCCGGTCGCGGTGCTCATCAACAAGGCGCTCATCGAAATTCCCCCGAAGTTCGCCGGGCAGGCGCCCGTGTTCCCCGGCCTTGCGGCGAGCCGCATCGGTGCATGGGAGGGCGCGACCGGTTTGGCCGCCGACGTGCGCGCCTACGGGGAGTGGATGCGCGACGAGGCGCGGAAGCGCATCGGCCACCACTACCCGAAGGCGACGCTTCCCGACGGCACCGAGGCGGGCGTGATCGCCTGGATCTGGGCGCGCACCGTCACCTGCCCCAACCCGGCGTGCGGGATCGAGATGCCGCTCGTGCGGTCGTGGTGGCTCGGGAAGAAGAAGGGCAAGGAGGCATGGGTCCGGCCGATCATCGCCACCGACCCGGAGCACCCGAGCGGCAAGCGCGTCGAGTTCGAGATCGGGCACGGGACGGTGGGGGCGCCAAGTCCGGGGAACGATGGGACGATGTCGGGGCGCCTGGGCGCGACATGCGTCGCCTGCGGCACTGCAGTCAGCAAGGACCACGTTAAGGCGGCCGGGGTCTCAGGCCTGCTAGGCGCCTCGCTGATGGCGATCGTCGCTGAGGGTCGCCGGCAGCGGATCTACATCGCGCCGACGACTGCGCATGAGGAAGCCGCCGTCGTCGCCCGCCCTGCTGACGTCCCCGACCAAGAGCTCGGCTACGACCCGCGCAATCTCTGGACTCCGCGATACGGACTGACAAGATTCTCTGACCTCTTCACGAACCGCCAGCTCCTGGCGCTGACGACGTTCAGTGACCTCGTCATCGAGGCCCGCGAGCGCGTGCTCCACGACGCCCGCGCCGCCGGCGCGCCCCCCGGCGACCGCCTCGAAGCGAGCGGCACCGATGCCGAGGCATATGCAGATGCGGTGGCGACGTACTTGGCGATGCACATCAGCAGGCTGGCGGACCTGGGTAATGCGCTGTGTCGGTGGGAGCCCGTCGCTCAATGTCCGCGGCAGTTGTTTGCGCGCCAAGCCGTGCCGATGGTCTGGGACTTCGCGGAGGGAAACCCGCTCGGAGAGTCGTCTGGCTCCTGGGCCGTCCTGTTGAAAGGGACGGCGAGAGCGTTCGCGAGTGACCTGTTCACTCCTGCGAAGACCCGCTCCGGCAGCATCCGTCAGGGTGACGGTGCGACCGTGTCATTCGACGGGCGGCTTGTCTCTACCGATCCGCCGTACTACGACAACATCGGCTACTCCGACCTCTCGGACTTCTTCTACGTCTGGCTGCGCCGCTCGCTGCGCAGCGTCTACCCGGAGCTCCTGAGCACGATGCTCGTGCCGAAGGCGGAGGAGCTCGTCGCCAATCCCTACCGCCACGACGGCAAGGACGGCGCGAGGGACTTCTTCGAAGATGGCTTCCGGCGCGTCTTCGCGCGGGCCCGCGAGTCCGCGCTCGCTGACTTCCCGATCACCGTCTACTACGCGTTCAAGCAGTCCGACGCCGGCGCTGACGGCACCGCCTCTACAGGGTGGGAGACGCTGCTCGACGGGATGATCGGCTCCGGTTGGACGATCACCGCGACCTGGCCGGTCCGCAGCGAGGCCAGCAACCGGATGCTCAGCCACGGCACCAACGCCCTCGCCTCCTCGATCGTCCTCGCCCTGCGCCCGCGCCCCGACGACGCCCCGACAACCGACCGCCGCGGCCTCCTCGCCGCGCTGCACGACGAGCTCCCCGACGCGCTGCGCAAGCTCCAGCAGGGCGCGATCGCCCCGGTCGACCTGCCGCAGGCAGCCATCGGGCCGGGAATGGCGGTCTTCTCCCGCTTCGCCAAGGTCATCGAGAACGACGGCACCACGATGACCGTGCGTTCGGCACTCGCGCGGATCAACGAGATCCTCGACCAGGTACTCAACGAGCAGGAGGGCGACTTCGACGCCGCGACCCGCTTCGCGATCGCCTGGTACCGGCAGCATGGCTACACGACGGGCAAGTTTGGGGTCGCCGACGACCTCGCACGGGCCCGCAACACGGCGGTCGACGCGATGGCTCGCGAGGGGATCCTCACGAGCGTCGCGGGCAAGGTGACGCTGCTCTCTCCGTCCGGCATGCCGGACGGGTACGACGTGCTGCGCGACGACCGCGTCGGCGTCTGGGAAGTGCTGCACCACCTCATCACGTTCCTCGATCGCGACGGCTTGCCGGCTGCGGGCGCATTCCTGTCCGACGTCCGCGAGCGCCCGGCCGGCGACGTCGACCTCGAGCTGGTGAAGGAGCTCGCCTTCCTGCTGTTCTCGATCGCCGAGAGGAACGGCTGGACGCAGGACGCGCTCGCGTTCAACACGGTCGCGACCGCCTGGCCTGACATTGTGCATGCGGCGCGCTCGATACAGACCGGCACCGGCGAGCAGGTCGCGTTTGCCTTCGAGGAGAACTGACGCATGGCGACTTCCAACCGCGACCGCATCGGCAAGATGTTCGAGCTGCTCGCGCCGGCGCTCGACGACTTCATCGCACGCTCCGTAGCCCCCGAGCTCCCCGAAGGTGCCGAGTGGTCGGCGCTCGTGGCGATGAAGGACAAGAAGAAGGGAATCGACGGCAAGGAGTACGACCGCCTCGACCCGCAGGTGCAGCTGCGGATTCTCACCGAGAACATCCCGCACAACCTCAAGCCCGGCTGGTACCCGTTCGACGACGCGATCGGTCACGTCGGTCAGGGCTATGCGAAGGAGCTGCGCGAGCACCGCAACGAGTGGGCGCACAACAAGTCGTTCAGCGACGACGATGCGCACCGTTGCCTCGATACGGGCGAGCGGCTGCTCGTCGCGATCGGTACGCCGGTAATCGCCGACGAGGTCAAGGCGATCCGCTTGGGCCTGCGCCGCCTGATGGCCGACAAGGACGATCGCAAGGTGCTGAAGTCCGCGGCAGTCACGCCCGAGTCGGCGGGGCTGCGCCCGTGGCGCGAGGTCCTTGCGCCCCATGACGACGTCGCGACCGGCAACTTTCAGGCCGCCGAGTTCGCCGCGGACCTCTACAAGGTCGCCGCGACGCAGGACGCCGGCAGGGACTACGCAGAGCCGGTCCAGTTCTTCGCGCGCACGTACCTCACCGAAGGCTTGCGCGATCTCGTCGACCGCGCCGTGCGGCGCCTGGCGGGCGACCAGAACGCCTCGCCGGTCATCAACCTGCAGACGAACTTCGGCGGCGGCAAGACGCACTCGATGCTCGCGCTGTGGCACCTGGCGTCCGGCACGCCGCTCGGGGACTACTCGCAGGACGTCCAGGACATGCTCTCCGAGACGGCTTTCGGCGAGCTGAAGGACGTGCGGCGCGTGGCACTCGTCGGCAACCACATCTCGCCCTCGGGCTCGGTGAAGGCGGACGGGACGCAGGTCAACACGATCTGGGGCGAGCTTGCCTGGCAACTCGGCGGCAAGGAGGCGTTCGCGACGGTCGCGACCGCGGACGCCAACCGCACCCCGCCCGGGAAGGCGCTGCACGATCTGCTGAGCGCCCACGCGCCAGCCGTGATCCTCATCGACGAATGGGTCGCCTACGCGCGCAGCCTGGTTGCGCGCGACGACCTCGCGGGCGGGACGTTCGATGACCAGTTCACGTTCGCCCAGGCGCTCACCGAGGCGGTCAAAGGCACACCGGGCGTGCTGCTCGCCATCTCGATCCCCGCGTCGGAGAGCGGCGACGACGCCCAGCCGGTCGCAGGCAACGCCGAAGAGGTCGGCGGCGCGCACGGCCTCGAGGCGCTCAAGCGCCTGCAGAACGTCGTGCGGCGCGTCGCCGACCAGTGGCGGCCCGCGTCGCCGAACGAGGCCTACCACATCGTTCGCCAGCGGCTGTTCGTCACGCCCGATGCCGACGCGCTCGCCTCGATCAGCGCGACCGCCCGCAGCTTCGTCGAGATGTACCACAAGCACGCCGATGACTTCCCGAACGAGGCGCGCGACGGCAGCTACGAGGACCGCATCAAGCAGACCTATCCGATCCACCCTGAGCTGTTCGACCGCCTTTACGAGGACTGGTCGAGCCTCGAGCGCTTCCAGCGCACGCGCGGCGTCCTGCGCCTGATGAACACCGTCATCCATGCTCTGTGGGTCGGGGAGGACCAATCACCGCTGATCATGCCCGCGTCGATCCCGATCGGGACGGCCGCGGTGAACTCCGAGCTGACGCAGTACCTGCAGGACTCGTGGAAGGCGGTCATCGACGCCGACGTCGACGGCCCGAACGCAGAGCCCGTGAAGATCGACGCCGGCAAGCCGCTGTTCGGGCAGCGCTCACTCACCCGACGCCTCGCCCGAACCGTGTTCTTCGGTGCCGCGCCGACGATCGGCTCGGCGCACAAGGGCCTGGAGACCCAGCGCGTGTTCCTTGGAACCGCAACCCCCGGCGACGTGCCGGGCAACTTCCACTCCGCGCTCGCCGCGCTCGCCGACCGCGCGACGTACTTCTACAGCGCCGGCGGCAGGTTCTGGTACGACCTCCAGGCGAACATCTCGCGGCGTGCCAAGGACCAGGCCGAGCGGTTGCACGTTGAGGAGGTCTACGCCGAGATCGGAAGGCGCCTCGCGAGTCAGGCGAAGACCCGCGGCGCGTTTGCCGGCGTCCACGTGTGCCCCGAGGACACCGCCGACATCCCCGACACGGACGAGGCTCGCCTCGTCATTCTGCACCCCAAGCGCACGCACAAGCGCAGCGTCGGCGACTCCGACGCGATCGCGTTCGCGAAAGGCGCGACCGAGCGCCGCGGCGCGGCCAACCGCGCCTACCGCAACATGCTCGTGTACCTCGCCGGCGACCGAGATCGAATCGAGGAGCTCGAGCGCTCGGTGCGCGAGTACCTCGGCTGGTCGGAGATCCTCGCCAAGGAGGACGACCTCAACCTCACCACGAGCCAGCGCAACCAGGCGACAGAGCGACGGGCAAAGGCTGGCGAGACGGCCGACGCGCGGCTGCTCGGCGCCTACCAGTGGGCGCTCGTCCCGAACGGGCAGCCGATCGAGATCGCCGCGACAAAGGTCGAGGGGCAGGCCGCGTCGCTGGCCGAGCGCGTCAGCCGCCGCCTGGGCAACGACGGCGCGCTCACCGTCCAGCACGCCGCGCCGGCGATCCGCCATCACCTCGACACGAGCGCCGAGAAGCTCTGGGCCAGCGGCCACCTGAGCGTCGGTGACCTCTGGCGGCTGTACGCCGAGTACCCGTACATGCCGCGCCTGCGCGACCGCGGTGTGCTCGACACGGGCCTCACCGGACCGCAGCTCCTTTGGGAGCAGGAGGGCTTCGCGCTCGCCGACGGCATCGACGAGGCGACCGGCAAGTACCGCGGGCTCGTCCTTCCGACCGACGGGGTCCAAGTCGCGATCAGCGACGCGACGCTAATCGTCCGTCCCGAGATCGCAAAGGCACAGCGTGAGGCCAACCAGCCGGTGACGGGCGGCGAGATTGACGACGATGGACCGTGGTACGCGCCGGGAGCGACGGCTGCGCCCGGAGCGACACCCGCGGGCGCGCCCGCAGCCCCCGCAGCGCCGTCACGCACCCGCTACTACGGCAGCAAGCAGCTCCAAGCCGACCGCTACGCGACGGACTTCAAGAAGGTCGCCGAGGAGGTGCTCGGCCCGCTCGGCGCGACGCCGGGCGTCGAGATCACCGTGACCATCGAGATCGAGGCGAAGTCCACAGCCGGGTTCGACGACGCCAAGGTCCGCACGGTCTCGGAGAACGCAGCGACGCTGAAGTTCGAGCAGAGCGGGTTCGAGGAGGCGTAAATCGTGCCGTTGGAGCTCGGGACGCGATTGATCCTCCGATCCGCTGCCGACGGCAGCCCGCTAGCACCCGAGGCGCTCAAGCCGCTTGTCGCCGCATGGGCGGAAACCCCACAGGCGGCGGGCGAGGACGTCACAGATGCGATCGGGCGTAGTGGTGGCCTCGTCTCCGCCCGTACGACGGTGACGGACAGACGTGTCCAATGGGAACTGCGGCTGCGGCGAGCCGACGACGGGGAACCGTCGGTGACATGGACGGCCGCAGTGACGACGCTCTTCGAACCGGACCGCACGACGTTCGTCACGCGATTACGGCGCGATGCTACGGACCACCGCCTGCGGCCGCTCGTCGGCACGGCGCAGCCGCCGGCAGTGATCCGAAACATCCTGGGCACGGAGACCGTCGCATGCTTCGACGGGCCCGTGCGTGTCGAACCGCGCTACAGGACGCTGTCAGCCGAAGATGTGGCGGGGTTCGTCGAGCTCGTGCTCGGCGCCGACGATGTCGACGACCGTCAACACCCATGGGCCAGCGGATCCGGCGTCGACCAGCGGGTGTGACGCATGCGGGTCAGCGCTCCTGCAGGAGGGCTCGCCGATCGAAGTAGGGGTCGAGCAACACGGACCGGGCGTGCTCCCAGTCGCGTGCGAGGAACTCCCAGGGAAACGACGGCCAGCCGGTGGCGGTGGGCGTTGCGCCCGTTAGGTCCGCGATGCGGCGCAGCATCTCGTCGGCCAGGTCCTCACGACCAAGCTCGCGGAACACAACGAGGTTGAGCTCGGCTCCGCGGCTGCTGGCATAGATCCCAATGCCCGAGGTGTACTTGACGCCCGGCACGGGATCGCGGGGTTCGTAGTTGCGGCCTGCCTTGCCTGTCTTGGCCATCAGGCCGCGCTCGACGGCGAGCGTGTCCATGCGTTCGAGGAGTTGGTGGAACTCAGGCGGTGCCGATGCGAGCATGGCCGTTGACGATCGCGACGTCGGACTTGGTCCGGCAATCCACGTGGGGACGAAGGCTGTTCGCGGCACAAGGACCGCCGAAGGCCCGTCACCCGCACGGAAGTAGTCGACCTCGACTGCGAAGAAGGTCATCCGTGGGCCTTCGGCGAGGTAGGTCATGATCCGATGCGTCCGGTCGTCGAGATCACGTCCGACGTAGAGAAACACGAAATCGCCCGTGTCGAGTGAAGCCTCGATCCCGGCGCGGAACGCGTCGGGATCGAACGGCACGTCGAGTTGCGCACACCGGCCGGCGACGGTGGACGCAAGGTCTGGGCTGACGGCGTCAGGAGCGGCACAGCGTCGCTCCAGCTCTTCGTAGTCGGTCCGCCAGAGGCTCGCGCCGTAGTCGAGAACCTGCGCGACGACCTTGCGGACGTCCGGGTTCTCAGAGCCTCGCTTGAACTCGATGATCGCGAGGCGGCCCTGAGGGTCGGCGGCAAGGAGATCGAGCGGCCCCGGCCCGAAATCCAGCTCGGCGCCGAGTGCGATGAGCGGGCCGAGGCCGAGGTCCTCCGATGGCAGCACCTCGGGATGTGCCGCGATCGCCTCATGCAGATCCCGCTCCGTGTCGAACCGGCTTTGCGCGGCCACGCTTAGCCTCGATCCGTCGGTCTGGAGGATGCGGCGCCATCGACGAGATCTTCTCTCATGGCCGGTGACGACGAGGGTCCCGGCGATCCCGCCCAGAATCGTGCCCGGTGACCGGCCCACGCGCGCTCGTCAGCTCGCCGCCGCCAGGGGGTTCTCCCAGCGGACGTCGGTGAAGCGGGCGAAGTCGGTGTCGGCCGACAGCACGGTCAGGCCGTGCTCCAGAGCCAGCGCGGCGAGCTGCGCATCGGGAACGAGGTTGCCTCGCACCTGGTGTCGGAGCACGAGCTCCCCCAGGATCTCCGGGTGACGCGGACCGGGCTCGGGGATCCAGGCCGGCCCGGCCGCCAGCCAGTCGGCCACGCACTCCCAGGCCGCGGCCGGGCCCAGCGGACGCTCGAAGGCACGGGGGTGCGTGATGATCCGCAGGAAGGCGGCGAGGCTCTGCCACGGAAGACCAACACGGCGCGAGCCGTTGAGCTGCTCCGTGAGCCATTCGCGCGCGGCGGCATGGTACGGGCTCCCACGGTGAACGGCGAAGAGCAGGAGGTTGGCGTCAACGAGCATCAGCGGGCGGACGGCCCGTCGAGCGTCTCGATCGCATCGGCCACGTTGGCGTAGTCGACGCCCGGGCCGAGGTCGTGCGTCTTCTGTGTGAAGCGCGGGGGTCGCCGGTCGCCCACGAGCCCGGCCCGGATCAGCTCGTTCACCGCTTCGCTGAGCCCGAGCGAGCGCTCGCGCCGCAGGCGCTCGACCGCGGCCGCCACATCGTCGGCGAGCGTGATCGTGGTCCGCATGCCGTCATCGTAACATCGTGATGTCGACACGCCAACATCAAGATGCGACCCGGCACCCGGGCCGGCGGCCCGACGCGGCCGCGCCGGCCCGCCACCCACCCCCTACATCCGGTCCTTGACGACCCCGACCAGGTGCCCCTCGGGGTCGTTGAAGAGGCCGATCTCGACAATGTCCATCGGCTTCTCCGGGCCCATGACACGGGTGCCGCCGAGGCTCTCGGCCTTCGCGAGCGCCGCCTCGACGTCGGGCACCGCGACATAGAACGTGACGTGGCCGGGATACCCCTCGGGCCCCGCGCCGATGCCGCCCCCGATCCCGACGCCGTCGGTCGGCGGTCCCTCCTGGCGCGCCACGATCCCGTAGCCCACCGGGTTGTTCGCGTCGATCTCCCACCCGAACAGCTCCGAGTAGTAGGACCGCAGCTTCGCGGCGTCCTTCCCGACGATCTCGAAGTGGACAACCGGCTGTCCCATTCCCTTCCCCCTTTCCCCGTCGGCGCGGCGGCGCCGAGATCGACAACGTACACCCGCCCAGAACCCGCCGCAGCGGGCCGGGAGCTAGCGCGAGGCCGAGTCGAGGACCTTCCTGAGCGCTTCGCGCTCGACCCGGTGACCGCGGAATGCGCCCATGAGACGCCGGGTGCCCTCGTCGGTCAGCCGCAGGTGGCTGACGCGGCGATCCTCGCGCGATCGCTCGCGCTCGATCAGGCCGGCCCGCACCGCGCGGGAGA
Source organism: Solirubrobacteraceae bacterium (assembly GCA_024711025.1). GTDB lineage: Bacteria > Actinomycetota > Thermoleophilia > Solirubrobacterales > Solirubrobacteraceae > F1-60-MAGs163. The sequence goes on from JANJTP010000005.1 coordinate 9,431, forward strand.
CCAGCTCGGTGACGGTGTGCTGGGCCAGCTGAAGGCGCCCGGTCAGCTCGGTGACGGTCGAGCGCTCGCTGCCGTCGGGCGCTCCCTTGATCATCAGCAGGAGCAGGTACCGCTGCGCGGTGAGCCCGTGCTCCGCGGCGATCTGCTCGCTCTCGCGCGCGAAGCGACGCAGGCTCGCGCGGAGCTCCGCCGCCTGGATCACGTCGTCGAGCGCGGCGGCGTGCCGCGGCTCGCTCGCTCGGCGAGCCGGCGGCCGCGGCGATGTGTGCCGCGCGGGAGGAGCGCTCATGGCTGCCACCTGCCACTCAATATGATGGATCGTACAACGATGTAACTGCAGCCCCCTCGACGGCGTCCGCGACCGTCACGGCGGGCGACCCATAGAGGAGCCGCGAGATGGCCCATCCCGTCTACCCTGCCACCACGAGGGAGCTGGCCGAGCACCGCGCCGAGCTCGCACCCGACACCCACGACGCCTTCCAGGCATTCAGCAGGCAGGTGTTCGCCGACGGCGCGCTGCCGGAGAAGACCAAGCAGCTGATCGCCGTGGCCGTCGCGCACGTGACGCAGTGCCCGTACTGCATCCGCAGCCACACGCGCATCGCCTTGCGCAAGGGCGCCACCGAGAGCGAGATCATGGAGGCGATCTGGGTGGCGGCCGAGATGCGCGCCGGTGCGGCGTATGCGCACTCGGTCATCGCGCTCGACGCCGCCGACGGCATCGGCGATCGTCAGCCCGCACCCGGCGGCGACGCGGATCGCCGGCCGTCGTAGAGCCGCACGACCCGACCCGCGAAAACCGCGGCAGAACCACGGCTTTCTCCGCATTCTCGGCGCGATCCGGGCGTCTACGCTCTGCGCGTGTTCGGCGTGCGGATCCACGGGCGGGGCGGCCAGGGGGTCGTGACCGCCGCCGAGCTGCTCTCGATCGCCGCCTTTGACGAGGGACATCACGCCCAGGCGTTCCCGACGTTCGGCTCGGAGCGGATGGGCGCCCCCGTGGTCGCGTTCTGTCGCATCGATGACCGTCCGATCAGGCTGCGCGAGCCGATCGCCGAGCCTGACGCCCTGATCGTCCAGGATCCGACGCTGCTGCACCAGATGGACCTCTTCAGCGGCCTGCCGGACGACGGCTACCTGCTCGTCAACACGGAGCGCAGCCTCGTCGAGCTGGGGCTCGGCACGCTGGTGGACCGCATGCGGGCCGAGCGGCTGCTGACCGTGCCCGCCACTCAGCTCGCGCGCGAGCACCTCGGGCGGCCGCTGCCCAACGCGGTGCTGCTCGGCGGCTTCGCGGCGCTGACCGGCGCCATCTCGCTCGACGCCGTCTGCACGGCGATCCGCGACAGGTTCTCCGGTCGTCTCGCCGAGGGGAACGCGCGCGGCGCCGAGGCCGCCCACCGGATGGTCGAGCAGCTGAGGGGGGTGGCGCGTGCTTAGGCAGATGGAGGGCTCCCAGGCGGTGGCGGCCACCGTCGCGATGTGCCGGCCGGAGGTCATCTGCGCGTACCCGATCTCCCCGCAGACCCACATCGTCGAGGGGCTCTCGGCGATCGTGAAGCGCGGCGATCTGGCGCCCTGCGAGTTCATCAACGTCGAGTCGGAGTTCGCCGCCATGTCGGTGGCGATCGGCGCGTCGGCGACCGGCGCGCGGACGTACACGGCGACCGCGAGCCAGGGGCTGCTCTACATGGCCGAGGCGCTCTACAACGCCGCCGGCCTGGGCCTGCCGATCGTCATGACCGTCGCCAACCGGGCGATCGGCGCGCCGATCAACATCTGGAACGACCACAGCGACTCGATGTCGCAGCGCGACTCGGGCTGGATCCAGCTCTACGCCGAGTCGAACCAGGAGGCGCTCGACGTGCACATCCAGGCGTACCGGCTCGCCGAGCAGCTCTCGCTGCCGGTGATGGTGTGCATGGACGGGTTCATCCTCACGCACGCCTACGAGCGGGTCGATCTGCCCGAGCAGGAGCAGGTCGACGCGTTCCTGCCGCCGTTCGAGCCCCGCCAGGTGCTCGATCCGGACGACCCCGTGACGATCGGCGCGATGGTCGGTCCGGAGGCGTTCACCGAGGTCAGGTACCTCATGCACGCAAGGCAGATGCAGGCGCTCGATGCGATCCCGCACATCGCCGAGGACTTCGAGCGGTCCTTCGGCCGTCCGTCGGGCGGGCTGCTGCGCACCTACCGAGCCGACGACGCGGAGACCGTGATCGTGGCGCTCGGCTCGGTGCTCGGCACGATCGAGGAGGTCATCGACGATCTGCGCGACGAGGGCGCGTCGATCGGCGCGATGGCCGTGAGGTGCTTCCGTCCCTGGCCGATCGACGAGATCCGCGAGGCACTCGGACGCGCCAAGCGCGTCGTCGTGCTGGAAAGGGCCTTCGCCGTCGGGGTCGGCGGGATCGTCGGCCAGAACGTGCGGCTTGCGCTGTCGGGGCTGCCGGTCGCGATCCACGACGTCGTCGCCGGGCTCGGCGGCCGGCCGATCACGAAGCGCTCGCTGCACCGGCTCTTCAGCGAGGCGCTCGCGGACGAGCTGGACCCCGCGCGCCTCACTTTTCTCGACCTCGACCACGAGCGCGTGGAGCGCGAGCTGCGCCGGATGCAGGACGTGGAGCGATCGGGACCCCACGCCGCGAGCTTCCTGCGCGACGTCGGCGGCGCCGGCGCTCGCCCCCGGTAGTAGAGGAGCGGCGATGCCCTACCAGCAGATCAAGTTCTACCAAGCAGGCTCGTTCGTCGTGGGCAATCGGCTGCTCGACCCGGAGCGGCGCACCGTGCAGGCGGACGGCGAGCGCTCGAACACGCTGACGTCGGGGCATCGCGCCTGCCAGGGCTGCGGCGAGGCGCTCGGCGCCCGCTACGCGCTCGACGCGGCGATGCGGGCGACCGCGGGCAAGCTGATCGCGACGAACGCGACCGGATGCCTGGAGGTCTTCTCGACGCCGTACCCGGAGTCCTCGTGGCAGCTTCCCTGGATCCACTCCCTGTTCGGCAACGCGCCCGCCGTCGCCACCGGCGTCGCGGCCGCGCTGAAGGCCAAGGGCCGGACCGACGTCCGCGTGGTCGGGCAGGGCGGCGACGGCGGCACGGTCGACATCGGCTTCGGCTGCCTCTCGGGCATGTTCGAGCGCAACGACGACGTGCTGTTCATCTGCTACGACAACGAGGCGTACATGAACACCGGCGTCCAGCGCTCGGGCGCGACGCCGCCGGCCGCCCGCACAAGCACCACTCAGCCGGTCGGGGACGAGCCGGGCAACGTCTTCGGCCAGGGCAAGAGCGCGCCGCTGATCGCGATGGCGCACGAGATCCCCTACGTCGCGACCGCGACGGTGGCCGACCTGCGCGACATCGAGCACAAGGTGCAGCACGCGATGGAGCTCCGCGGCGCACGCTACGTGCACATCCTCGTCACCTGCCCGCTCGGCTGGGGCTGCGCCTCGGCCGACAGCATCAAGGTCGCCCGCCTGGCGATGGAGACCGGCCTTTTCCCGGTGTTCGAGGCGGAGCGCGGCGAGGTGACGAGCGTCCTGAAGATCCGCCGTCGCGCACCGGTCGAGGAGTACCTGAAGCTCCAGCGCCGCTACGCCCACCTGTTCGGCAAGGAGCCGCGGAGCGAGGTCATCGCGCGACTGCAGGAGCGCGCGGATCGCAACATCCGCCGCTTCGGCCTCGTCGACGAGGACACCGTCGAAGAGCCCGGCGGCGTCTCCGCCCAGGAGAGCGAGAGCGTGGGCTCCGCGGTCGACGAGGAGTCGAACGCGACGCGGCTGCTCGAGGAGAGGCACTGACGATGGATACGCCCTTCGCGATCACCCTCCAGGTCGGCTCGAGCCTGGCCAACAAGACCGGGAGCTGGCGCACCGAGCGGCCTCTGTACGTGCAGCGGATGCCGCCGTGCAACGACGCGTGTCCGGCGGGCGAGAACATCCAGCAGTGGCTCTACCGCGCCGAGGAGGGCGACTACGAGGGCGCCTGGCGGCAGCTGATGGACGACAACCCGTTCCCCGCCATCATGGGGCGCGTCTGCTACCACCCGTGCGAGAGCGCCTGCAACCGCGGCCGGCTCGACGAGGTCGTCGGCATCAACTCCGTCGAGCGCTTCCTCGGCGACGAGGCGATCAGGTGCGGATGGACGATCCCGGCGGACGCCCAGCCGTCGGGCAAGCGCGTGCTCGTCGTCGGAGCGGGGCCATCGGGGCTGTCGGCCGCGTACCAGCTCCGGCGACGCGGGCACGACGTCGTGGTTCGCGATGCGGGACCGCGCGCGGGCGGCATGATGCGCTTCGGCATCCCCCGGTACAGGCTGCCGCGCGACGTGCTCGACGCCGAGATCCGGCGGATCCTCGACATGGGCGTCGAGCTCGAGCTCGACCACCAGGTCCAGGACGTCCTGGCCGAGCAGCGCGAAGGCGGCTTCGACGCCGTCTTCCTGGCGATCGGCGCACACATCGGCAAGCGCGCCTACATCCCTGCCGGCAGCGCCTCACGCATCCTCGACGCCGTCGCCCTGCTGCGCGGCATGGAGGGCGAGGAGACGCCCCGGCTCGGCCGGCGGGTCGTGATCTACGGTGGCGGAAACACCGCGATGGACGCCGCACGGACCGCGCGACGGCTGGGCGCGGAGGAGGCGATCGTGGTCTACCGGCGCACGCGGGAGCGCATGCCGGCGCACGACATCGAGGTCGAGGAGGCGCTCGAGGAGGGCATCCTCATGCGGTGGCTGTCGACGATCAAGCAGGTCGACGACGGCGCCGTCCTCGTCGAGCGGATGGAGCTCGACGAGACGGGCTTCCCGCAGCCGACGGGCGAGGTCGAGGAGCTCGAGGCGGACTCGCTGGTCCTCGCGCTCGGCCAGGAGGTCGACCTGTCGCTGCTCGACGGCGTGCCGGGCATCGAGGTCGACGACGGCGTGGTGCAGGTCGCGCCGAACATGATGACCGGCCGTCCGGGCATATTCGCGGGCGGCGACATGGTGCCCGCCGAGCGCACGGTGACCGTCGGCATCGGGCACGGCAAGAAGGCTGCGCTCCACATCGATGCCTGGCTGGCGGGCAGGTCCTTCACGGCGGCGCCCAAGCGAGATCTCGTGACGTTCGACATGCTCACCCCCTGGTACTACTCGGACGCGCCGAAGACGGTGCGTCCGACGCTCGCGGCGGTCCGGCGGCAGTCGACGTTCGACGAGGTCGTCGGCGGGCTCGACGAGTCGAACGCGCTGTTCGAGGCCCGCCGCTGCATGTCGTGCGGCAACTGCTTCGCATGCGACAACTGCTACGGCGTCTGCCCAGACAACGCGGTCATCAAGCTCGACCCGACGGGCGCCTACCAGTACGAGATCGACCTCGACTACTGCAAGGGCTGCGGCATCTGCGCCGAGGAGTGCCCGTGTGGCGCGATCGCGATGGAGGCTGAGACGATCTGATCCGCACGCGTCCGGCCCGGCGACGCCTGGCCGGACCGGGCCGTTCGGGCTGGCGACGCCTGGCCGGACGGGGCCGTTCGGGCTGGCGACGCCTGGCCGGACGGGGCCGTTCGGGCTGGGCTGCCGTCAGCCGCGACCGCAGACCGCCACGCTCGCCGGCAGAGACCGCCACGCTTACCGTCAGGGACCGCCACGCTCGCCGGCAGAGACCGCCACGCTCGCCGTCAGGGGCCGCCACGCTCGCCGGCCCCTGACGGGCGATCAGCGCGCTACTGCACGGTGATCGTGCCGTACATCCCGGCCTTGTAGTGGCCTGGGACGTTGCAGAACATCACGTACTTGCCGGGCTCGAGGTCGAAGTCGGTGTGCTTCGTCTTGCCCGGATCGACGTCGGCGATCTCGCCGACGACGTCGAGCTTGCCTTCGACGACGTCCCCGCTCGAGTCCGTTGGAAGCGCGTTCGGAGCCAGAGCGGTCTTTGCGACGACGAGCTCATGGGGCGTCTTGCCCTTGTTCGGCCCGATGATGGTGTTGTCCCCCTGCGTCAGCGTCACCTTGTCGGGGGAGAACGCGAAGTCCGTCATCGTGATGGTGGTCTTGCCCTCGCCCGCGGCGCCCGTGGTCGTCGTGGACGTGGTGGTAGCGGCGGTCGTGGGCGCCGCCGTCGTTGCGCCCGTCGTGGTCCCGCCTCCGTCGTCGCCGCCACAGCCGGCGACGATCAGTGCGGCGAGCGCCGCAATTGCGCCTACGGTGTACCTGCCAGCCCTCATGAGAGACCCCCCCAGGTCCGTTGCCGGTGCAAGTCAATCACTACGAGGGCGACGGGACAGCAGTAGTCCGCCCCCGGGTGTCCGCCGGCCGTGAGATCGCCTCCATCCGATTGCGCGAACGTCACCGACCCGCGACGCTTGCACCATGCCACGCATCTCGCCGGCGCTGCTCGTCGCGACGCTCACGCTCGGCCTGGCGGCCTGCGGAGGTGGCGATGACGGCGGCGCGACCACGGCCACGACGACAGCGCCCGCGGCGACCCGCTCGTGCGGCATCGTCGCCTTCACCGCCCAGAGCGACGACGGCGCCTTCGACATCAAGGCCCGCGGCGCCGACTGCCCCACGGCCCGCACCGTCGCGCGCGCGTCGCGCATGCGCAAGCTCGGCGAGGAGCCATACCGCTTCACCGCCGCGGGCTTCACGTGCGTCGGACGCCGCACACCGCCGGCGAGCTCGCGGGCGTGCGCTACCGCTGCACGAGCGGCGACGCCGTGGTCACGTTCGACCGGACGTGAAGCCGCCCCCCCGGCACCGACCCGGACCGGCCCGGCGCCCGGCGCCGGGCGCCGGGCGCCGGGCGCGCGGGGCGCGCCCCAGCCGCGTGAGGCATGCGCCGGCCGGCGGCCGCCACCGACCGGCGCACGTCGCGCGCTCGCTCAGCGGCCCCCGAGCCGCAGCGGGGAGTCGTACACCGACGCCAGTCGGGCGAGGGTCAGCGCCGCCAGCAGCAGGCCGAAGTCGCGCAGCGCGACGTCGTAGTAGCCCGAGTAGGTGAGCAGGTTGATGATGATGCCCCCCAGCCAGGCGGCGACGAGGTACGCGCCGTAGCGCGGCTTGAGCGCGACGGCGATGCCGGCGACGATCTCGATCACGCCGACGACGTACATCGCCTGCTGGCCCGAGCCGGGAACGATGTCGTTGATCCAGGGGGCCAGATAGTCGGGCCAGCTCACGAGGACGTTGAAGAACTTGTCCAACCCGAATGCGATCGGCGCGACGGTGAACGCCAGCCGTAGCAGCGCGAACGCCTGATAGCGCGGATCGCGCCAGTCGGCCGGAGCGGCGACGGCGACGCCGTTCGAGGATGCGGCGCCGTGGTGCACGGGCTGACGCTGCTGTGTCGTAGCGGACATCTGGGATCTCCTTGGTTCTGACGCGCCGACCCGCTCCGTGCGGACGGCCTCACTGAAGTTGGCGTCCACGTGCCGGCGGTCCTTACCTCCCGGCCGCAACGGCCGGGCGCCGCGTACCGGGGCTCAAGGCGCGGCGCCCTCGACCCCCGCGATCTCCTCCAGCGGGACGTCGGGGTCCGCGAGGCGCCGGTCGTCGACCGCCGTCCTCGTGCGGATCAGGCGCTGGATGGGGTCGGCGACGTCCCACACGCCCACGTTCATCCCGGCGACGACACGGTCGCCGGCGAGCCAGAAGGCGATGAACTCACGCGCCGCGGGATCTCCGCGGTAGAGGACCCGGTCCCACTCGCGAGCAAGGCCCGAGTACTCCATGCCGACCTCGTACTGGTCGGAGAAGAAGTAGGGGATCCGGTCGAACGGCTCGGCTCCGCCGAGCATGCCGCGAGCCGCGGCGGGGCCCTGGTGCAGCGCGTTCGCCCAATGCTCGACGCGGATTTGCTCGCCGTAGAAGGGATGCTGCGCGCTGGCCACGTCGCCGGCGGCGAACACACCGGGCGCGCTCGTGCGCAGGCGCTCGTCGACGAGGACCCCGTCGCCGACGGCGATCCCGGCCTCGGCGGCGAGCTGCGTGCGCGGCTTCACGCCGACGCCGACGACGACGAGGTCGCACTCGACCGAGCGTCCGTCGTCGATGCGCACGCGCTCGACCGCATGGTGGCCCTCGAATGCCTCGACGCCCGCTCCAAGCAGCATCCGGACGCCGTGATCGACGTGGATGTCGCGGTAGATCGAGCCGACCTCGCCGCCGAGCACACGCTCGAGCGGCACGCTCAGCGGATCGACGACCGTGACGTCGAGGCCTCGCTGGCGAGCGGACGCGGCGACCTCCGACCCGATCCAGCCGGCTCCGACGACGACCACCGAGCCGGCGCGATCCAGCCGCCGGCGCAGCGCATCGGAGTCCTCGACGGTGCGCAGGTGGAGGACGCCGTCGAGCTCGGCACCGGGGATCGCGAGCCGCCGCGGCTCTGCGCCGGTCGCGAGCAGCAGCCTGTGGTAGCGCAGCCGCTCGCCGTCGTCGAGCGCAAGCTCCCCCCTCCTCGCATCCAGGCTCACCGCGGTGCGGCCGAGGCGGAGCTCGATCTGCTGCTCCGCGTAGAAGCCCTGCTCGTGAACGAAGATCGCGGCTCGGTCGCTCTCGCCGCGCAAGTAGTCCTTGGACAACGCCGGCCGCTCGTAGGGACGCTCGTCCTCGGCGCCGACGAGGACGACGCGCCCGTCGAAGCCCTCGGCGCGTAGAGCCTCGGCGGCCTTCGCCCCGGCCAGGCTCGCGCCGACGATCACGAAGGTCTGCTCACCGGTCATCGGCTCTCCTCGCGGGCCAGGGCCAGGAACTCCTGGCGGGTGCGGGCGTCGTCGCGAACCAGGCCGTGCAACGCCGAGGTGACGGTCTTCGCGCCGAGCTTCTGGACGCCTCGCAGCGACATGCACAGATGCTCGGCCTCGAGGACGACGCCGACGCCCTTGGGCTGAAGCTCGCGCTGGAGCCAGTCGGCGATCTGCATCGTCAGGCGCTCCTGGATCTGCAGGTCGCGCGCGAACAGCTCGACGACGCGGCCCAGCTTGCTGAGACCGACGATCCGCTCGCCGGGCAGGTAGCCGACGTGCGCGACGCCCTGGAACGGCAGCAGGTGATGCATGCACAGCGAGTGGAACGGGATCGCGCGAGCGACGATCAGCTCGTCGTAGCCGTCGTCGTTGGGGAACGTCGTCGCCCGGAACGGCTTCGCCGTGAGCAGCTCCGCGTAGGCGTCCGCCATCCGGCGCGGCGTCTCGTGCAGCCCGACGGAGTCGACGTCGGCGCCGAGCGCTCGCAGTAGGTCGCGGGCGGCGCGCTCAACGCCGGCGTGGTCGATCTCGCGGCCACTGCCGTGGGGTGCCGAAGGCGCGCCGTCAGCGAGCGCGGCGAGGTGAGCGGGTCCGTCGGCGAGTGCCGTGAGGTGCGCGGGTGGTGGGCTCATGCCCGGATTCGCGTCGCCGACGCGCGAGCTCTTACCGATCGTGACCGGGCCTGCCCCGGGGCTGCCGCCGATTCAGCGCCGGCGCACGAGGCCTCGCCGTGTGGCGCAGCTCGCCCGAGAGGACGAGCTCACCGCACCAGCGAGCCGAGCACGACGAGCATCGACTCGCGGTCCACCGGGCCGAGCCGCACGGTCCAGCCGTCGTGCAGCTCCTGGCGCAGGCCGCATTTCACGCCGTTGGCGCTCAGCGCCGTCTCGACGGCCTCGGCGCGTGTGTAGCCGGCGGCACCCGTGTACGTGATGTCCAGTCCGAAGCCGCCCTTCTCGACCGGCCAGATGCCCAGCCGGTCGGGCTGCAGGTGGGGGCCGGCGACATCGAAGCGGGCGGGCAGCGACATGTGGTCAACCGCGATCGGCGCGGCGCGGGCCTTGCGGGCGGCCCTCGGCGCCCTCGTCGGGGGCCACGGCAAGCCCGTCGAGCAGCGTTGCGGCGACCCTGCGGGCCGCCTCCTTGGGGTCTGTGCGCTCGTCGGCCATCTCGCCGACCGCGAGGACCAGCAGCCCCGCGAGCGCCGGGACGATCCAACTCGCGGGGAGGTCGTCGCGCAGCTCGCCGCGACGCTGGCCGCGCTGGACGAGCTCGACGAGCCGCCCCGCGACCGCCGGCTGACGGGGCATCACGCCCGGGTGGATCGCCGCCTCGCGCACGAGCAGTCGATAGCGGTCGCCGACGCCGACGAGCGCGCCGATCGCGCGCCGCAACGCCTCGACCGTGCTGCCCTCGTCGAGCTCGGCCTCGTCGAGCGCCTGCGCTCCGGCCTTGACCGCCTGCGCCTGGATCGCACCGACCAGCTCGCCGCGGGTGGCGAAATGGCGGTAGAGCGTCGCGCGTCCGAGGCCGCAGGCGCTCGCGATCTCGGCCATGCTCGCGCCGGGGCGCTCGGCCAGCAGGTGCATCGCGGTCTCGACGATCGCACGCTCGTTGCGCAGCGCGTCGGCCCGGCGCGGAGGCGGTGCCGGCGGCGGTGCCGTTGCCGGTGCCGGGACGTGCGGGGGCTGCCGGTGCTGGCGGCTCGCCATGGCACACGAGTGTAGACAGCTGTGTCTCGACTGCCTCGATGCCCCACCGACGGGCCCGCACATGGTTGACAGATGAGACGGCCGTGTCGCGCTACTGCTATATATGCGAGACATGCCTGTCTCAACAAAGCGCCCAGGAGCCCCGCTTCCGAACGTGGCTGCAGTAACCCGACCCATACCTGAGCTTCTGCAGCCACAACCCGTGGGCGCGGGACGACTGGCCTCACGCGCGTCATCGCGCACGTCGGCGTCGCCACAACCCGCGGGCACGGCACCCCCGCCCGCCGGGCGACCGGCACCCCGAAAGCCACATCCGACCCCCAGCCTCGAGAGAAGGCACGCCTGATGTTCGACCGGCTCGCCCGCTTCGTCGTCCGCCACGCCCGCCTGACGATCGGCCTCTGGCTGGTCGCGGCGATCGCGATCGTTCCCTTCTCGCCGAAGCTCGGCGAGGTGACCAACTCCGACGAGGCGAGCTTCCTGCCGAGCTCGTACGAGTCCGTGCAGGCCGCGCGGCTCGCCGACCGGGCGTTCCCGGAGCAATCGGGCGCCACCGGCGTGCTCGTCTTCCAGCGTGCCGACGGCGGCCGGCTCACCGCCGCCGACCAGGACAGGCTCGCGTCCGTCGCGCAGGGCGTCTCGGGCGCCGGGATCGACCGTGTCCGCGGCGTGCGGACCGGCGCGGCCTCGCCCGACGGCAGGCTCCAGCTCGCGCAGGTGCGCTTCGCCGGCAGCTCGGGCGAGGACGCCGTGATGGACGCCGCCCAGGCCGTCCGCGACGAGACGGCGCGACGGCTCGACGGCAGCGGCCTGCGCGCCGGAATGACCGGCGAGGCGGCGATCAAGCTCGACGACCGCGACGCCCACGGGACCGCGGAGAAGACCGTCGGGATCGCGACGATCTCGCTGATCCTCCTGCTGCTGCTGGCAATGTTCCGCAGCCCGATCGCCGCGCTGCTGCCGATCGCCTCGATCGCGCTCGTCTTCCTGACCGCCAACTCCCTGATCGCGCTGGCGGCTCAGGGCCTCGGCTTCGACGTCAGCCTCGACCTGCCGCCGCTGCTGACCGTCGTGCTGTTCGGCATCGGCACCGACTACATCCTCTTCACGCTGTTCCGCTACCGCGAGCACCTGCGCACCGGCGCCCGCGGCGAGGACGCGCTGATCCACGCAGCCGGGCGCGTCGGTGAGGTCATCAGCTTCGCGGCGCTCGTCGTCATCGTCGCCTTCTCGGCGCTCGCGCTGTCGCAGCTCGGCTCGCTGCAGACGATGGCGCCCGGGCTCGTGATCGGCGTCGCGCTGATGTGGCTCGCCGGAGTGACGCTCATCCCGGCGGTGCTCTCGCTGCTCGGCCCGCGCGTCTTCTGGCCGTCGCGCACCTGGCAGCGCGAGCCGCGCGCGTCCGCCTACCGCCGGGTCGGCGCGCTGATCGCCCGCCGGCCCGGACGCGTGGCGCTCGCCTCGGGCGGCGCGCTCGCCGCCCTCGCCGTCGGCGCGCTCTTCTACACGGCCGATCACGACAGCATCAACCAGCTCCCCGGCGGCGCCGAGTCGCGCCAGGCGTTCGAGGACATGCGCGCCTCGTTCCCCGCCGGGTCGATAACGCCGACACAGGTCTACGTGACCGGCGACGAGCGGCTCGATCGCGCCAAGGTCTCGGGCCTGGCCGCCGAGCATCAGCGCCCCGACGGGGTCGCGTCGGTCGGCGAGCCGGCCTTCAGCGCCGACGGGCGCACCGCCCGGATCGACGTCGTCCTGAAGGACAACCCCTACTCCCACGCCGCGCTCGACGCGGTCGACGGCCCGATCCGCGACGCGGCGCACGCCTCCGGCGCCGGGCAGCGCGTGCTCGTCGGCGGGCAGACGGCCGCAAGCGTCGACATCCGTACCGCGACGAACCGCGACTTCGCCCTCGTGTTCCCCGTCGCCGCGCTGGCGATCGGCCTGCTGCTCGCCTGGCTGCTGCGGAGCCTCGTCGCCCCGCTCTACCTGCTCGGAGCCGTGATGCTCGGCTTCGCGGCGACGCTCGGATTCACGGTCGCGACGTTCCAGGGCGGCCTCGGCGAGCCCGGGCTCAAGTCGATGCTGCCGATAATCGTCTACCTGTTCGTCGTCGCGGTCGGCACCGACTACAGCATCCTGATGACCGCCCGGCTGCGCGAAGAGGCGCTTCGCGGGCGTCCGCCGCGGGAGGCGACCGCGCTCGGCGTCGAGCACGGCGGGCCCGCGATCGGGGCGGCCGGGCTGATCCTCGCCGGCACGTTCACCGCGCTGCTGCTGACGGGCATCGCGTCGCTGATGCAGATCGGCTTCGCCGTGTCGAGCGGGATCCTGATCGCCGCCGGAATCATGGCAACGCTGCTCGTGCCGAGCCTGACGATGCTGCTCGGACGCGCCGCCTGGTGGCCGGGGCACCGCGACGAGCGCGGCCCGCGACCGGGCGAGGAGCCGGCGGGCGCGACGTCGCCCGAGAGCACCGACGACACGCGTGGGGCGCTGGCCGGCGGACGCTGAGCGCGGCCCGCATCGCGGGCCGTGCCGACTCTGACCGCGGATCGGCGGACAGACCGCAGCCGCAACCCGGGGGCGCCCGCCGAGCGACCCCGGCCGCGCGCGGTGCGGCACTCAAGCACAACAACCCGTGCGGCGTCGCCCCGCCGAGCGACCCCGGCCGCGCGCGGTGCGGCACCGGCTGCCACGCGGCGCGAGCGGCCCCATCATCCCCGGCCGTCCCGCCACGGTCGCCGGCCGTGGTTGACTGGCGCCATGGACGCGCGGACCAAGCGGCTCACGCTGCTTGCCTGCATCCTCGGCTCGACGATCGTGATGGTGGACAGCAGCGTCGTCGCGATCGCGCTGCCGCAGAT
>JANJTP010000072.1 GCA_024711025.1 Solirubrobacteraceae bacterium
GACCGGGACGACGGTGGCCCCCATGAGGCGCATGCGGAAGACGTTCAGCTGTTGCCGACGCATGTCCTCCTCACCCATGTACACGACGCACTCGAGTCCGAGTCGGGCGCAGACCGGCGCCGTCGCCACCCCGTGCTGCCCCGCTCCGGTCTCCGCGATGATGCGGCGCTTCCCCATCCGGCGGGCCAAGAGGGCCTGTGCGAGCGCGTTGTTGATCTTGTGCGCACCGGTGTGCAGCAGGTCCTCGCGCTTGAGCCAGATCGACCGGCCGGCGACCTCGCTCAGCCGCTCGGCCCGGTAGAGCGGCGTGGGACGGCCCGCGTAGTCGCGCAGCAGCAGGTCGAGCTCGGAGCGGAAGGCGCCGTCGCGCCAGGCGTCGAGCCAGGCGGCCTCGAGCTCGACGAGCGCCGGCATCAGCGTCTCGGGCACGTACTGGCCGCCGTAGGGGCCGTAGCGGTGCTCGACGCCCGCGGAACCGCTCACGGGGCGGCCTCGAGGGCCTCTTCCCCGCGCGCGGCGGTGGGCTCGTCGTGCACGGCCCGGACCGCGGCGACGAACGCCTCGACCTTCGCGGAGTCCTTGCGTCCCGGTGCGGCCTCGACGCCGCTGGCGACGTCGACGGCCCAGGGGCGCACGACCTCGATGGCCTTCGCGACGTTGTCGGCCCGCAGCCCGCCGCTGAGGATCAGCGGGGTGGCGGAGCGACGGTGGGCGACGAGCTCCCAGTCCCAGGTCTCCCCGGTGCCGCCGCGGAGCGAGGGGTGATGGGCGTCGAGCAGGTGGAAGTCGACGTGGTAGCGCCCGAGCGCCTGCAGGTCGGCTCCGGAGCGCACCCGTGCGGCCTTTATGACCTTCGCGCCGGTGCGCCGACGAACCTCGTCGGCGTACGCGGGACCCTCGTCGCCGTGGAGCTGGACGAGCGTCAGCCCCAGCGCGTCGACGAGCGCCGTGAGCTCGTCGAGCGGAGCGTTGACGAACACGCCGCAGACCTCGACGAGACGCTTGAGCCGGCGGGCGACGAGCTGCGCCTCGGGCAGCTCGCAACGTCGCGGCGAGCCCTCCCAGAAGACCATCCCGACGGCCCAGGCGCCAGCCTCGACGGCGAGCTGCGCGTCGTCGAGACTCGTGATGCCGCAGACCTTGATGCGGGGCGCACCGGACACCCCGCCATCGTGGCAGATCAGGGGAGCGGCACCGTCTGCGCCTGGCCGGTCGGCGTGCCCTGCGGCCGTGCGGCGAGCGTCACGGTGACGGTGCGCCGCTTGCCGTCGCGCACGACCGTGACCTTCACGTCGTCGCCCTTGCGCTTGGCCGAGACCGCGGCGGCGAGGCCCTCGCTCGACGTGATCGCCTTCCCGTCGACCTCGGTGATGATGTCACCGCCGAGCTGGACGTCCTGGCCGTCGATCTGCGCCGGGATGTTGCCGCCCCGGATGCCGGCCTTCGCGGCCGGGCCGCCCGGCTCGACCGCTGTGACGAGGACGCCCTTGTCGGTCGGGAGGTTGAGCCCGGCGAGCTTGGAGTCGACCGTCACACCCGAGACGCCGAGGTAGCCGGTGTTGACGGTGCCCTTCTTGAGCTCGGGGAGCAGCTTGCGTGCGGTGTCGATCGGAACGGCGAAGCCGATGCCGACGTTCCCGTTGCCGTTGCCGCCCGTCGCGATCTGCGAATTGATGCCGATCACCTCGCCGGCCGCGTCGATCAGCGGGCCGCCCGAGTTGCCCGGGTTGATCGCGGCGTCGGTCTGGATCACGTTGCTGATCGTGAAGCCGTTGAGCCCGCGGATCTGACGTGCCTTGGCGGACACGACGCCCGTGGTCAGCGTGCGGTCGAGCCCGAACGGGTTGCCGATCGCGACCACCGGGTCGCCGACCTGGACGTCCCTGGCCGAGCCGAGGGTGAGCGGCGCGAGCTCGAGCCCGGACGGCTCGACCTTGAGCACGGCGAGGTCGGTCGAGCGGTCCTTGCCGAGGATCTTGGCGTCGACGGTCTTCTGGTCCTGGAACTGGACGGTCACCTTCGACGCGCCGTCGACGACGTGGGCGTTCGTCAGGATCGTCCCCTGCTTGTCGATGACGAAGCCGGACCCGGTGGCCTCGCCGCGCTGCTGCTGAGGGAGGCCGAACGGGGAGCTGGTCTGCTGGACGACCTCGGCGCGGACGAAGACGACGCCCGGCGCGTCGCGCTTATAGATGTCGCGCGCGGTCAGTGCGCCGCCGCCCTTCGCCGGCTCGAGGCTGCTCGACAGCGGGGCCTGACGCACGACCGTCGTCGTCTCGGAGCCGATGCCGACGACGCTCGCCAGACCGACCGCCACGACGGCGCCGGAGAGGCCGGAGAGGAGGGCGATCGCCCAGGTGCGGGTGCTCTTCATCTGCTCAGCATGCGGATGGTTGTTGAAGGGCCAGTAAACCCCGGATGAGAGCCCGCTGTGGGCATCTCAGCGCTCATCGGCCTCCATCCCGGCGAGGGCGCGCAGCGCCGCCCCGGGGTCCGCGGAGCGCATCAGGCTCTCGCCCACGAGAACCGCGTCGACGCCGACGCGCTCGAGGTCCAGGAGCTGCTCGCGAGTGCGGAAGCCGGACTCGCTCACGACCGTCTTGCCGGCCGGGATGTCGACGAGCAGCTCGTACGTGCGCTCGATGTCGACGCTGAAGTCCGCGAGGTCGCGGTTGTTGATGCCGATCAGGTCCGGGTCGACGACCTCGAGCACCCGTGCCACCTCACCCTCGGTGTGCACCTCGACGAGCACGTCGAGGTCGAGGTCGACGGCCTGCGCATGCAGCGCGGCGAGCGCTCGGTCGTCGAGCGCGGCGGCGATCAGCAGGATCGCGTCCGCTCCCGCCGCCGCGGACTCGACGACCTGGTAGGGGTCGACGACGAAGTCCTTGCGCAGGATCGGCAGGCTCGCGGCCGCGCGCGCGGCACGCAGGTCGTCGAGCGATCCGCCGAAGTGCGGGCCCTCGGTCAGCACCGAGAGCGCCGCGGCGCCCGACTGCTCGTAGGCGCTCACGATCCCCTCGACCGTCGCCCCCACGCGGATCTCGCCGGCACTCGGCGAGCGGCGCTTGAACTCGGCGATCACGGCGACCCCGGGCCGGGCGAGCGCCTCGGCGAACGGGCGGATGTCGCGCCGTTCGAGGTGGCGCTCGAGCTGCTCCAGCGGCAGATCGCGCCGGCGCCTGGCAACGTCCTCACGAGTGACGTCGACGATCCGGTCGAGAACGCTCACCGGGCCAGCTCCAGGCTCAGCGCCACGTAGCGCTCGAGCGCGCGCTCGGCGGCGCCGCCGTCGATCGCCGCAGCGGCGCTCTCGACCCCATCGGCGAGCGAGTCCGCACGGCCCGCCGCGTAGATCGCGGCGCCCGCGTTGAGCACGGCGAGATCGCGTGCCGAGCCGCGCTCCCCGGCCAGGATCGAGCGGGTGGCCTGCGCGTTCTCGCTCGGCGTGCCGCCGACCAGCGCATCCGGATCGGCGCGTGGCAGCCCCACGCCCTCAGGCTCGACGACATAGCGGCGCAGTCTCTGCTCCTCGACCTCCACGACATGAGTCGGGCCGGACGTCGAGAGCTCGTCCAGACCGTCGACGCTGGACACTACCAGCGCGCGATCGGTGCCCAGCCGCGCGAGCGCCCCGGCGACGAGGTCGAGCGCCCCCGGATCGGCCACGCCGACGACCTGGCGGCGCGCGCCCGCGGGGTTTGTCAGCGGTCCCAGCAGGTTGAAGATCGTCCGCACCGCGAGGTCGCGGCGCACGGGCACGACGTGGCGCGTCGCGGCGTGGTGCGCGGGGGCGAACATGAAGCCGAAGCCGGCCTCGTCGATCGACCGCGCCACGCCCTCGGGCGAGACGTCGAGCCGAGCGCCGAGCGCCTCCAGCAGGTCGGCGGAGCCGCTCAGACCGGTCGCCGAGCGGTTTCCGTGCTTGGCGACCGCGCACCCGGCACCGGCCGCGATCAACGCCGCCGTCGTCGAGACGTTGAACGTCCGCCGGCCGCCGCCGGTCCCGGCGGTGTCGACGAGATCGCCGCGGGTCGGACGCACCGGCGTGGCCATCGCCCGCATCGTCTCGGCGAGGCCGGCGACCTCCTCCTCCGTCTCGCCCTTGGTCCGCAGCGCTATCAGGAAGCCGGCGATCTCGGCGGTGCTCGCGGCGCCGTCCATGATCTGCGCGAGCACCGAGGCCGCCTGCTCGCGGGACAGGTCGCGCCGCGAGGCGAGCGCGTCGATCGCCGCGGTGATCGTCGGGTTCGACACGGTCAGGCAGGCAGGCGCAGGAAGTTCTCGAGCAGACGCCGGCCCGACTCGGTGAGGACCGACTCGGGGTGGAACTGCACGCCTTCGGCGGGCAGCTCGCGATGGCGGATCCCCATCACGACACCGCCGCCGCGCGCGCTCAGCTCGAAGTCCTCGGGCAGCTCGTCGGCGACGACCAGCGAGTGGTAGCGCCCGACGGTCAGGGGCGACTCCAGCCCCTCGAAGATCGTCCGTCCGTCATGCTCGATCGTCGTCGTCTTGCCGTGCACCGGCACGTGGCGCACCACGCGTCCGCCGAACGCCTGGGCGAGCGCCTGGTGGCCGAGGCAGACGCCGAGCAGCGGCACGCCGGCCTCGGGGAAGCGGCGCACGACCTCCAGCGAGACGCCGGCGTCGTCGGGCGTGCAGGGACCGGGTGAGACGACGACGCGGTCGGGCGCGCGCGCAAGCAGCTCCTCGACGCCCGCGTGGTCGTTGCGCACGACGTCGAGCTCGGCTCCGAGCTCGCCGAGCAGCTGCACGAGGTTGTAGGTGAAGCTGTCGTAGTTGTCGATGACGAGGACTCGCATCGCGCTCACCCCCAGTCCGGCTGCGTGGCCGCGAGCTCGATCGCCCGACGCACCGCGCGGGCCTTGTTGACGGACTCCTCGTACTCGTAGGCCGGCACGGCGTCCGCGACGGTACCGCCACCGGCCTGCACGTGCAGCTCGCCGCCGGTCGCGACCACCGTGCGGATGTGGATGCAGGTGTCGAGGTCGCCGGCGTAGCTCAGCCAGCCGATCGCGCCGCCGTAGCCGCCGCGCTTGATCGGCTCGAGCTCGTCGATGATCTGCATCGCGCGGACCTTCGGCGCGCCGGACAGCGTCCCGGCCGGCAGCACCGCCCGCAGCGCGTCCATCGGCCCCACGCCGGACCTCAGCGTCCCGGAGACCGACGAGACGATGTGCATCACGTGCGAGTACGTCTCGACCGACATGAACGTGTCGACCCGCACCGAGCCGTACTCGCACACGCGGCCCAGGTCGTTGCGGCCGAGGTCCACCAGCATCACGTGCTCGGCCCGCTCCTTCTCGTCCTCGAGCAGTCCCGCGGCGATCACGATGTCCTCCTCGGCGCTGCCGCCGCGCGGCCGGGTGCCGGCGATCGGCCGCGTGGAGACCTGCCGCCCGCTGACCGTCAGCAGCGGCTCGGGGCTGGCCCCCGCGACCTGGAAGTCGCCGAAGTCCAGGAAGTACATGTAGGGGCTCGGGTTGACGACGCGCAGCCCGCGGTAGACCGAGAACGGGTCGAGGTCGCTCGCCGCGCTCCATCGCTGCGAGGGGACGACCTGGAACGCGTCGCCCGCGTGGACGTACTCGACGATCCGCTCGACGATCGCCTCGAACTCGGCCCGCTCGAGGTTCGAGCGCAGCTCGGGGATCTCATGCGGCCCGCGTTCGGCCTGGCGCGGCACGGGTCCGGCGAGCAGGTCGCGAACGCCCGCGATCGCGCCGGCCGCCTCGGCGTACGCCGCGGACGGGTCCTTACCCCCGTCCGCCTCCACGTTGGCGAGGATCGTGATCGTGTGCTTGAGATGGTCGAAGACGACGAGCAGGTCGCTCAGCATCAGCGCCATGTCCGGCAGGCCGAGGGGGTCGGGGTTCGGCTCCCCGAGCGGCTCGACCGTCCGCACGAGGTCGTAGCCGAAGTAGCCGACCGCCCCGCCCGCGAACGGGGGCAGGCCCGGCTGCGGCGCTTGGCTCCAGCGGCCGACGGCCTCGGCCGCCAGGGCATACGGGTCGCCGCCGTCGCCGAGCGACCAGCGCAGAACCGAGCGCGGACGCACGCCGATGAAGCTGTAGCGCCCGACGCGCTGGCCCTGCTCGGCAGACTCGAGCAGGAAGGCGGGGCGCCCCGGCTCGCTCGCGCGCAGCTTGAGGAACGCGGAGACCGGCGTCTCGCAATCGTCGATGAAGGTCTGTCGCAGCGGTACGAGCGAGTGCTCGCGCGCGAGCAGGCGCACCTCGTCGAGCGACGGCTCGACGCCGGCGGGGGCTGCGTAGGGCCGGCTCACGCGGGGGGCATCCTCACAGAGCGCTCAGCGTCGCCGCTCGATCAGCACTCGCTCGGCATCGGCGAGCGTGCGTCCTCGGCCGTGCAGCAGCACGGTCAGGTGGTAGAGGACGTCGGCCGCCTCCTGGTCGAGGCGATCGTCGGTCTCCTCCCGCGCCGCGCGGGAGACCTCCTCTGCCTCCTCGCGGACCTTCGCTCCGACAAGCGGCGGGTCGTCGAGCAGCGTGACGGTGTACGAGCCCTCGGGCCGCTCCCGGGCGCGCTCGGCGAGTGTGCGCTCGAGCCCCGGCAGCGCCTCGTGCGGCGCCGGCGGATCGAGCTCCCCCTCGTGGAAGCAGCTGCGCGCCCCCGTGTGGCAGGCAGGTCCGGCCGGCTCGACGAGCGCGAGCAGCGCGTCGCCGTCGCAGTCGAGGCGTAGCGCCCGTACGCGCTGGACGTTGCCGCTCGTCGCGCCCTTGTGCCACAGCTCACCGCGCGAGCGCGACCACAGGTGAAGCTCACCGGTCGCCCGCGTACGCTCGAGCGCGTGCTCGTTCGCGTAGGCAAGCGTCAGCACCTCGCCGCTCGTCCAGTCCTGGACGACGACAGGCACCAGGCCGCGCTCGTCGAAGCGAATCTCCATCATCGGGATTCAAGCAGCGTCGCGGCCTCCGGCGGAGCCCGCGACGCAGGGTCAGTCGATCCCGAGCCTGTCCAGCAGGCGCTCGTCGGCACGCCAGCCGCGCCGTACGCGCACCGAGAGCTCGAGGTGCACCCGCGTGCCGAGCTCGCGCTCGAGCTCGCGCCGCGCCGCGCTCCCCACCTGCTTGATCATCCGTCCGCCGGCCCCGATCAGGATCCCCTTCTGCGACTCGCTCTCGACCCAGACGCGGGCCCGCACGACGCTCAGGTCCTCGCGCGGGCGCTCGACCTCCTCGACGATCACCTCGACGGCGTGCGGCACCTCCTGGAACGTCCGCCGCAGCACCTGCTCGCGCACCAGCTCCGCGAGCACGACCGCGAGGGGCTGGTCGGAGCGATCCTCGACGTCGAACAGGAACGGCCCTTCGGGCACGAGCGTCGCCAGATGGCCGGCAAGCTCCTCCACCCCCTCCCCCGTACGCGCGGACACCGGGAAGATGTCCTCGCCGACACCGAGCTCCGCGGCGGCGACCAGCGCCTCGGCGATCTGAGCCGGGCGAAGCCGGTCGACCTTGTTCAGCGCAACGACGACCGGCACCGGGGAGCGCCCGAGCAGAGCCGCGATGAAACGGTCCCCCGGCCCCACCCCCTCGCGGGCGTTCAGCACCAGCAGCGCCGCGTCGCAGTCGGCGAGCTCTACCTCGACACGGCGCTGCATGCGTCGCGTCAGCTCGTCCAGCGGCCGCTGGACGCCCGGCAGGTCGATGAGCACGAGCTGGACGTCGCGACGGGTCGCGACGCCGCGGATCGCTCGCCGCGTCGTCTGCGGCTTGTCCGAGACGATCGCGACCTTCTCGCCGACGATCGCGTTGACGAGCGTCGACTTGCCGACGTTCGGGCGCCCGGCGAGCGCGATGAGGCCGGCGCGCGTCACGAGTCGCGGGCGAGCAGCTCGTCCTGCAGCGCGAGCATCTGGCCGTCATCGGACTCGTGGTCCATCCCGGCGAGGTGCAGCGCGCCGTGGACGATCGCCTCGCGCAGGTCGGCGGTGTGCGCCGCGCAGATCACGATGTCGCCCAGCTCGCGCGGCCCGGCGGCCGGGCCGCTCTCGTCGACGCCGAACGACAGCACGTCGGTGGGGCCGTCGACGCCGCGATGGGCGCGGTTCAACTCCGCGATCCGCGAGGCGCTCACGTACTCCACGGCAAGATGGCCGTCGCGGATCCCGACGGCGACGAGCGCGAGCGCGATGAGCCGCTCGGTCTCGGCCGCGGGCGGCGCGCCGGCGACCTGCCCGGCACCGATGATCTCGACCTCGAGCATCGCTCAGGCTCGGCGCCGCTCGGCCGGGCGCAGCTCCGGCGCGGCGCGCTCGGCGAACGCGCCGTAGGCCTCGACGATCCGCTGCACGAGCCGGTGGCGAACGACGTCCTCGCCACCGAATCGGACGAACTCGATGCCCTCGACGTCGCGCAGGATGTCGCCGACGACGACCAGGCCCGAGCGCTCGTCGCGCGGCAGGTCGATCTGCGTGACGTCTCCCGTGATCACCATGCGCGAGCCGAAGCCAAGCCGCGTCAGGAACATCTTCATCTGCTCGGGACTTGTGTTCTGCGCCTCGTCGAGGATCACGAACGAGTCGTTCAGCGTGCGACCGCGCATGAATGCCAGGGGCGCGACCTCGATGACGCCGCGCTCGAGGTGGCCTGCGACGCGCTCGGGGTCGAGCATGTCGTTGAGCGCGTCGAACAGCGGCCGCAGGTAGGGATCGATCTTCGCCATCAGGTCGCCCGGCAGGAAGCCGAGCCGCTCGCCGGCCTCGACGGCCGGGCGCGTCAGGATGATCCGGTTGACCTCGCGCCGCGACAGCGCGGCGGCCGCCATCGCGACCGCGAGGAACGTCTTGCCGGTGCCCGCGGGGCCGATTCCGAACGTCACCGTGTTGCGCCGGATCGAGTCGACGTAGCGCTTCTGGTTGACCGTCTTGGGCGCGACGCGCCGCGCCCGATGGCGCCAGACGACGTCCTCGAGGATCTCGGCCGGCGAGGAGTGTCGGTCCAGCGCACCGGTCACGGCGGAGATCGTGCCGTCGCCCAGCTCGTGGCCCTGCTCGGCCAGCTCGGCGAGCTCGCGCACGACGGTCGCCGCGCGGGCCACCGTCTCGGCCTCCCCGTCGAGCGTCACGACGTTGCCCCGCAGGTGGAGCGCGCAGTCGACGTGCTCCTCCAGCTGGCGCAGCACGCTGTCGCCGGTCCCGGCCAGCGCCGCGGCGGCGTCGTTGGAAAGCTCGATCGTCCGGCGCATCAGCCTCCCAGCGCCTCCCGGGCAAGCGTCGAGACCCGGCGCCCGTCGGCGCGGCCGGCGACCTGCGCCATCGCCGCCTTCATGACCTGGCCGAGGTCCTTCGGCGAGCCGGCGCCGGTCTGCGCCACTGCCTCCGCGACGATCGACCGAAGCTCCTCGTCGGACAGATCCGCGGGCAGGTACGCCTCGATCATCCTCGCCTCGGCGAGCTCGGCCTCCGCCATCTCGGGGCGGCCTCCGCCACGGAAGGCGTCCGCCGCCTCGAGACGGCGCTTGCGCTCGCGACGCAGCACCGTCAGCTCGTCTCCCTCGCCGTCCTTGGCCGCCTTCTGCAGCTCCGACAGCACCATCCGAAGGGCGGCGACGCGATCCCGCTCGCCGGCCTTCATCGCGACCGCGAGATCACCTCTCACCGTGTCCGTCAACGTCATGCACCCCAGAGTCTACGGGGCGCGACGGCAGTTCCGATGCGCTCGCTACGAGCCCGCCTTCTCGGAGACGTACTCGGCAACGGCTTTGATCTCGTCGTCCTTGAGGACGCCCTCGAACGGGGGCATCGCCCCGCGCCCGTTCGTGACCGTGCGCTCGACGAGCGACTTGTTCGGCTTGAGCTGATCGAGGTTCGGCCCGACCGCGCCGGTCGCGCCGGCATCGCCGAGCGTGTGACAGCTCGCGCAGTTCGCCGTGAAGATCTGCTTGCCGTCGGCCGCGGCCTGAGTCTCGGTCGTCTCGGTCGTGGCGGTCGTCGTCTCGCTCGTCGCGGACTGCTCCTGCGTCGTGGCGGTCGTCTGGTCTCCGCCACCGCCGCATGCGGCGAGGACCCCGCTCGCGGACGCGGCGAGGGCGAGCACGACGAGAAGGCGGGGCAGGGTGCGAATGCGCGACATGTTTCCTTCCGGTTCGACGGCCGGCGCGCCGGCATGACCGGCCACGCGCTCGCGGCCCACCATACGCTACGACGCCCCGTGGCGCAGGGCAACGCGCACCGGGCGCAACCGGTCGCGATCACGTGCCGCAGCCGCCCGCCACGGCACCCCGCGCCGCGGTACCCCGCGCTGCGGCTCCCCGCCCGCCGCGACGCTCAGCCGCCGCGCGGCAGGACCCGCGCGAGGAACGCGATCTGGTCGGCGACGGCGCGCCGCAGCGGCTCGCCCTCGTAGATGTCGAAATGTCCGATCGGGTAGCGCGCCAGCTCGCCGCGCGGCGCCAGCTCGGCCATGCGGATCGCGCCGCCGGGCGGTGTCGTCGCGTCGCGCTCGCAGACGCAGACGAATAGCGGGCACGAGACGCGCCCGGCTGCACGCACCGGTCGCCAGGCGACGAGGCGGAGCAGGACCCGCGCGGCGACCGCATTGCGCCAGCGAGAATCGGCGCCCACGATCGCGCGGAACCCGGGCTCCGCCTCGGGCGCCGTCAGGACGGCGTACGAGCCCGGCGGCCCCACCGCGGCGATCATGCGCGGCGCCCCGCCGAGCGCGGCGAGGCCGATGTCGAGCAGCGCGTCGAGCGTTCCGCGCAAGGCGATCCACGGTGCGGCCGCGCGGAGCTGCGCGAGCCCGTCCGCGAACGGCGCCTGCGCGATCGCGGCGGCGAGCCGATCGTCGCCGGCGGCGACGTCGACGACGTGCCCGCCGCTCAGCGAGCTGCCCCACAGAGCGATCCTCTCCGGGTCGACCCACTCCAGGCGGCGCGCGTGCTCGATCGCCGCCCGGTAGTCGTCCTGCTGGCCCGCGACGTCGACCACCTGGCGCGGCTCTCCCCCGGAGTCGCCGAAGCCGCGGTAGTCGAACGCCAGAACGCCATGGCCGGCGTCGGCGAAGGGCTCGGCGAACGCCAGCAGACCGTCGCGCCGCGTGGCGCTGAAGCCGTGCGCCATGACCACGCACGACGTCCTGTGCTCCGCGTCGGCACCCGTGGGGCGCAGCAGCCAGGCGGCGAGCGCGGCCCCACCGGACCGGATCGTCGTCTCCTCGATCGCGTGGGCCACAGCCGATCCTCAGCTCTCGAGCAGCAGCGCCGCCCACTCGCCGCGGCACCGGCGGCCGACCTCGCGCAGCCCGACCTGACGTGCGAACGCGGCCGCGACCTCATCGGCCTCGCCGACCAGCAGGCCGCTCGCGATCAGCCGCCGCGGGATGGCACCGTCGACGAACCCGCCCCGCGCGATCGTCAGCAGCAGCGGTCGCACGAGGTTCGCGAGCACCGTCGGGGCCATGGGCGGCGGGCCGTCGAGCAGCAGGTCGAAGCGCCGGGCGCTGACCCGGGCGCCGTTGGCGGCCGCGTTCGCGAGCGTCGCCTCGATGCTCGCCTCCTCGTGGTCGAGACCGAGCACCGGGCCCCACCCCAGGCGCGCGGCCGCGATCGCCAGCACGCCGGAGCCGCAGCCGAGGTCGACGCAGGCACCGCCGGGCTCCAGCGTCAGCAGCAGCTCCAGGCACAGGCGCGTCGTCTCGTGCGCTCCGGTGCCGAAGGCCTGCCCCGGGTCGATGACGAGATCCAGCGCCCCACCGCCGCCGGGCTGCGCAGGCTCCCAGGGCGGGCGAACCCTGAGCCCGAGCCCGCCGGCGCGCTCGCAAGGCAGCTCGACCGGCCGGTGGAAGGCCCTCCAGCGCTCGTGCCAGTCGTCGGGGATCTCCTCGCTGACGATGTCGACGAGCGCCCCGCCGACGGCGGCGCGCAGCTCCGGCAACGCCGGGAGCTCCCCAGGTGGCCCGTAGACCGCGTACTCGACGACGTCGCCCGGCAGCTCGCGCTCCTCGACGCCTGACGGGGCCAGCTCGAGCAGCTCGGCGAGCGCGATCTCGGCCTCCGCGCGCCGCACACGCAGCGCGAGGCGGATCACCGCCGGCCGCCGAGCAGCCGCCGCAGCTTCGCCCCGACGCCCTCGGGCTCCGCCAGGTTCTCGGCCGTCAGCGAGTCGGCGAGTCGGCGCAGCAGCTCCCGCTGCTCATCGCCCAACCGGCGCGGGATGACGACGTTGACGACGACGCGCAGGTCGCCGCGTCGATCGGGGCGGCGCAGCGTCGGCATACCCTGATGGCGCAGCACGAGAACCTCGCCGGGCTGGGTGCCGGCCGGGATCGCAAGCTCCTGCTCCCCCTCGAGCGCCGGCACGGCGAGCGTCGCGCCTAGCGCCGCCAGCGGCGCGGGAACGTCGAGCACCGTCACGAGGTCGTCACCGTCGCGCAGCAGGCGCTCGTCGGGGGCGACGTGGACCTGCACGTAGAGGTCGCCCGGGGCGCCCCCTCGCTCGCCCGCGTGGCCCCGCCCGGAGAGGCGGATGCGCTGGCCGTCGGCGATCCCGGGGGGCACGTCGACCTCGAGCTCCCGCGCTCGCACGACGCGCCCGCGACCGTCGCACTCCGCGCACGGGCTCTCGGGGATCCGGCCGGCGCCCAGACACGCGTCGCAGGCCGCGGTCCGCATCACCTGGCCGAACGGCGAGCGCGCGACGACCTGAAGCACCCCGGCACCGCCGCAGCGCCCGCACGTGCGCAGGCCCGTGCCGGGCTCGGCACCATCGCCCCCGCACCGCTCGCAGGCGCCGACCGCCTCGAACGCGACGTGGACCCGCTTCCCGGCGGCCGCCGCGCGAAGGTCGATCTCGACGCCGACGATCGCGTCGTCCCCCTGCGTGGGCCCGCCCGGCGATCCGCCGAACCCGCCCATGCCACCGCCGAAGAACGCCTCGAAGAGGTCGCCGATCGAGCCGAACCCCTCGAAGTTGGGCCGCATCCCGCCGTTGCGCAGGCCCTCGTGGCCGTAGCGGTCGAAGATCTCGCGCCTGCGAGGGTCGGAGAGGATCTCGTAGGCCTCGGCGGCCTGCTTGAACTTCTCCTCGGCGTCCGGATCATGGGCGTTGACGTCCGGGTGCAGCTCGCGCGCGAGGCGACGAAACGCCTTCTTGATCTGGACCTCGTCGGCGTCGCGCGGTATGCCGAGCAGCTCGTAGGGATCGCGCGGGAGCGTGGAGGCCATCGACCGGCGAGGCTAGCGCTCGTAGACGTCCTGGACGTAGCGCGAGAGCTGCAGGGCCGCTTCGCGGACGGTCGCGATCGTCATCCCGTAGTCCATTCGCACCGGCCCGATCACGGAGACGGTCCCGAGCCGCCGAGCGGGCAGGCCGTAGGCGGCGGCCACGACCGCGAGCGACTGCAGCGCCGGCAGCTCGTTCTCGCTGCCGATACGCACCAGGACGTCCGGCTCGGCGAGCGCGGCGCTCAGCACGCCGAGCAGCGTGACCCGCCGCTCGAGGGCCGTGAGCAGCTCGTTGATCTGGGCCAGGTCGGCGAGCCGCCCGACGCCCAGCAGCCGTGAGGCGCCCTCCACGTAGAGCGTGTCGTCCTGGGTCGCGGCGAGCTCGGCGAAAGCCGGGGCGAGCGCCGCGACGAACCGCTGCTCGCTCTGTCCGAGGGATGGATCGAGCAGCCGCTGCTGGAGCATCCGCGCACCGACGCCGAGGCCGACGAGCTGCTCGTTCAGGTACTCGCCGGCCCAGCCGATGAGGCCGGGATCGACGGCGTCGGGGAAGCTCAGGACGCGGCGGCTCACGCCGCCGCTGGAGGTGATCACGACGACCATCACGACGCTTGGCTGCAGGGCCAGCACCTCGACGTGGCGGATCGTCGCCGTGTCGGCCGGGGGTGCGCTCACGACGGCGAGCAGGTTCGTGACGCGGGCCAGCGTCTCGGTCGTCGCGTGCATCGCCTGGTCCAGCTCGCGGCGCACGAGCGGCAGGTCGAGCTCGGCGCGGCGCGGACGGGCCGGCAGCAGCCGGTCGACGTAGAAGCGCCGGCCGGCGTCGGTCGGCACCCGACCCGCCGAGGTGTGCGGGTGCGTGACCAGTCCCAGCTCCTCCAGCACGGCGAGCTCGTTGCGGATCGTCGACGGGCCGCAGCCGAGCTCAGCGTCGGTGGCGAGCGTCTTGGAGCCAACCGGCTGATCAAGCTCCTGGTTAGCCTCGACGACCTTTCGTAAGACGAGCTGTTGTCTGACGGTGAGCACCGATACCGAGTCTACGCCCGGGTTCGGGCAGCGGATCGCTCAGATGATGATCGCGACCGCCCCGCCGTCGGCCGACCACGCGGCGCCGCTGACGATGCTCGCCCGGGCCGAGCACAGGAACGCGACGACGTCCGCGATCTCGCCTGGCGCGGCGAGCCTCCCGAGTGGCGCCTTCGCGGCTTGGAGGGCGATCGCCTCGTCGCGTGAGATGCCCCGCGCCGCCGCCACCTGGTCGGCCAGCCCGCCGGGCGCCATCCACAGCTCGCTGGCCACCGCGCCCGGGGTCACCGCGTTGACGAGCACGCCGTGAGCGGCCCATAGGTCGGCGAAGATGCGCGAGAGCGAGAGCTGCGCGGCCTTGGTGACGCTGTACGCGGCGTTCGTCGCCGACGGGCGCTTGGCGGAGGAGGAGCAGACGTTGACGATCCGCCCGCCGCCGCGCCGCGCCATCAGCGGCGCCGCGGCGCGCATCAGCCGCATCGGAGCCAGCACGTTCAGCGCGTACTGGTCCAGCCAGTCCTCGTCGGTCAGATCGTCGACCGCGCCGGCGAAGCTCGTCCCGGCGTTGTTGACGAGCACGTCGATCCCGCCCATCTGCTCGACTGCCTCGGTGACGATCTCCTCGTCCGCCGTCGGGTCGGTGACGTCGCACGCGAGCCATTCGGCCCGCGGCCCGCAAGCCTCCGCCGCCGCGCGCAGGGCCGCCTCGCGGCGAGCGACGAGCAGCACGCGCGCGCCCTCGGCGCTCAGCCGCTCGGCGGTCGCCCGGCCGACGCCGCTCGACGCGCCGGTGACGACGCAGATCCGCCCTTCGAGCCCGAGATCCATCGGGGCATCATCGCCGGTCGCGAGCCGCGCTCCCGCCTACTTGCCGTCGCCCAGCTCGAGCACGGCCAGGAACGCCTCCTGGGGGACCTCGATGCGGCCGACCTGCTTCATCCGCCGCTTGCCCTCCTTCTGCTTCTCCAGCAGCTTGCGCTTGCGGCTGATGTCGCCGCCGTAGCACTTGGCGATGACGTCCTTGCGGTAGGCCTTGACCGTCTCGCGGGCGATGATGTGCGAGCCGATCGCCGCCTGGATCGGCACGTCGTACTGCTGGCGCGGGATCTTCTCGCGCAGCTTTTCGACCAGGGTTCGGCCGACGCCGTAGGCCTTGTCCCGGTGGACCAGCATCGACAGCGCGTCGACCGGCTCGCCGGCGAGCAGCACGTCGAGCTTGACCAGATCCGATGCCTTGGCCCCGCTCAGCTCGTAATCCAGCGAGGCATAGCCGCGCGTGCGGGACTTGAGCTGGTCGAAGAAGTCGAGCACGATCTCGGCCAGCGGCAGGTCGTACGTGAGCTGGACGCGCTCGGCGGAGAGGTAGTGCATGCCGGCGTGCTCGCCGCGCTTCTCCTGGCAGAGCTCCATCACGGCACCGATGTAGCCGGTCGGCGTGAGGATGCTGGCTCGGATCATCGGCTCGCGGATCTCCGCGACGCGTGCCGCGTCCGGCATCGCCGATGGGTTGTGCACCTCGATCTGCTCGCCGCTGGTCAGCGTCACCTCGAAGCCGACGGACGGCATCGTCGCCAGCAGGCTCAGGTCGTACTCGCGCTCGAGCCGCTCGCGGACGATGTCCATGTGCAGCAGGCCGAGGAAGCCGCAGCGGAAGCCGAAGCCGAGCGCGTCGGACGTCTCCGGCTCCCATGTCAGCGCGGCATCGTTCAGGGTCAGCTTCTCGAGCGCGTCGCGCAGGTCGGCGTACTGGTCCGAGTCGATCGGGAAGAGGCCGCAGAAGACCATCGGCTTGACGTCGCGATAGCCGGGCAGCGGCTCGGTTGCGGCGTGCGCCTTCGTCGTCAGCGTGTCGCCGACGCGCAGCCGCGTGACGTCCTTGATGCCGGTGATCAGGAAGCCCACCTCGCCGGCGCGCAGCTCGGGTGCGCTCGTCATCGCCGGCGTGAAGAACCCGATGTCGTCGATCTCCGCCTCGGTGCCGGCCACCATCGCACGGATCGCCTCGCCCTTGCGGAAGACCCCGTCGACCACCCGCACGTACGCGACGACGCCGCGGTACTGGTCGAACTCGGAGTCGAAGATCAGCGCCCGCGGCGGAGCGTCGGGGTCCCCGGACGGCGGCGGAACCCGCTTCACCAGCTCCTCGAGGACGGCCTCGACGCCCTCGCCGGTCTTGCCCGAGATCGCGAGGATCCCCTCGGCCGGCTCGCCGAGCAGCTCGGCGACCTCCTGTCCGACGCGCTCGGGATCGGAGCCTGGGAGATCGATCTTGTTCAGGCACGGGATCAGCTCCAGGCCGGACTCGATCGCCAGGTAGGTGTTGGCGAGCGTCTGGGCCTCGACGCCCTGGGAGGCGTCGACGACGAGCAGCGCCCCCTCGCACGCCGCGAGCGAGCGCGAGACCTCGTAGGTGAAGTCGACGTGACCCGGCGTGTCGATCAGGTGCAGCTGGTAGTCCTGACCGTCGCGCGCGGTGTAGAGCACGCGCACCGCCTGAGCCTTGATCGTGATGCCGCGCTCGCGCTCGAGGTCCATCGAGTCGAGCAGCTGGGCCCGCATCGCGCGCGCCTCGACGGTCTTCGTCATCTCGAGGATGCGGTCGGCGAGCGTCGACTTCCCGTGATCGATGTGGGCGATGATCGAGAAGTTGCGGATCTTGTCCTGGTCCATGGCGGATCGGGCGCCGCGGCCGCCGCTTGCGGCCGACGTGACGCCAGCGGTACAGGGTAGGCGTCGCGGGCTCGCCGGCTGCCGCGCGGCCGTCAGGCGGCGGGGCGCCGGCGCCTGATTCGGGCGGAGACGAACCGGCGGATCTGCTCGGCCTCGGGGATCCGCAGGAGGAGGACCGCGAGCGCGTATGCGGCCAGGCCGGCGGCGACCGCCGGCCCGACGGCGATCAGGCGCGCCAGCGGGCCGCCATCGCCGACGACGCCGGAGATCAGCCACCACACGCCGTAGGCGACCAGCGCCAGCGGCACCGACGCGACGAGGATCCGGGCCGCCGCGTCGAGCGTCCGGGCGCCCTCGATGCTGCCGTGCAGGTCGCGGCGCAGCGCGCCGGCCTGCGCGGCGGTCATCACCGCGCTCGCGATGGCGGTCCCGATCACCGGGCCGGCGATCCCGAGCGGCCGGTAGAGCGCCAGCGACACGGCGACGTTCACGGCCAGGCTCGCCGCGGCGAGGCTCGTCGGCACCCACGGTCGCTGCAGCGAGAAGAACGCACGGGTCAGCAGCAGGTTGATGCCAGCGAACGGGAGCGAGAAGGAGAACCAGAAGAGGGCCTTCGCGACCTCTTCCGTCGACGATCGGCCGAACGAGCCGTACTGGTAGATCAGCTCGACGATCGGCGCCGCCAGGACGGCCGTCAGCACGGCGGCGGGGACGAGCAGCAGCAGGTTCTGGCGCGCTCCCGTGCCGAGCAGGCTGCGCAGGCCGGCTATGTCGCGCCGCGCCACCAGTCGGCTCAGCGAAGGGAACAGCACGGTCGCCAGAGCGACGCTGAACATGCCCTGCGGCAGCATGTAGATGCGGAACGCCGCGTCGATCGCCCGCGGCACGCTGTCGGCGATCAGCGCGCCGATCACCGAGTTGATCAGCAGATCGACGTTGATCACGCCCAGGCCGATGGTCACCGGCAGCATCAGGTGCAGGACACGGCGGACGCCGGGGTCGCGCCAGTCGACGTGCAGCTGCAGTCGCAGGTCGATCCGCCCGAGGACCGGCACGACCATCAGGAGCTGGACGATCGTCCCGACGAGCACGCCGATCGCGTACGCGTAGATCTGCTTGTCCGGCTCGAACACGCCGTGCAGGCCGATCAGCGTGCCGATGATGATGATGTTCCAGACCAGCGGCGCGAGCGCCGGCACCGTGAAGTGGTGGTGGGCGTTGAGGATGCCCACGAGCAGGCCGTTGAGGCCAAGGAGCACGACGACCGGGAACAGGACCTGCGAGAGACCGACCGTGAGGTCGACCAGCTGCGGCGTGAACTGGTCGCCGGGCACGAACAGCGGCATGACGACGCCGGCGGCGACGATGAAGAACGCCGTCAGGGTGCCGAGGACCAGCAGGATGAGCCAGAACAGCGTCGATGCGAGCAACATCGCCTCGCGGCGCTTGCCCCGCTCGAGGTATTCCGTGAAGACCGGTACGAAGGCGGCGCTCAGCGCGGCGTCGGCGAACAGGCCGCGCACGAGGTTCGGGACCTGGAAGGCGATCGTGAACGCCGACGCCGCGCCGCTCGTGCCGAAGTAGCGCGCGGCGACGATCTCTCGTGCCAGGCCCGCGAGCCGCGAGAGGGCCGTCGCGACGGAGAAGATCGCGGTGTTGCGCGCGACGCCGCTTCCTCGCCGAGGCGCCCGCGACGCGTCTGCCCGGCCGTCGTCGAGGGCCCCCGCGACCTCGTCCCCGCGCTCGTCGACCGCGCCGCCCGTGCGCCCGCGCCGTCCGACGCGCGCGGCAGCGGCCGCATCGGTGTCGGGCGAGATCGCTCCGGCCGCGGCGGCGTCGAGCACGTCGGCGACGCCGGGCGCCTCGCTCGAGCCGTCGTCGGGCCCCCGTCGGCCGGGGCTGCGGTGGCTCGGGGTCACTTCGCGAAGATGCTACGGCCCCGGGCCGACCGCACACCCCGAACCGACACACGGCACGCGAGTCGGACCGCTACACTTCGCCGCCGGCCATGGCCAACATCCATTCTCAGAAGAAGCGCATCCTGCGCGCAGCCCGCGAGCGCGACGAGAACCGTCGCTACACCTCGGCGATCAAGACGTACTTCAGGCGCCTGGACGCCGCAGTCGCCAGTGGCGACGACGGCAGCGCCGACGCCGAGCACCGCCGCCTGATCTCGACGATCGACAAGGCCGTTGGCCGCGGCGCCCTGCACCGGAACACGGGCGCCCGCAAGAAGTCCCGCGCCGCGCGCGTCCGCGCCGGTCACGGCGACTGAGCCGCGCCCGGGCTTCGATCCCGCTCGAGTCGAACGCACGTCGCCCCCGGTCGACGTCGCTCGTTCGACCGCCGGCGACGCCGGCCCCGGCCGACGCGATCGTCCGACCGCGAGCGGTACCGGCGCCGCCGACGCGAATCAGGTCACCGCGAGCAGCGCCCGGGTCACGAGCGTGTCAGGCGCGAGCTCGCTGCCGCCGCGCGTCGCGACCTCGAGCTCGGCGAAGCGCTCGACCGCCAGCCGCAGCGCCCCCAGGTCCGCCCCCTGCGCCTCGCGGATCCGGCGATCGGCCGCATAGGGGCTCATTCGGGCACCCCGTTTGATCTCCGCCGGCGAGACGCCGGCCTCGATCCGCTCGGCGATCGTCGCGAGCTCGCGCAGCCTCCGGGAGACGACCGGTGCCAGCCGCGCCGGATCCTCGCCCTGCTGGCGCAGCGAGCCGTACGCGGCGAGCGCGGCCTGCCGGTCGCGCGCGGCAACCGCGTCGGCCAGGGCCCAGACCTGGCGCTCCGCCGAGAGCGCAGCCGCCGACTCGACGACGTCCACATCGATCGTCGAGCCCGATCCGTGCTCGAGAGCCAGCTTCTCCAGCTCGCGCAGCAGACGCTGCTGACGGTCGCCGACCTGGGCGATCAGCGCCTGCGCGGCCGCACCGTCGAGGCGCACACCCATCCTGGCTGCCTCGTCGACCGCCCACCGCGGGAGATCCCGCGCCTTGCGAAGACGCTCGGCGGTGACGCTGCCACCGGCCGCCTCGACCGCCCGCACCAGCGACTGCGGCGCCTGGAGCCTTCCCTCCTCGGAGGCGAAGAAGGCGATCGTGGTGTCGGGCGGCATCGCGGCCATCGTCGGTACGAGCGCGGCCTCCACCTCCGCGTCCTTCCAGCGCTCGGCTCCGTCGACCACGATGAAGCGCCGGCCCGTCGCGAAGGTCATCGCGTTCAACGCGGCCGCGGCACCCTCCGGCGTCGCCGCGTCGCCCGCGAGCACCTCGACTCCGGCGGCCCCCGACTCTGCCTCGGCAAGGACGCGCAGCCGACTGCGGCGTTCCGCGACCCGCCCGTGATCGTCGCCGTGAACCAGGTAGACGGGCTTGAAGGCGGGCACGCCACGCGAGTCTAGGCGCTGCCCTGGACGCGCATGAGGCCGGCGCCCGACCGAACGCTCAGAGCGCCGGCCGCCGAGTCGACACGCACCGTTCCGTCGCGGTCCGTTCGCAGCGTCGGAACGCTCGCCGCGCGCAACGCGGCAAGCGTCGACGGCGCCGGGTGCCCGTAGCCGTTCCCCGCGCCGACCTCGATGACGGCCAGTCGCGGACGCAGCCGCTCGAGGACGGCCCGCAGACCGGGATCGGCGCTGCCGTGATGGCTCACCTTCAGCACGTCGACCGGACCCGGATCGAGTCGCGCGAGGACGTGCGACTCGGCATCCGCGCCGAGCAGCACGCGCAGGCCCGGCCCACGTACGAGCAGGACGATCGCACGATCGTTCGGATCGCCGCGAGCGCCGACATCGCCTCGCGCGGGCGGCCACAGCACGCGGAGCTCGAGGTCCCCGACGCGCAGCACGTCGCCGGCGACGGGCGCGACGAGCCTCACGCCGGCCGTGGCGGCCGCCATCGCCAGCTCGGTCCCCTCGCGCTCGCGCAAGCCATCACGACCGTCGAGCACGACACCGACCGGCAGCGCGCGCACGACCGCATCCGCGCCGCCCAGGTGATCGGCCTGCGCGTGGGTCCCCACGAGCACATCGAGGCGGCTGACCCCCACCTCGCGCAGGCGCCTCACGATCGGGCCACCCGGGGGCCCCGCATCGACGAGCACCGCGGCCCGCGCGCTCTGCACGAGCGTCGCATCCCCCTGCCCGACGTCGAGGAACGAGACCCTCGCCGAGCCCACTGCCGGCGGGGCCGGCGGCGACGCGCGCAGGACGAGGGCATAGGCGCCGCCGAGCACCAGGGCGACGGGCGCCACGACGAGTGCCGCGCGGCGAGCTCGCGCGCTCAACACGGCAGCGGCGCTCATCGCGCAGAGCACAAGCACCAGCCAAGGGCTCGCGGCGAGCCGCGAGCCCGGCAGCTCGGCCGTCCAGGCGCCCACCGCCATGATCCAGGCGAGCGGCGGTCCTGCAGGCCAGCACAGCGCGGCGGCTGCTGTCGGTGCCACCTGACCGACGAAGGCGGCCAGCATCCCCAGCCAGGTGACCGGCGCCACGACCGGCGCGACGAGCAGGTTCGCGACCAGACCCGCGACCGGAACGGTGCCGAAGGCCGCCGCCGCGATCGGCGCAGTGCCGAGCGACGCGGCGGTCGTGAGCGCAGCGGCCTGCGCGGCGGCGCGGGGCACCCCGCGCCTTCCGAGAACGCCGGCGAGCGGCGCGGCGAGCAGCGCTATCGCCGCCACCGACGCAAAGCTGAGCTGCCACCCGACGTCCTCGACGCCGAGCGGGTCGAGCGCAAGCGTCACGACGGCGGCGAGCAGGAGCGCATGCCAGCGGGCCGCGGGTCGCGAGGCGAGTGCGGCGACGATCGCCGCCGCCCCCATCACGCCGGCCCGGCGGATCGACGGGCCGCCCCCGGCGAGCGGCACGTAGAGAGCGACGAGCGCGAGCACCAGCAGCAGCCGCGAGCGATGGCCGAGGCCGAGCGCCGCCGCTCCGGCGAGCACGAGGGTCGCGAGCAGCGCGACGTTGGCGCCGCTCGCGGCGACCAGATGACCGAGCCCGGAGGCTCGCAGCCGATCGCGATCCTCGAGCGAGAGCGCGGCGTCGTCGCCGAGCACCATGCCGCGCAGCAGTGCGGCATCGGGGGCCGCCAACCTGCCATCGAGCGCTCGTGACGCCCGCCTGCGGACCGCGTCGACGGCGCCCCACGGGCCGCCGCGCCGCTTCCCCGTCCAGGTCACCCGGTCGGCGACGAGCACCGCCCGCACGTGCCGCGGACGAAGCCAGCGCTCGCGCTCCGCCGGTGGAGCCGCGCGGGCGCTCACCACGACGAGCTCGCCGGTGCCGCGCATCACCGGCGCCGGCCCCTCGCGCACGCGAAGCAGCACCGGCACGCGATCGAGCTCCGCCAGTGCGCGCCAACCCGTGCGCTCGACCCGCGGCGACTCGAGCAGCATGAGCTGCGCCCGCACATGACCGCTCGCCGGACCGACGCGGCCCTCGAGGCTCTCAAGCCGCAGGTCGGCGGCAACGATGCCGCAGAGGAGCGCCGAAGCGGCGGCGACGGACCAGGCGGTCGACGGGCAGATCAGGGGAAGCGCCAGCACCACGCCCAGCACGAGCCACGGAGCGCGGGGTCCGAGCGCCAGGCCGATGGCGGCGGCGAGCAGCAGCACGTGCGACGGCCGGGCGCGCAGCGCGCCCGGCGCCATGTACAGCCATCTCATGGTGCCACCAGCCCGCGCAGCGCCTCCAGCCTCTTGGGCCCGATTCCCGGGATCTCGGCGAGCTGATCGACCGACGAGAAGCCGCCGTGATCGGTGCGCCACGCGACGATCTTGTCGGCCGTCGCCGGCCCGACTCCGGCGAGACCGTCGAGCTGCTCGACGGTGGCCGAGCTGAGGCTCAGCGGCCCGCGCCGCTCGCCGCCGATGTCGCTCGCAGGCCCGCGAGCCGGAACCAGCACCTGCTGACCGTCCGCCACGCGAGCGGCGAGGTTCACACCCGCGGTGTCGGCGCCGCGCCGCGGCCCTCCGGCAGCGCTCAGC
This sequence comes from Solirubrobacteraceae bacterium, assembly GCA_024711025.1. GTDB lineage: Bacteria > Actinomycetota > Thermoleophilia > Solirubrobacterales > Solirubrobacteraceae > F1-60-MAGs163. The sequence continues at coordinate 22,894 of JANJTP010000072.1, forward strand.
GCGTCGCGTACGCGCGCTCCCGCGCGCAGTCGGTAGACGCCCGGGCGCAGCACCGCCCCCGCCACGTGAACGACCGGCCGCGGCGCCCGACGCTCGAGGACGGCGGCTCCCGCGACGGCCTCGGGAGCGACAGGCGTCGCGGCACGCTCGCGGGCGGCGATCCAACGCCATCCGAGAGCGAGCACGACGAGGGCGCAGAGGACGTAGACGAGCAGCGCTCCACGGCGGTCGACGGGCACGCCGCGACGCTACGGACCGCTTTGCGGACCGTGGGCGCAGGATTTCGCCGCGGCTGCTGCGTCAGTGCGACGAGAGCGCCACGATCCGCTCGACCGCCGCCTCGGCCGTGCTGACCTGCTCGACGCCATGCACGTCCCAGGTACCCAGCCCGACGACCGGCTTGCCGGCCTTCAGCGCCAGCGCGATCTCCGAGAGCGTCCCATAGCCGCCTCCGATCGCGAGGACCGCGGACGCAAGACGGACGAGGAGGGCGTTGCGGCCCTCCCCCAGCCCCGTCGCGATCGGCAGCTCCACCCAGCCGTTGGCCTCGTCGGGATCCTCGCCCGGCAGGATGCCGATCGTCGAGCCGAGCTTCGACCGCGCGCCGCGGCTGGCCGCCTCCATGACTCCCCCGAGCCCGCCGGTGACGAGCGTGAGCCCGGCGATCGCGAGCCCGGCGCCGACATCCTCGGCGGCATGGAGAGTCGGTGCGTCGGCCTCCGCCGGGCCGACGATCGCGACGATCGGAGCGCGCTTCATCGCTCAGCGCACCACGACGTTGACGAGGCGGCCGGGAACGACGACGACCCTCACGATCTCGCGCCCGTCGACATGCGCCCTGACGTTCGGCGCGGCGAGCGCGAGCTGCTCGAGCGCCTCGCGCTCCGCGTCGGCGCTGACCTCGACGCGGTCGCGCAGCTTGCCGTTGACCTGGCAGACCAGCTCGTACGTGTCCGACTCGAGCAGCGCGGGGTCGGCCACCGGCCACGGCTGCTCCCAGACGCGCCCGCCCATCAGCAGCGACCAGCCGTCGGCGGCCACGTGCGGCGCGAACGGGAACAGCAGCGAGCTCGCGGTTGCGAGCGCGAAGCGCAGCGCGCCGGAGCCCGCCCGATCGCGCAGTCGCGAAGCCTCGTTGACGAGCTCCATGATCGCCGCGATGGCGGTGTTGAAGGCGAATCTCCCCGTCATGTCGCCGGTGACCTTGTCGATCGCCCAGTGGGCCTTGCGCAGAAGCGCGAGGTCGGCTCCCTGCGGGTCTTCGGGCGGCTCTCCAGGCTCGCGCTCGGCGACCTCGGCGCTGAGGCGCCACAGCCGCGCGAGGAACCGATGGACGCCCTCGACACCCTCGTCGGACCAGTCCGCATCGTGGTCCGGCGGGCCGATGAAGAGGATGTAGGCGCGCGCCGTGTCGGCTCCGTAGCGCTCGACGATCTCCCGCGGCGAGACGACGTTGCCCTTGGACTTGGACATCTTCGCCCCGTCCTTGGTGATCATCCCCTGCGTGAAGAGCCGGGCGAACGGCTCCTGCACGTCGAGATGCCCGAGATCGCTCAGTGCCTTGCAGAAGAAGCGGGCGTACATCAGGTGCAGGATCGCGTGCTCGACGCCGCCGATGTACTGGTCGACCGGCATCCACTCGCGCAGCACCGCGGGGTCCCAGGCCGCCGCATCGTTCAGCGCGTCGCAGTAGCGCAGGAAGTACCACGAGGAGTCGACGAAAGTGTCCATCGTGTCGGTCTCGCGCTGCGCCGGCCCACCGCACCGCGGGCAGCTGGTCGACAGCCACTCCTTCGCGCCGGCAAGCGGCGCGTGACCCCGCGGCGCGTAGTCGCTGACATCGGGCAGGACCACGGGAAGATCCTCGACCGGAACGGGCACGGGGTCCGGGCCACAGCTCTCGCAGTAGACGACCGGTATCGGGCAGCCCCAATAGCGCTGACGCGACACCAGCCAGTCACGCAGCCGGTAGTGCACGGTGCGATGCCCCCGGCCCTCGCGGTCGAGCCAGTCCACGATCGCCTCGAGCGCCTCGCGGTTGGGCAGCCCGTCGAACTCCGGCGCCGAGCTCACGAGCGGGCCGTCGCCGACATACGGCAGGCCCTCGTCGTCGCCGTCCGGCGCCTCGCCCTGGACGACGCGCCTGATCGGCAGGTCGAAGCGCCGCGCAAAGGCGTAGTCGCGCTCGTCGTGGGCGGGCACGGCCATGATCGCGCCGGTCCCGTACTCGAGCAGCACGTAGTCGGCGACGTAGATCGGCAGCGCCTCGCCGTTCACCGGGTTGACGACGTGGCGACCGAGGAAGACGCCCGTCTTCTCCTGCTCGGCGGAACCGCGCAGTTCCCTCGGCTCGGTGAACGACCGGGTCACGTACTCGCGGACGGCCTCCTCGTTGCCCGTGCCCGCGGCAAGCCGCTCGACGTCCGGGTGCTCGGGGGCCAGGACGAAGAACGTCGCGCCGAAGAGCGTGTCGGGACGCGTCGTGAAGACCGGGTAGTCGATCCTGAGCTCCTCGCAGCGGAACGTCACCTCGGCGCCTTCGGAGCGTCCGATCCAGTTGCGCTGCATCGTCTTGACGTGCTCCGGCCACTCGATCGAGTCGAGATCGTCGAGCAGTCGGTCGGCGTAGTCGGTGATCCTCAAGAACCACTGCGTGAGCTGACGCACCTCGACGAGAGCGCCCGATCGCTCGCCGCGACCGTCGATCACCTGCTCGTTGGCGAGCACCGTCCCGTCGACCGGGTCCCAGTTGACGGCCGCCTCCTTGCGGTACGCGAGCCCATGGCGCAGGAGCTCCAGGAAGATCCACTGCGTCCAGCGGTAGTAGCTCGGCTCATGCGTGCCGAACTCGCGCGACCAGTCGATCGAAATGCCCCACGAGCGGAACTGGCGCTGGAACTCGGCGATGGCCCCGTCGGTCGACTCCCGAGGATGCTGACCGGTCTTGATCGCGTGGTTCTCGGCCGGCAGCCCGAAGGCGTCGTAGCCCATCGGATGCAGGACGCGCCGACCGCTGCGCCGGTGGAAATGCGCAACCGCGTCGCCGACCGCGTAGACCTTCAGGTGACCGATGTGCGGCTCCCCGCTCGGGTAGGGGAGCATCTCGAGCACGTACGACTTGGGGGGCTGCTCGACGCCGCCGGGCCCGGCGTTCGGCGTCTCCCACGTGCGCTCCTCGGCCCAGATGCCCTGCCAGTGCGGCTCGATCTCGCTCGGGTCGTAGCGGTGCTCGGTCATCGGGGCTCGAAGGATAGAGTCGTCCGGCCTCCGAGCACCGTGCGCCGAGCCCGCGGATCGCCGACGAGGCCCGGCATCGCGGATCGCGTGACCGCACCCGCGACCCGCCGCGGGGCCGCCTCCGGCGACCGGTCGTGACGCCGCGTATCTTGTGCTCATGCGAGTCGTCGTCGTCGGCGCCGGTCGGGTCGGCCGTGCAGCCGTCGAGTCGCTCCACGAGGAGCACGAGTGCACGGTGATCGACTCCGACCCCGCCCGCCTACAGGCGATGTCGCAGTCGTTCGACGTGCACGTCGTCGAGGGCAACGGTGCGGGACGCGAGGCGCTGCAGACGGCAGGGGTGGGCGACGCCGAGCTGCTGCTGGCCTGCACATCGCGGGACGAGGCGAACCTCGTGACGGCGATGCTGGCGAGGCGCCTCTCGCGAGCGCGGACCGTCGTGCGCACGACCGACATGGACTATCTCGAGGCATGGCGCGAGGGCGACCTCGACGTCGACTTCATGGTCTCCACCGAGCTCGAGACGGCCAACGCCGTATCCCGCGTCGTCGGCGTTCCCGGCACGCGGCAGACCGACTTCTTCTTCGACGGTGAGATCCAGGTACTCGAGTTCGACCTGCCGCGCAACGCGCAGCTCCCCTTCTGCGGGCGCCCCCTGGCCCAGGCCGCGCTGCCCACGGACTCGCGGGTGGTCGCGATCATCCGCGATCGACGCCGGCTCGTTCCCGGACCTCAGGAGTCGCTGCTGCCCGGGGATCGCGTGATCGTCGTCGCGTCGCGCCACGCGGCACGCGCGTGGAGCCGGCTCCTCATGCAGGGGGAGCGCGTGATCAACGACGTCGCCCTGTTCGGCGGTGGACGCGTCGGCACGGCCATCACTCGCGTGCTGCTCGACCGCGAGATCCGCGTGCGGCTGATCGAGGCCGACGCCGAGCGAGCTCGACGACTCGCGGAGAGCTTCTCGGGGGCTCGCGTCTATCACGCGACCGGCTTCGAGCCGGAGTTCCTGCGGCGCGAGCGGATCGTCGGCGCGACCGCCGCGGTCTTCGCGATGCGAGACCGCACGCGCAACCTCTACGCCGCAGTCCTCGCGAAGGTCCACGGCGTGCCGTTCACGATCGCGGTGCTCGAGCAGCCCGGCGACGCCGACGTCTTCGACGCCGCCGGCGTCGACTCCACGATCAACCCCCCCGCTGAGACGGCGGAGGTCATGGTTCGCTTCGCACACGATCCGCGAACGCGCCAGATCGCGATGTTCGAGGACGACCGCTTCGAGGTTCTCGACATCACGGTACGGCCCGAGAGCCCGTTCGCCCACCGCCGGCTCAGCGACCTGCCGCCGACGACCAGCACGATCGGAGCGCTCGTGCGCGACGGCCACGCGCTCTTCCCCGAGGCGGATCTGACGATCGAGCCGGGCGACCGGGTGATCGTCATGGTCGAGGCCGAGCGTGCCGGCGTCGTCGAGCGCGCTCTCTGACGGTCCACACAGAGTGACCGACCAGCTTCGCCGACCGCTCGCCCACCCACGGCTCGGCGTCGACCTCGCCACGACGCTCGACATCGTCGGAGCCGTGCTGAAGTGGTTCTCGACGGCGTTTGCGGCGCCCGCCGTGGTCGCGCTGATCGCGGGCGAGTCGCCGTGGCCCTTCGTGCTCGCCGGGGTCGCCGCGCTCGCTGCCGGCCTGGGACTCGATCGCCTCGTCGCCGACCGGGACAGCGAGCCGCTGGGGCCGCGCGAGGGCTTCCTGATGATCGCGCTGGTCTGGCTGCTCGTGCCAGCGTTCGGGGCACTGCCGTTCCTGCTGAGCGGCGCCGACCAGCTCGCGCGCCCGGTCGATGCCTACTTCGAGGCGGTGTCCGGGTTCACGGCCACCGGTGCGACGGTGCTCGACAACGTCGAGTCGCTCGGTCAGGGACTGCTCTTCTGGCGCCAGCTGAGCCACTGGCTCGGGGGCATGGGCATCATCGTCCTGGCGATCGCCGTGCTGCCGCGACTGCGCGTCGGCGGACGGCACCTGCTGCAGCGGGAGCTGCCGGGGCCGACGGAGATCGAGCGGCTCGGCGCGACCGTCCGCGAGACGGCCCGGCGGCTGTGGAAGCTGTACGTGGGGATGACCGTCGTCGGCATCCTGCTGCTGGCCGGAACCGGATGGCTGGGGCTCGACCCCCGGATGAGCCTGTTCGACGCATTCGCGCACGCGACCTCCGCGGTCTCTCTCGGCGGGTTCTCCACGCAGGCCGAGTCGGCCGGTGCGTTCGCGCCGATCACCCAGTGGATCCTGATCGGCCTGATGGTCGTCGCGGGCGTCAACTTCCTGCGTCTCTACCGCCTGATCGTGCTGCGCGAGGTCCGTGCCGTCTCACGCGACGAGGAGCTGCGCCTCTACCTCGCGCTGCTCCTGATCGGGACTGCGATCGTGGCCTCCGAGCTGTTCTCGAGCGGTGCGGTGCACGGCTTCGCCGGCGTTCGCCATGCCGCGTTCCAGACCGTCTCGGTGATGACCACCACCGGCTTCGCCACGCTCGACTGGACGACCTGGGGCGCGCTCGCGACGCTGACGCTGCTGCTGCTGATGTTCGTCGGCGCGTCGGCCGGCTCGACCGGCGGCTCGATCAAGGTCGTGCGCCACCTGATGCTGTTCCGCCTGGCGCGCCGCGAGCTCGAGATCGCCGTGCACCGCGAGGTGGTGATGCCGGTCCGCGTCAGTCGGGTCACGATCGACGAGGGCGCGCTGCGCTCGGCCGTGATGTTCGTCCTGCTCTACCTCACGGTCTTCGCAGTGGGCTCGCTCGCCCGGGTCATCGACGCCCGACGAGTCGGCGGGGAGCTCGGTGCCTTCGAGGCTCTGGGAGCCGCGGCGGCGTGCCTGGGCAACGTCGGCCCAGGATTCGGCATCGCGGGGCCGTTCGGGTCGTATTCGAGCTTCAGCGACCTCTCGACCGTGCTCCTCTCGGCGCTCATGTGGCTTGGCCGCCTGGAGATCGTGCCGGTCGCGGTGCTGCTCACGCGGACGTTCTGGCGGGCGTGAGGACGGCTCCCCGCCGGCCCGGCGCAGTTCCATCCGAGCCCCATGGGAACATACGTTCCCCATGGGATCGAGGTGGACACCGAGCGAGAAGGGCGGCATCGCGGAACTCGAGATCGCGGCACACGCCGCCCGCCTCGGGTTCGTGGTCTCGCGGCCGGTTACGGAGGGCTGCCGGTATGACCTCATCTTCGATGTTGGAGATCGTCTGCTGCGAATCCAATGCAAGTGGGCGTGCCTCCGGTCCGGAGCCGTCGAGATCCGGTCGAGTACGTGCCGGAACTCTCCCCGTGCGGGGTATCTGCGCGACAGATACGACTCGAGGGAGATCGACGTGGTCGCCGGATTCTGCGACGCGCTCGACACCGTCTACGCGGTGCCGGTCCACGTCATCAGCGATCGCCATGTGCTCCACCTCCGTGTCGAGCCGCCGAGAAACAACCAATCCCGACTTGTACACTGGGCGTCCGATTACGAGCTCGGGGCTATAGCTCAGCTGGGAGAGCGCCGCCATGGCATGGCGGAGGTCGTCGGTTCGAGCCCGACTAGCTCCACTGGATCGAAGGCCGCCTGATGGCGGCCTTCTTCGTTAGCGGCGCGTGGGCGGACAACGCCGCATCGAAGCCCGCGCCGCCCCGATCACTGCATGCCGGCGCCGCCGCCGGGGATCGTCAGGCCCGGGATCGCCTCCGGCGCCGCCATCAGCAGGACGCCCAGAGCCACGAGCACGAAGGCGGTGCCGTACGTCGCCGCTCGCCCCCAGGGGAGTGTCTTCTCCACTGCGATCAGCGCCGCCACCAGCGCCATCCAGGCGAGGCTCATGACACCGAGCGCGAACAGCGACGCCATCAGCGCCCAGCAGCAGCCCACGCACCATGCGCCGTGTCGGGTGCCCATCCGCAGGGCACCCGACGGCCCGTCGCGCCACGAGCCGAGCAGGAAGCCGAGCGGGCTGCGGCACTTGGCCAGGCAGACGTCCTTGAAGGGAGTCAGCTCGTAGGCGGCCGCGGCAACGAGCGTGCCGCCGGCCAGCCAGCGACCGGTGCCATCCCACGACAGCTCGGAGCCGAGCAGGCTACGCCCGAGACTTGAGATGGCGAAGGCGAGCAGCCCCGCGGCCGTCCACGCGAGGAGATAGCCCGCCGTGAATGCGGCCGGGGCGATCCGCGCCCCGATCGCCCCCACCCTCGGCACTCGAGACACGCCCGCTCCAGGCACGCCGCCGCCCCCCGGAATCGCCACCGCGCCCGCTCCAGGCACGCCGCCGCTCCCCGGCGGCGGCACCACGCCCGCTCCGACGCCGCGTGCCGCACCTGCGGCCATCCGCGAGTAGAGGGCGACCGTCGGGGCGACCGACGGGAACATCATCGCCGCCATCATCACTACCCACACGCCGACGAACCAGCCGAGCGCCCCGAGATCCGTTCCCGGCCCCTCGTCCATGCCCCGCATCGAATCCGCCGTCGACCACCACGCGAGGCCCGCGAGCGCGAGCAGCGTCGCCACCAGAGCCAGGCGGGCCCGTACCGCCGCCAAGGCGGGATCCGAACCCGCCCGGCGCCCGCGGGAGCGTGCGCCCACCGCGGATGCGGATGCGGCCCGGCTCACCTCACGCAGCCCAGGAGAAGCTCGACGCCGAGAAGCCGGCCCTGCCCTCGTACTCGATGCCGAAGGCGCTGATGCTCGAGCGCGTCGCCTTCGAGATCGTCAGCTCGGATCCGACAGGATGGAAGATCCCGCTGAGGCGCGCGGGCTCTCCGGACTCGACGCCGAACGACACGACGTCCTCGATCTCGAAGTCGACGGCGTCCCCGATCCTCACGCTGTGGCGCAGCCCCTCCTCACGCACCTCGATCGGAGCGCGCTCGACCCCCAGGCTCTCCCCGACGAGCGGCCCGAGCGCCTGCATCGGCCCCCCGAGCTGGCCGGCGAAGACCGCGCCCAGCTTCTCGGCCTGCTCGTCGGAGGCGGCGGCGTCGATGAAGACGCCGAGCCGCCAGCCGCCGTCACTCATGACCTTGGGCGAGTCGGCGATGGCGGCGACGGTCAGGCCGCCCACATCGACACCCTCCACCTCGCCCCCCGCGATGTTGAAGACGAGCGTCACCCGGCAGCGGTCGTAGTCGGCACCGAGCGCCAGCGACGCGGTGCACGGACAGACAACCTCGCACGAGCACGTCTCGAAGTAGCTTCCCTGGAGGTTCCAGGACATCTGCCACCCCCTCGGAGAGTATGTCGGCGGTTGCGCCGATCTTCCTCCGAGCCGGACGAGCAGTCAACAGCGATCGGGGCCCGCTGAGCCGGGCGAGCCGTCGTGGATCGTCGGTGAGCTCAGCCGGCGGTATCGGCGGGCTGCAGGTCCCCGTCCGGGCCCGCGACGAAAGCCCGGCGCGGGACGTCGCCCCACAGTGACTCGAGCCGGTAGAAGTCGCGGGTGTCCGGCGTGAAGACGTGGACGACGACGTCGAGATAGTCCATCAGGATCCAGCGCGCCTCCCCAAGCCCCTCGACGCGCCGCGGGAGCAGGCCGTGATCGTTCTTGAGCCCGATGTGGATCGCGTCGTGGATCGCCTTCGCCTGACGGTCGCTCGCACCCGTGCAGATGAGAAAGGCGTCGGTGAAGCCGGAGATGCCGCCGAGGTCGAGCGCCACGACGTCCTGCGCCTTCTTGTCCAGCGCGTAGCCCGCGATGAGCTCCGTGAGCCGCTGGGGGTCGAGCGCCTCGCGCTCCACTGCGCGCTCTGGGGCCGCGACCTGCGGCGTGGACGGACTCATGCTCGATGCTGCTCCTCGGTCGGCGGCGTCTCCTGGGGTCGCCTCCCACGATAGAGCCCACGGCGGCCGATCTCGTCGGCCACCGCGTCGGGCACGAGGTAGCGCAGCGATCGGCCCGCCGCCGCCCGCGCGCGCAGCATCGTCGAGGAGACGTCGAGGCGCGGCATGTCGAAGAACGCGACACGCGAGCCGTCATGGAGCGGAGCGAGCCGCGCCGCGATGTCGGCATGTGACAGCCCCTCGCGCCCGGCGACGGCGAGCATCGCCAGCCGCAGGATCTCCGCCGGCTCGCGCCAGGTCGTCAGGCTCGCCGCCATGTCGCCGCCGACGACCAGAGTCAGCTCGTCGCCCGGCCTGCGCCCGCGCAGCTCGCGAAGCGTGTCGACCGTGAACGAGGGCCCCGGGCGCCCCAGCTCGAGCGGCTCGACCGTCAGGCGCTCGTCGCCCTCGACCGCCAGCTCGCAGAGCCGCAGCCTCGTCCACGGGCCGGGGTCGTCCGGCACCTCCTTGTGCGGCGGTCTGGGCGCCGGCACGAGCGCCACGCGATCGAGGCGCAGCTGGTCGCAGGCCTCCTGCGCGCAGACCAGGTGTCCGATGTGCGGCGGATTGAACGTCCCCCCGAGTAGGCCGATCCGCGCCACGCCTTCCTCTCGCGTCCGGCCGCTCGCTCGCCCACGCGCTCAGCGACGCACGTGCCCGTCGCCGGTGACGACGTACTTGACCGTGCACAGCTCGCGCACGCCGATCGGGCCGCGCGCGTGCAGCTTCTGGGTCGAGTTGCCGATCTCGGCGCCCATCCCGAACTCGGCGCCGTCGGTGAACCGCGTCGACGCGTTGATGTAGATGCACGCGGCGTCGACGCCGCGCTCGAACTCCAGCGCCGCGCTGAGATCCTCGGTGACGATCGCCTCCGAGTGGCCGGAGCCGTGTCGTGCGATGTGATCGATCGCCTCGCCTACGGAGTCGACGACGCCGACCGCGAGCACCGGCGCCAGGAACTCCGTGTCCCAGTCATCAGCGACGGCGTCGACCAGCCGGCCGCCGAGAGCAGCGCCCGCCGCCGCCCGCGCGCGGGCGTCGACGCGCAGCTCGACCCCCTCCGCGTCGAGCGCCTCCAGCGCGCGCGGAAGGAACGAGGCGGCCGCGCCCGCATGGACGAGCAGCGTCTCCGCGGCGTTGCAGACCCCCGGCCGCTGGACCTTGGCGTTGACCGCGATCGCCACCGCCTTGTCGAGATCGGCGGAGCGGTCCACGTAGACGTGGCAGTTGCCCGACGCCGCGTAGATGACGGGCACCGTGGCGACTCCCTCGAGCGCCGCCTTGAGCCCCTCCCCGCCGCGCGGCACGATCAGGTCGACGAGCCCCTTCTGGGTCGCCAGCTCGGCGAGCTCGTCGCGCCCTCCCCCGCAGACCGGCGAGATCGATCCGCCGGGCAGGCCGGCGGACTCGGCCGCATCGCCGGCCACCGCGGCGAGCACCGCGTTGGAGCGCATCGCCGAGGAGGAGCCGCGCAGGACGCAGGCGTTGCCCGACTTCAAGCACAGCGCGGCGGCGTCGATCGTCACGTTCGGCCGCGCCTCGTAGACGACCGCCACGACCCCGAGCGGCACGCGGACCTTGACCAGCTCGAGGCCGTTCTCCAGCCGGCCGCCGCCGATGATCTCGCCCACCGGGTCGGGCAGCGCGGCCACCTGCCGCGCGCCTTGGGCGATCGCGGAGATCCTCTTCTCGTCGAGCGCCAGCCGGTCCAGGAGCGCGGCGGAGAGCTCGGCATCCCGCCCGGCCTCCACGTCGGCGGCGTTCGCCTCGAGGATCTCGGCCGCACGCAGCTCGAGCGCGTCGGCGATCGCGTGCAGCGCGCGGTCGCGCGTGGCACCGTCGGTGGCGGCGAGTCTCCGCGAGGCGCGCTTGGCGGCCCGGCAGACGTCGGCGACCGATTCGGCGGTTGTGGCCATGCCGGCAAGGGTAGAGCGCACCGGTCGGGCCGGGCGCTCACACATGCCTCGCGCCGCCTCTCGCGCTAGGCGAGCACCAGGTAGTCGCGATGCACGGCCTCGTCCGGCGCGCGCGGCAGCAGCTCGCGCACCGCGTCCGACTTGCGGCCGATCACCCGACACAGGTCGGTCGCCGCGTAGTTGGAGATCCCCTTGCCGAGGAGCCGCTCGCCGTCGCGAACCTCGACCGCGTCGCCCTCGCCGAACGCCCCGTGCACCGCGACTATCCCGACCGGCAGCAGCGACGCGCCGCCGTCGCGCAGCGCGCGTGCGGCGCCGGCGTCCACGACGAGCGTCCCGCGCGCCGGCTTGGCGTACTTGAGCCACAGCTCGAAGCTCGAGTAGCGCTGGTCCTGCGGGGCGAAGCGCGTCCCGACCGGCTCGCCGGCCAGCGCACGGGCGAGCACGCCCTCGCGCAGTCCGGAGCAGATCGTCGCGGGGATCCCCGCGGCGGTCGCCATCTCCGCCGCAACGACCTTCGAGCGCATCCCGCCTGAGCCGAGAGCGGAGGCGCTCTGGCCGATCTGCAGCGAGGCGAGCTGCGCGATGTCGCGCACCTCCTCGACGAGCGGCGCCCCCGGCTGCGAGCGCGGATCGGCGGTGTGCAGCCCGTCCTGGTTGGTCAGCAGCACGAGCCGCTCGGCACCGACGAGGATCGCGACCTGCGCGGCGAGGAAGTCGTTGTCGCCGAACGAGATCTCCTCGGTCGCCGTCGTGTCGTTCTCGTTGACGACGGGGACGACGCCCCAGTCCAGGAGACGCCCGAGGGTCTGTCGCGCGTTCAGGTAGTGCTGGCGGTGGCCGACGTCGAAGAACGTCAGCAGCACCTGCGCGCTCGTCACTCCGCGCTCTCGCAGCAGCTCGTCGTACGCGCGATAGAGCTTGCCCTGGCCGACCGCGCTCGCCGCCTGCAGATCGGCCATCGCGGAGGGGCGCCCGTCGAGCCCCATGACCTGCATCCCGCGTGCGATCGCGCCGCTCGTGACGATCACGATCTCGTCGCCGGCCAGCCGGCGCTCGGCGACCTCGTCGCAGACGTGGCCGAGCACGTCGGTGCGCAGCGTGCCGTCGTCGTGCGCGACGGTGTTCGACCCGAGCTTGACGACATAGCGGCTCACCGGGCCGGCACGATAGCCGCGAGCCGGGGCGGCGCCGAGCCCGGCCGGGGTCGAGGACAGCGCTTTGCACGAGCCCGGCCCCGGCCGATGACGGCGGCCCGGCGACAGCCCGCGGTCGCCGGGTCAGCCGGGATCGAGCTCGAACACGGTGCCCGCGATCTCGACGTCGTCGCCGGGCGTGAACCCGGCCTCCTCGAGTGCCCGAATCACGCCCATCCGCTCGAGGCGGCGTTCGACGTGTGCGAGGGCCTCCTCGTTCTCGACGTCGTAGCGTGCCAGCAGGCGCTCGACCGGCGGGCCGCTGACGCACAGCATCCCGTCGGCGCTCCGCTCCACGGCCCAGGCCCGTGCCTGGGCCGGACGGAAGACGCGGTGCTCGGCGAGTGCGTCGATCCCGGCCTCGTCGATGACCGGCGCCTGGACCGGCGTCGCGCGAGTGAGGGCGGCGACGAGCTCGTCGAGCCCGCGCCGCGTGGCGCTCGACGTCACGATGACGGGCACGTCCTCCCCGAGCCGCTGCCGCCAGTGCGCCGCGGCCCGCTCGGCCGCCTCGGGATGCACGAGGTCTGCCTTCGTGAGGGCGAGGATGCGTCCCAGTCGCGCCAGCCTCGGGTCGTGGGCCTCCAGCTCACGCTCGACCAGCTCGAAGCTCGCGACGGGGTCGGAGCCGTCGAGCGGCGCGAGGTCGAGCACGTGGACCAGCAGCCGGGTGCGCTCGATGTGCGCGAGGAACTCGTGACCGAGGCCGGCGCCGTCGCTCGCGCCCTCGATCAACCCGGGGATGTCGGCGAGCACGAGCTGGCGATCACCGGTGTCGAGCACGCCGAGCACGGGCTCGAGCGTCGTGAACGGGTAGTCGGCGACCTTCGGCGCCGCACGCGTGAGGACCGACAGCAGCGACGACTTGCCGGCGTTGGGCAGGCCGACGAGCCCGACGTCCGCGAGAAGCTTGAGCTGCAGGTCGATCCAGAGCTCCTCGCCGGGCAGGCCGCGCTCGGCGAATCGCGGCGTCTGGCGTGTCGGGCTCGCGAAGCGCTTGTTGCCCCGCCCGCCGCTGCCGCCGCGCGCGGCGAGCGCCCGCTGCCCGGGAGTGACCAGGTCGTGAACGGTCCCGTCGGGCAGTCGGACCACGGTGCCGGGCGGGACCGAGACGACCAGGTCCTCACCGGCCGCCCCATGGCGCAGCGCGCCCTCGCCGTGATGCCCGCGCCCGGCCCGATGGTGCGCCTTGCGCTTGAACGGCTGCAGGTCGCGCAGCGAGTCGTCGCAGACGAGGACGACGCTGCCGCCGTGCCCGCCGTCGCCGCCGTCCGGCCCGCCGCGCGGGACATGCGCCTCGCGGCGCAGCGAAGTGCAGCCGTCGCCGCCGCGACCGCCTTGAACGAAGATGTGAGCCTTGTCGTAGAGCATGTGTCCCCGGATGCGGCGCCGCCGGAAGACGACGCCGCCAGTCCACCAGCCTAGGAGCAGTCGATGTCCGACTCCGTCTTCCTGATCACCGGCGCCTCGAGCGGGATCGGTGCGGCCACCGCCCGCGCCGCCGCGCAGGCCGGCCACCGGCTCGTCCTGGCGGCTCGCTCCCGCAAGCCGCTGGAGGCGCTCGCCGACGAGCTCGGTGGCCCGCAGAGGGCGATCGCCGTGCCGACCGACGTCCAGCTGTGGGACGACTGCGAACGCCTCGCCGCAGCCGCCCGCGACGCGTTCGGGCGGATCGACGTCGTCTTCGCGAACGCCGGCTTCGGAGCCAGGCGCGGCTTTGGGCACGACGGCGAGAGCAACGAGCACTGGCGCGAGATGGTGCTGACGAACGTGCTCGGCGTCGCGTACACGATCCGGGCGACGCTCGACGACGTGCGCGCTGCGATCGGCCACTACCTGCTGACGAGCAGCGTCGCGGGCCGCGTGGCGATCCCCGGCAGCCTCTACAGCTCGACGAAGTGGGCCGTCACGGGGATGGGCCGGTCGTTGCGCGGCGAGCTGGAGGGCAGCGGCGTACGAGTCACGCTGATCGAGCCCGGCATGGTCGACACGCCGTTCTTCGACGAGCGGCCGAGCTCGGTGCTGCGCGACGTGGACATCGCGAACGCGGTGATATACGCGGTCTCGCAGCCGCCGCACGTCGACGTCAGCGAGATCCTGGTGCGGCCCACGCGCCAGGCGCTGTAGCCCCTTGCCCCCGCTCGGCGGACGAGCGGCCTACTCGGCCGACTCGGCGGCGACGACGTTCACGACGCGGCCACGGCGGCCGCGGGTGAACTCGACGGTGCCCTGGGCCTTGGCGAACAGCGTGTCGTCGCGGCCGATGCCGACGCCGTCGCCGGGCTTGAAGCGGGTGCCGCGCTGGCGAACGATGATCTCGCCGCCGTGCACCGTCTGGCCCGCGAAGACCTTCACGCCAAGTCGCTTGGCGTTCGAGTCGCGGCCGTTGCGAGAGGAGCCGAGCCCCTTCTTGTGAGCCATGGTCCTAGGCCTCCTTCGTCTCGGCGGCCGGCGCGTCGGGCGCCGGCGCGGCCTTCTTCTTCGCGTTGCTCGCGAGCAGCTCGATGCCCGTGACCTCGATCCGGGTCAGCTCCTGGCGGTGGCCCGAGGTGCGCTTGTAGCCGCGCTTCGGCTTGAACTTGAAGACGCGGATCTTCGGTCCGCGCAGGTGCTCGACGACCTTCGCGTCGACCTTGACCCGCTGCAGGCCGTCGGCGTCGAAGACGGTCTCGTCGGAGCGCAGGAGCACCGGCTCGAGCGCCACGGTGGCACCCTCGTCAGCGTGCAGCCGCTCGACGAGCAGGGTCTGACCCCGCTCGACGCGGTACTGCTTGCCGCCGGTCTTGACGATCGCGTACATGAGGACTTCCTAGTCGGAGGTGGTGTCCGTCGCGCCGGCGTCGGCCGGAGCAGCGGAACGGCGCCTGCCACCTCTGCGGCCACGGCGCCGAGACCTTGATTCTAGGGCATCGCCGCTCGCGGCGGAGGCGGAGCCTGCCGGAGAGCCGTTCTGGGTCCCGCCCGGCTCCTCGCCGACCAGCTCGGCGCGGGCCGAGTTGCGCCCGGCCTCGGCGATCCGCACGAGCCGCTTCTCCCCCAGGTGGCGCCCGCCGCCGGTGACCGCGACGATGTAGCCGTCGATCTTCGCGACCGCGTCGTCGACGTTGTACATGTGTGGCTCGACGATCGTGACGAGCACCTCCTCGCCCTCGTGGAACGGGACCGCGCGCTCGCGCACCTCCTCGGCGGAGCCCTCCATCACGACCTCGAAGTGATCGAGGTGGAGGCTCTCCGAGCCTTCGAAGTGGAACAGCTTCCCGGTCGCCTGCTCGAGCTCGTGGAGCATCCGCGAGCCCTGTCCGGTGAACTCTGCGCTGACGTCGGGGTGGACCTTGACCAGGAACGCCTCGGTGCCGCGCCGGGCGCGCGAGGCGAGCTCGCGCAGCCTGCGGTCGAACTCGATCGCGACCGTCTCCTCGCTGAGCACGACGCCGTCGCCGTCGCACGTCGGGCAGGCGCGGCTGATGATCTCGCGAACCCCCTCGGTGACGTTCTGGCGCGTCATCTCGACCAGTCCGAGCTTGGAGATCTCGGCGGTGAACGTCTTCGTGCGGTCCTCCTGCAACGCGGCGCGGAGCGTCTTGAGGACCGCCTCGCGATTGCGCGCCTTCGCCATGTCGATGAAGTCGATGACGATGATCCCGCCGATGTCGCGCAGGCGCAGCTGGCGCACGACCTCGTCGGCCGCCTCGAGGTTCGTCTTGGTGATCGTGTCCTCGAGCCGCGCCTGCCTGCCACGGCCGACGAACGAGCCGGAGTTGACGTCGAAGACCGTCAGCGCCTCGCCGTAGTCGATCATCAGGTAGCCGCCGCTCGGCAGGTCGACCCGCCGCGAGGTGAGCCCCGCGATGACCTCCTCGACGCCGTATGCCTCGAACAGCGGCTCGGAGCCCTGGTAGAGCTCGACCCGGTCGACCAGCTCGGGGGCCGTGCGGGTGAAGAACGAGACGAGCCGCTGGTACTGCCCCTCGTCGTCGACCAGCGCCCGCTCGAAGTCGGCGCTGAAGATGTCGCGCACGACACGCACCGACAGGTCCGCCTCCTGGAAGACGAGCGACGGCGCCGACTGCTCGGCCGCGCGCCGCTCGAGGACCTCGTGGAGCTTGAACAGGTAGGGCAGCTCGCGTTCGAAGTCCTCGCGCCTGGCGCCGTGGGCGGCGGTCCTGACGATCGCGCCGCCTTCGCGCAGGTCGAGGCCCTTGACCTGCCGGCGCAGCCGCTCGCGCTCCTTGTCGTCGAGTCGCTTGGAGACCCCGACGCCCTCGCCACTGGGCGCGTACACCAGGTAGCGCCCCGCGATCGTGAGGTCCATCGTGACGCGCGCGCCCTTCGACTTGAGCGGGTCCTTGACGACCTGCACGACGACCTCCTGCCCGGGCTTCAGCAGGTCGCTCATGCGCTTGCCGCCGTCCTGCCCGCGCCCGCGGCGCGGGATCTCGACGCCCGGCAGGACGAGCTCGTCGATGTGCAGGAAGCCGTTCTTGTCGAGGCCGATGTCGATGAACGCGGCCTCGAGGCCGTCGAGCACGTTGTCGACCCGACCCTTGTAGATGTTGCCGACGATCGACCGGCTGCCGCGCCGTTCCAGGTACAGCTCGGCGACGCGATAGCCGGCCATCGGGTCCTTCTGGCCCTGGGCGCTGCGCGCGCGGGCCTTGGCCGGCGTGCCGGCCTGCTCCAGCAGCGCGACGCGGGTCTCCCACGGGTCGACGCTGACGAGGACTTGCTTCTTCACGGGTGGTCTCTCTCTGTCTAGAAGGTGAGCACCCGGCCCTTGGACGCCAGCGCGGCGCGGCCCTGCGCGTGGATCGACTGCAGCAGACCCACGGCGAGCATCGTCGTCATGAGCGACGAGCCCCCGTAGCTCATGAGCGGCAGCGGGATCCCGGTGATCGGCATGATGCCGATGTTCATCCCGACGTTCACGAA
This sequence comes from Solirubrobacteraceae bacterium, assembly GCA_024711025.1. Classification (GTDB taxonomy): domain Bacteria; phylum Actinomycetota; class Thermoleophilia; order Solirubrobacterales; family Solirubrobacteraceae; genus F1-60-MAGs163. Next base: position 40,015 of record JANJTP010000072.1, read on the forward strand.
GACCTGGAAGAGCAGCATCGCGACGATGCCGCCGGCGACAAGCGCCCCGTACAGGTTCTTCGAGAGCGTCACGACGCGCAGACCGCGCCAGATCAGCAGGGCGTACAGCGAGAGGACGAGCGCGGCCCCGGCGAAGCCCCACCGCTCGCCGATGACGGCGAACACGAAATCGGTGTGGTGCTCCGGGAGGAAGTCGAGCTTCGTCTGGGTCGAGCCCTCGCCGCGGCCGGTCTTCTCACCGGAGCCGATGGCGATCGTCGACTGCTTCTGCTGGTAGCCCTCGTCACTGGCGGTGTCGGACGGGTGCAGGAACGCCGTCAGGCGCTCCTTCTGGTAGTCGTGGAGGACATCGACCCCGGCGGCCGGGAGCGCGACGAGCGCGAGCGCGACCGCCACGGCGGCGAGCGCGCCCAGGGCGGCGAAGTGCCGCCACGGAGCGCCGCCGACGAACAGCACCGCGAGGCCGATGACGATGTAGACCAGGGCCGAGCCGAGGTCCGGCTGGAGCATGACGAGGCCGGCCGGCACGAGCGCGAGCAGCATGATGCGCGCGGTCGTGTGCCGACCGGCCGTCCGTCGCGTCTGGTCGACGACGAACGCCGACAGCGACAGCACCAGCAGGACCTTCCCCAGCTCGGATGCCTGGAAGGAGAAGAATGGAAGCTCGATCGCGCGCCGCGAGCCGCGGGCCACGCCCCCGAAGGCCATCACGGCGACGATCGAGGCGAGCAGCAAGGCGTAGATGCCGTGGCGCAGCTCGCGCAGGCGGGAGTAGTCCAGTCGCCAGAGAACGCCGGCCGCCGCCAGACCGATGACCGCGTAGGCCATCTGGCGCGTGGCCGTCGCCTCGGAGGCGGCTCGGGAGACCGCGAGCACCGAGCAGGCCGCCAGGCCGATCGCGGCGATCGCAATGCCGGGGTCCAGCCCCCAGGAGAACGAGCGGGTGCGCGGCGCCGGCGCGGTCTCGGGCGTTCGCAGCGAGGTGCGCGCGGTCACTGCGTCCTCGACGCGCCGGGGGCGCATTGGGCCTTGACCTCGAACCAGCGACGCAGCATCCGGCACGCGACGGGGGCTGCGGCCTCCGCGCCGAAGCCGCCCTGCTCGACCGTCACGGCGACGACGATCGGGCGGGCGGGGTGCGGCACATACGCTATGTACCACGATTGGTCGCCGTGCGGCTGGCGCTCTGCGGTGCCCGTCTTGCCATAGACCGGCAGGCGGCGCTGCGGCCAGCCGGCGAATACGTCGGCCGACGTGCCGCCGGCGCCGGTCGTCGACAGGTGCAGGCCGTCGAGCACGGCGCGGCGGTCGCCGGCGTCGATGCCGACCCGGCGAGCCGCCGGCACGGGCAGCCGCTGGATCTCGCTGCCGCCCTCGTCCTCGATCGCCGTGCCGAGGTGTGGCCGCACGACCTGTCCACCGTTGGCGATCGCGGCGTAGGCAACCGCCATCTGCAGTGGCGAGGCCTGCACGTCGCCCTGGCCGACGGCGAGGTTGACGTTGTCGCCGACCGACCAGGGGCGCCCGTCCGAGTAGAGGCAGTCGGGCGGGCAGCGCTTGCCGGTCTTCTTCTCCCAGCGTTTCTCCTTGCGGTTCTGCGCGGCGCGCCAGGCGCGATCGGGGATCGTGCCCGCGGCCTCGCCCGGCACGTCGATGCCGGTCGGCCGACCGAGGCCGAGCTTGCGCGCCCAGCTCTGGATCGCCTGCCCCCGCAGCCCGTTGGCCTGGGCGCCGAGCTTGTAGAAGTAGACGTCGGAGGAGACCTGGAGCGCACGCCGCATGTCGATCGTGCCGTAGACGGCGTCCTGGGCGTTCTTGAACTGCTGCTTGCCGAGCTTGAAGACGCCCGTGTCCTCGACCGGCGTCTCCGGCGTGACCAGGCCACGGTCGAGCGCCGCGAGCGCGGTTATCGGCTTGAACGTCGAGCCGGTCGGGTAGGCGCCGCCGATCGCGCGGTTGAAGCGCGGCGCCCCGGCCTGGTCGCGGACGAACAGCTCGTCGTAGCGCGCCTGGCTGATCGGCCGCGCGAGGACGTTCGGGTCGAACGTCGGCGAGGAGCCCATCGCGAGCACCTCGCCGTCGCGCGGGTCGAGCGCCACGAACGCGCCGGCCGTGCCGGGCCCGCCCGCGATCACCGAGTCGAGCTGCTGCTGGCCGGTGCGCTGCAGGCCCAGGTCGAGCGACGTGCGCAGCGAGAGCCCGGCGCGCGGCTCGCGGGCGAGCCGCTGGCTCTTGGGCCGTCCGGCGGCGTCGACGGTGATCGACTGGGTGCCGCTCGCGCCCCGCAGGAAGCGGTCGTATGCGCGCTCGATCCCCTCCTTGCCGACGATCGTCCCGGGGCGCACGTCGCTGAAGTCCTTCGTCTCCAGCTGTGCCGGGCTCACCTCGCCGGTCGTGCCGACGAGCTGGGCGGCGGTTGCGCCAAGCGGGTAGCGACGCAGGTAGACCTGCTCGACCGCTATCCCCGGGAAGCGCATCTGGCGCTCCAGCAGGAAGTCGCGCATCGAAGCCGGCACGTCGACCTTGAGGCGCACGTTCGCGTAGGGGACCATCGCGAGCTGCTGCGTGACGCGGCGGTTGATCTCCGCGGCGGACATCCCGAGCACGGCTCCCAGGCGCCGGTAGCGCACGGCGAGCTCGGGCGTCGCCGGCGGCGGTATCGGCACCGGCGCGCCGCGCCGGCCCTTCGGTCGCAGCGACCGCCGGCCCATCAGCTGGCCCCAGCGTGCGGCATTGCTGCGCGCCTGCTCGGGCAGGCTGCGGGGATCGAGCTGCAGGACCGTCGCCACGCGGTTCTCGACCAGCGGCCGCCCGTTGCGATCGACGATGCTGCCGCGGGGCGCGGCGATCGCCACGGTGCGCACTCGGTTGTCCATCGCCTCCTGGCGGTAGCGGTCGCCGGACAGGACCTGCAGGAACCAGAGCCGCAGGAAGATCAGCGCGAACAGCCCGAACGCGACCGCGCCGAAGATCGCGATCCTCAGCGCGAGCTGAGGGTTGACCGGTGGGGTGCGCGGCCCATGGCCGCCCGCCGGCTCGAGCATCAGGCCCTCGAGAGCGGCGAGAGGCCGCCGGTCGTGTACGCCCGCCGGCGCCGGCGCCGCGGGTCCTCCGGCAGCGCCGGCAGCAGCACGCGGCGGACGAGAGCGTGCACCGGCGCCGCGAGCAGCGTCCCCCACGCCAGCGTCAGCGCCAGCCGCCAGAGGATCGCCGGGTCGAGCGGCGCGTCGCCACCGAGCAGGAAGCTCATCAGCGCGAACCCGACCAGCGCCAGCGCCGTGGCGCCGGCGCCGACGGCGATCGGCACGAGCGCGCCCTGCGGGTCGCGCAGCTCGCGCAGGCGCCCCGCTCCGTAGCCCAGGGCGAGGAGCAGCAGCGACGACATGCCGACGGTCTGCACGAGCGCGAGATCGAGCAGCAGCCCGATGCCGAAGCCGAACGCCGCCCCGGGCAGCGATCCGGCGAGCAGCCCGACCGCGGCGACGACGAGCGGCGTGACGTCGGCGTTGGCGCCGAGGATCTCGAGCTGCGAGACGGCCGCGATCTGGACGATCGTCGCCACCAGGCCGATCACCGCCAGACGCCAGAGAAGCTGCCGTGGGTCGAGGCCGATCACGGGCGGTTTCCGTTGGGGCGCGCGGTCAGCACCTGGACGAGCTCCAGCCGGCGCAGGTCCGCATACGGTGCGATCTCGACCTGCTGTGTGTCGGTGCCGGCATCGGTCACGCGCGTCACGCGGCCGATCGGGATGCCGGGCGGGTAGAGCGACTGCAGCCGGTCGGCGGCCGACGAGGTGCCCGCCGTGACGACGCTCCAGCCGCGTTCGACGCGGTCGCTGCGAGTCGTGTAGCGCAGCCGCAGGTCGCCGGCGCCGCCGGCCGAGGTCTGCACGACGCCGCGCACGCCGTTCTCACTGACCCGCGCCGAGACGGCGACTCTGCTGTCCGTGATCAGCGTCACGATCGCGGAGCCCGGAGTGGCGGTCGTCACCTGGCCGACGAGGCCGTCGCCGGTGATCGCCGGCTGACCGACCCTCACGCCGTCGCCGCTGCCCTTGTCGATCGTGATCGTCCCGTACCAGACGGTCGGCGACTGGCCGATGACCCGGGCGGTGACCGGCCTCGTGGCCGCCAGCCCGGCGGCGTCGTCGAGCCCGAGGATCCGCCGAAGCTGGACGTTCTGGCGCGCCGCGTCGGTTCCCGCGATCGCCTGCCGGCGCAGCTGCTCGTTCTCCCGCTCGAGGTCGGAGACCCGCCCCTTTGCGTCGACCGTGTCGCCGATCCACCGGGCCAGGTCGCGAGCCGGCTTCAGCACGCGGCTCGCCCCCTCCTGGATCGGCGAGAGCACCTCGAGCGCACCGCGCTGCACGCTGTGCAGCCCGCCGCCGGCCGACTCGCCGAAGTACACGGTGAGCAGCAGCAGCGAGCATGCCACCAGCAGCGCGAGGGCTACCCGGCGCCGTCGGAGCGACTTGTCGTACACGTCGAAGCTGGAGCGTTGCGGGGCATGGGATCTCGAGCCGGGCCGCTCCTCCTAGGGGCGACGGCGGCGGTTCCTCGTGTTGCGGCTCGTGCGGTGGATGACCTCGAACTCCTCGAGCGAGCGACCCGAGCCCACCGCCACGCAGGTCAGCGGCGACTCGGCGAGGTGCGAGGGCATCTGGGTCTCCTCTCGCAGGCGCTCGTCGAGCCCCTGTAGGAGGGAGCCGCCGCCGGCCAGCATGATGCCACGGTCCATGATGTCCGAGGACAGCTCGGGCGGCGTGCGGTCGAGCGTCTCCTTGACGGCGTCGATGATCTGCGTGAGCGGCTCCTCGAGCGCCCCGCGGATCTCCTCGCTGGTGAGGACGACGGTCTTCGGCAGCCCGCTGACCATGTCGCGGCCGCGGATCTCCGCCTGGACCTCGTCGTCCATCGGGTACGCCGAGCCGATCTCGAGCTTGACCTCCTCGGCGGTCTGCGAGCCGATCAGCAGCTTGTACTCGCGCTTTGCGTAGTTGATGATCGACTCGTCGAGCTCGTCACCGCCGACGCGCACCGACTGCGAGACGACGATGCCGCCGAGCGAGATCACGGCGACCTCGCTCGTGCCGCCGCCGATGTCGACGATCATCGAGCCGGTCGGCTCGCCGACCGGCAGACCGGCGCCGATCGCCGCCGCCATCGGCTCCTCGATCAGGTAGGCCTGCCGCGCACCGGCCGAGAGGCACGCCTCCTCGACCGCGCGCTTCTCGACGCCGGTGACCCCGGAGGGCACGCAGACGACCACCCGTGGATGCGCCCAGCGGTTCTGGTGCACCTTCTGGATGAAGTGGCGCAGCATCTCCTCGGTCACGTCGAAGTCGGCGATGACGCCGTCCTTCAGCGGCCGGATCGCCTGGATCGTGCCGGGCGTCCTGCCGAGCATCCGCTTGGCCTCGATCCCGACGGCGTGGACCTCGCCGGTACGCGAGTCGATCGCGACGACCGACGGCTCGGAGAGGACGATGCCTCGCCCACGCACGTAGACGAGCGTGTTCGCCGTGCCGAGGTCGACCGCCATGTCGCGGCCACCCATGCCGGTCAGGTAGCTGAAGACTCCCATCAGACGCGCGTCGCGCGGCGTGCTTCAGGGCACCCGGACTTCCGGGCGCGAGCGCGCCGCGTCGCGCATGAGTGTAGCGCCGGACCCACTCGGAAACCCCTGCTCAGAACGGCGGCACGAGACCTTGCACGAGCCCTCGCAGCGCCGGCACGGGTAGGCCGACGACATTCAGGTAGTCGCCGTCGATCCGCTCGACGAGCGCCGCGCCGTGCCCCTGGATCGCATAGCCGCCGGCCCGTCCGCGCCACTCGCCGAGCGCGACGTGGGCGGCGATCTGTGCCGCTTCGAGCGGCGCGAACGTGACGCTCGTCCGCTCGATGCGCTGCAGCAGCCGCCCTTCCGCGGTCACCACCGCTATCGCGCCGAGCACGTCGTGGGAGCGGCCCTGCAGCTCGGCGAGGTAGCGGCGCGCCTGCTCCTCGTCGGCGGGCTTGCCGTAGAGGCGGCCGTCGAGCGTCACGACGGTGTCGCACGCGAGCACGACGGAGACCTCGCGCTCGGAGGGCTCGAGCGCCGTCATCCCGGCCAGCGCCTTGCACCGGGCGTTCTCGGCGGCGGCGACCGTCGGCTCGCCGTCGCCGAGCTCGGCGACGTCCGTGGGGCGCGCCACGAAGCTCACCCCGAGCTGGTCGAGGATCGCGCGGCGCTGCGGGGAGGCCGACGCCAGGACCAGGTGCCACGAGGGACGCCAGCGCAGCGGCTCTTCGCTCATCGCCGGCGCCCTCTCTCGCCTTCGGACGGACGGCCCGAAGGACCGCACGCCCGGGCCGACGATCGGATCAGCTCAGCTCCGGGAAGAACAGAGCGGCCTCGCGGGCGGCGGACTCGTCCGAGTCGGACCCGTGGACCATGTTGCTGCCGAGCTCGACGGCGAGGTCGCCGCGGACCGATCCGGGCGCGGCCTCGAGCGGGTTCGTCGCGCCGATCACCTGGCGCGCGGCCGCGACGGCCTGGTGGCCCTCGAGCACCATCGCGACGAGCGGTCCGCTCGTGATGAAGTCGACGAGCTCGCCGAAGAACGGCCGCTCGGCGTGCTCGGCGTAGTGGCTCTCGGCCAGCTCGCGCGGCATGGTCATCTGCTTGAGCGCGGCCAGCCGCAGGCCCTTGCGCTCGAAGCGGGCGATGATCTCACCGGTGAGGTTGCGCGCGAACGCGTCCGGCTTGACCAGGATGAGGGTCCGGTCCATGGGTTCTCCGTGTTCGGTGGTTGTCAGCTTTGATCGTCCGCGCCACACCCGGGATCGGCCATCTCGAGGGATCGCTCAGCGATTCCCGGGAGATGAAGGGGCGTCGGGGCCGACGATCTCGTCGTAGCCCTCGATCGGCGCCGTCTCCGCGTATGCGCCGGCTTGGTGGGGATCGTCGACTTGCGGCCCAGCGGCGTCGGCGCGGCGCTCGCGGACACCGGGCGCGGCACGCCCGCGGCTGCGGCTGCGGGCCGTCGGCGTGACGCCCGGGATCGCCGCCTCGCAGTAAGGGCAGACGAGCCAGTCCGGATCGAGCGGCCGTGAGCACTCGCGGCACTTGTCGCGCAGCCTGTGCAGGCAGTGCGGGCAGCGCAGGAAGTCGCGCCCGGCGATCGCCTCGCAGTTCGGGCAGAGCTCGTGGCCGGAATCGACCAGCCGCGCGCGCGCGGCCTCCATCTCGAGCTCGCGCTCACGGACGTCCTCGAGGTACTCGGGCGGGCGGACGATCGTGTAGACGAGCGTGCCGATGAACGGGAAGACGAGCGCCGCCAGCACCGCGGACGCGATCAGCACGCCGTCGTCGAGCCGCCGCCGGGCGTCGGAGAGCGTGTACCAGACGAGCGCCAGCCAGATGACGGCCACACCGAGCAGCACGAGCGCGACGACCGTGTTCAGCGTGCCGTTCTCGATCCCGAATATGGCCGGAATGGGCGTCATGGGCAAAGGGAGGGTAGTGGACGGTTCGCCGTCGGCCCGCCGGCACCTTCCGGGCCGGCCGGGCCCTAGAGGACGGTCCGGCCGAACAGGTAGCCGATGCCGAAGAACAGGAGGATTACGAGCGCCACGACGATCGCGACGGCCAGCACCATCGTGATGACGGACGGTCCGCCGCGCTCGCTCACAGCGTCGAGCCCCGGGGTGCGTCCGGCCCGCGCAGCAGCTCGGCCAGCAGGTAGAGCGAGCCGGTCGCGAGCGCGACCCCGTCCTCCCCCGCCGCCGCTCTCGCCGCGGCGAGAGCCTCATGCGGGTCGGCGATGACGTGCACGGACGGGCCGCTCAGCTGGCGCGCGAGCGACTCCAGCGTCGCCGCCGGCAGCGCCCGCGGGTTGCGCAGGCTCGTGAAGATCAGCTCGGCGCAGAGCCCGAGCAGCTCGCGGAGCATCTCGACCGCGTCCTTGTCGTCCAGCACCGCCACGCACGCCACCAGGCGCCGACCCGCGAGGAAGCCGCGCAGCGCCTCGGCGAGCGCGCGGACGCCGTCGAGGTTGTGCGCGCCGTCGAAGATCGTCACGGGCCGCTCGTCGACGACCTCGAAGCGGCCGGGAACGAGCGTCGCCGAGGCGGCCGCGGCGGTGAGCGCATCGTCGTCGAGCCGGCCGAGCAGCTCGCCCGCGGCGGCGCACGCGAGCGCGAAGTTGCGCCGCTGGTAGGGCGGCGCACCGGGTAGCTCGACGGGCGGCCCGGCGGGCGCATTGACCAGCCGCGCTCCGCGTGCGGCGCAGACCCGCTCGGCGACCGCAAGCGCGTCCGGGTGCAGCGTCGGGCCGACCACGAGCGTCGCGCCCGGCCGCACGACGTCCAGCTTCTCGGCGGCGATGTCGGCGATCGTGGGGCCGAGCAGGTGGGTGTGCTCGAGCGACACGCTCGTCAGCACCTGCACCTCAGACGCGATCACGCTCGTCGCGTCGTAGCGGCCGCCGAGTCCCGCCTCGACCACGGCGACGTCGACGCCCTGCCGCGCGAGCTCGTCGTAGGCGGCGGCGGTGATCGCCTCGAACTGCGTGACGACCTCCCCGGCGGGCAGCGTGCGATTCACGGCGGCCGCGGCGCGTGCGGCGCGCCGTACGGCGCCGGCGAACCGCTCCGGAGCGATGTCGACGCCGTCGACGCGCACCCGCTCGGCGAACGAGACGAGGTGCGGTGACAGGTAGGCGCCGGTGCGCAGCCCGTGTCCGGCGATGATCGCCGCGATCATGCGGACCGTCGAGGACTTGCCGTTGGAGCCGACGACGTGGACCGCGCGCAGACGCTCCTGCGGCGAGCCGAGCGCGGTCATCAGCCTGCGCATCCGCCCGAGGCCGAACGTCATCCCGAAGCGCTCGAGCGACAGCAGCCATCGCTCGGCGTCCTCGATGCTCCAGGCACGGTCGGTTGCGGGCTGCGGCACGATCGACGACATCGACGGCCCGGGAATCTAGAGCAGCGACCGGAGCTCGTCGCGCAGCCGCTCGAGCTTCTCGCGCTCGGCCTCGACGAGCGCCGGCGGCGCCTTGGCGACGAAGCCCTCGTTGTCCAGCTTGCCCGACGCGCGCGCGATCTCGCGCTCGAGCTCCGAGCGGCGCTCCTGGACGCGGTGCTCCGCGGCCCGCGGATCGACGTGCTCGCCGGCGGCCAGCTCCACTGTGCCGCCCGGGACCGGCACGCTGACGGCGGCCACGGCCGGCGAGGCGTCGACGGCGTCGTCGGTGGCGAGCTCGAGCCGCGCCAGCCGCGCGAGCAGCGGCGAGGTCGCCTCGTAGCCGGTCGCGGCGAGCCGTGCCGCCAGCCGCGCCCCGGCCGGAACGCCCGACTCGCTGCGCCACGAGCGCACGGCGCGAACCGCCTCGATCACGGCACCGACCTCGCGCTCGGCCGACTCGTCGACGAGCCGCGCGTCGGCGAGCGGATAGCTCCCGCCGGCGAGCAGCCCCTCCGATCCCGGAACGGCGCTCCAGATCTCCTCGGTGACGAAGGGAATGAACGGATGGGCCAGCGCCAGCGTCTCGCTCAACACGTGCAGCAGCGTCGCCGACAGCTCCTCGTCGAACTCGCGGCCCTTGACGAGCTCGAGGTACCAGTCGCACAGCTCCCCGTAGACGAAGTCGTAGAGGCCGAGGGCCGCCTTGGAGAAGTCGAACTCGTCGATCCGTCGCGCCGTGTCGGCGATCACGCGCTGCAGGCGCGAGAGGATCCAGCGGTCCTCCACGCGCGTCGGCATCGGCCCGGCCGGCGTGACGGGGCGGGCGTTGAGCAGCACGAAGCGCGACGCGTTGTAGAGCTTGTTGGCGAGCGCCTGGCCCTGCTCGACCTTCTCGCGCGAGTAGCGCACGTCCTGCGTCGAGGACATCGCGAGCAGGCCGAAGCGCACCGCGTCGGCGCCGTGCTCGTCGATCTCGTGCAGCGGGTCGATCCCGGTGCCCAGCGACTTGCTCATCCGCCGCCCGTCGGGGGCCTGGATCACAGAGTGCACGTAGACGTGCTCGAACGGGATGTCGCCGGTGAAGCGCAGCCCGAGCATGACCATGCGGGCGACCCAGAGGAACAGGATGTCGCGCGCGGTGCTGAGGACGTCGGTCGGGTAGAAGGCGCGCAGCATCGGCGTCTCGTCCGGCCAGCCGAGCGTGGCGAACGGCCACAGCGCGGAGGAGAACCACGTGTCGAGGACGTCCGGGTCGCGCGTCCAGCCCTCGCCCTGCGGCGGCTCGCTCCCGACATGCGTCTCCTCCCCGCGATACCAGACGGGTAGCTGGTGGCCCCACCAGAGCTGGCGAGAGATGCACCACGGCCGGATGCCCTCCAGCCAGTCGACGTAGCGCCGGCTCTGGCTGGGCGGGTGGATCGCGATCCGCCCGCTCGTGACGGCCTCGATCGCGGGCGGCGCGAGCTCGTCCATCCGCATGAACCACTGAAGCGAGATCAGGGGCTCGACACGCTCGCCCGAGCGGTGCGAGAACGGAACCGTGTGCGTGTAGGGCTCCTCGCCCCGCAGCAGCCCCTGCTCACGCAGCGCCGCGACGATCCGCTCGCGCGCCTCGAGCACCTCCAGGCCGGCGAAGGCGCCGGCCTCGTCGCTCATCCGGCCGTCCTCGCCGATCACGGCGACCTCGGCGAGCCCGTGGCGGCGGCCGATCTCGAAGTCGTTGGGATCGTGCGCGGGCGTGATCTTCAGCGCGCCCGTGCCGAAGTCGGTCTTGACGTAGTCGTCGGCGATCACCGGCAGCTCGCGACCGACCAGCGGCAGCTTCACCGAGCGCCCGACGAGATGCGCATGGCGCTCGTCCGCCGGGTTCACGGCGACAGCCGTGTCGCCGAGCATCGTCTCCGGGCGGACCGTCGCGATGACGAGCTCGCCCGACCCGTCGGACAGCGGGTAGGCGATGTCGTAGAGCGTGTCGGTTACCTCGCGGTCCTCCACCTCGAGGTCGCTGATCGCCGAGCGGCTCCCCGGGTCCCAGTTGACCATGTAGTGGTCGCGGTAGATCAGCCCGTCGTCGTAGAGCCGGCAGAAGACCTCGAGCACCGCGCGCGCATAGCCGTCGTCGAGCGTGAAGCGCTCACGCTCGTAGTCGCACGAGGCGCCCAGCCGCTGGAACTGACCGACGATCGTGCCGCCGTAGCTTCGGCGCCACTCCCAGACGCGCTCGACGAAGGCCTCGCGACCGAGCTCCTCGCGCGAGGTGCCCTCCTCGACGAGCCGCTTCTCGACCTGCTTCTGCGTCGCGATGCCGGCGTGGTCGGTGCCGAGGACCCACGTGGTGCGCAGCCCGCGCATCCGGTGGTAGCGCACCAGGACGTCCTGGATCGAGCCGTTGAGCGCGTGCCCCATGTGCAGCGCACCGGTGACGTTCGGCGGCGGGATCGCGATCGAGTAGTTGTCGCTCGCGCTGCCGACCGGCTCGGCGTGGAACAGCCCGGAGCGCAGCCAGCGCTCCATGATTCGAGGCTCGGCCTCGGCGGGGTCGAAGCGCGTGCGCGCGGTCAGCTCGTCGGTCACGGGCCGCGGAGTCTAGATCGGGGCGCCGCCGCAGGACCCGAGGCCACCCCGCGAGGCCGGGGCGGGGCGGCGCCCGGACCCGGAGGGGCGCTCGCGCCGCGATCCCGAGGCGCCCGTCAGCCCTTCGGCTTCTTGGTTCTGAGCCCGGGCGTCGGGAACGGCGTCGCCGCGCTCGCGAGGTCGCGGCCGAGGCCGAGGTGGTCTAGCCGCCCTGCGATCTCGACGATCTCGTGCCGCTCCGACTGGCTCATGCGGTGCGGCAGCCCCTTCGAGGACCTCAGGATCTGGGCGACGCGCGCGCGGTCGCGCTCGGCGATGCGATGCCAGTGGTCCCAGAGCACCTGCAGCGCGGCGATCAGCAGCAGCCATGGGACGGCACGAAAGCGCCTCATCAGGGGCATGTCGCGATCGTAGCGAGGCGGTCGCCG